>NZ_BAABAK010000004.1:0-177242 GCF_039537385.1 Pedobacter ginsengiterrae
TCTTAAACTGCTAATGCAGATTAATAAAAGAACCCTTGTAGTAACAACTGCAAGGGTTTCTTGGTTTTATACAAGGGTATGTGTAATTTGAATAAACACAGTACGCCTGAAGAATTGAAATTATGATCATATTAATAAAGCGAACAGCTGAAACTAAAGATTAAAGCGAAATACAAATGGCTTTAAGCTTTGAACTTTCTCCTTTAAGCTTTAAATAAAAATATTTAGGTGCCTATATCGGTGGTGTCCACCTCTTCCCATTCCGAACAGAGAAGTTAAGCCCACCAGAGCCGATGGTACTGCGGTAACACGTGGGAGAGTAGGTCGGTGCCAAATCTTAAAAGAAGAGCCTTGTAACAATTGTTGCAAGGCTTTCTTTGTTTACAGGGTTTTTTTATGATGCTTAATGCGGAAAGACTAAAGCAGAAAGCTAAAAGACTAAAGTGGTTAAGGGTAACTGAAAATTAATTTCACCAGCTAAGATATCTAAGGGAATCAAAGGTATCCAGGTTCATATAAGAGCTTATTAAATATAATTTCAGGGGATTAATCGGATGACCGCAGATTGTTAGATGCTAAGCGACTAAAACAGCAGGTTGGGGATTTCAATTGCTCCATTATTATGCTGAAAGCGGAAAGGTTAAAGATCAAAGCTTAAAGACCAAGGTGGTTGAGGGTTACAGGAATTAATTACCATCTAAGATTCTGTGTTGATTTCCAAATAATATTTTATTAATTTTGTTTTCTAGGCAGTCTAGAACTAGCCTGTAATAGCGTACTGATCTTGTATCTGTACGCTATTCTCTTTTTCAAGATAATGGGTATCATATGTATTTTTATTTTTAAAAAATATATACATTATTTCTAATAATTTTCTTTGTACTGCGACTAACCCTTTCATTTTTATTCCATTTCTACCCACAATTCTGGCATATATTGCCTTAAATCTTTCGTCCCATTTAACAGCACTTAATGCCGGCAGGTACATTGCCTTTCTTAAACTTCGATTTCCTTTCTTAGATATCTTTGGCTTTCCTTTTACTGATGTACCGGATTGTTTTTCTTTTACATCAAGGCCTGCGTAGCTGGTAAGCTGTTTTTTACTCCGTATCAATTCAAATCCGTTAGTTTCTGCCAGAACAATTATTGCTGTCAATTCTCCAACACCCGGTATTGAGCTCATAATCCGCACTTCTTGCTCCAAATCTTTATTTTCGCTAACAATCTCTTTGATATCTTGCTTGATTTCTTTTTCCTGTTTATTCAAAAAAAATATTCTGTCCTGTAGCCGCTCTATACTTTTCTGGTAGGGATATGCTTCAGAACTTTCTGCATGCAACTGATTTTTAACCATGGATCTTTCTGATACAATTTGATCACGCTCTCGTGATAGTTGTTGAAGATTTCTATACACCGCCTTTGGCCTTTGCCAATTATCTAACTTACGCTCTAATCCAAACTGGGCTATAGCTTCTGAACAAGTTTTATCAGTGATGGTCTTGTTCTCTAATGTGCGCATATAGTTGCTTATCTTATTGGGCAGAATAATACTTACTTCATAGTCATTTTCTGCCAGATGATAGGCAATTTTCTGGTGGTAAACGCCTGTGGCCTCCATTACATAACGAATATTTATCGTATTATCCGTATGTTTTTTAACCCATTCCAATAGTGATCTGATCCCCGAATCACTATTCTTAAAAACCTTATGGGCATAAAGCTCGATAGTGAAATCTTCCAGTGTTCTACCTAAGGTTACCACTAATTCTTTCTGGGCTACATCTATGCCCAATACTTGTTTTAATACTTTTTTCATCTTTTATCTTATAATGTAATTGATGAATCTCTCTTCGTTTTCTCTCCTGGTTGGATATTCTGGATATCATGAAGCATGGTTCCTTACATTCTGTTCAAACTCGAAAAGATAGAAAAGGATGAGGCAAGTTCTTAGATACAATATGCTAAAAAGCTATTTAGACATCCATGTGCTCTCATCCTCCTTCAATTATATTCACAAATTTAAGCCTTTGTAAACATAGGAGATATCTAAGGGAATCTAAGTTTTCCAGTTTCATTTTAAGGATTATTAATATAATTCCTTCAGATTACAGGGAAGAGCGCAAATTGTTAGACGCTTAGTTTATCAATAATATAGAGTAAGGTTAAAAGACCAATATGGAATGCTTGGGATTTCAACGGATCCATTATTTATGCTGAAAAGCTTAAAGACTAAAGCTTAAAGCGCAAAGCTTAAGTTGGTTAAGCCAGACATCAATCTACAATGGTGAAATGATATTCATTTACCAGCTAAGGCATCTAAGGGTATCTAAGGTTTACAGTTTTATTTAAGGGTTATTATAGAGATTACTCGGATTACCTCAGCATTTATAAATGCATATTCATCAATAACCTCATGGAAAGACTAAGGCTAAAAAAACAAAGCGGAATGCAGAGAACTTTCAGTCGTGTTACATTACTCAGCAAATAGATACATGGTATTTTATTAATAATGCCGGGATGGTAGTATTATGGTTTATTCAACAAAACTCCTCTACGCATTCGTGCAGTATATGCTTTTCTCATAAACATGACAAGGAAACAAATCATAGTTTTTATTAAAATTATAAACAGCTCTTTTTTTTTGGAGGTATGTTTTAATTCTTTTATCTAAGATAGTTTTTTCGCTATTTCTCTAAATGAAAAAGGTTATATTTTTTTATTTGGTAGATTAACCTGCTCAATACTCAATAAATATTCTTTTATGAGTTGGAAAAATGTCTATTTATGAGTTTTATTGTATTATTAAATATATTATTTCATGTTTATTTATGTTGATTGCTATTTATTTATCGATTTTATGTTTTTTTTATCTTAAAACTGTATTATTAGTTATATTTATTTACAACTTTCTGTAAGATTTTAGGTTATAAATTTGTTTTATCTGTGATTATGGTATAGATTAGGCGATTATTAACTATAATCAAACCTAAAACTTAAATTTCATGAGAAAACTTTTACAAAGTTTGTTCGTTTTGATGTTTTTTGCATTTTCTGCAATGGCTCAAGATCGAACAGTGACAGGTACGGTCACATCAAAAGAAGATGGACTTCCCCTTCCTGGTGTAAGTGTAAAATTGACAGGCCTTAAAGTGGGGACTGTTACCAATGCTTCTGGTAGCTTCACCATCAACATTTCTTCTAATGCAACAGCAATCGAATTCTCTGCGTTAGGATTTGTTCCTCAAAAGCAAACCATAACTGGAGCATCTACTTACAATGTTTCTTTGTCTGCGGATACCAAAGATTTGGAAGATGTGATTGTTGTAGCCTATGGAACTGTAAAAAAAGAAAGCTTTACAGGTGCAGCATCTGTTGTGGGTGCCAAAACTTTAGCAGATCGACCGAATACTTCATTTCAAAAGTCGCTACAAGGTGCAGCAGCTGGCGTTCAGGTTACCAGTGTTTCTGGTCAGCCTGGAGCCGCAACCCAAGTTAGGGTTCGCGGTGTTGGATCGATCTCTGCAGGCTCAACCCCCTTATACGTAATTGATGGTATCGCTGTTACCTCTTCAGGGTTAGACCTAACGTCTGTAGCACAAACTGCTGATGTTTTATCTTCATTAAACCCTAATGATATTGAATCGGTAACGATCCTTAAGGATGCAGCAGCATCTGCAATTTATGGATCTCGTGCGGCGAATGGGGTTGTTTTAATTACGACCAAGCAAGGTAAAGCTGGTGCAACTAAATTTACTGCTAGCATAACTGGAGGTTACTCTTATCAAGCTGTAGAAAAACACGACGTTTTGAACGCACAAGAATATTATAAGGTTTATTTCGATAGCTATTATGCCCAGAGAATTGCTGCTGGATTAGCTCCTGATGCAGCTGCAATCGCAGCAAATACCTTAACAAGAAATAGATTGACTGTAAATCCTTTTAATACATTAAATCCATTCGTTGCTGGTGGGGGTTTAGCTCCTGGCGCATCTTTATTATATGATACTAACTGGAGAGATGAAGTATTAAGAAGAGGGCAAACTAAAGACGTGAATGTTTCTGCTAGTGGTGGTTCAGAGAAGCTTAAATATTACGTTTCTGGTGGTTACTTCGATCAGAAAGGTATCGTAATTGGTTCTGATTATAAAAGATATTCAGGGAAATTTAACCTATCGAATGATGTGAATAAATTCTTTTCATTCGGTATCAATAATACGTTAGCCAGTTCAACACAGAACACGCCTCCTGGTGCAGGTGGTGGTGCAAATCCAGTAAGATTTGGTGATATCGTTGCTAACATTTACTCTTTATATGTTAGAGATGCAAATGGTAACCCAGTTTTGGATGCAAACGGTAATCCTACCTATAGCTATGTTAATCCAGTTTCACCTGATTTTAATCCAGTTGGGTTAAATGAATTAGATACTTATTTAACTAAAATTACCCGTATTACAACTACACCTTTTGCTCAGGTAAAATTTCTTAACGGATTTACGGCTAAATCAACAGTTAGTTTAGATTATTCAGCAGTTAGAGAGAGCCAGTTTTATAATTTATTACACGGTAATGGTGTAGGAGTTAAGGGTAGAGGCTATCGTTATTCAAAAGAAGATATTACGACAACTTACATTAACACTTTAACCTATAATAAAAGCATTGGAAAACATAATTTTGATGTATTGGTGGGTCAGGAAGCTTATCGTAATAAGTTTGATGGTATAACCGCAATGGCTACTGGCTATGGCTTCGCTGGACAAACTGAACTGGTTTCTGCTTCTACGCCTGGAACGGCATCTTCTTCTTATACTGAAGCTCGATTTGAATCTTATTTTTCAAGAGCAAATTATGATTACGAGGGTAAATATTTCCTTTCGGGAAGTTTTAGAAGAGATGGATTTTCGGCTTTCGGACCAGATAATAAATTTGGTAACTTCTGGTCAGTTGGTGGCGCATGGAGACTTAAGCAAGAAAATTTCATGAAAGATGTTCGTTTCATTGACGATTTAAAATTGCGTGCGAGTTATGGTGTTACGGGTAACAATGATATTGGCCGCTATGCTGCGCAGGGTTTATACTCTTTAGCTAATGCTTACGAAGGTCTTGCAGGTATGGCTTATAGTCAGCTTGCTAATAGTGAATTGGCTTGGGAGAAATCAAAAACAACAGAATTTGGCTTAGAGTTCTCGGTTTTAAATCGCAGAATTAATGGTGAAATTTCTTACTTCCAGAAGAAATCTGATGGCTTATTGTTTGCAAAACCTTTATCAAGAACTACTGGTTTTACTTCTATAACAACCAATTTGGCTGAGATGAACAATACTGGGATTGAACTTGCTATCAATGCATCGCCAATTAGAACAACAGATTTTAACTGGAACATCGCTTTTAACATCACTAAAATTAAAAACAAAATTGTTGCCTCAACACAGGATGAAGTTGTTGATGGAACTAAGCTGATAAAAATCGGAGGAGATCGTTACCAGTGGTATTTGAGAGAATATGCAGGAATCGATCAGGCAGATGGTAGAGCAATGTGGTATAAGGATGATGCTTCTGGAAATAAAGTAACAACTAAAGTTTACGCAGAAGCGAAACAATATTCTGGCTTAGGCTCGGCACTTCCAAAATACTATGGTGGTTTCAATAATACTTTAAACTATAAGGATTTTGATTTGAGCGTTTATACTTATTTTTCTTTAGGAGGAAAGGTTTATGATGCGTTATATGCAGCATTAATGCATAATGGTATTACACCTGGACAGCAAATGTCAAGAGATGTATTAAACGCATGGTCGGCTACTAACACGAGCTCAACTATTCCTAGATTTTTACCTACATCAAATACAGATTTATCGAATAGTGCTTCCAGCAGATTTTTGTATGATGGTTCTTACATGAGGGTTAAGAATATTGCGCTTGGTTATACCTTGAAAAAAGAATGGGCTAATAAAGTGATGTTATCGACTGCTCGCTTATTTGTAATGGCCGAAAATCCGTTTACGTTGGCTAAGCACAAAGGGTACGATCCTGAATCAACAATTGATGGAACCAGTAACAATGATATTCCAAATATCAAAACCTTTTCAATTGGTTTAACAGCTGGTTTTTAATTATATAGATAAGATATTATGAAAAAGATTAATAAAATAGGAGTTTATAGTGCCATCCTTCTTCTTGCAAGTTTGGGAGCATGTAAAAAAGACTTTTTAGAAGTAACACCAACAACATCAATTAACTCTGCGGAAGCCTTTTCTTCACCTGAAAAAATTGCGGCAGCGCTTACGGGGGTTTATGATCTCTCTACTGGTTCTGTTAAATACAACATGATTTTAAATAATGATGTTAAGGGAGGTGATGTGTTAATTGTAAGTGGAGCAGGGAATTACAGCAGATTTATAAATGGTTATCAATTTATCGAAAATTCAAGTTCTTCTGAACCATTGGATTATTGGACATCAAATTATAGGGTAATTGCTAATGCAAATCAGTTTGAACTAAATATTCCTACATCTGCGCTTACTGATGTTCAAAAAAGCGGTTATTTGGCAGAAACCAGAGCCCTAAGAGCAGAGGCTTACTTTTGGTTAGTTCAATGGTATGGCAAGCCATATACGCTAGATCCAGAAGCCTTAGGTGTACCTTTAGTTTTGGCGCCGCTTGGTCCAAACGATGCCTTATCTGGAAGAGCCAAGGTTAAAGATGTTTATGCACAAATATTGTCAGACTTTTTATATGCGGAGGCAAACATTCCAGCTACAAAAACAAGTGTTTATAGAATGACTAAAGGTGCTATTCAGGGCTTCTTGGCCAGGGTTTATCTTACCATGGGCGATTATCCAAATGCCAGTAAATATGCAAAATTAGCTCGTGCGGGTAAACCACTTGGAACTGGTGCATCTTTATTGACGGGTTACATCAACCCATCATCAGAATGGATTTATGCTTTAAATTCAAGAACAGATGATAACTCTGGGTTTTTAACCGTAAACTCGTTTTATGATCCTTTCGATATTGGCTATTCTAGTTTCAGAGCAGCAGATAACTTCTTTAATTCATTTGCAGCAAACGACATCCGTTTACAGCAATTTAAAGTAAATGGTGTAATTGGTGCAAGAAGAGGGCAGGAAGGATTTTTAATTAATAAATTCGATTTCTCTACTACTCCAGCGCAAAATCAAGTGATCATCAGATCCTCTGAAATGTATCTGATCGAGGCAGAGGCCGAAGCTAGACAAGGCGTAGCAAATGAAGCAGCAGCTAAAACTGCTTTACTGGCTATTCAACAAAGAGCGGGCGTGGCAACAGCACCATCAGCAAATACTGGCCAGGCATTAATTAACGAAATTTTGGTTGAAAGAGGTAAAGAACTTTATGGCGAAGGATTTAAATTCTTCGATTTACTCAGAACCAAAACTCCTGTAGTTAGAACAGCAGGAAACGGACACTGGGCAATTGTGAATTTCCAGCCAGGTGACAATAAATTGGTATTACCTTTACCACAAAGTGAGTTAAATGCAAATCCGATTTTAAAAGGACAACAAAATCCTGGATATAGTAACTAATTTATCATGCTTTAATTATAAAAAGGGTTATCTCATTTTGAGATAACCCTTTTGTGTTTTGTAAATTTTTGAGTCTGTTAAAAAATGCTAAATTTTTCAAGCCAAAGGCAATAAAACCGTATTATTGTAGTACCACGTATATACTGCTATGATGAATATTGGCCTGAAAAAGATTGTTTTAATTGCGTTTTTAATAGGTGTAAACACCGTAAGTTTTGCACAAAATAAAAACGTTAAACTGCCAGCTAACTGGTTTAATCTGGACTTGGCTGAAAATGGTTTTTTTGGCATTAGCACAGATAAGGCATATCGCGAAATTCTTAAAGATAAGCAGCCTAAGCAAAAGATAATTGTAGCGGTAATCGATGGTGGAGTTGATACCAATCATGAGGATTTAAAAGATGTTTTGTGGACCAATAAAAAGGAGATTCCAGATAACGGAATTGACGATGATGGTAACGGTTATATAGATGATATTCATGGATGGAATTTCATTGGTTCTAAGAAAGGTAATTTAGAATTTGATAATCTTGAACTTGTAAGATTACTTCGGATTTATACACCAAAATATCAGTCTACAACAAATTTAACCCCTCTGGATAGCGGACAAAAAGAAGAGTTTAGGCTTTATAAAAAAATGGTTGGCGATTTCGGCAAAAAATATGATGATGCAAGTCAAACGTTTTCCGTATTGATAAAAATTAAAAAAGTTATTGATTCTGTAGCTAAAATAAATAAGGTAGAGATTTCGACTTTAGAAAACATAAGTAATTATAAAGCTGATGATGAAGAAGAGGAACAGGTAAAAAAGATCATTTTCAGAGGATCAAAAGATGACGGGGGTTTTGAAAAGTTTTATAAGAATATTAAAGACGGTTACAAACAGTATGATGCCATGCTGAAATATAACCTGAACCCCAAATATGACATGCGTGCTGAATTGGTGGGGGATGATTACACCAATTCTAAGCAACGAGATTACGGAAATAATGATGTAAAAGGCCCTGATGCACAGCACGGAACACATGTTTCGGGTATAATTGGTGCAAATCGGGGCAATAGCCTGGGTATTATGGGCGTAGCGAATCATGTAAGCATTATGGCCATTAGAGTTGTGCCTACAGGTGATGAACGCGATAAAGATGTTGCAAATGGAATTCGTTATGCAGTTGATAATGGTGCTAAAGTAATAAACATGAGCTTTGGTAAAGCTTATAAATGGGATAAGAAAGCCGTAGATGAGGCGATAAAGTATGCCGAAAGTAAGGATGTTTTATTAGTGCACGCTGCAGGGAATGATGCAAAAAATAATGATGTAGAAGAGAATTACCCGAATAAATATTACGATAGTCCAGAAGCTGAAGCATATAAAATAGCCAACAAAAAACCAGTTTTGGCTGATTTTACGCCACCAAAGCCAATGGCTGGAAATGGCATGGGGATGAGACCAGGTATGGATAGAACGCCTGTTGTAAAACCAGTTCCTTTAGATTCTGCTAAATACAAACTTCCACATGCAACGAATTGGATAGAGGTTGGGGCGAGCGCCTATAAGGATGACGAAAGCTTAAAAGCCGAATTTTCTAATTATGGTAAGTATAATGTAGATGTTTTTGCGCCAGGCTTTTTGATTAATTCTACGGTTCCAAACAATCAATACGAGGAATTGGATGGAACAAGTATGGCTTCTCCAGTTGTTTCGGGTTTAGCGGCTTTAATTTTAAGCTATTATCCACAATTAAAACCTGCTCAGGTTAGAGAAATTATAATTAATTCGGTTACCAAGGTATTGCACAAGGTAAAAAACACAAACGACAAAGGGCAAAATGTACGAGTACCTTTTAGTGAACTTTGTATAAGCGGTGGCATTGTAAATGCTTACAATGCGCTAAAACTTGCAGAAACTTATAAGTAGCTTTCAGTTTAAGTGTTAGCTGCTAATTATTTTGCTGTTATTGTTTCAATAAAATTTTGAAAGGTACCAAAGGGATAATTTTTAGATTTCATCCAACTGATTAAATTATCCATTCTTTCAACCATTTTAACGCCAGTATTTTTTCTCACATAAGCAGGAAAGCCAAAACGTTCAAAATCATCTAAATCTGTAAATTCCCAAGGGTGAAAATACACGTTAAGGTATCGATCTTTTTTATAGGTCCAGCTGACTAAGAATTTATAAATGCTAAGGGGTAGATTATGGAACGACAACCAAAATAAAGGGAATCGAACTAATGGACTAACAGATGCTGGGATTTGAAGCACATTTTCCTTTGTGAAAAAGGTTCGAGATATATTAAAGTTGTTGTATCTGCCTGGTAAATAAGTTGGATTGATGGAGGTGTTGTAAGTATAGCCTGCTTTTTCAATTTCTTGCTCATCAACAGGCATCATTCTGGCCATTCGGTAACCTGTAATTTCCTTACCAGAAAGTTCTTCTAATTTAAGTTTGGATTGTAAAAGATGCTCTGGTTTAAAATCAGAATGGTAATAACCATGTGAAGCTAATTCATGGCCTGTTTCTGTAATTCGATTAATTAAATCAGGAATGTTTTCTGCGAAAGTTACGGTGCAAAAAAATGTTGCTTTAACCTGGTGTTTATCTAATAAGTCTAAAATAGCAATTGTTCCTGCTCTGGAAATCGCAATCTGATCAGCAAAGGCGATGTCCTTTCCATACTCAAAAGGCATGTCGAATTCTTCGATATCAAAACTTAAAAGAATCATTATCTAACTGGAATATTTGTTGAACGAATAATATAATTTGGTCGGTTTTTAGATTGCATAAACATTTTCCCTACATAGATACCAATAATGCCTAAAATGATTAATTGTAATCCACCAAAGAAAACAATTGTCATAATTACAGAAGCCCAACCCGAAACTTCTACATTATTAGCAAATGCATAAATAATATACGGAACATAAAGCACCGATGCCATCGATAATATAAAACCTAAATAAACTGCTGTGTACAATGGCTTAATACTAAAAGAAGTAACGCCATGCAAGGCAAGATTAACCATTTTTTTGAATGTATACTTGCTTTTGCCAGAAAAACGGGCCGCAGGATTATAATGAATTGCAATCTGTTTAAAACCTAACCATTTAACGAGGCCCCTTAAAAAAGGTTCGTTCTCATGGAAATTACGGAATACATTAACAACCTTTTGATCCAGTAAACGAAAATCCGCCGCACCTGGTTCTAATTCGATATCGGATAACCAGTTTAAAGTTTTGTAAAATAAACTGGATGAACTTCTTTTGCCTTTTGATAAATTTTTATCTTCTGCTCTTATGGTGTACACCACTTCAAAGCCTTCTTCCCATTTTTTTAGCATATCAGGAATCAACTCAGGTGGATGTTGCATATCGCAATCCATAGAAATTACACAGTCGCCATAGGCATGATCCATCCCTGCTTTTACGGCTAACTGATGGCCGAAGTTTTTAGAAAACTCGAGAAAAAATACGTTATTTGTAGTTGCTGCATACGCTCTTATTTTTTCGAGTGTATGATCTGCGCTGCCATCATCTACTAAAATAATTTCATAGTTATAATTTAAGGTAGAAAATACGCTTTTAATGCTTTCTGCAATTACAAAAACATTGTCGGCCTCATTGTAAGCAGGAATAACGATGGAAACTAATTTCTTCATTTATCGGAAATCAAATAAGATTCAAAATCTTGTTTCATCATTTGATAGATAATAGTTAGCCAAATGATGGTGCAAGGTAGAGCTTTGAGTGAATATAGACGAATAAATTCTTTAACAGGTTTTGGGAAAATATCTGTTGGCGATAGGCTGGTAAGCAATAACGCAAATACAAATAATGCAATTACCCAAGGTTGCTTTGGATTTTGCTGAACGATAAACCAAATGGCTACACCTGCAAATGCGATGATGTAGGTTGGTGATTCTGATCCACTACTAAAAATTACCGTAAAAATTAACGTTGATGCCAGCAGCATTAAGCGAAAAGCAAGATTTTTATATTGTTTAATTCTTAGATAAGGTAAAGCAAACAGCAATAATCCGCCTAGTAAAAATGGCCCGTTTGGCATGTTAATATTGCCTGAAATCCTCCGTGCCATGCCCATAACTGAAATGTCTTGAAACGAAGTTAAGGAAGCATTTAAATCATTTTTATGAACTAAAGAGTTATACCAATCTCCATAAGATTGAATGATAAAGGCGGGAGAAGAAATTGCCATTGGTAATGCGAAAAGAACGGTAAAGGCAATTATTCCTGAAATGATAAATTTCACTTTGTTTTTGGTGAAAAAGAAGAAGGCCAGACCCACAATTCCGTATAATTTAACAAGGGTGCCAAAGGCGATAAAAAATGCGGATTGGATTTCTTTTTTCTTTAACAGGTATGAAAAACTGAGTATGATAACACCAGTTAAGGCGATATTAAACTGAAAACTAAATAAAGCAGTTAAGGTTTCGTGAGCGCAAATCCAGGCGATAACAGCGCGTTTATTTAAGGATATTGGCAAACTGTAAATTCCCCAGAGTAATATTAATATGTTGGCGACATTCCAGAGTACCATCCCTAATCCATCGGGTAATAGCGCAAATGGCGCTATAAAAACCGAAAACAACGGACCGTAATGGTTGCTGTCTAAATATTCAGGGTAATTATTATATAAATTCTGAAAATCTATTGTATGCCAGTAAACATATTTAAAAATGAGGTAATTATTAAAAGTATGGTGTACATATTGCTTAGAGCTAGCTATAATTGCCAGTAGGAGATAAACGATAGCGATGCATTCTTTTTTTAAGAGAAACGCACCAATAGATTTAATATTGATGTTTTTAGCAGGGTTCATTATGATTAGTGTTGCAATATAAGAATTTTAAAATTGCAGGTCTAGATATGAAAAGCGGTGGTAAATAGATGATGATTACAACTTATCCTTTGTTTACGAACAAATCCAAAACATTTTTTAAAACAGGATTTCGGTTTGAATCTTTCCAAATCATATATAATTCTGTTCGCTGAGGAATGTGGGTGAGCTCTACAAACTTAACATTTTCCTTATAACCATATTGTAGTGCTGTTGGTACAATGGCAATTCCCAGTCCTTCTTCCACTAATTTATAAATGGTTAAGGCATTTACCGATTTATGGAAAGTTTTAGGTTGAAAGCCATGGTCTTCGCAAATTCCCATAATCAAATCATAATAAAAAGGACTGTCATCACTAGAAAAGAAAATAAAGGGTTCGTTAGCGATCTTTTTAACGGCTTCAAAACTGGCCTTATTCATCGGGTGGTGTTTTGGAAGAACCAAAGAAAAAGTATCCTGATGAATGAGGTGCTTGGAAATTCCAGTTTTGAACTGGTGAATTCTTACGAAACCCAAATCAATCATATCTTTATCCAAAAGCTCGATTTGCAGTTTATTAGGCATTTCATCGAGATTGGTTCTCACACCAGGGAGTGTTTTGTTCAGCTTGAAAATTAATTCGGGTATTATTTTTTGTGCGGCAGAACCTAAAAAGCCAATTCTAAGTTCACCTTGATTACCAGCCTCAATATTCGTGAGTTCCTTTTTAATATTTTCTACATGACTGAACAAAAGATCTACTTCTTGTTTTAAGTAAATGCCAGCTCTGGTCAGTTCAACCTTTTTCTTGGTGCGATCAAAAAGCTCAACATTCAGCAATTCTTCCATCTGCTTAATCTGCCTGCTCAATCCAGGTTGAGATATAAAAAGCTTATCCGCAGCCTTTCTAAACCTTAATTCTTCTGCAAGTACCTGGAAATATTTTAAATGTCTAAGCTCTAATTGATAACTCATGGTTATTGAACGTTGATTAAATTGGTATTTATAGGTATCAAATATAGATGTTATTTTTGTTTAAATCTTTGCTATATGAATGTAAACCAGTTTTTTAATTACGGAATAGATAAATTAACATCGGCAACTGCACTTGCAATTTGCAGAGGCGAATTATCGGGTGTTTTAAATGATGATACAAGAGCGAAAGTAATAGAAAGCAGCAAGGTTGTGGAGCGGATTGCAGGGGCTGGAGCAGCTGTGTATGGCGTAAATACTGGCTTTGGGCCACTTTGTACTTCCATGATTTCGGAGGGTGATACTCGTAAACTTCAGGAGAATATACTCAAAAGCCACGCCGTGGGTGTAGGTGAACCGATAAGTACAGAAATTTCTCGCCTAATGCTTATTTTGAAACTTCAGGCTTTGGCTCAGGGTTATTCTGGGATTAGACTAGAAACTTTAGAACGGATGATCTGGTTTTTGGAAATTGGTGCTACTCCAGTTGTCCCAAAACAAGGTTCAGTTGGCGCATCCGGCGATTTAGCGCCGCTATCTCATTTATTTCTACCATTAATCGGACTTGGAAAAGTAACCTATAAAGAAAAGGTAATTTCGACAGCAGAACTGCTAAAAGAACATGATTTGTTGCCCATAGCGCTTGGTCCGAAAGAGGGTTTAGCCCTAATAAACGGAACCCAGTTTATTGCGGCACATGCTGTAATGGTTGTCGATCGGATGTATAATTTGCTGATCTCTGCTGATGTGATTTCAGCGATGATGATTGAGGGCTTGTTAGGCTCTAAAAAACCGTTCCATCCAAAACTCCATCAGTTAAGACCTTATGTTGGAAATATCAAAGTTGCAGAAAGAATCAGCACACTTTTAGAGGGATCGGAAATTGCCGCATCGCATTTAAATTGTGCAAAAGTTCAGGATCCATATTCTTTAAGGTGTATTCCTCAGGTGCACGGTGCTTCCTGGAATGCGTGGACACATTTAAATGAAGTGCTCGAAATAGAACTTAACTCGGTAACGGATAATCCAGTAATATTTAGTGATGACTTAACCATTAGCGGAGGTAATTTCCATGGTCAGCCGCTGGCAATGCCTTTGGATTACGCCTGTTTAGCGGCTTCAGAAATCGGAAATATCAGCGATCGCAGAATTTATTTATCCTTAGAGGGAAATACGAATAATGTACCGAAATTGTTGATGAAAGAAACAGGCTTAAATTCAGGATTTATGATTGTGCAATATACTTCTGCAGCTTTGGCGAGCGAAAATAAAGGACTTTGTTTCCCTGCAAGTGCAGATAGTATTCCAACTTCGCTGGGGCAGGAAGATCACGTGAGTATGGGTTCCATTAGCGGCCGTAAGGCCTTACAGGTTATTGAAAATGTGCAGAAAATATTAGGCATAGAACTTTTCTGTGCTGCCCAGGCTCTAGATTATCACCAACCTTTGAAACAAGGTAAGATATTAGCGGCTGTACATGATTTTGTAAGAACGAAGATTGAACACCTTGAGCAGGATCAGATTATGTACGATATGATGGAAACTTCGATAAACATGGTTAAAGACGACGAGATTGTAAAAGTGGCAGAAAAGGCAGCGAAAGAAAATAACATATCCTTTCTGTAAAATAGACTCAAATGAATTTTAAAGAGCAGATATTAAACGGTATCCCATCGGTTTTACCGAATAAGAAAATAAGAGATTCGAAACTTAGCCATGCACCAGTAAGAAAGGCGGTATTAAATGAAACCGAAAAAAAGCTGAGTTTACGTAATGCTTTGCGCTATTTTCCCCAACAATGGCATTCGGAATTGGCAGCTGAGTTTCTGGAAGAACTGAACAGTTTGGGGCATATCTACATGTATAGGTTTATGCCTGATTACGAAATGTACGCAAGGCCAATTGAAGAATATCCTTGTAATTGTAAGCATGCGGCTGCAATTATGCTTATGATTCAAAATAACTTAGACCCAGCAATTGCACAACATCCACAAGAATTAATTACTTATGGCGGAAATGGCAGTGTGTTTCAAAATTGGGCGCAATATTTAATCGCCATGCAATACCTGGCCAACATGACTGATGAGCAGACGCTTAATATTTACAGCGGTCATCCCCAAGGCTTATTTCCTTCATCAGCAGCGGCGCCAAGAGTTGTCGTTAGTAATGGCATGATGATTCCGAATTATTCTTCACCATCAGATTTAGAAAAATTTAGCGCATTAGGTGTAACCCAATATGGACAAATGACCGCAGGTTCGTACATGTATATTGGTCCGCAGGGAATTGTGCACGGAACCGCTATTACCTTGATGAATGCTTTTAGAAAAAAGGGTTTTTATGGTTCAGCTGTTGCTGGAAAAATCTTTTTAACAGCAGGTTTGGGCGGTATGAGCGGTGCGCAAACTAAAGCAGGAAATATTGTAGGTTGCATTACCGTTTGTGCGGAGGTAAATCCGCAAGCGGCAGAAAAAAGAAAACAACAAGGCTGGGTGGATGAATTGGTTGATAATTTAGAAGCTTTGGTTTCTCGTGTTTTACTCGCTCAAAGCAATAAAGAAACCGTTTCCATTGCATACATAGGTAATGTAGTTGATGTTTGGGAAACTTTTTATCAGAAAAACATCGAAGTTACCATTGGTTCAGATCAAACCTCTTTACATAATCCTTTTTCGGGGGGCTATTACCCAACAGGTATAAGTTATGCTGATGCCAATATAATGATGACCGAAGATGCTGCGCATTTTAAAGTTTTGGTACAGCAATCGTTAAAACAACAGGCGAAAAGTATTGGAGAACATAGTAAACGTGGCACTTACTTTTTCGATTATGGAAATGCCTTTTTATTAGAATGTAGTCGGGCAGGAGCCGATGTTTTGGCTCCGAATAAGGTTGATTTTAAATATCCTTCGTACGTAGAAGATATTCTTGGGCCGATGTGTTTCGATTACGGTTTTGGCCCCTTCAGATGGGTGTGTGCTTCAGGGAAATCAGAAGACCTGGAAATAACTGACCAAATTGCCAGAGATGTTATGGAAGAAATAAAGGTAAATGCGCCTGTGGAAATTCAGCAACAGCTTCAGGATAATATCAACTGGATTATTGGCGCAGCCGAAAACAAACTTGTTGTTGGCTCTAAAAGTAGAATTTTATACGCGGATGCGGAGGGGAGAGTAAAAATTGCTTCTCGCTTTAATGATGCAATAGAAAACGGACAATTATCTGCTGCTGTTATTTTAGGGAGAGATCATCATGATGTAAGCGGAACGGATTCTCCGTTTAGGGAAACCAGTAATATCTATGATGGAAGTCGTTTCACAGCCGACATGGCTATTCAGAATGTAATTGGTGATAGCTTTAGAGGTGCAACCTGGGTTTCCATTCACAATGGTGGTGGTGTAGGTTGGGGCGAAGTTATTAATGGTGGTTTTGGAATGGTGTTGGATGGAACGGCGCAAGCTGCTGCAAAGTTGAAAAATATGCTGTTTTTCGATGTAAACAATGGTATTGCCAGAAGAAGCTGGGCCAGAAATAAAGAAGCTCGTTTCGCCATCGAAAGAGAGATGGAAAGAACACCAACGTTAAGAGTTACACTCCCGAATTTGGTTGAAGATGCTGTAATTGATCAGCTGATCAAATAAGTAAAAAAATAAGACTGCATTATAAATTCAATTTGTAATCCTGAAATTGTTGAATGACTTAAGAAAATATTAAGTGTTTCGATAAGCTCAACAGGATTAGGTTTTTAGAAATTTATAATACAGTCTTTTTAATATATTAATTATTTATAAGCTAATACCTAAGGTAAAGGCTCTGGCTGGAGTTGCAATTGTGCCTAGTGCGGCAGCTGCTCCAGTAGTTAAATTCACGGTATAAATTTTCTGAACACCAGCTACAGTAAATAATCCGTAAGCAGTTCCTGATGTTGAGCCAATATCAAAACCATTTGCGGCCTCCACATTAAAGCCAAGCGCACCAACATCTACTAAAGTACCTAAGTTCGGCGGATCTTGTTTGTATAATCTATCCGTTTGCGAATCAATATCAAATAGTACAGTGGTCGTAGCGCCAGCAACATTATTCGTATAGGCTGCACCTGTAATATTTGCTGTAGCCATCGAAATGTTGCCATCAACAATTACGGTACCGTCTGCTGGATTAAAACGTAGATTCTGGCCTGTGTTGCTTACAATTCTAATTCTATCAACTGTTGGATTAAAATCAAATCCAAATGAAGTTCCAGAAAGTAACGTAGTTAGAGGTGCCGTGCCTACCAAAGCAGCAACGCCTGATGATGCGTTAATTGTATAAATTCTGCTGGTACTGCCAAGTGCAAATAACTGACCATTAACTGGGCGCATATCTAAACCAAGAATAGTTTCCCCTGTTTGCATTCCAGTAATTGGTTTCGAAATTGACGTTGGTGTTGTAGCAAGCGGATTGAAAATTAAAAGATCGTTTGTTGCTGATATGGCGTAAGCCACAGGTTCTGTCGGAATTGCGATTCCAGTAATCTGTTGAGTGAAATTACCAATTTTAGCTGCTTTTCCACTGGTTAAATCTATAGTGAAAAGTGATGAAGTACCTGCAACAGATAATGCCGCAAGCGCAGAAGTTCCATCTGGATTAATATCAAATCCACTCGCATCCTCTACATCAAAACCAAGACTTCCAACTTCAACCAGTTTACCATCATTAGGTGGATCCTGTTTGTGAAGTTTATCATTAGCTACATCAATACCAAATAAAACAGTAGTTGTTGCTCCTGCTTTATTTTGTGTGTAGGCAGAGGCCGTAATTTTTGCATTTGTTACGCCGTTAATTGCGCCATCGGTTGCGGCAACAGCGCCTGTTTCTGGATGCAAGCGCAAGTTCTGCCCTGTTGATGTAACCAATCTGATTCGATCAACGGTTGGATTAAAATCAAATCCAACAGAAGTGCCCGTAAGAGCGGGTGTAAATGGCGTTGCAGAAACAGCTCTCGAAATACCTGTTTTCGGATCGATAATATATAAACGGCTGGTACTCCCCACGCCATAAAGTTGTCCCGTTGCAGGTCTGAAATCAACACCTAAAATGGTTTCGCCAGTTTGTAAACCCGATAAAGTTACCTGTGAGGTAATACTCGAAGGATTTTTAGCATTAACCAATAGCAATTTGCCATCAGCAGTTAGCGCGTAAACGTTTAAATCAGGACCTGGAACTATCGTTTCCTGGTCGTTGTAACCTTTGTCTTTTTTGCAAGATGAGAATATGAAGGTTAAAGATAAGATACATAGTACCGCTATCAGTGTATGTTTAGTTTTAAGCATTTTTAAAATTTTTTATTTAAGGAATTGTTTAATTATTCGAAAAACTAAAAATTTTTAGGAGGTTGCTGTAAAACTTTTGAATAAGTGGTTGGGAGATTAGGATTGTTTTTAAGGTAGCTGATTTTACTTTGGTGAAGGAAGGCAAAATTGGTAAAGTGGGTTAAAATAAATTCGCCAGGTTTAACTTTACCTTCGTTTCCATTCTTTTCTTCACTTCCAGTTTCTATTTTTTCGCTTTTATCTTTTTCTAAATCTTCTTTTGATGAAATTGAGGTGGCAGGGCTTATTAACGACGATGTTAACTTTGCGCTTAAGCAAAGCAAGAGAAAAAATGAAAGCAGAAATAGAAAGGAAAACTTTCCCATAGAGTAGCAGCTTGTAACCATACTTACGACTTTATGGAATAATTGGTTTTCCTGAAGATTATTTTTCCTAAAAAAAAAGCCTTGAATAAAATTCAAGGCTTTCAGATAACAATTTATTGAATTGTTGAGGCGTTAAGTTTTTCAACTTTTTTGCGGTACGACCAGTAGAAAACGATCGGATAAACAAAAAGATTAAATATGGTATTGGTTATTAAACCACCGATAACTACAATGGCTAGAGGCTTTGAAGCTTCAGATCCAATTCCAGTTGAAAGTGCTGCGGGCATTAAGCCAATTGCGGCCATCATGGCGGTCATTAATACAGGCCGAAAGCGGCTGGCAATTCCATCTTTCATGGCATCGGTAAAAGTCCATGTTGGATGATGTTTTAAGGTTACGATATTACTTTTAAATCGGGTAATCAGAATAACTCCATTTTGCACACAGATTCCAAATAAGGCAATAAACCCAATGCCAGCAGAAATGTTAAAGTTTACACCTGCAATTAATAGCGCCATTATACCGCCTATCATTGCAAAAGGAACGTTATTCAATACAAGCAAGGCATCGCGGACATTCCCGAACAGTACAAATAAAATGAAGAAAATAAGCAATAAACTTACTGGTACGGCCTGAGATAATCTTGCGGTAGCTCGTTGTTGGTTTTCAAAATCGCCTGCCCATTCTAACTTATATTCTTTGGGCAGTTTAATTTTTGCGTTTACCTTTTCCTGTGCTTCCGCAATTACACTACCCATATCTCTACCCCTGATCGAGAATTTTATGGCACCATAACGTTTGTGCTTATCCCTGTAAATTATACTTGGGCCTGTAATTTTTCGGATGCTTGATATTTCGCCTAGCTGAACAGTTGAACCAGATATTGTTGGAACCTGCAATTTTGCAATGGCACTTTCATCATTTCTAAAATCTTCGGGATATCGGATAATCAAATCGAATTTTCGTTCTCCCTCATAAATTTGTGTGGCAGCTTTACCGCCGATTGCCATTTCAATTACCGAATTTGCATCAGACGTGCTTACGCCATACAAGGCCATTTTCTTCTGATCGAGGTTGATTTGTAATTCTGGCTGACCAAGATTTCTTAAAATCCCTAAATCTTCAATTCCATCAACTGTTTTCAGAATCTCTTCGATTTTTTCTTCTTCTTTTTCCATGAATTCGAAATTATCGCCGAATAATTTGACTACAATAGAGCCTTTAACACCAGAAACGGCTTCCTCAACATTATCAGAAATAGGCTGTGAGAAATTTAAACTTATTCCAGGGAAGCCTTTTAGTTTCTCCTGCATACGTTCGATGAGCTGCTCTTTACTTTGCTTGCGTTTCCATTCCTTTCGAGGATAAATATCTACATGAAATTCCATATTATAGAAGCCTGTAGCATCGGTACCATCGTTCGGCCGCCCTGTTTGCGACATTACCTGTTTAACCTCGTCAAAACTCAAAAAGATTTTACGCATATCATTCGAAAGCTTTTTGGTTTCGTTAAGCGATATACTCAATGGCCCCGTTGCCCGAACGTAAATGGAGCCTTCATCCAAACTTGGTAAAAATTCGGTACCCAAAAACTTAAAACTGAAAGCCCCAAAAACTAATATGATAATGGAAATGGCGAAGGTTAATCTTTTCTTACTGAAACAGGCATCGTAAAATTTCAAGGTAATTTTTGTAAGCCATTCTAAAAAGATGTTATGTTTTTCTTTTACATTTTTTTTGAGCAGCAAACTCGCCATTGCAGGAACTAAAGTAAACGTGAGTATTAAGGCGCCTAAAAGCGCAAAACTTAATGTCCATGCCAATGGCGAAAACATTTTACCTTCTACTTTTTCGAAGGTAAAAATTGGGAGTAATCCAGTAATAATAATCAGTTTGGCAAATAAAATACCCTTACCATTCTCTAGCGAAGCTTTTTTAATAATGCCTAGTTTACTTATTTTGTTAAATCGCTCCATGCCAATTTTCCTGGCTTGGTGGTCGAGCGCAACAAAAATTCCTTCGACCATTACGACTGCACCATCGATAATTATTCCAAAATCTATCGCACCCATCGATAATAAATTGGCAGGCATTCCTTTCAATTTTAAACATATAAAAGCAAAAAGCAATGCCAATGGTATAATGATGGAAACGATTAGAGTTGTTCTCCAGTCGGCCATGAAAAGGAATACAATGAGGGTTACAAATATGATTCCTTCCAACATATTGCCCATCACGGTATGTACCGAATAATTAACCAAATCCTCACGATCGTAAAAGGCATTAATTTTTACATCTCCTGGAAGGATATTGTTATTGATGTCGTCGATTTTCTCCTTTAAACGGGCAATTACTTCACTTGGATTACCCCCTTTTCTCATCACCACAATTCCTTCAACCACATCGGGGTCATTATCTCTTCCAACCTGTCCGAGTCTTGGCAAGGCCGATTCGGCAACTTCGGCAATGGTTTTAACATAAACTGGTGTTCCGTTAATGTTGTCAACCACCACATTTCTAATTTCATCGATGTTGTTTAAAACGCCGATACCCCGAACAACATAAGCCTGGCCGCCTTGTACAATTACATCGCCGCCAACATTAATATTGCTTTTAGATACGGCCTCGAATAAGTCGGTAGCACTAACTTTGTACTGTATGGCTTTTTGCGGGTCAACCGTAATCTGATAAGTTTTTACTTCGCCACCGAAACTAACCACATCGGCAATTCCAGAAACTGAAAGCAGTTCGCGTTGAATCACCCAATCCTGCAAAGTTTTTAACTCCCGAACCGATTTTTTATCGCTACTTAAAGTGTACCTGAAAATTTCACCTGTGGGCCCGTAAGGTGGCTGTACTTCTGGCTGAATGCCTTCGGGTAAATCTGCTTCTTCCAGGTGATTATTTACCTGAACCCTGGCTTCTGCATAATCTACATCATCTTCAAAACTTACTTTTACAATGGATAAACCAAACAGAGAAGAGGAGCGGATACTGGTTCGCTTTTCTGTTGGATTCATGGCAATCTCTAAAGGTCTGCTTACAAATTTCTCTACCTCCTCGGCACTTCTGCCTGGCCATTGTGTAATAATGGTAATGTTGGTATTGGTAACATCTGGAAATGCATCAATTGTAGTGCTTTTAAAACTTAAATAGCCTGCAACAATTAATACAAAGGTGCTAAAGAAAATGAAGTACTTGTTTTTAAGCGCAAAGCCAATAATATTTTTAATGAATTTATTCATTATCTGAAATTTATAGGTTGATGAAAAATTATTGACTTTTAAGGCTTTCAAAAAGAAAAACCTGTTTCGATGCGATAATTAAATCACCAGCATTTACACCACTAGTGATGTACGTTTTATCGGCCGTTTTTCTGCCAATTTGTATTTCCCTAATGCTTACCTTTTTATTTTGATCCAGTACAAGCAAGTAATTTTTGTTTTCATCAAAAATTACGGCGCTGGAGTTTACCACGGGCAAATTGCTGTTTGTACTTGCCGAAACTTTTACTGTACCCAACATGCCTGGCTTTAGCAGAAAATCGGGATTTGATATAACCACCCTGGCGCTCATTACTTTAGTGTCCTGATCGATCAGGTTGTACAGTTTATCGATTTTCCCTGTAAAAACCTGATCAGGATAAGAAAGTGTTGTCAGTTTTACAGCATCACCAGTTTTTATTTTTGAAATATCTGATTCGTAAACATTAATCATAGCCCAAACATTCGATAAATCTGCAATTGTAAAAAGGCTTTTATCATGATCAGGTCGTAGTTGCATGTTGTTGGTTACATTTTTTTCGATAATAAAACCTTTAATGGGCGATTTAATGGCGTAAAATCCATTTTTGCTGCCGCCATTTAACTTTAGTACAGCGGTTGAACGTTTAGCTTCTGCTTTTTTAACCTGATAATCGTTTTTTGCATCTTCCAATTCCTTGGCAGAAGAAAGTCCGCTTTCATATAATTGTTCGGCTTGTTTCATGGAACGTTCTGCGCTCTTTAATTCTGCGTTGGCTGCGATAACCTCTTTGTCGAAACCTGCCATTTCCGAGCTATTAACCGTAGCCAATAACTGCCCGCCCGAAACTTCATCGCCCAATCGAACCGCAACCTGGTTAACTATTCCGCTCACCATAGGGAAAAGCTCAGAACGACGTTCTTCATTTGCCGTAATTTTAGCCGAAAACATCAGGTCGGTTTTATTATTCGCCTGTTCAACCGTATCAATAACCAGGCGGTTAAGAAGTGAATCGGTTATGGCAAATTTTTCGACTGGAGTTTCGGTTTTGTGCTCGCTGCAGGCAAAAAATAAGGCAGTTGAAGAAATAAGAATGCCTTTAACGATGTTTTTATGGAGGATTTGCATGTTGATTATTTAAAGATATTTGAACCTGTAACGAAATTGATTTCTGCCCTCGAACTCATCCGTTCGTATTGAAGTTTATTAAGCTGAAGTGTGTTGTCTTTGTAAGATTCGTACAAATCGAGAAATTCAATTAAGCTGATGTTTCTTTCCCTGAAATTTTTAATTAAACCTGTGATTAGTTTGTTGAAATCGGAACTAAAATCTGGATCAATTTCCTGTAAACTCTGCTCATTTCTAATGGCGGTTTTATAGCTGTTAAAAACTTCGTTTTCGAGGATTAATTCTTGCCTTTTGATACTTGTATTTGCCGCATCTATTCCAATTTTAGCTTTCTTGATTTCACCCTGATTTCTATTGAAAAGGGGGATTGGGATTTTTAAACCTAAGCCAGTATATTTTTCGGGATAGTTACCCTTCAAATCGTAGCTTAAAGAAAGTTCGATATCGGGAATAGCCATTGCTTTTTGAAGTTTGAGATTGGCTTCATTATATAATAAATCTGTTTTAGCTAATTTTAAATCCGAACGGTTATTTCGTGCCGAATCTAACAGATTGTTGTAACTGATTTGGGTAGTTAACGACTGATTATGATTAACTGCCTGCAACATTAATGTTATTGGAGTAGCAGGCTGAAGGCCACACATTAACCTTAAATCCTTAAAATTATCTTCCAGTTCGTTCAATAATTCGGTGCGTTCTGCTTTTAAACCAATTAATAATGATTTAATTCGGATCACATCTTTTAAGGCAATATTGCCAACCTTTAACTGAATGTTGTAGGCTTTTAAAAGTTGATCGGTAGATGCGATTTGATTCTCGTAAACTTTAAGCGATTGCGAGGCAAAATAGCTTTTGTAAAAAGTATTTTGAAGCTCAAATTTAAGCGTTCGCATTAAATCGAAATACTCTAATTCGGCTAACTGTACGCCAGTTTGTGCCAGTTTAATGTTTTTATTCCGTTTACCTGCCAGTTTAAAGAGTTGAGAAATTGAAGCTGCATATTGTCCGCTTTCGTAAGAAGTTTGCAGGAATTTTTTGGTTTCATGGTTATAGAATAAATTCTCATATTCTAATTGCGGGTTATCGAAAAGTTTGGCCGTAATAATTTCTGCTCTGGCACTTTCAATTTGATAATTGCGAAGTAAAAGTTCGTAGTTGTTTTTCAGGAAGAGCTTTTCAGCCTGAATTAAATCTAAATGTAAAGTGTCGTTTTGTGCAAAAATATTGCTCGCCGATGTAGCGAAAAGAAATAAAAGCAGGAATTGTATTCTTCTCATTCGGCAAAGCTATTTTTACCGAATTAAAGTGGAATTAAATCGAAATTAAAAGCAGATTAAACTTGAGGTAGTGTGATGGTAAATGTTGTACGGCCTTGTTCAGAACGCGTAACGTTTAGATTTCCCTTAAAAAGGTGAATAATTTTTTGGGCCATGTATAAGCCCATTCCTTCTCCTTTTTTGCCGCTTTCTTTTGATGTTGTGTAAAATGGCTTAAATATTTCTTCCTGTTTTGTAGCTGATATGCCTATGCCTTGATCTGTTATGTGAATGGCGCAGGTAGAATCTATATGGTTAAGTTCGCAGATAACGGCTTGGTTATCTGAAAATTTAAATGCGTTAGAAATAATATTATCAATTGCAATTTGAAGTAAAACAGAATTTGCAGAAACCTTAAGCGCCCCTGGAGTAGTACTATTATCGGTAAAAGTAAATGGAAACATTTTTGAATCCCGCCATTCTAACTCAATATCTTTAAGTAGCTTATTTAAACTAACTGGAAATAGCTGAGCATTAATTAATTCTACATCCATTTTTGCCAGAGTTAACAGACCAGTAATTATATCGTCCATTTTCTCTGCATCTTCCAGCATATCTGCAATTGCTTTTTTGTATGATGTGTTTTCCCTTTCTTTCGAAAGGGTTAATTCAGCGTTCATCATCATTCTGGTAATCGGCGTTCTAAGCTCATGCGAGGCATTGGCTACGAATGTTTTTTGGAGGATAAAAGCTTGTTCCAGTTCTTCCATTAAATGGTTAAAGCTTTGGGCAATTAAATTAATTTCATCTTTATTTTCAGTTTCCCGAACCCTGAAAGCCATGTTTTTTGAACCAATCTGTTTTACTTCGAGCATAAAAAGATTTAAGGGTTTGAGCATTTTTTCGGCTACCCACCTGCTTAACAATAATACCAGAATGGAGATGAGCAGAAAGGTAAAAATCATAATTTTCAATAGCTTGCTCAACCTGTTTTGCGACCCTTGATCTGCTGCGGAAGCAAGAATTACAAAATCGCCCTGGTTATCTTTATAGAAAATTCCAACCACCTGGCGGTTCCCATCGCTATATTTTAAACGCCCATTTTTCCGAACTTTGTTAATGGTTGATGTGGTCCAGTACTGGGCAGAATCACTAATAAATGTTGCCCGATTTTTTTCGTCGTAAATACGGATCACCTCGCCGTTTAGTTTTTGCAGGTATTTATGTCGAATGGTATTTAAAGCATCTCGGCTTATTTCGTCGGCCTCTAAATACAGTTTGGCGGTAACCATTGTTCGGTCGGTTAAGCGCTCAAAAAAATCTGCCTGCAAAAATTTCATAAAAGTGAAATACACCATACACAAAACCGCAAAGAGCATAGACGTGCTAATTAGGGTAAAGTACAATGCAATTCGGTCTTTTATTTTCATTATTTAAGAATATAGCCCATATTAATTTTAGTATGAATTAATTTCCGTTCGAAATCTTTATCGATTTTCTTTCTTAGAAAGTTAATGTAAACATCGATAACATTGGTGCCTGTATCGAAGTTAATATCCCAGGCTTGTTCAGCAATAAATTGACGCGATAACAAACGGTTTGGATTGCGAAGAAAGAGTTCGAGTAAGATAAATTCCTTTGCGCTAAGGTTTATTAACCTTCCCGCCCGGGTTACTTCTTTGCTGTAAGTATCCAGGCATAAATCCTGATAAAACAGTTTGTGTGTTTCGGTACTTGCTGGCGAAGCATTACGGCGAAGTAAAGCAGCAGCCCTAATCAGCAGCTCTTTTAAATGGAAGGGTTTTACCAGATAATCATCAGCCCCAGCTTCAAATCCAATCACCTTATCGTCAATTGTACCCATTGCGGTAAGCATTAAAACAGGCTTGTTTATTTGGTTATCGCGTAATTGTTTACAAAGCTGGATACCGTTAATCCCAGGCATCATAATATCGATAATGAATAAGTCGAAGTCTTTTTCTAAAAACAATTCAAGCGCTTCAATTCCGTTAAAAGCAAAATCCGCTTCATAATCATTTTCCTCGAAGGCAGTTTTTAGCAGTTCAGCAATTTTTTGATCATCTTCTGCAATTCCTATTCTTGGCATAAAAACAAAAGTAATCATCTGATTTTAAAAGACGATGTGTAAGTTTTTTGATCGCTTATAATTAAAATAAAGTTTGCGATATGCTGCAAATTCTATAAATCGCTAAATCAATTTGTTTACATTACATATTTTACCGACTTTATCTTTCAAGATTAGTAAAAACCTTAACACACTTTTTGTGTTAAGACTGAAACTTATAGCTTATGACCAATAAGATTACTTTACCCATTTGGACCATGTTAATTCCTGTTTTGGGGATTGTTGTATACCTGTTAACTAACCTGGATTTAGGTGTTTTTATAAAAGTTGTTTTGGCCTTTATGTTAATTGGTAGTGTTTTGGCTTCGGTTCATCATGCAGAAGTTATAGCCCATAAAGTTGGCGAACCTTTCGGAACAATAATACTAGCGATAGCCATAACAACTATTGAGGTTGCGCTTATTGTTTCTTTGATGCTTAGCGGAGGAGATGCCGTAAAGGAGTTGGCAAGAGATACTGTTTTTGCCGCTGTGATGATTATTATTACGGCAATTGTTGGTATTTGCCTTTTAAAGGGAGGCATAAAATTTAAGGAACAAGTTTACCAGTTGCAAGGCGTAAATGCGGCTTTAATAACGCTTATGGCTATTGTCGTGCTCACGCTAATATTACCAAACTTCACCATTAGTGGCCCAATAGGCGAGTACAATACCAACCAGCTTATCTTTGTTTCGGTAATATCATTAGTTCTTTATGGTGGTTTTATTTTTGTGCAAACCCACCGTCATCGCGATTATTTTCTGCCAAAAGATTCGAAATCAGAAGATGATCATGCACCAGAGCCAAATAGAAAAACGGCAACCGTTAGCTTAATTTTTTTATTGCTTAGCCTGGTTTTAGTGGTGTTAATGGCTAAATACCTGTCTTACGATTTAGAAAACATTGTAATCAGTGTAGGTGCTCCAAAATCTTTAGTAGGTGTAATAATTGCGGCCATTGTACTTTTGCCCGAAGGCCTTGCAGCTTATCGTGCAGTTAAAATGAATCGTTTACAAACCAGTCTTAATCTTGCACTGGGTTCTGCATTAGCCAGTATTGGTTTAACCATTCCAGCTGTAGCTATTGTTTCTATTTTTATGAATATGCCTTTAGTATTGGGTGTTGATGCAAGATCTACTGTACTCCTTTTACTTTCGATGATTACACTTGTTTTTACACTGGCAACAGGAAAAACGAATGTGCAGCAAGGGATTGTATTGCTCGTAATATTTGCCTCCTATCTATTTTATACTATTGTGCCTTAAGTTATTGATTCAATAGCTTTATCTTGATTTTATTTCTTGCCTTAAGCTAACCCTTTTTTAACAGTCAGTTAACAATGGGGGGCTAACTTTGTCGGTAACTATGGACATTAACCAGACCGAAGATTTAAAGCTTTTGGCTCAATTAGAGAACGATAATGAAAAAGCGTTCGATCACTTGTTTGCCAAATATTATCCAGGTTTAATTCGGTTTTGTAAATCTTTGCTGAATAGTTCCGGCGATGAGGCTGAAGATGTGGTTCAGGAAATTTTTTTAAAACTTTGGCAGCAGCGAAAAAATGGCACAATCCATACTGCACTGAACGCTTTCCTGTATATTTCTGTAAAAAATAAAGTAAATGATCATTTTCGCAGAAGGCATTTAACTACTTACGCACCATTAAATCTGGTCGAAGAAAAGCCTATGGATGATTACTTGGCGCCAGATCATTTACTGATGTATAAAGAATTGGATCTGGATATCAACCAAATGATAAGTTTGTTGCCAGAAAGAACCGAACTGGTATTCAGGATGAACAGAAACGATTATCTTTCTTACACTGAAATTGCTGAGATGCTAAACATTTCAATTCACTCTGTGAAAACACATATGTACAGAGCTATTAAGTTTCTTAAGGAAAATTTCCGCCATTACAATTCTCCGTTTTAGTGTTAAGGCATTATTAAGCATGTTATCTTTCTGTTAATTCGAATGAGCCTTGTAAGGAAGCTTACGTTGCAACTCGTCTTCCCTTTAAATTCATCAGAACATTTTGGAAGAACGCGAAATATATTTATTGATTACCAGATACCTGCAAAAACAGACTAATACAACCGAAAATGAAATGTTGGCTGATTGGATGACTTCATCGGCCGATAACGAACAAACATTTGAAGAAATAAAACAGGCGTGGCTCAGCGTAGAAAAACCTAACGTTTCAGAAAGTGCTAATGCATTATCAAAGCTAAAAAATAGAATCCGGCAAGGAACAGATCAGCAAATTAAAACTAAGAAACTGTTTCCATTGAAATGGAGTAGGATTGCTGCCAGCTTAGTTCTAATCGGTTCACTATCATTTGCCATCATTTTTCTTGCTCAATCGCCTAAGAAAAGCATAAATGTTATGAATAGTTTGGCAACAAAAGTGGGCGAAATGAAAACCATTACGTTAAGCGATGGTACAAAAATTTCACTCGGTTCAAAAAGCATTTTGCGTTATCCTGTTAAGTTTGAAGAAAACGAACGCAGCATCCAACTGGATGGAGAAGCTTATTTCGAAGTGAGCAAAAATCCACACAAACCATTTGTGGTTAATACGAACGATTTAAGTGTGAAAGTTTTAGGAACACACTTCAATGTCAATGCATCCAAAAATCAGGTTTTTACAACGGTTTCACTTTTAGAAGGCAAAGTAGAGGTAAATCTTAACGACGATCAAGATGGCGCTTACACGCTTAAACCTGGCGAAGAACTCTCTGTTAACCGCAATAACTTGCAGGTATTTCAACGAAAATTAGATAGTGTTAGTGTACTCGGCTGGATGACTAAAACGCTTGTTTTTAGTAATGATAAATTAAGTGATGCCGCGGTTAAAATCGAAAATATGTACGGCGTAAAACTTGTTTTTGCCGATCAGGCTACTGCTGATACAAGGCTTTACGCACAATTTAATAATGATAAACTTGATGATGTTCTTGAGATTATTTGCTCTACAGGGAATTTAATTTATAGTAAAAATGGAAATAAAATTTACTTAAGCGCTAAATAATGAACTAGTAGTGAAAGTGTAACGAATTGGCTTGTGCCAGGCATAAGCTAAAAAAAGAAACCGGCATGGACTAGATGCCGGTTAATCGCCAAATAAACATTGAAAAATTTAACTAACGAATTAGCTAATTTATGCAAAAAAAGATTTACAACTCATCTTTAATTTCCTTGAAAAGAGGTTTGTGGATAGCCTGCCTATTCCTTACCATTTTTAACAACGCCTTTTCCATTCCGAAATTGAATGGCGAGCAAAGCCTTGCAGAGGTAAAATGCTCCATTAAAACAACTAATAAATCGCTCGAGCAAGTGTTCGATATTATCCATAAACAAACGAATTTTAGTTTCGTTTGCGTGGATAGGAATGGTTTTCTTCAAAAACAAATCAGTTTAAATGAAGGCAATAGTAACCTGGAGCTTGTACTGAAAAAAATTGCTGCAACTGTACCTTTCACTTATACCAAAGTGAGCAATAAAATTATTTTAAAACCTTTAGAAAAGATTATCGTAGAAAAAAATGCTAGAATAATTAAAGGTCATGTAACTGATGATAAGAAATTAGGTTTGCCTGGTATATCCGTTTTAATAAAAGGTACTAAAACAGGTACGGTAACGAATCAGGAAGGAGATTTCTCCATCAAAGCCGATAACGGCGATGTTTTGGTTTTTAGCAGTATCGGTTACATCGTAAAAGAAATAACCATAGATAATGCCAACGCTTATCAGGTTGAACTAAAAGAAGACGCTCAAGGATTGTCGGAGGTTGTTGTTACAGCTTTAGGTATCAAAAAAGAACGTGCAAAATTAGGTTACGTTGTACAGGAAGTGATGGGCGAAAACCTGGTTAAAGCTAGAGAACCAAATATTATAAACTCGCTTACTGGTCGGGTGGCTGGTTTAAATATTGCAAATTCAACTGATCTTTTTCAAAATCCAACCATAACATTGAGGGGTAGAAAACCACTTCTTGTTATAGATGGTATTCCAGATCAATCGGCAGATCTTTATCGCGTTAATGCCGATGATATTGAAACAGTAACCGTATTAAAAGGTGCAAATGCATCAGCATTGTATGGCTCTATTGGGCAAAACGGTGCGATTATGATTACCACTAAACGTGGAAAAGGGAAGGATTTAAGTGTCGATGTAAATAGTTCTACTCAAATTCAACCAAGTTTTATCCGAATTCCAGAAGTTCAAACAGAATATGGCGCAGGATTTAAGGGAAAATACACCTATACAGATGGTTCTGGTGGTGGACCAGAAGGTTCTGGATGGATTTGGGGACCAAAGTTAGATCAGCCAGATCCAACAACTCCAAGCGGTTTTTTCGAAACGCCACAATTTAATAGTCCTGTTGATCCGGTTACTGGAAAATTAATTCCTTTACCATTTATCTCGAGAGGGAAAAACAATGTAAAAGATTTCTTCCAAACGGGATTAATTTCAAGTAATAATATCAGTATTACGCAAAGTAATGAAAAGGGGGCTTTTAGGGCTTCAGCATCACACATCTATCAAAAAGGAATAGTTCCAAATACTGATTTAAACAATAGCTCGTTTAATGTCTCTGGTAATTATAAATTATCTGATGCATTTACTATTGATGCAAGGTTAAACTATAACCGTCAGTTCACTAAAAATTTCCCTGAAACGGGTTACGGACCAACAAATTATCTTTATAATCTAGTGCTGTGGACTGGGCCAGATGTAAGCGTAGAGGATTTAAGAAACTATTGGGTTCCTGGTAAAGAAGGTATCCAGCAGCGCAATTATAATCTATCTTATTATAACAACCCGTTTTTCCAGGCTTACGAATATCTGCGTGGATATGATAAAGACAACACTTTTGGGTCTTTAAACATGAACTATAAGATTAGCCCTGCATTTAGTGTTCAATTCAGAAATGGTGTAAATTCTTATGGTTTAAACCGTACTTATAAAGAGCCAAAAAGTTATATTGGTTACGGCAATAAATCGAGAGGACAATTCACCGTTGCGACTGGTAATTATATTGATTTGGTAACGGACTTAATCGGCGATTATAACCATACTTTTACTGATAAATTTAAATTACATGCTCAGGTTGGTGCGGCTAATTATTATAGAAATAACAAATACGGTTCTACCAATACGGATGGATTAACGATTCCAGGTTTTTATAATCTTAGTAACTCTGCAAGTCCTATTCAGGGTACTAACTTTATTGAAGAAAGAAGAACAAGCAGTGTTTATGCTGTTTTGGATCTTGAATTTTTAAACGCAATTTACCTAACGGGTACAGGGAGGAATGATATAATTTCAACCTTGCCAACTGCAAACAATAGTTTCTTCTACCCATCGGTAAGTTCATCAGTAGTGGTTTCACAGTTAACTAAATTGCCAAACTGGTTTACGTATTTAAAAGCACGGGCTTCGTGGTCGAGAGTTTCGAGTGCTACGCTAAATGATAACGATTATACTTATGGCTATTTACCTTCATTTGATAAGGGAACAATTTGGAACAGTACACCTTCATTAACTTTTGGTGGAGCCTTGTTAAGTGGTAACCTTACACCACAAACATCCGATAGCTGGGAGATTGGTTTGGATACCAAGTTTTTCAAAAACAGATTAAATGTTGAAGCAACTTATTATCAAACAAGAGATTTTAATAATATCGTTTCTATACCAATATCTGTTGGTAGTGGTTACACCAGCCAGTTAGCTAACGGAAATGTTTATCAACGTAAGGGACTTGAGTTTGTAGTTTCTGGAACAGTGTTAAAAAGTAGCAGTTTTCAATGGAATATGGCTGTTAACCTGAGTAAATATCGCAGATATTTAAAAGAGATTTACGGTGGAGCTGAAACCTTAAACTTCCTTCGGGTAGGCGATAGAACAGATAAAATTTATACCACGGTATATCAAACGAATAATCAAGGTCAAATTATCTATGGAAGTAACGGTTTCCCATTAAATGATACATTTTCGAGGTTTATTGGCTACCAATCGCCAGATTGGACTTATGGGATTGAAAATACGTTCAATTACAAAAGCTTTACTTTAAAATTCCTGGTAGATGGACGTTTGGGTGGTATGATGTATTCTACAACCAACCAGAAAATGTGGTGGGGCGGAACCAATCCTGGTACGCTTAATCAATATCGTGTGGATGCCAATGCTGGTAAATCAACATTTGTTGGCGATGGTGTTATTGTAACAAGTGGAGCTGCAACCTATAACGCAAATGGCGATATTTTAACAGATACCCGTGTTTTTGCACCGAATACAAAGGCAGTTAACTACATCGATTATATGACAAACACCAGTAACGGTGCCTACAATAACTACAACTATTTCTCGCAAACGTTTTTAAAATTAAGAGAGGTAACTTTTGGATGGCAAGTGCCAACAAAATTATTGGGTAAATCTTTCATTAAAGGGCTGGATTTCTCTGTAGTTGGCCGAAACCTTTTGTTATTCTCTAAAATGCCAAACGTAGATCCAGATCCGGCAGTGGATAATCTGCAAACTCCTTCAACCCGTTCATTTGGTTTTAATGTAAACCTGAAATTTTAATCTGAATGTATATGAAAAAGACATTATATATCCTTTTACTCGCAGCATTAACACAAACAGGATGTAAGAAATTCAGCGAATTTCAAACAGACCCGAATAAATCTACTGTAGCTACACCCGATTTACTTTTAAATTCGATTGAGCAAAGTGCTTTTCAATCAACCGATATTACTGTGGCATTTGCTTCACGTCAAATGGTATTTACAGATGCCGTTAACTTAAATCAGTATTATGGCTGGACTCGCGGAAGTTATAACGATTACAATAATTTACGTCAGGTGCTTAAAATGGAGCAGGCAGCTGCTAACTTAAGCAAACCTGAATATTTACCCCTTGCAAAGTTTTTTAGAGCATGGTATTTCTTGCAGCTTACGCAGATGTTTGGAGATATTCCATATAGTCAGGCTCTAAAAGGCGACGAAAATGTTTCAAGTCCTGCTTATGATAAACAGGAAGATATTTATTTAAATATCCTAAACGACCTAAAAGCTGCAAATGGAATGATTACGGCGACTACGCCAAGTTTGCAAGGTGATATTGTTTTCAATGGTAACATGCAGCAATGGAAGAGAACGATAAATTCTTTATCGTTAAGGGTTTTGATGAGTTTATCTATCAAAGAAAATGATACCAGATTTGAAATCAAAAAGCGTTTCGCCGAAATCGTGAATAATCCGACTGAATATCCAATTCTAACAGCCAATACCGATAATGCGCAACTTAAGTTTTACGACCTTCAGGGAAATCGTTATCCATATTTTAATAGTAATGATATGCAAACGACTAACTATATGGAAGAGACTTTTGTAAATCTGTTAAAATCTTTAAATGATACACGCTTGTTCAGCTTTGCGGATAAAACACCTAAATCTACAGCATTATCTGCAACAGATTTTAATGCCTATGGTGGTGCTAAAGGTAGTGCTCCTGTTAATGAAAACAATGCCCGTGCCGTTGCAGGAGAGATTTCAAAAATTAATCCACGCTTTTATAATAACCCAACAAACGAAGCTAGCATTGCGCTTGGCTATGCAGAGGTACAGTTTATTCTTGCAGAAGGTGTACAAAGAGGTTGGATTGCGGGTAGCGCAAGTGATTACTACCAAAAAGGTGTTAAAGCTTCAATGCAGTTTTATAACCTAACTGATAATGCAATAAATACCTATTTAGCGCAACCTGCGGTTCAGCTGGCAGGTTCGGCAAATCCTTTGGCAAATATTATTACCCAAAAGTATATTGCTTCGTTTATGAATAGCAGCTGGCAGCCGTTCTTTGAACAACGTAGAACTGGTTTCCCCGTTTTTGATACAACAGGCGCAGGTGTATTAAATGAAAAACGTATTCCAAAACGTTGGATGTATCCGGAAACGGAATTGAGATTGAATCAGCAAAATGTAAGTGGCGCAATTTCAAGACAATTCCCCGAAGGTGATAACATCAATGGCGTAATGTGGTTAATAAAACCTTAATAAAAAGCACCGCCGAATGGCGGTGCTTTTTTGTATAATCTGATCAATATTCAATTACAAATAAAATGAGCAAAAAAATATTAGTCTTGTTGCTAATGGCGATCTCTATGAATAGCCTTGCACAGAAAACAAAAAAAACAGTTTTTATCATCGCTGATGGTATTCCTGCCGATTTAATTGAGCGACTTGAATTACCGAATATTAAGCGCATAATTAAGGCAGGTAGTTATACGCGAATGTATGTTGGCGGAGAAAAAGATGGCTACAGTCAAACACCAACAATATCTGCTGTAGGTTATAATAGCCTTTTAACAGGCGTTTGGTTTAATAAACATAATATTCCTGATAACGATATTAAAGACCCAAACTATAATTATCAAAATATATATAGGTTTTTTAAAACTCAATATCCGAATAAAAAAACAGCCATATTTTCTAGCTGGATAGATAATAGAACAAAGTTACTTGGACATAATTTACCTGCTGCGGGAAATTTAAAATTAGACCAGTATTTTGATGGTTACGAACTTGATACGGCTAAATTTAAACATGATAAAGCTCGTGATTTTATGAACAAAATAGATGAGCAGGTAATTAATGAGGCCAGCATAACAATAAAAAAAGATGCGCCAGACCTTTCGTGGATTTATCTGGAATATACCGATGATATGGGGCATATGTATGGAGATAGCCCACAGTTTACAGCAGCAATAAAAAAGTTTGATGTGCAACTTGGTAAAATCTACGATGCAATTGAATATCGTAAAAAGAACAACAACGAAGATTGGCTTTTGGTCGTAACAACCGACCACGGTCGTGATGAAAAGACTGGCCGAAATCACGGAGGACAGTCGCAAAGACAGCGTAGTACTTGGATGGTTTCGAACTATCCTCAGCTAAACAGCTATGCAAAATATTATAATCCCGCTATTGTAGATATTATGCCTTCAATTGCCAGATATATGAATGTAGAAATTCCAAAAGCAAATCAAATGGAAGTTGATGGCACACCGTTGATTGGAGAGGTATCAATTGCCGATGCAAGTGTTAATTATATTCAGGGGAATATAGATGTAAGTTGGAAAGCTTTATCAAACACTGGAACCGTTAAAGTTTGGGTAACGCCAACCAATAATTTTAAAAGAGGAGGTAAAGATGATTATCAGCTTTTGGCTGAGGTTCCAGTTACGGATAAACATGCTTTTGTTAACATAGAAAAGTATCCTTCTAAATTTTATAAGGTTGTTTTGGAAGCTAAAAATAACATGATAAACCGCTGGATTGTTCTAAAATAGTTTCAAGTAAAAGGAATAGATGCCTCTTAGTTTCTTAAAAGTAGAATTAAGAGGTATCTATACGATCGGTTTCTGCAAAAACTCACTTGGGGTTTTTCCAAACTGCTTCTTAAACTCGAGGCTAAAGTATTTTCTGTCGTTAAAGCCAACAGCATAGGCAATTTCAGAAATGTTTCCAGCATTTTGCTCTAATAGCTGTGCGGCTCTTTTTAACCTTATAAATTTTATAAAGTCGTTTACCGATAAATCGGTTAGCGCCCTTATTTTTTTATATAGAATTGGTTGGCTCATCCCGATTTCAAAAGCTAAGGCAGGTACGTCGAAATTCGGATTGGCAATCTGATTTTCAATAATGTTAATGATCTTTTCTACAAAGTTTTGCTCTGTTTTATTGATAATCATATTTTTAGGTTCGAGCATTACAACCTGCCCAAATTTTTGCCTGATTGTTTCTCTGGTAATTAACAGATTATGAATATTTAATTCTAAAATTTTTAAATTGAAGGGCTTCATAATATAGGCATCGGCGCCATTTTCGAAGCCATTTAATTGATGTACATAAGCCGAACGGGCAGTTAAAAGCATAACAGGTATATGGCTTGTTCTTTCGTCTGTTTTTAATCTTCTGCACAGCTCAAGCCCGTCCATATTTGGCATCATTACATCACTCAAAATCAAATCAGGAATTAACTCTAAAGCAGCCGCTAAACCTTGTTGTCCGTCTTCACTTTCGTAAATATTATAGCTTTTATTTAGGGCATTTTTAATAAAGTTCCGAACATCAATATTATCCTCAACTAATAAAACACTGTATTTCTTTTGCGTTTCCGAAACTACAGGATCTGAAGAATGGATTGATAAATCTTTGGAAATAATAGGACTAATATTTACAGCGTAATTTTTAGCATCATCATAATAAACATAATCAGACATTAATTCTGACTGTTTAAAGTGTTTTACACCTTTTCTTAGTTTAATATTAAAACAAGTACGACCGTGTTTTACAGCTGTTTCGGTTTCGCTTTCAATTTTAATTTCGCCGTGATGTAACTCTGTTATACTCTTTGATAGTGATAAGCCTAAACCAGTTCCAATATTTGTACTTGGATTAGCCTGATAGAAATTTTCAAATAAGTTTCCCTGTTTATCCAGAGGGATTCCTTTGCCATTATCGCTAATTTCTAAATAAACATTATCGGTATCCTGTTTAATTTTTAAATTAATCTCGCCGTTTTTTTGTGTAAACTTAAAAGCATTCGACAATAAATTAAACAACACCTTTTCTAATTGAATTTTATCGAAATAAAGCACTATTTCTTCATCATCTGCCGAAAAATTATAGTCTATTTGATTTGTTATGGCCCAGTTTTGAAAAGCGAGAAAGATTTCCTTGCAAAATTTAACAATATTTCCGGGGCTAACCTGTAAAGTCATTTTTCCACTTTCAGCCTTTCTAAAATCCAATAATTCGGTAATAAGATTCATTAGCCGATCTGCATTATTCTTTATAGGCTGCAAATCTCTGCTTAATTCTGGGTTATCTACAGCGCTGTCGATTAGCTTTTCTAACGGGCCAATAATTAGTGTTAAAGGAGTTCTGATTTCGTGAGAGATATTGGTGAAGAATTCCAATTTATGCTCATTAATTTCTTTTTCTTTTGATAAAACTGCTCTTATTAATAAATACCTAACCAGTACAAAAAGTATGGCCGCAATAAAAAGTAAATAAATTAAATATGCCCACCAGGTTTGGTAAAATGGCGGCAAAACTTCAATCTTAAGTTGGGCTGGCTTTGAAGTCCAAACGCCATCGTTATTACTCCCTTTAACTAATAATGTATAATTACCTGGTGATAAGTTGGTATAACTTGCCGAAGGCGTATTTACGTAATTCCAGTTTTTTTCGAAGCCAGTTAGTTTATAAGCATAAAGGTTTTTATTGGGTTTTATAAAATTTAATACCGTAAAATCAACCGAGAAAACATTTTGATCAGATTTAAAAGTGATGGATTGCGTATCGCTGATATTTGTTTTAAGCAAACCATCATCATCATTTAATTTAATAGATCTGTTAAACAATTTTAAATCAGTAAAAACGGCTATTGGTACTTCTTTGTTTTGCTTTACCGCCTTCGGGAAAAAACTAATCAAGCCATTTAGGCTGCCGAAGAAATATTCCCCATAACTATCTTTAAATAATGATTTATAATTAAATTCATTTCCTGGCAAACCATCTTTGATGTTATAAATATCAAATGTTTTTTTTTGCTGGTTGTACTTACAAAGACCATTATCTGTACTGATCCATAAATTATTGTCTTCATCCTCTAAAACGCCTACAATATTGTTACTTGGTAAACCATCAACTGCTTTAATTTGAGTATAAATATGTTTTTTTGTATCCAGCTTGAACAAGCCGTTTCTAAAGGTGCCGAGCCAAAAGAAACCTTTCTGATCTTCGGTGATACAGCTTATATTACCGTAAGGAAGTACAGCTGGATGATCTGCCCTTCGTGAAATAAATTTACTGGATTTGTTTTTAAGTTGATGTAAGCCAGAATTTGTAGCTACCCAAATGGTTTGCATTGAATCTTCATAGATAAAAAAGACAGCATCGTGTCGACCATTTAGCCTGTTTCTAATAAACTTTCCCGTTTCGGTATTAAAGCTATTTAGGCCGTTATTTGTGCCTACCCAAAATCGGCCCTGGCTATCTTCGAAAATTGAGGTTATTTCATCATTACTTATTGATGATGTATCATTTCTCTTGCTGGTAAATCGGGTAAAAGTATTGTTTTCAGGATTAAAAAGATTTAAACCACCGAGATGTGTACCAATCCATATTCTGCCCTTTTTATCCTTTATAATTGATTTAACAAGGTTTGAACTTAAACTATTCGGGTTATTGGGACTATATATATAATGAGTGAAGGTATTGGTTTGCCTGTTTAAATAATTAAGCCCTTCACCTTCGGTACCAATCCATAAATTGTGTTTATTATCTTCTGTTATAGAACTTACTACATTACTATTTAAACCTGCTTTCGAGCTACTGTACACCTTAAATGGTGTGTAGTTTGGATAAACCAGATTAACACCGCCATAATAGGTTCCAACCCAGATAATCCCTTGTTTATCCTGAAAAATGTCGTACACAGAATTCTGGCTTAAGCTGGAACTATTACCAGGCTCATTCTGTATATTACTGAAAATCCTGGTCGCTGGATCGTAAATATTAATACCATGTAAAGTGCCAATCCAAAGCTTGCCTGTTTTATCTACAATAATTTTTCTAATGTTATTACTGCTGATACCAGCAGAATTAAGGCTGTTGTAGGAGTAAGTAACGATGTTTCCAGTTTTGAGATCAAGCTTATTTAAGCCAGTTTGTTTTGTTCCAATCCACAAATTATTCTCCCAATCTTGGATAATGCTGGTTATATGGTTATCGATCGCTTTATTAATCTGATCGCTGAAAGATTTAAAATATTTAAACTTAGCTTTTCCTTTTTCAAATGTTATGTTCATTAAGCCATCCGTTGCACTTAACCAGATTGTTCCTGTGTTATCTTCAGTAATCGCGTAAATTTGCTGCGGATGGTTTTTGTCGTTAAGAAACCTCGTGAAAAGTGAATTTTTTTTAGATTTCAGAAGATTTAATCCATTCGCGGTGCCCACCCACAAACGGTTCTTACTATCCTCGTAAATGCAGTTTATTTTTGAGTTACTTATGCTGCTTTGATTATTTTCCTGATAAATAAAATGATCGAAATTATCTGCTGATTCGTTGTATTTGTTCAGTCCATAAGGCGTTCCAATCCATAAAGTGCCGTCTTTAGAGTGTGTAATTGAAGAAATATACTCCGAGTGGCTCAGGCTTTTTTCCTCATTAGTTTCTTTTTTATAAATTTTGAAATTTCTGGAGTCGTATTTATTCAAGCCAAAACGCGTTCCGAACCAGATAAAACCTTTAGAATCTTGCGCTATTGCGAGGACTGAACTCTGGGATAAACCATTTTCTACATTAAGGTATTTAAAGGCAACAGGTTTTTGGGCACGCGTAATACAAAGACAGAATAAGAATACTAGGGTTATATGAAATCGCATGCCTTTGAGGTAAGGTAGGTTAGTTAAACTGAATAAAATTACAATTATGTTTTTATTAATAAAATGAATTAATAAAGGGAAAGACGTTTTAACGTTTTAGCTATCCATTTTCCCTAATTGTAAGGCATTAATATTTCGTGTTTAGAATTTTACCCCTATTCTTTTAGGATTTTACCCCCTCCAATAAGCCTTAAAGCCACAAATTTGAACCAACCAAATATTTTGAAGCAACCAAACTTCTAAGCTTATATCATTTTTTTGTAGCGAGTAAATATAAAATTCGAGCCGTTTCTTTTAGAGTTGTGCCAAAAATTTTGCGATCAAAACTTCAATAAACCATATAACCAAGTAAACAAAAAATGAATAAACTTTACAAACATCTCAAAATTGGAGAAGCAAAATCGAGTCGTTTTTACGGCTCTGCAAAACTATTCTCTTTAATTATGCTTTTGAGTTTTATGGCATTTACGGCCTCCGCTCAATCCATAAAAATTTCTGGAACAGTAAAAGATACGAAAGGGGAGATCATCCCTGGAGTTAGTGTAAAAGTAAAAGGAACTTCAACGGCCACAGTAACATCTGATGAGGGTAAATTTTCATTAGCTGTACCATCATCGCAAAGCATACTTATATTTTCTTTCATCGGTTACGATACAAAGGAAGTAACCGTTGGTAACTCTACCAATTTGGTGGTTACCATACAAGATCAGAATAATAGTTTGAATGATGTTGTGGTTGTGGGTTATGGGGTGCAAAAGAAAGTAAATGTTATTGGTTCGGTAGCAACGATAGATGCTAAAGCGATAGAAAATCGTCCAGTAACCAATCTTTCCTCTTCTCTAGGCGGTTTAAGTTCTGGTGTTTCTGTAAGGCAGGCATCTGGTAAGCCTGGTGCTGATGGGGCAACTATAAGGATTCGGGGAACGGGAACACTAAACAGTAACAATGCATTAATTATTGTAGATGGTATAGTAGGCAGTATGGATGCTGTAAACCCTAATGATGTAGAAACCATTTCTATTTTAAAAGATGCAGCAGCAGCTTCTATTTATGGATCGCTTGCAGCTAATGGCGTAATTTTAATTACAACAAAAAAAGGTAAGCAGGGAAAAACGACTGTAACCTACAGTGGTCTTGGTTCGGTTGCGAAACCTGCTAATTTACCAACCTTTGTTACGGATTACATTACCCACATGAATTTGGTTAACGAAGGTTACAGGAATTTAGGGCAAACACCAATTTATACAGACGCAACAATTGCACTTTGGGCGGCGGCAAATGCAAATCCTGATGGCTTGACAGCCCAAGGGATTCCAAATTATATCGCTTATCCAAATACCGACTGGGGTAAAACTATTTTTGAGGATAATTTTGCTCAACAGCACAACCTTTCTTTAAATGGAGGTAATGAAAATACACAATACTTATTGTCTGCTTTTTACATTAACAATCCTGGTACTATGGCTAATACAGGTTCGGATAAATACAACCTGCGTATTAACCTTCAATCGAAAGTAGCTAGTTTTTTAACCGTTGGAACGCAAACTTTTGCATCAAACCAAACTTTCGGTCTGGCAAGTACAGATAACGCATTTAACTTTTTGCGCCAAACTACGCCCGGTGTTTACCCTGTTTACAATGGTAGATATGGTTTTCCTGCAGCTGCAGAAGAATCTTCAACAGCGAATAATATATCTCAATATTTGTATAGTAATGGTGGAGCCGATAACGAAACCAGAATAAACACCACCGTTTTTGCAAGATTTGATATTGTAAAAGGCTTAAACTTTGAAACCCGATTCAATTATCAAACCCGTCAGGAAGAATCTAACTCACACTCTAATACATTTGAAAAATGGAATTTTGCGACAAATACATTAAAGCAAGCGGCAACAACTCCAGATCAATTAAGTACCAGCTATAATTTTAACAAAAACTATTCATACACGATTGATAACATTTTAAATTACAAAACTACAATATCAAAAGTTCATGATTTAGGTGTTTTGGCTGGTTACAATCAGTATTATTATAACTATTATAACTTTGGGGCAAGTAAAAAAGGCTTAATTGACGAAACCATAACCACCCTCGGTTCTGCAACAACATTAACTTCTGCATCAGGTGATGAGTACGACTATGCATTGCGTTCTTATTTCGGCAGATTAAATTATGCCTTTAAAAACAGGTATTTATTAGAGGGTGTTTTTAGATATGATGGTTCATCAAGATTCTCAGCTGAAAACAGATGGGGGTTCTTCCCTGCATTATCTGCAGGATGGCGCATTTCTGAAGAGCCGTTTATGGAAGGCCTTAACAAATACATAGGTAATCTTAAATTAAGAGCATCCTGGGGTAAAACTGGTAACAATGCATCTGGTAATTACGATTATCAGGCCGTATACGGTGCTACGAATTACTCTTTCAATGCCATCCAGTCAACTGGTTTGGTATCAACCAAATTTGCCAACAACGATTTAAAATGGGAAACCACAACCACAACTAACATCGGTTTAGATGGTAACCTGTTTAAAGGTGCGCTAACCTTCGAAATCGATTTGTATAAAAAATATACGGATGGGATTTTATTTACCCCAACAATTCCTTTAACTACGGGGAACGCAACTGCAGCAACGCAAAATATTGCCGAAGTATCTAACAAAGGTGTCGAAATAACACTTGGCTATAATGGTAAACTGGGCGAATTTAGATACGGTGTTTCTGGAAACTTTGCCTACAATTTTAACAGAGTTGCTAAATATAAAGGTTTGCTCAATGCAGGTTATACAACAGATGCATCAGGCGCTAGAGTTTACACTTCAAATTTAGGGAACATTTCTAGCGGAGGAACAAACAGAATTTTAGAAGGACACGAAATAAATGAATATTACCTGCAAACTGTTTACAAAGGAACGGGTAACTATTTTACCGATGGAAAAGTTAATGTAAATGGTGGTCCGAAAGATGGTATGATTCGTACACCAGATGATATGAATTGGTTAAATGCCATGATTGCTGCTGGTTATAAATTTCAACCAACCGATGGCGTGAGCAAAACAAAAACTTATTACGGCGATTTAATTTATGCGGATAACAATGGCGATGGATTGTATGGAAATTCTTTTGATGCGCAGTTTCTAAATAAATCTTCAACACCAAGATATAACTATGGTTTTAATCTAAATATGTCGTACAAAAATATCGACCTGTCTATGTTATGGTCTGGTAGTGCAGGTATGTGGTACTACTGGAATGCAACGGGTTACAACAACTCAATCGTATCATTGGGTAATGCCGTGAGTACATTAATTGCCAATGATCATTATTATTATAATGATGCTAATCCAAATGATCCCGCTAATAGCATTACGGCGCACTACCCTCGTTTAAAAAATACGACTGATGCCCAAAACGCTGCGGTGACTAGTGATTTCTATTTATACAACGCATCTTATTTAAAATTGAAAAATTTACAGATTGGTTATACCATTCCTGAAAAGATTTCAAAAAAAGCCTTAATCAGCAGAGCTAGAATTTACGTGTCGGGAGAAAACCTTTGGACGATCACCAATTATCCTGGTTTAGATCCAGAGATCGGAGCAGGCGTAGGTTACCCAACGATGCGCCAGTATTCTGTAGGATTAAATGTTACTTTTTAACGATTTAGAAAGAAGAAAATGAAAAAGATATTAACTATAATATTTGCAATTGCTGTGCTAACAGGTTGCAAGAAAAATTTACTAGATACAGCACCATATTCTCAGGTTGCATCAGAAACGATGTGGACAACCGATAATTTAACCGATCAGGGAATAACTGGTGTTTACGCAATTTTAAGATACGGTTGGACTAGCGGTGGCGCTTCGGGTTTAGAGCTTTATCAAATGGATGCCTTAGGTATGACAGGGCAAACTAGTGGCGCCGAATCCCTGCTTTCTGGAACAATTACGCCAGCGAACGGATATTTTAGCTCCCATTGGCAAAACTTGTACGAAGGAATTCAACGAGCAAATGATGCCCTTAAAAATATTCCTTTAAAATCACCTTCCTCGCCAGAAAAAAAGGCAAGATATATCGCGGAATGTAAATTTTTAAGAGCTTATTTTTATTTGAGATTAAATCAGCTTTACAAAGGTGTGCCCATTTATCTAGAACCTTTTAACGCAGCCGAGGCAACAAAGGCACGCTCAAGCGAGGCCGAGGTTTGGGCACAGGTTGTTAACGATCTTAATGCCGCCATTGCGGAACCAAATTTACCTGATCGTTATACTAGTGGTAATGCGCAATATGGCCATATCACAAAAGGAGCAGCTTATGCTTTACGCGGTAAAGCTTATTTGTACACTCAAAAATGGGATCTGGCTGCTGCCGATTTCAGCAAGGTTAAAGAGGCTGGTTATACATTGTTCGCCAACTATTCTAACTTATTTAAAACAGCCAATGAACAATCTAGTGAAATGATATTTTCAATTCAAAATATCGGTGTTACGGGTTTTGGATCAGATACGCAGTTTTATTGTGGTACCCGCTCTTCTTTCGGCTCTTGCTGGAATACCTATCATGTTTCGCCTAATTTGGTCGATTTGTACGAAAATGCCGATGGTTCTAAATTCGATTGGGAAGTTGCCATTCCTGGTTATTCGGCTTTAAGTGTAGCAGAACGTGAAGTTTACTTCTTAAGAAATAATTTAACTACTGCAGAAATTGCTGCGGCTACGGTTAGAGGCGCAAAAATGAGCCTTTATTTGCCTACAGGTAACGAAGCTCGGTTGATTAAAGCTTATACAAACCGCGATCCACGATTGGCTGCGAACGTAATTACGCCATATTCTACATACGTAGGCGTGTTTAGTGGCGCTAATGCGGTTGTAACTTCGAGGTGGCCATATCGTGCGGAAGCAGCAACCAATGGCGATTTACGTACCGATACCCAAAGCCTACTTTATTACCTATACAGAAAATATGTTTACGAAGGTACAGCAGAAACACCTGCAAGAGATTACGGGCCAACGGACCTGGTTTTAATAAGATATGCAGATGTGCTTTTAATGTGGGCTGAAGCACTTAACGAACAGGGTTTGATTTCAGAATCAATTGCAAAGGTTAACGAAGTTAGAAGTCGTGCTGGCGTAGCATTACTTCAAAATACAAATGGTGCTTTACCTACATATGTTACTTCGCAGGCTGATTTAAGAGAACGCATTCGCAATGAAAGAAGAGTTGAATTCCCGAACGAAGGAATTAACTTCTTTGATGAAATGAGATGGAAAACCTGGAAAGAAAAAGTGTTTTATGCAGGTAATGGTGTAAAACAAGCCTGGGGAAAAGTGGTATATGCTTACTCGTTTAAGGGAGATTACCTTTACAATTGGGCAATTCCAGCTGTAGAGATAGAAAGAAACCCCAACCTGACTCAAAACCCAGGTTGGATAAATTAAGTTGGTTAGTTTGAGGTCGTCATTTGGTGATGACGGCCTTTTTTTAATTTTTAAAATGCACTAATAAAAATATTTACCTTTCATTTTTTACGGCTTGCAGTAAATTTTTTGCTTAAAAAAACTTTGCTATGAGGGTTTTCTCATCTGAGTTAAATGCTAACTGGCCGAATTGGGTTTATAATTTAAAATCAAAAGAATAATAGCTGATCAATCCCTTTGAATATGAAGATTTTTAAAAATAAATATACTTGGCTGCTTATCTTTTCGCTCTCTTTCCTTATAAATGCTAAAGCTCAGAATCAAGTAAAAAGAGATTGGTTAATTCAAACATATAATAAAGTTTATCCCAACGGAAATGCTTTTCCAAACTTGCCCGAATGGCAAAAACAACAAGCCATAAATTCATTAAAAACAATTCAGGCGCTGCCCGATAGTGTTAAAGACAAACTTATAAAGCAAGCAGAAAAGGCCGTTGCTTATAATTGGCCATCACTTCCTGCTTCATTATATCTCGATTATAAATTGACAGGCACAAGGGTTAATTATGAAAACTTACAAAATGAACGTAGAAAAATATTATCGAATTTAGTTGCTGGAGAACTTATCCAAGACAAAGGAAAATACATCCCTCAAATTGTAAATGGCCTTTGGCTTATTCTGGAAGAAAGCACATGGGTAGCTCCCGCTCATATTGTGGTGCAAAAAGAAGGCGCTGATCTGGCAAATATCGAAAATCCTTATATCGATTTAAACGCATCAAAAACAGCCTTAACAGTGGCGGCTATTTACGGTGTACTCGCACCAAAGCTGGCGAACTATTCTAAAGTGATCAACCGAAGAATTTTATCTGAACTTAATCGTCGAATTTTCGAGCCATACTTAAAATACGATAATTTTTGGTGGATGGGTTTTAAAGGAAATTCAGTAAACAACTGGAACACTTATGTAAACGCAAATTGTTTACAGGCGGCATTATTCGTTCTTGCTCCAGGCGATCAGCTGGATGCTTTAACCGTAAAACTTTTAAAGAGTACCGATAATTTTATAAATCAGTATCCAGAAGATGGAGGTTGCGATGAAGGTCCTTCTTATTGGGATATGGCTGGCGGAAGATTGATATGGTTAATGACCACACTTAATCAGGCATCCGACCACAAACTGAACTGGAACGATAAAGAGCTGATCCACAAAATTGGTGCTTATACATATAAGATGCAGATTGCAAATCGATATGTTGTAAATTTTGCCGATGCGTTTTCAAAATACGGACAAAATCCAGAAAGTGTTTATCAATATGGCGTAATGTTTAATGATGAAAAACTAAAAAATTATGCCGCCTTTCTGTTTAACTCCGAAAATAAACAGGTTTCGTCTAACGATATCAGCGATTTTCTGGCCATCTCCAATTTGTATCAAGATCTGAAATCGACACCTGCAAAAGCACCATATCCATTATATGCAGCATTGCCCGATTTGCAGGTTTTTAATGCAAGGCAAAAGGCTGGCGATACACAAGGATTGTTTTTCGCTGCAAAAGGAGGGAGTAACGCAGAAAGCCATAACCATAATGATATAGGCAATTTTATAGTTTATAGCAATGGAAAGCCAGTTTTAATTGACGTTGGAGTAGGCGTTTATACCAGTAAAACTTTTAGCAGCAAACGTTATGAACTTTGGAACGTACAATCGCAATGGCATAATTGTCCGACTATAAACGGTGTGCAACAACACGATGGCAAGCAATATGTGGCCGCTAACTTTAGGTTTAACAATACAAGTAATTTGGCTACAGTTTCTATGGATATCGCGAATGCCTATCCCGCAGCGGCCGCTGTAGAAAAATGGAACCGAACAATCACCCTTAACAGGACAAAAAATGAAATAAGCCTGATCGATCAGGCTGTGCTGAAAGAATATAAAGCGCCAACCGAGCTTAACTTTTTAACACCCCTAAACGTAGAAATAAAAAAAGGGAAACTTTTATTTCAAACTGGGTTAATACTCCATTTTGATGAGCATAAGTTTGAGGCAAAAATTGATGAACAACAAGTTGATGATGTAAGATTAGCTGCTGCCTGGGGCTCTAAAATCTATCGGATTCGTTTAATCACTAAACTCAAAGAGAAATCTTCAGAATATAAGATTTTGATATCACAGTCAAAAAACTAATAACTATTAATTCGACCAATTGTAAAAACATACATACTTTAAAATGATTATAAAAAGAATTAGCCTTCTGGCAGTTTTAATTGTGCTTAGCTGCAATTTTAGCTTTGCGCAATCGCCAAAAAAACCAATGGTGCAGTTAATAAACGATGAATTCAAATTTGCCCTTGATCAATATAAATTTTTAGCAAAAAATATCCCTGAAGGTTTAACACCACAGAGTTTTGAAAAAAATAAACCTGTAAACTATGATATAAAATGGTGGTGCAGCGGTTTTTATTCGGGTAGTTTATGGTACTTGTATGAGCAAACTAAAGATGAAGCGGTTAAAAAAGAAGCAGAGAAGGCATTAAAGGTTATTGAGCCAAATCAAACTTATACAGGAAATCACGATCTGGGTTTTATGATGTATTGCAGCTTTGGAAATGCCTACCGCTTAACAGGAAAAGAAGAATACAAAACCATTATTAAACGTTCGGCAGAATCTTTAGCTACACGATACCGCCCAAATGTTAAGGCAATTCAATCGTGGAATAAAAATAAATATTGGGATTGTCCTGTTATAATCGACAACATGATGAATCTTGAAATGATGAATTGGGTAAGCGATAACGGTGGAAATCCGAAGTATAAAGAAATTTCAGTCATCCATTCCAACACAACTTTAAAAAACCACTTCCGCCCTGATTTTAGCTCTTACCATGTTATCGATTATAACCCTGAAACAGGCAATGTTAAGAGAAAAGCAACGTGGCAAGGTGCAGCCGATTGTTCTGCATGGTCTCGTGGACAAGGTTGGGCCTTGTACGGATATACCATGATGTATCGCTTTACAAAAGATGAAGTATATTTGAAACAAGCAAAAGGTATTGCGCATTTTATTTTAAATCATCCAAATCTTCCTGCCGATAAAATACCGTATTGGGATTTCGATGCACAAGGAATTCCTTATGCAAAACGCGACGCATCTGCTGGCGCTATAATCGCATCTGCACTTTTGGAACTTGGTCAATACACTTCGGGTAACGAAAAAAATGAGTTTAAATCTGCGGCCGAAACCATGATTTACTCACTTGCAAGTCCTGCCTATCGCGCAAAATTAGGCGAAAATGGCGGTTTTTTATTAATGCACAGTACGGGCGCCTACCCTTTAAACAGCGAAATAGATGTGCCTTTGGTTTATGCCGACTACTATTATTTAGAGGCTTTATTGAGGTTTAAAAAATGGTATTTATAAAAAATAATAATTATTGCTGATGAAATATAGTGTATCATTTTTTGCCTTGCTGATGTTGTTCCAGCTCGCATTAGCACAAAACAAGAAAAACAATACGGGTTTACAAGACCGTGCAATTTGGGTTAAGAGTTTATACAAAATTTCATACCCTGTTATTCATAATCTGGCTAACGAAACGCTAAAGAAAAATATGCCTTTAGAGAAGTTGCCTAATTATGGATTAAACCTAACAAAAGTTACCTATCTGGAAGCTTTGGGGCGAACTGCCGCTGGTGTTGCACCCTGGCTCGCCTTACCCGACGATGAAACCGAAGAAGGAAAAATGCGTAAAAGTTTACGTTTAGAGTTACTTAAAGGATTGGCAAATTCAGTGAATCCCGAAAGTCCTGATTATATGAACTACCGCACCGAAAGCCAACCCATTGTTGATGCAGCTTATGTAGCACAAGCCTTTATCAGAGCGCCAGAAGCACTTTGGAAGCCTTTAGATGATTTGACAAAGAAACGGTTTGTAGAAGAGTTTAAAGCATTGCGTACAAGAAGTGGAGCTTATAACAACTGGCTTTTGTTTTCTGGCTTAACAGAAGGTTTTTTATTAAGCATTGGCGAACAATACGATCCTGCAAGGGTTCAGTTTGCAGTAAATAAGATGAAAGAATGGTACGTTGGCGATAGCTGGTATAGCGATGGCGAAAAGTTTGGCATGGATTACTACAACTCATATGTTATTCACCCGATGCTGGTCGATTTAATGAAGATACTGGTTGATAAAAAAAGAGCACCACAATCTGAATACGATTTAGTATTGAAAAGAATGGTTCGTTATTCAGAATACCTCGAACGCCTTATTTCTCCTGAAGGTACCTATCCCGCTTACGGTCGCTCCATAACTTATCGCACTGCGGCCTTTCAGGCTCTGGCACAAACCGCATTGATGGAAAAGCTCCCCGATTACGTTAAGCCAGCCCAGGTTCGCTGCGGTTTAACAATGGTAATTTACAACCTATACAATGGTAGTCAGAATTTTGATCAACAAGGCTGGTTGGTTTTAGGTTTTAATGGGCACCAACCTGAAGTGGCAGATATATACACCTCTACAGGTAGTTTATACATGGCAACATTAGGATTTTTAACACTTGGTTTACCTGCTGATCACAAATTTTGGACAGATGAAGCTGCTCCATGGACGAGCTTAAAGGCCTGGAAGGGCGAGCAGATAAAAAAGGATTATAAAGTGGAGTATTAATATAGACGATGTATTGTTTTATTAATAAGATGTTCCGAAGTTTAGCCTTTGATATTAGATGAAAGATTATACGCTTTAAATAAATAATTGGTAGATGTTTACAAAGAAAGAAATGAAAATTGGTGCAGTTTTATTGATCATGTTGACGGGTTTTTGCTCAAATCTTAAAGCGCAAACCGTAAAGAAAGTACAATCGCACACTTTTGAAATCCGTGATGGCAGTTTTATGCTGGATGGAAAGTCGATTCAAATTCATAGCGGTGAAATGCATTATGCAAGAATTCCTAAACCTTATTGGCGTCATCGTTTAAAAATGATGAAAGCTATGGGTTTAAATGCTGTAGCTACCTACGTTTTTTGGAACTATCATGAAACTGAACCAGGTAAATGGGATTTCAAATCTGGAAATAAAGATATTGCGGAGTATATCAAAACTGCACAGGAAGAAGGACTGTTTGTTATCCTGCGTCCAGGGCCATACGTTTGCGCCGAGTGGGAGTTTGGAGGTTATCCATGGTTTTTAGCAAAAGTTCCAGGAATGGTTATTCGTGGAAACAATGATCAATATCTTGCTGCTACAAAAGCGTACTTTACGGCTTTGTACGGACAGGTAAAAAACTTATTGGTAAGCAATGGCGGGCCGATTATTATGGTTCAAGGCGAAAATGAATTTGGGTCGTATGTTGCTCAGCGTAAAGATATAAGCCTCGAAGAACATAAAAAATACAGCGCAGCAGTTTTTCAGCAACTTAAAGATGTAGGTTTTAATGTGCCCTTTTTCACATCAGATGGGAGCTGGCTTTTTGAAGGCGGTGCTTTACCTGGCGCTTTACCCACAGCAAATGGAGAAGATGATGTAGCCAAACTTAAAGAAACAGTTAATAAGTTTAATGGCGGAAAAGGGCCTTACATGGTCGCAGAGTTTTATCCAGGATGGCTTGACCATTGGGCAGAGCCTTTTCCAAAGGTCAGCTATAAAAGTGTAGCAAAGCAAACCAGGAAATATCTTGATGGTGGCGTATCTTTTAATTATTATATGGTTCATGGCGGTACAAATTTTGGTTTTACTTCTGGAGCAAATTATGATGGTAAACATGATATTCAGCCTGATTTAACCAGCTATGATTATGATGCGCCAATAAGCGAAGCAGGCTGGGCAACGGTTAAGTATGATACTTTAAGAATGATGCTGAAAACAGCAGAAACGCCAGCAGTTCCAGCAAAAATTCCTGTAATTGCTATTCCAGAAATAGCGTTGTCTAAAGCTGTTGATCTGGAAGATCTGAAGAGCAAAATTACCCCCATAAACGATGATAAGCCATTAACATTTGAAGAATTAAATCAAGGACATGGTTATGTTTGGTATAGCAAAAAGTTCAATCAGCCTATCAGCGGAAAATTAGAGCTTGCTGGCTTGCGTGATTATGCAATTGTATATGTAAATGGCGTTAAAGTTGGGGAGTTAAATAGTTATTATAAAAACTACGAATGCGACATTGATATTCCCTTTAACGCAACTTTAGATATCGTTGTAGAAAACATGGGGCGTATAAATTATGGCTCAAAAATCATAAACAGCACAAAAGGCATTATTTCTCCTGTTATAATTAACGGACAAACCATAACAGGAAACTGGGACATGTATAAACTCCCAATGAATACAATTCCCGATTTGGCCGCTATGAAAAACTCTGCATCAGTTGGCAGACCGACACTTTATCAAGGCAGTTTTAATTTAACTAAAACAGGCGATACTTTTCTGGATATGAAAGACTGGGGAAAGGGCATTGTTTTTATTAACGGGATAAACATTGGCCGTTATTGGAGTGTAGGGCCGCAGCAAACATTATATGTTCCAGGTTGCTGGTTAAAAACAGGAAAGAATGAAATTGCCATTTTTGAACAAAAGAACGACAGTATTCACAAATCGGTAAGTTCGGTTTTACAGCCAGTACTTGATAAGTTAAAAACTGAATAGTATATATTCTAATGTTATTTAAAACAAAAAATAGGTGCTGAATTTTTATTCAGCACCTATTTTTTTAGGTAAACTTTAATTTTTTTTCAATTCCATTAAGCAAAATCGAGCCACAAACTACCTACCTGATAATCTGTAATCGTTGCAGCTGTATTTTGAAAGCGCAAAGCAGCAACTAGCGAGGCCACTTCTTGTTTTATCATTATAATACAGTTTTCGGCAAGTTCTTTTCTAAAACCTTTCTCCTGAAGATCGATAACATATCCAGCACAAATAATTCTGGCAATTATTTTTCCAAGATCTACCAGCTTTCTTTGCGGCAAATGTTCATCAAGACTAAAGTTAATTTCTTCTTTAAAGTAATCAGCAACCTTAATGGTTAATGAGAATTCCTTAAGATAAGCGTAAAGCTGTGCCTGTTTTTGTTTTTTCATGGCTTTAGTTACCATTTCTGCTATTTGGGCATATAACATTTCGTTCGATCCCTCAAATATTTGAAACGGACGACTATCCATAATGCCACGGCCACCAATATGACTGGTACGGTAACCTTTTGCACCCGATAGCTGAACCAGTAATTGTGCGCTTTCCTGCATTAAATCAGTTACAACAGTTTTCATGGTGTTGGCTTCCAGGCCTTCGGTAGCCAGGTTGTTTGCTATGCCACTTATTGATGAACTTCTGGCGCACATGGCCGAACAAATGGTATATGCAGCCTGAAGTCTGGATATTTGATGCTGAACATTATCCATGCAAAGCAAATTGCCCGTACCAACTTTTCTGTTGTAACAATGTGTATAGGCCTCATCAAGCATACGCTTTATAAAACCCATACCCATACCTGGAAACTGCATTCTGCTTCGGTGTAATATGTCGAGCATCATTTTTATTCCAGTAGTTTCAGGCTGAAGTTTGTAATTTTTTGGAACCTCAATATCCAGTTTATTTAAGCCGTATGGGATAATATATAAGCCTGCATTATCATAATATTCTTCTACAAAAATTTGTTGGGCAATTTTCGAATCATCAGAAATAAAGAAATCAATATCTCTTGATAAAGCACCATCGTTACTTTCATTTCTTGTGGCTATGATCCAGTAATTGGCCATACCCGTAAGTCCTTGCCAATGTTTTGTACCTTTAATTTTATAACCATCGGCAGTTTCCTTGTTTATGGTTCTCATATTTAAGGCATCGCTACCGTAATCTGGTTCGGTAATCATCAAACCACCCATGTTTTGTTCTTTCAGAAAACGATCGAAAATACCTTGTTTAATTTCACTGTTCCCGTACTTAGAAAGTGGCTCCAGGAAAAGGGCAATGTTTATTCCAAAAGTTAAGGATAACGATAGCGACTCGTATGATGCAGCAGAAAGTATTCCCAAACATTCTTTAACCAAACTTCCTCTTCCGCCATATTCTTTAGGGATGGCAACAGATAATGGCACATTATCCATAATTCCTTTAAGCAATTCTGGTGGAAGCCCTCTTTGAAGACTTAACAGATCAATATTATATTCTTGCTGAAATAGATGTTTTAATCGTTGCTCAAAATTTTCGAGAAATTCTGGGAATCTTTGGTTAGGGTCTATCATGTTTTTTACTGCCGTAAGCTTTTTTATATATTTAATTTGAGGTCGCTTTTAAACACAAAATCCTCATCACGAGCGTGTATCACTTCCATCGATTTTTTATAATTCGTCGATTTCTTCTTCAAGAAATCCTGTAGAGCGGTTTTTAATTTTTACAATTGCCTCATTTACAAATTCATTGGTTATAATTTCTTTAATGATATTTGTGTTAACGATCAAAAGTGCTGTAAAATAGAAAAAAGAATCTAATAATATGAATCCGCTTAATATGAGGCGTAAATTCTGTTGCCTAAATTATTTTTTTAAGCTGGATAATCCGCCTGAATTCTAACAGCTTTATTTTATAAATGTTTGAGCTCATTTACGCAAGTGAAAGATTTATTGTTTTTTTCGATTCGGGTAATCGCATTAATGCGCTGGAACAGCCAGCCAGTTAAAATTTCTTTTCTGGCGCTATTTGCCAGGCTGTTAATTATTTAAATCTTAATTATTGGTTTAAAGATGATTTATTTACATCGATTGAAATTAGCTTAAGATTAAAATGAACGTATTATGCTTTAATATTATTATTCAGAAAAGGGAAATTTCTTAAATTCAACTGATAAGTTCTTTTTAGTAATATTAATTATGAGAAAAATACTCATTTTATCCCTATGTTTTCTGGGGTTTTGGTACACAGCCACGGCTCGGCCTGCCTTTAAAGTATTGGTTCTTTACGAACAGGGTGGTAACCACACCGAATATTCTAAGGCGGCGAGAATCTGGCTGGATAGCCTTGCATCTAAAGAATCGTTTGCGATTACTTATGTGTATAATACAAAATCCTTTGATGATGAGTTCCTCCGTAGTTTTAAACTAATTATCCAGCTCGATTATCCTCCGTATGCCTGGAGTCCAGAAGCAATGCAAGCATTTCGGGCCTACATTGAAGAGGGAAAAGGCGCCTGGATAGGTTTCCATCACGCTACCCTGCTGGGCGATTTTGATGGCTACAGTATGTGGCCGTGGTTCAGTTATTTTATGGGCGATATTGTTTTTAAAAGCTACATTCCAGGTTTTGCATCTGCAGAAGTTCAGTTAGAAAAACCTGCACATCCTATATTTAAGGGAATTCCCGAGAAGTTTGTAGTAAAAAGGGAAGAATGGTACACCTATAACCAAAGCCCGAGGGCTCATGTCGAGGTTTTAGCAAATGCGAATGAAAATTCTTACGTGCCAGCTCAGGTTCCAAAGATGGGCGATCATCCAGTGATCTGGAGTAATCCTAATGTTAAATCCCGAAATTTATACATTTTTATGGGGCATGGTGCCGATCTGTTTGACAATACTTACTATAAGAAACTCTTCAAAAATTCCATTCTATGGGCTGTAACCCCATATTTATAATACCAACAAACTTAACATGAAACAAGCTTTTTCAATCCTATTGTTGTTTTTATCTTCCTTATGCAGTGTTCTACACGCAAAAGTTATCATTTGTGTAAACCAGATCGGATATACTACTGGTTCATCGAAAGATGCCATAATTGTAAGTGAATATGGCGACAGTTTTAATCAGAAATTTGAGATCATCAATCAAAGTAACCATCAATCCGTATTTCAAGGTATCATAAAAAAGGAAGAAGCATTTACAGAATGGGGAAAAAAAAGCTATTATTTAATAGATTTTTCTGCATTAAAAACGGCAGGTAAATTCTATATTAAGATCATTGCTGCAGACTCAATTCATTCTCCTGTCTTCGAAATTGGTGAAAATATACTTGCTCAAAAAACATTGCCTGCGTTAATGCATTATTTCAGAAATCAGAGAGCTAATACACCGCAGGAACTTGGGCAAGACAAAAACGTTTTGCTGTACGGTTCTGCAAAAACGGTTGATCTTACGGGCGGTTGGTGCGATGCTTCTGGTGATGTGAGTAAGTATTTTTCTCACTTATCTTATGCAAATTTCTTTTCTCCTCAACAGATACCATTGGTAACCTGGAGCCTGATTGATGCATCTGAAAGAATGCCCGAGCTTTTAGGAAAACTTAAACTAACCGATTCCATAAGGGACGAAGCGGTTTACGGAGCAGATTACCTGCTCAAGTCGCTTTCTGAAGAAGGGTATTTCTACATGATTGTTTTTAGTTATTTTAATAAGGATCCGAAAGCACGCAGAGTTGTTGGGCTCCATGCAAATAGCGTAACCACAGATGAATATCAATGCGCATTTCGGGAAGGGGGAGGCATGGCTATTGCCGCCCTGGCAAGAATTTCAGGGTGGTCTATGCTCGGGAAAAATCAAAGAACGAATTATTTGGCTGGAGCCAAACGGGCATACGAACACCTTAAAATTAATAACCTTAAATATTGTGATGATGGAAAGGAGAACATAATAGATAACTATTGTGCGCTAATGGCAGCAAGTGAACTTTTTAAGGTTACTAACGACGAATATTACCTATCGGAAGCCCGTGGGTGGATGCAAAAATTAGAAGCTCGGTTAAGCCCTTCAGGTTATTTTATTTCTGATGATACTGGTCGTCCTTTTTTTCATGCATCTGATGCTGGTCTGCCTGTTATTGCATTAAACAGATATCTAAAACTGGAGAAAGACAAGCAATATAAAAGTCGTGCTCAAAATATAATCAATGCTAATTTAGACTATCAAAATCGCATAAGCACAGAAGTGAGTAATCCTTTTGGCTATCCTCGTCAAACTTTTAGAAATTCTGCAGGTATTCAAAAGTCATTTTTTATCCCTCATGAAAATGAAACTGGCTGGTGGTGGCAAGGCGAAAACGCAAGACTTGCCTCTCTTGCATCGGCAGCCCTGGTAAAAGAAAAAGATAAAAGCCAGCATACATTTGCAACGCAACAACTAAACTGGATTTTAGGATTAAATCCTTATCAAATGTGTTTTATGTATGGAATGGGCGAAAATAATGTGCCTTACATGGCCTCAAATTATGGTCATGGTTCGCAAAAAGGTGGCATATCAAATGGGATCACTGGCCGTTCCGAATCGGGGTTAGGCGATGGCATTGATTTTAAAATCGAAGATAAGGGAAACGAATGGCGCTGGACAGAGCAATGGCTTCCTCATGCGGCGTGGTTTCTTCAAGCCATTACAGCCATGAACGCTGAAACTGATAAAAGATAGAGTCGCTTATGGATAAATTGTTAACACAAAAATAATTTTACTGCCTGTAGCTGGCAAATGGTAATTGTAATGAGGCTAATGTTTGGTTTTTTTTATAATTTTAATGATCAATCCCGCCTTTTATGAAATCATTGTTTTTTGCCTTCCTAGTCATTTCTGCAATCATCTTAAATGCATGTCAGCAAAATAAGTCGACCGTAAATACAGATCAACTTGATCAGGAAGATACGCTAACCATTGCGGCAGACGATGTATTGATCTCAGATGTTTTAACAAAAGAAGAGCAATCAAAGCTCCAGCCTGTCGATGTTCTAAAACGCCTGGAACAAGGTAATCTGGATTTTACAAAGGATAATCTAACCATCCGTAATACCACAGAAAGAGTAAGGAAGGCTTCGCTGGGGCAATATCCGAAAGCAGTTATACTTTCATGCTTAGATTCCAGAGTACCAGTAGAAGATGTTTTTCATAGTGGAATAGGAAACCTTTTTGTTGCAAGGGTAGCTGGTAACATCATCAATGATGATATTTTGGGAAGTATGGAATATGCCTGCAAGGTTTCTGGAGCTAAGCTTGTAATGGTATTGGGCCACGAATATTGTGGCGCAATCAAATCTGCTATAGATGGCGTAAAATTGGGTAATATCACAACATTGCTCAAAAAAATTAATCCCGCGGTGATCAGTGCTAAAGCTAACTTTAAAAGCGAAGCGGTTTCTTCCAATCCATTATTTGTGGAGGCTGTTTGCGATGAAAACGTAAAGCTATCCATCCAGGAAATTCGAAATAGAAGTACGATTTTGAGAGAAATGGAATCAAAAGGAGAAATACTCCTTGTTGGAGGAGTTTACGACATGAAATCAGGGAAAGTCGAAATATTTCAAGCCAGTAAGTAATCAATCAATTTTGATGATCCCCAATATGAAAAAACAACGCATAAATCAATGTTTGAAAATTATAAACTGCGTACGGTTTTTGGCTTTTTCGCTAATTGACTTGATTCTTCCGACAAAGTTGTCCAAATTCGCCATTGGATTTCAAACCCTCAAACCGTAATGCGCCCTAACACAGATAGACTGATGGCATTTATCCCATCCAGAATTGCAATTTTCACTTTTTTATTGGTGTTCCTTGGTCACGGTGCATCAGCACAGAATGCGCCAGTTAAGGTTGTTCCGCCTGAGCTTAGTGAACTATCTGGACTGTTTATCTCCAAAGGCAATCTGATTTTTGCACATAATGACAGTGGCGACACTTCGCGGTTCTTTGCCATCGATGCTAAAGGCAAGTTGATCTCCACATTATATTTCAAAGGAGATCCCTCCATAAAGCGGTTAGGTGTAACTGATTGCGAAGATATAGCTGGCGGCCCTGGCCCTGTAAAGGATAAGAGCTACATCTACCTGGGCGATATCGGCGATAATGGTGGCAAACGTCCTTATGTTACGGTATATCGATTTGCAGAGCCGAGCAAGCTCTCTGGTAACATGCAGATCCAAAATGATGCTGTCCACCTCAAATATCCAAATGGTCCGCAAGATGCCGAAACTTTAATGATCGACCCTATTTCGAAAGAATTGATCATCGTTTCGAAGCGGCAGGATACTGTTGGAATATATTCAGCTCCGCTTTTTTTCAAAAACAAGGATACCATAACAATGAAAAAGCAGGGAAGCCTTTATTTACCTGGCAGGGGCTTGTTAAAGTATGTCGTTTCTGGTGACATATCCCGTGACGGGCGGCAGATTCTATTGAAAACCTACACAGGTGTTTATTATTGGCAGCGAAATGGTAAAGAATCAATTTCCGAAGCTTTACGTCGCAAGCCCACAAATCTGCCCTATACCTTAGAGTCACAGGGAGAGGCTATTGGCTTCACTCCAGACGGAAAAGCCTACTACTGCATCAGCGAAGGGAAAAATGCTGTGATCTATCGTTATAATATTCCCAAACTTCCATAGCGGATTATAAACCTGCTTCTCGGTAGACTCCTCAAGGCATGTCGAAACAAAAATAAATTAGGGTTTCAATTCTGAACAAGTTGGAGCAATATTGCTTAGGATATAAAATACCCTTTAAGCAAAAAAGCCCATCTTTCGATGCGCTTTTAGCAGTAAAGTGAACCTGCGGAAGTTTGAACTTTTATGATGACTGTTAAGCTGTAGTTATAACGAAATTAGCCAAAATTAGCTGCTATGGTTTCCAAATATTCTTCTATAGGTACAGAATTGCGTAAGTTAACGAGATAGTTACCCGATGCGCCTATTATGGTGCGAAATTTTTTGCTTTCACCAGAAGCCAGCCCATAAATAGCATTAACGATAACCATTGGATCATCCTTATGTTCATCCCCGGCGTTGGCAAACAGGTTTTTTAATTTACGGGTCATTTCATCATAGGCCGTGATTTCAGGATCCGTGTTCCAAGTTACATTATCTACAAAATTATTATCCTTAGAGCCACCTTGTTCTATTAATCGCAGTTCAATATTCAACGGTTTCAGTTCGTAATAAAGTCCTTCGATGAGGCCCTCTAGCGCAAATTTAGACATGTTATATAGTGAGCCTAACGGCGCAGCGGTTGTTACGCCCATAAATGAACTTATATTGATAAACATGCCGCCACCAACTTCACGCAAATGCGGCAAAAATGCACGAATTATATTTATCGGACCACGGGTGTTCACGGCAAACTGCCAGTCAATATCATTTTCTTTTGCCAGTTCTAAGGCGCCATAAGTTCCCATGCCAGCATTATTCACTATTACATCTATTTTCCCAAAAGCACTTATTGCCTGTTTAGTCGCATTTTTTACTTGTTCAATATCGGTTACATCCAACTTAAAGATTTTAATATTGCTATAAGTTGTTAACTCGGTTTCCTTTTCAGGGCTCCGCATGGTAGCGGCTACATTCCAGCCTTGTTGGGCAAAGTATTTGGCGGTTAGTTTTCCAAGTCCGCTGCTTGTTCCAGTTATAAAAATTGTTTTTGCCATTGTATTAATAATTTGTTATCAAAGTTATTTAGAAAATGATATAACTTTGTAACCAGTATCACAGAGTATACCAATGAAAGACACAGAAAATATTTTAAGCAACCCCAGAGATCAAGCCGAAGAAGTACGGGCTTTGCAGGATACCATATATGTAATCGGAGGGAAATGGCGCCTACCTATCATCAACTCAATCTGCAACGGCAATAAACGTTTCAGAGAAATAGAGCGGAGTATCCCTGGCATTACCACGCGTATGCTATCCCGCGAGCTTAAGGAAATGGAACTGAACAAAATTATCAAACGGACTGTGTATCCAGATTCGCCCGTTTTAGTAGCGTATGAGTCAACTGAGTATTGCACCACCTTCGGCAATATTATCCTTGAAATGATAAAATGGGGAATTGAGCACCGGAAAATGATAATAGATAAGGATTGATGATAAAAGCCTACTGCATTTCGTTTCTCCCCTTTGTGTTCAATTTAGATAATAGCTTAAACCATCTTATTATTCCCTTGGCTACAAAACTTTACAATGAATTTTAATTCTAGTCAATGCTTTTATTTTTGCCATAACTTTGTTTAAAGATCATAAAACCGGCTAAAAAAGCTACAGGAGGGATTAAATAATAAAAGTTATAAATAATGAGTAAAAATGACAGATTAAAGAAAAGAAAAAACCAAATTAAATATCTCTTCATTACACTGCCTGTGTAATACATTAGTGCCCGTAAAAATAGGATCATCGATAGCCCAACGATTATAAGTTGTATACTGTAAACAGCATTGAAATTAATAATTAACCATGCGATTTCTGGAAGTAAAATAAATAGATAATTAGTTGAAGGTCCAAGCCATTTTAGCCATAGTGGAAATGGGAGGTTATGAATAAAATAAAGATACCTCTCATTGAAGGTATGTTCATTAAAAATGATGATGATATGAGAGGATACGATCAATAACACAACCATCAGTAACGGCCTTTTTATATCTGTTTCATTTTCAAATAAGTTTATAACCACTACACTAATTACAATAGAGATAACTTTAGTAAGAACGAAAGCTATTTTACCTCTGTCCAACAAGTTTAAGAAATAGAGCGTATGAATGCCTTTTTTAAAGGGTAAATTGAAAATATATCCTATACGTGAATTGCGCTCTTCTTTAAACTTGTTAAGCTTTCTGAAACTTAAACAAGCAAGCATTTGATTGATGAATAATACAAATAGATTTAAAGCTATGGGAATAACATAAAATTGATAGGAAAACCCAATTATTATAGAGAAAAGGCTATATAACCACAATGGAATCATTATCTTGAAGTGTACGACGAACCAAGCGATGAATTGCGTCCTTTTTGAAGCTGCGTTCACACTATAGAAAATGAATTCATTGGCTGGAAGCTGAATCTGTTTGATGAAGTATTGCCAGACTTTAAAGGCATAGATTAAAGTAGCGATTATAAACATACCAACCATTAAAGGGTTGCTTACAACTGCGATGGTTATGGCAAGGTTCCATTTGGTTACCTCTTTAAGTTCTACATCTCCAAGTGTATTGATATAGAAGCAATAGATCAGTATCGTAGAAAAAACAAACAATATCGTTGCACCATTTTGTCTGTAGAAACCATTTGAAAAGATTTTTATCATTAAAAGATATTTATGATATTGTTATTTTGCCATCCACCAAATTCATTATACTGTAGCCGTCTAAATCTAGTCCTTCCAAATTCTGGTGCGAGGATATAATAAAACTTGTGCCTTTATTCGTATTATAATCTATTATCAATTTACTTAGTTTGAGTATGGATGATCGGTCCAAGGTTATCATTGGCTCGTCAAGGCATATCAGTTTCGGACGACCCAGAAATGAAAGGAGTAGGGATAGCTTCTTTAACATCCCACTTGAATAGGAGGCTATAGGATCGCTAATAAAGGCATTCAATTCCATTGAATCTATTAATTCTTTTGTTTGTCCATCTGGAGCATCCTTTGCATGCTCAAAAATTTTAATCATTTCCAGGCCAGTAAGAAAGTCGGGGAATAAAGGTTCTGCATCCCCAAAATTTACCAACTGTCTATAGGATATACCATTTTTTCGGAGATTAATTCCGTTCAGGAATATATCTCCCTGGAAGTTGATGAATCCAGTGACACATTTTAACAGCGTGCTTTTCCCTGCACCATTAATGCCATTAAGAAAATAAATTCCCTGATCCATCGAGAGGTTATCAATACTTAGAATGTTTCTTCCATTGTATGATTTGGAAAACCTTGTGAATTGCAACATTACAAAATTATTGAGAAGATTATATTTTCATTTTATACCAATGTCGCATCTCAAACTGATCTGCTTAACGCTTCTTTTATCTTCCAATAACTGCAGATAAGTCATTTTCTCTACGTTTTGAACGTTCTATTCAAGTGGGCTACATGAATTCCTTAAACTAAGTTGCTTCTTATAATTTATACGATATTAAATGAGGTTCGAAAAAGTATAGCTTCAGCTTTAACCGACATAAGTTTGTTTTTATGTATGACGGATTTGGAGAATAGATGTTACAGCGACATTATTTAAGCAAATTTCATATGGATCTTAAATCAAGTAAGTTTGAATTTGGCGCTTAACTAAAACTTGGTTTTTTATTTTTTGAGGACTGTTGGTTTAGCATACGCACAACGTTTAGAGGCTTTGTAATGGTGGAGCTATCGAAGTACAAAGGCTTGTATTATTACCATAGTTCAATTACGGTTTGCTGGCCTGATTGGATAAGAAGAAAGCTTAAAGTCCTTTTATCCCAAACTTTTTGGGACATCATTTTTGTGTTTTTAATAAAGTTTTTCCCCTTAAATACTAAATGCAATGCGGAGAATAGCTGTCTTTATGTCCGCATTTTTTGCGGAGAATAATCTTGAAAATGCGGAAGATAACGACAAAATGGAAACCTTCAGGGCAGTAGAACTGTAATGAGTAGAGATGCTGATGAACCAAATCCAGATAATAACAGTCGCTCTGCGGGCGTAAGTGGCAGAAGTAGTGCCAACAGGTTAATAGCGGTCATTACCACAGCGAGGATTAAAAAGCGGCGGCGTGCGAAGGCATGCCATAGCCCGGTGAAATGCAGACCGACGATTAATCCTACTGTAGGAAGGAGTAGGTGCCCTAAATCCCGTGCAGTGAGCCAGGTTTGCGAAAACATGATGGCGATGACCTCTGCGATCACGGCGGCCATGTAGTAATTCCAACGTGGCTTTTGCCGTGGCGGTGTAGCCTGGCGCCTAACAATCCAGATGCCCGTGGCGGCAAATATAAAAATGCCTAGAATCTGGAGAATTGTGGCGGCTGATCCAGTCACAGCATCAACACCAACCCACCACCAAAGCAGGCCAAAGACAAGGCCGATTAGTGCACCTATTTTCATATTTCAGTCTCGCTAACGGACTCAAACCTACATATCTTCATCATCCCCACTAAAGAAGCATCGATCTGAACAAATATATACATCGAATCCAATTCTGTTTTTTCATGATTTCAGGTTTAATCTTTCGTTTATTTTGATCGATAATATCAGTGTAAATACTTTCCTAAATTATCCTATGCAACTTTTAGCTAAAATATGCAATTAAAAATACCGTACTTAAATATGCCCGAATTATTGCAAACAAGATATGGATTATTGTTTCAAATGTCTTGCCTTTCCATAATAGCGAAGCGTATCCAAAAAACTGGATAAATAACCTGAGCACCCAAAATATACCTAATCCTAAAGATATCTCTTCTTTCTTAAATTTGTCTGGCTTAACTGAGGTGCCGAAGTTAGGCATAATACACCCATGAGTAGGATAGTCAGGGCAATGAAGAATGTATGTGCACAAACCAATTTATTTGACCCCTTTGCACCAATTTTTAATTATTTGTAAGTGCCTTGAAAATAGTGTGTCATAGTATATTCCAGTTGTCTACCAGTGGTGCAATTTGTAAGGTATTATGCACAAAGAAAAATATTAAAACTGCAGATATTGAATATATATTACCGCATACCACGAATTTTTTGGATCGAAAAGTACATTCATATCGTGCGATTAGTGTTTTAGCCAAACACGGGATTCAAATCGACGAAAAAGAAGCTGCTATGATTCTAAACTTGATGTACATTGTTGCAACACTTACAGTGGCTTAAGTAAGTCTCCAAAACCATATATCCTTAAAGAAAAATTGAACGCGAAAATAACGCTTTAAAGTTGTTTTAAAGCGTGTTTTTAGTCTGGAAGATAAATAAGGCTAAAGAATTTTCATTAAAAATCGAACTGTTCTTGTTGAGGTGCTAATGTTTTGACTAACAGATTTTTATGGTATAAAAAAAGGAAACAACAAATATATGCTGTTTCCTTATTGTAGCGGGGAGCAGGATCGAACTGCCGACCTCAGGGTTATGAATCCTGCGCTCTAACCATCTGAGCTACCCCGCCGGGTAATATCTACTTATAAATGTAAATATTGGTATGGTTATTTTTTCGAGTTGCAAATATAGAATAAATTACCTTTCTGAAGAAAAATAAAATAAAATTTATGTAACCTTTTGTAAATCTAATGATTATGGGAATGACTAGGACGGTTTTTTCAGTTTACCTGAAAATTATAACGTTATATATGCTGTTGCCTAATACAATTCAACTATAATTTAAATGCCGTTGCGTTATCCGATCAGGCATGAGGCTGCAAATTTTCTTACTATCCAAAACTAAACACTTTGCGTTATCTAATCTTTAGGTTCCCAAAGTTCAATTTTGTTGCCTTCCATGTCTAGGATATGTACAAATTTTCCGTAATCATAAGTTTCCATCTTATCAACAATGGTTACACCATCTCTTTTTAATTCAACAACCAGCGCTTCCAAGTCAGCCACTCGGTAGTTAATCATAAAATCTTTTGCAGAGGGTTCGAAATATTTTGTTGTTTCGGCAAACGGAGTCCATTGTGTAGAACCTTTTTTAGTTGGGTCTGTTGTTGATGCACCCCATTCAAAAGTCGCACCGTAATCGTTTGTGTTTAGCCCAAGATGATTTTTGTACCATTCTCTAATTTTCTTAGGGTCTTTGCATTTAAAGAAAATGCCACCAATACCAGTTACTTTTTCCTTTATTACTTGTTTTTTGTTTAGGATAGAGTTGGATGCGAAACCAAATCCAAATGATATCGCCAATGCTAAAACTATTAATATCTTTTTGATCATCTGCTGGGTGTTTTATTTTATTAATCTAAGATAAATAAGTTTTTACGGCTTTTCATTTACAGTCCAGGTTGCTTGTTCAGCAAATTCGTTTTTTGCTATAAAGCCTTCTTTGTCATTTTTTGAGGAAGATAGCTGCTCCATTATACACTAAGCAGTCGAATAATTTTCAATAAACAAGTGTTAAACCTACTTGTATCGCAAAAATAGCAGATGAAAATTATATTGTTGCAGATGTAGAATAAATTACCTTTCTTTAGAAAAATAATATTAAAAATAGTCCGGATTTATTCTGGTTTGTACTAATATGGCTGATAAGAAAAAATTTACATTAGAGTACGAAGTTAGATCGTCACCAAGAATATTATATAGCTTTATAAGTGAGCCAAACGGCTTATCACAATGGTTTGCCGATGATGTAAATTTTCGCGACCAGGTTTACACCTTTACATGGGATGATGAGCAGCAAAAGGCAAAACTTGTTTCTATAAAAGAAAATAAACTGGTTAAGTTTAAATGGCTGGATGATGAACCGCAATGCTATTTCGAGATGGAAATTGTGCAGGACGAACTAACCAATGATGTTGCCTTAGCCATAACCGATTTCGCAACCGATGATTTGCTGGCAGAAAAGAAATTAATTTGGGATAATCAGATCGATTATCTGATCAGCGTTTTAGGTGCATAATATTTATTCTGCTTTGTTTACCTTTGTAGGGTGAAAAAGATCCATATTCTAATAATTAAAACATTCATCAGGCCCTTTATTACTACTTTTTTTGTAGTGATGTTTATCCTCTTAATGTTTTTCCTTTTTAAATATGTTGATGATCTTATTGGGAAGGGCTTTGAATGGTACACCATCCTGGAGCTTATGTATTATCAATCGATGGTACAAATATCGATGGCATTGCCCCTTTCCGTACTGCTTTCTTCCATCATGACCTTTGGTACCCTTGGTGAAAACTACGAACTGGTTGCTATAAAATCGGCTGGTATTTCGCTGCAAAAAGCCATGCGTCCGCTTATCGTACTAATTCTAATGTTAACGGTAAGCTCATTCGTTTTCTCCAATTATATTCTGCCGAAGGCGAACCTTAAGTTTTATTCGCTGATGTTTGATGTTAGGAACAAAAAACTGGCATTTTTAATTAAACCAGGTGTTTTTAACAATAGTATTCCCGATTATTCTATCCGTGTTGATAGTAAAGATGAAGATGGGAAAATGTATGGAATTATGATTTATGATCATAAAGGTACCAACGGTATTCCTAAGGTTATTCTTGCTAAAGAAGGCGAGATGAAGAAATCGAAAGATGGAGTTTACTTAGTGTTTAACCTTAAAAACGGAGTAACTTACGAAGAGCAATCTAATAGCAATGGGGTTTACAATCCGAGGCAGATCTTATCCAGAACCAGATTTAAAGAAACCGAGCCTAAGTTCGATATGAAATCTTTCGATTTGCAGAAGACAGATCAAAATGCCTTTGGTAATAGTACGGTAATGCTTAATTTAAAAGGAATTGTTAAGAAACGCGATTCGCTGACTAAGCAAATGGATACCCTTAACCGTAATACCGCCAGAACACTTGGTAATAATTTTAAACAGAATAATCTTGCAGCAGGCTACACCAAGTTAAAAGTTGTTCCTAAAAAGATCGATAATGTTATGCTCAAAAGCATTCCAAATGGTTCAAGATTGGCTAGTATTCAAAATGCCTCAAATACAGTTTCAGTAATCACACAGAGTTTATCTAACGGTGCACCGCGACAGGAAGATTTGAACGGTGAAATTATTTTTACCAGCGTAGAATATCAACGCAAGTTTACTTTAGCCGCATCGTGTATTTTGTTGTTTTTCATCGGGGCGCCACTTGGTGCGATTATTAGAAAAGGGGGGATGGGTTTGCCTGTTGTAATTGCCATCTGTTTCTTCCTAATCTACCATATTGTTACCACTGTGGCCGAAAAATCAGCCAGAGAAGGTTCAATTAATCCAGTTTTTGGTATGTGGATTGCTTTTATCCTGTTAACGCCACTTGCTGTATTTCTTACCTATAAAGCCACAGTAGATTCGGCCTTGTTTGATGTAAATTATTACAAGCAGTTTTTTATCAAACTTTTCAAAATTAAGCAAAGATCTTAAGGTATATTTCCTTTACTTCTAAATGATATATTCTTAATTATATTCTTTAATAAGGTTGTACATTTGTATATAATTAATGGCGAATAATATAGGCTTAGCATATTGTTTTGAAAGCTTTTAGCCGTTAAATAATATTGTACTTTACATAAAATGCAAACAAAATTAAATACCATACAAGAGGCTATTGAGGATATCAAAGCCGGTAAAGTTATTATCGTTGTTGATGATGAAGACAGAGAGAATGAAGGCGATTTTTTAACTGCTGCAGAAAATGCTACACCCGAAGTAATCAATTTCATGGCAACTTACGGTCGTGGTTTAATCTGTGCCCCTTTAACTGAAGAACGTTGTGATGAACTAAACCTGGATTTAATGGTTGGTAAAAATACAGCCGCTTACGAAACTAATTTCACAGTTTCTGTCGATTTAGTTGGGCATGGTTGTACAACGGGCATTTCAGCAAGCGATCGTTCTAAAACAATGCTTGCCTTGGTTAATCCAAATACAAATCCCGATGAATTAGGCAGACCTGGACATATTTTTCCTTTAAGAGCAAAAGATGGTGGCGTAATTAGAAGAGCAGGCCATACAGAGGCTGCGGTTGATTTAGCCAGACTGGCAGGAATGAAACCAGCAGGACTTTTAGTCGAAATCTTAAAAGAAGATGGCGAAATGGCTCGCTTACCTGATTTGTTTAAAATAGCAGAACAGCACCAGCTTAAAATTATTTCTATCGAAGATTTAATTGCTTATCGTTTGGGCATTGATAGCCTGGTAAAACAGGAAGTTACCATTGACTTGCCAACTGCATGGGGCGATTTTAAAATGACGGCTTATACCCAGCTTGATAATAATGCAACACACCTGGCTATTTCTAAAGGTGAGTGGAAGGAAGGAGAGCCTATTCTTGCTCGTGTTCACAGCTCTTGTGTAACAGGTGATATTTTTGGCTCTTGCCGCTGCGATTGCGGACCTCAACTACATAAAGCCCTTGAAATGATTGAAAAGGAAGGCAAAGGTGTTGTAGTTTACATGAATCAGGAAGGTCGTGGTATTGGACTAATCAACAAACTACGTTCTTATAATTTACAAGATGCAGGTTTTGATACCGTTGAAGCGAATATTAAATTAGGCTTTAAGGGCGATGAACGCGATTACGGTGTTGGGGCTCAGATTTTAAGATCGCAAGGGGTAACCAAAATGCGCTTAATGAGTAATAACCCTACAAAACGTGCAGGCTTAGTTGGCTATGGTTTAGAAATTGTAGAAAACATTCCAATCGAAATTGAAAGTAACGTACATAATGAACGTTATTTAAAAACCAAGAGAGATAAAATGGGTCACTCCATTATGAAAGGTTAAAAATATCATCTGTTACCAGTAATCGGCTTTATAATCGATTACTGGTAACAGAAAATTATCTTCTCTGATTATTTTTACTCTGATTAATAATGGCTTCTTTATTAATCGATTTATTCGTTTTAACAGGTTGTTCTGCCTGTTTCTTTCTCAGGTTTCTCCGATAAGCACCTGTAAGTTTCTGAAGAAATTCTTTAAACGTGTCAAACTGTTGCGTGTACACCAATCCAATTGAGGTTACATTGGCTGTTGCACTTATGCCGCTATTTAGGAAAATACTTTGTTGTGTTGGTGGTTTATTGGCCAGTTTACCCGTTAAACTTCCATCTTTTTTAATCAGGAATAAAGCTTCAACCTCACTACCAACATTTCGGTCTGCAAAATCAATAACGGTGAAGTCATTTAAGCTGTTTCTGTCAACAATCCCTGCATTAACAATTAGGCGGTCGTTAAAGAACTTAAACGAAGCATTTGCCTCACTCAGCGATTTTACATTTAAATCGACAAAGTTTAAGTTTAAGGATGATAGGACATTATTAAACTGATTAAACACCAATTCGGTTGCCGTACTCGATACGCTCGAGCTCAACTGTTTCCCGATAGATTCACCACCATTTCCAGGAGCAAAACTTCTTCTGATAATTAAACTAAAGGCCTGTAAATTCAGGTTATTCTGATCGCTGAAATAAGTTTGCAATTCCTCCTTAATTGCAGGCTGGGCAGGGAAATTAATATCCAGTTTAATATCTGGTTGTAATAATAAGCCAGTTAAACCCATTTCAACCTCGGTATTTACCCTTTGGTTTGCATTACTACTTGCATCTCTGTTCGCAGCTTTATACAACTCGTTTAAGTTCGCTCTCAGCGCATAAACCGCTTTTAAGTTTATTTGCGCTGCGGTCGGGTTACCAGTCCACCGGATGGTTCCGCCTTGCCTGATTTCGAACTTCTTATTAATAACCTCTTGAGCGGTGAAGTCGAAACTTCCCGTTTCGATAATATAATCGCCCGACATTTCGAAATCGCCTAAACTGTTAATGTTCAGATTTAATTCTGCATTACCTTTTCCACTTAGGTTGCCCAGGGTGGTAAAAATATTTGCTGTCGTATTTGGATCTATTGTTAATTTAAAGGTTAATGTTAAACCGTCGAAAGTGGTAGCTTTTTTAACAACCTTAGCTGAGTCTAAACTAATAAAGTTAATGAAATCGTTATCAGAAACCGTTTCAGAGCTATTTAAAGGTAAATTGAATACCGTTCCTTTTTCTGTTTTGGCCTTAATATCAATCTTCATCTTACTTGTCGGGCCCTTAAAGCTAAATTTACCCGTGCCATAAGCTTTACCAAAATAAACCGAGTTATCCTTGTTGGTGGTATTCAAGGCCATTAAGCTTTCTGCGTTAACGGTAACGTCTAAAGTAGGATCATCAATATTGTTTAAATCTACCGAGCCATTAGCTGTAGCTTCGTGTCCTTCAAGGTCATTTAACTTAAAGTCATCCAGACTAATTACACTATTTTCTACATTTACCTCATCGGTGATTACATAAGTGGTTTTGAGGTAATTAACCATTACTTGTGCCTTATCTAGCGAAAGTGTACCGTTTATTTTTGGGTTATCGAATTTGCCTTTTACAGTTAAGTCTGATGATACATTTCCCTTTAAATTGGAAACAAGTTGCTTCACAAATGGCTCAAAAATGGTCAGTTTACTCTCATCCATTTTAACATTTAAATCGATCTCTTTTTCTTTAAGATCTAAATTACCAGTTAATTTAAATGTTTCGGAGTCATCGGCCATAATGCGTGTATAAACATTAATCCGATTTTTTTCACTATTAAAAGATGAAGTATCAGTAAGCGTACCAATGTATATATCATTAAAATTTAACGAATCGATTTTTACATCATCAATTACCCTGGGCACTTTTAAAATCCCATATAAGTCGGTTTTTCCGTTAACATTTCCTGCCAGCTTAACACCCGAGCCTTTTGTAAAGGGGTTAATTGTTTTTAAATTGAAATCTTTAAATCCAACCTGAAGCAAATCCTTTGGATCTTCAGAAATTAATCCATTAACGGTAATTTGCTGATTGCCATTTTCCAGATCGAAGTTCTTGATTTCGGTTTTGCCATTATTTAAAATGATACGTACCTTCTCCTCAATCCGCCATTCTTCGTTGTTAATTTTTAGTATGGATGGTAAAACACTCAATCTTGCCGTAGTGTCCTGGTTTTTGGTAAATTCAACCAAACCATTTAAATCGAGCTGATTGGCTTCATCAGAATTAGACATTTTTAAGTTGAAGGCCAAACTATCATTTCGTAGGATGTTGGATATATTAACATCCTTAATAAATAAGCTATCGTTAAGCTGTACCCGATCGGAAGTTATGTTTAACTGAAGTTGTTGCGGAGTAGTGTTTTCATCGACAATGATATTATTTACCACAACACCCTGATATTTTAGGTTTTTAATAAAGCCATTTAATGTAGCCGTATTATTTCTCGAATCGAAATTCCCGATGAAATTTGCCCCTTCATTAATCTCCAAGCCTGGTGAAATTAACTGGGCAAGCGGCTCGAATTTTTTAATTTTTAAATTGAATTCAAAAATTTGTTCATTGTATTTTATAATCTTCGTTTGGAAAGAAGGAATGTAAGTTTTAGCAATTGCTTTATAGTAAGAACCAATAGAATTTAAGTCGTACTTCCCGTTAATACTGGCATCCAGAATATCTGATTTGATGGTCAAATTTCGGGCAACGCCTGTTCCGTTTGCGCTAAGCTCTACCGAATCTATACTATAAGTGCCTTTAGGGGTTCTTAAGGTAATTTCTTGTATCCGCAACCTGCCCTCGATGTTATTCAGGTTTGTTCCCGAAAAATTAGTGTTAAACTTCGCATCAACCATTAACGAATCTTTTAAAAGATTTAAGGCTTTTAATCGGGCACCAGTAATCGTTGCATTAAAATTAAATACAGGTAATTTAGGATTTAGGTTTACTCCACCATCAAAAATCAGTTTAATGTTTTTATCGTTTATACTTAATTTGCCATCAAAATATTTTTTATCGAAAGTTCCATCGACCTTAACATTTCTGTAACGGTAATTGTTAAAATCTATGTATTCCACATCGCCGCTCAGTTTTTCTGAAAGGTGTTTAAGTTCTGTGCCGCGGCCTTTAACATTTAATGATGATGTTATACGGCCTAAACTTTTTTCATCCAATAAATTACCAAGATTAAAATCGAAAGTTTTTACACTGCCAGTATAGGAAGGCACATCGTTTTTATCAATTTTCATGTTCACATCAGAAACGATTCTGCCCAGCTTGGTTTTGAATTCACCATAGGCAATAAAATCGTTTTGAAAACCAGTAAAACTTCCGTTGAAGTTAATATTGCCGAATTTATCGACAATGGATGGAATTAATTTTTTCTTACTTCCTGTTATTCCACCTAAAACTTCATCCAAATCTCTTTTGTTGGTTCCAGCCATTTCGATTTTTAAATCCATAAAGGTTTCTTTCCATTTCGGAAGTCCTTTTAATATGAAATCGCCTTTTATATAGGTTGCTTTACCAGATTTTATGGAGAGTTTTTTAGCTCTCAGGTTATTAACCAAACCAGTTATTTGACCATCTACATCAATATCCAGCTTCATCTCATTCATTTCTGGCGCAAAAAATGCAACATCTCTCGATGTAATGTGGCTATCCTTGAAAATCGCTTTCATCCTAACATTATCAATGTAGTGGTTAAAATCTTTAAAAGATTTAAACTTCATTTGAAAATAATTCGTCAGCCTACTTTGATTGGTTAGCAGTAATAGGTTTTTAAGCTCGATCGCGTTCGAATCTACAGTTGTTTCAGCAGTAAGATTTTTTAAGTAAAAACCACTTCTCTCCCTGAGCGTTAGGTTTTTGATGTTGGTTTTAAGTAAGTGGTCTTTAAAATCAAAGCCTTCAAAAATTCCGCTTAATTCTCTTACGTCAACATTTTCGAAATTTACACTTTTGCCTTGTAAAGAATCTTTTGCTTTGTAATTTCTGTATCTGAAATTTAGCTTGTTGATAATGATTCTTCCAAAATCCAATTTGTAAGGCTTTTTAGTTGGATCTTTTACAGTAGGCTTACCAGAATCGAAATAATTTATAATGAAATCGAGATTAGAAGAATTATCTTTGAGATCTTTTAAGAAAAAGGTTCCATTATTAAGTTGTATGGTATTAATATCAATTATCTTTTTGTCGATAGAAAATTGGTTAATATCAACCATTAGCGTCGGAGCGTTTAACAATGTATCTTTTTGAAGATCCATTACCAGTAACTCTTCAAGCACGATGGATTTGAAAGGCTTAATATAAAGACTCTTAATTGAAACCGTAGTATGAAGCTCCTTTGATAAATAAGCAGCGGCTTTTTTTGCAAAAAAAGTTTGTACAGACTTAAATTGCAGTGAAAAAACAAGTAGCGCAAGCAGCAAAAGTATTGATGCAATTACCCAAAGGAGTATTTTAAATAGTTTTTTAATAATTTTGCAGCTTAAATAAAAATAATTTGTCTGTTATACTTGCTATCGAGTCTTCTTGCGATGATACATCTGTCGCTATTTGTAACAACGGCAAAATTACGGCCAATGTTATTGCAAACCAAACAATTCATGAAAATTATGGTGGTGTAATCCCTGAATTAGCTTCAAGGGTACATCAGCAAAATATTGTTCCAGCTGTAGCGCAAGCTTTAAAAAATGCAGGTGTCACAAAACAGGACATAAATGCAGTCGCTTTTACACGCGGGCCAGGTTTATTGGGTTCACTTTTGGTTGGGGTTTCTTTTGCTAAATCTTTTGCACTAGCATTAAATATACCGTTAATTTCTGTCAATCATATGCATGCGCATATTTTAGCGCATTTCATTGATGAACCTAAACCTAACTTTCCTTTTCTCTGCTTAACCGTATCTGGAGGACATACACAGATCGTTTTGGTTAAGGATTATTTCGATATGGAAATTGTTGGCGAAACGTTAGATGATGCAGCAGGAGAGGCGTTTGATAAAACGGCTAAAATCCTTCAGTTACCTTATCCTGGCGGACCTTTAATTGATAAGCATGCCCAATTGGGTAATCCAAAAGCTTTTAAATTTGCAGAGCCACAAATTGCCGATCTAAATTTTAGTTTTAGTGGCTTTAAAACTTCTATTCTTTATTTTATTAGAAAACAGGAAAAGGAAAATCCAGATTTTATTGCCGAAAATTTAGCGGATATTTGTGCCTCCGTTCAGTTTAGCATTATTCAGATTTTGATGAATAAGTTAAAGAAAGCAGCAAAAATGTATAATATTAATGAAGTTGCAATTGCTGGCGGTGTTTCTGCGAATTCTGGATTAAGAAATACTTTGCAGCAAACCGCAGATGAATTGGGTTGGAAGGTTTACATTCCTGCTTTTCAATATTGTACAGATAATGCAGGAATGATTGCTATTGCAGGCTATCAAAAATATTTGAAGCAGGATTATGTAGGACAGGAAGTTTCGCCATTGGCGAGAATGGAATTTTAATTTGCTTAACGATCGAATTGGTTAAGCAGCTAATTGTTTATTAATAATATTAGATTTTTTATATATGACAGGTGCATCGTTAATATTTTGGATAGTTTGTGCAATTCCCTTAATCGGAATTTTATATTATCTCATCAGAAAAGATAAAAACAAATTGAAAGGGAGCTGGGGCGTAATTATTCTTGGCGCTTTGCTTATTGCAGCGATATTGGTAATTGTATATGTAACTAAAGATTTTAACGCCATTTTCAGTCAGGATACAAACTAAATCCAAATGGATTTTAAACAAGAATGGCCGTGATGATTATCACGGCCATTCTTGTTTAACTATAATAGAAACTATTTTTCTTCTAATTTATCGCCAGTTACTTCGGCTTTAATTTTAATTTCTAATTCTTCAGCTAATTCTGGGTTATCACTTAAAAGTTGTTTAACCGCATCTCTACCTTGTCCAAGTTTAGTATCTCCGTAAGAGTACCAAGAACCTGCTTTTTTGATAATACCAAAATCAACACCTAAATCTACAATCTCACCGTTTTTAGAAATCCCTTCACCAAACATTACATCAAACTCTGCAATACGGAAAGGTGGTGCAACTTTATTCTTAACGATTTTAACTTTAACACGGTTACCAGAAACTTCGTCAGAATCTTTAATTTGCGAAATACGACGAATGTCTAAACGAACTGAAGCATAAAACTTCAATGCATTACCACCAGTTGTAGTTTCTGGGTTACCGAACATTACACCAATTTTATCACGTAACTGGTTAATAAAGATACAGCAACAGCCAGTTTTAGAAATTGTACCTGTTAATTTACGTAACGCCTGACTCATTAAACGGGCATGTAAACCCATTTTGCTATCACCCATTTCGCCTTCAATTTCACTTTTAGGTACCAAAGCAGCAACAGAGTCAATTACAATTACATCAATTGCTCCAGAACGGATTAAGTTATCCGCAATCTCTAAAGCTTGCTCACCGTTATCAGGTTGAGAAATTAATAGGTTATCGGTATCAACACCTAATTTTTTAGCGTAAAACTGATCAAAAGCGTGTTCTGCATCTATAAATGCAGCAATACCACCTTTTTTCTGGGCTTCGGCGATAATATGTGTTGCTAAAGTTGTTTTACCAGAAGATTCAGGACCATAAATTTCGATTACACGACCTTTTGGAATCCCACCAATACCTAAAGCAATATCTAAACTAATTGAACCAGTAGAAATAAAATCAATCGGTTCAATAGCGGTATCGCCAAGTTTCATTATGGTGCCTTTACCATAAGATTTTTCTAATTTATCTAGAGTTAATTGTAGGGCTTTTAATTTATCAGGATTTGCGCTTGCCATTTTTTTGTTATTTGATTCCGTAAATATAATTGAATAGTCGGCTAATATGCTCGGATGTTAATAAGTTGTAATACTAAAATATTTAGCTAAGTTAAATGTTTTTTGGCTAATGTCAATAGTAAAGTAAAAATAATTTTTTACAGTGCAGTTATCGGTTTAGGGTTGCCTGTTATGCGCTTATAAATCAATACGCGAAACATTTAATTTTCAGCTTTCAGTTTTTTCAGGTTGTTTTTTTCAAAATACCTACACATATAGGTAATTTCGCAAATATCACATTTGGGGCTTCGGGCCACGCAAACATAGCGACCATGCAAGATTAACCAATGGTGGGCAATGTGTATATCGTGTTCAGGAAGGTTTTTAACCAGGTCTTTTTCAACCGCCAAGGGAGTTTTTCCATTGGTTAAACCTAAACGATTGGCAACCCTGAAAACATGTGTATCAACAGCCATTGCAGGCGCATTGTAAATTACCGATGCAATAACATTTGCTGTTTTACGACCAACACCAGGCATTTTCTGTAAGTCGTCAATCCCCGATGGCACAACATCGTTAAACTCATGGAGTAAAATATTAGCCATACCAACCAAATGTTTGGCTTTATTGTTTGGATAGCTTATGCTTCTTATGTAATCGAAAACAATATCAGGTGTTGCTTCAGCCAAAGCTTTTGCATTTGGAAAACGCTGAAAAAGGGCAGGTGTAACCATATTTACTCTTTTGTCGGTACATTGTGCCGAAAGGATTACTGATACCAAAAGCTGGTAAGGATTATTATAGTGTAACTCGGTTTCAGCATCGGGTTGCTTGGCCGAAAAATGTTCTACAAAAAGTTTATAGCGTTCTTTTTTAAGCATGGGCAAATATAAGTAGTTAGATTAAAACATAGTTTCTACTTTGAAATTACTTTAGAACTTGTGAAACTAAATCTGAAAACTATTTGACATGGAATGCATATAGCATGTTCAGTCATGTTATACTTATCCTCTGTCGCATCCGTAGCCAATGTAAAACTGGAGATACTTAAAGATAAGTCCGTATTTTATGGGTAAAACATGGACTTACTATGGACTTGATATGGATTTGCACTAAGGATATTATAGAGAAAGACTTTCTTACAATAAGCTTAGATTAGACGAAAGCTACTAGGAAGAACTCCAATTATTAATGAAAAGATGTTACGGGAATTTTCTCGCCAACTTCGACGGTTTGATTGCTTTTGATTAACCAAAATGCAAAGAAAGCCCCGATCAATGCCATAGCAGCACCAACATAGGCTGGTGAAGTATAATCAAAACCATAAACCAATGGCAGGCCGCCAAAAAATGCGCCCAAGGCATTGCCGATATTAAAACTCGCCTGACTTGCGGATGCGGCTAACATTTCTGATCCTTTGGCTGATTGAATCATTAACATTTGAATTGGTGCGGCCAGAGAGAATGAAACTGCGCCAGTAACAAAAGTCATTATTAAGGCTAAAATCTGGTTATCGGATACGAAGTGTACGATAATTAAGGTAATTACCATGGTCACCAGCAGCGTAGCCGAAGCTTTAGCTGGCGAATATTTGTCTGCCAGGATTCCGCCGAGGTAATTTCCAGCCATCATACCTAAACCCGCGAGCATTAATATGTAAGTTACTGCATTCGGTGAAAAGCCAGCAACTTCTGTCATTAGCGGAGCAATGTAACTGTACCAGGTAAATAAGCCGCCTGTACCAATCGATATCATGAAGATAATAATCCAGGCTTCGCGCTTCTTAAAAAAACTTAATTCGCTTTTCAAATCGCGATTTTTTGCAGCCTCTAAAGCTGGCAGCCATAATTTTAAACTTAATAATGTGATTAAACCAACAGCAACTACAACGGCAAACGAAATTCGCCAGGAGAAGTTATGACCAATAAATGTACCTAAAGGAACGCCTACGATATTAGCAATGGTTAAACCCATAAACATTAACGAAACCGCCTGAGCAGCTTTTCCTTTTGCTGCAATGCGACTGGCAACTACCGAACCAACGCCAAAAAAGGCGCCGTGGGGTAAGCCAGAAAGTAATCTTGCAATAAATAAGGTATCGAAGGTTGGCGCAAATGCAGAAAAGGCATTAAAGACGGTAAACATTACCATTAAGGCTATTAATATTTTCTTAGGTGGATATTTTCCAGCTATCATAATTAATAACGGTGCTCCAATTACAACGCCTAAAGCGTAAGCAGAAATTAAATGACCTGCTTTTGGGATGCTTATATGTAAATCTTTGGCAATATCTGGAAGTAGGCCCATCATAACAAATTCTGTTATGCCAATACCCAAACCGCCCAAGGTTAATGGAATTAAATTCTTATTCATGGAGATGCTTAGTGTTTAATTTACACTAAGCAAAGTTATGACTTTTCGCAGTATAAAATGTAAAATAAAAGCAATTAAAAGAACGATGATTTGGAGAAGCATGGATTTGGGTATGGCCAAGAATCAGGGCTTTCAAACTAGATTCCTCAAGAATAATAAAGCCGCCCTTTTGCTGATTGAATTAATCTAATCAGCAACAGGGCGGCTAAGTGTTTTTGTACAATTAAGATTTGTAGTGGTCTGCTACCTAGGCTTCGATCGTGAACGAGCTTAAATTTACAAACTCCTGAATTCTTGAGGCAACTTCTTGTTCTGTTAAGTTTAATAACTTTTCAGTTCCGAATTTTTCTACGCAGAACGAAGCTAAAGCCGAACCGTAAATAATTGCATTTTTCATATTGCTAAAGTTGATGGTTCCCACTTTAGCCAAATAACCAATAAAGCCACCTGCAAAAGTATCACCAGCACCTGTTGGATCGAAAACTTCGGCCAATGGTAAAGCAGGAGCAGAGAAAATCTTGTCTTCGTGGAATAACAAAGCGCCATGCTCACCTTTTTTAATGATTAAGTATTTAGGGCCCATTGCCAGGATTTTCTTAGCTGCTTTAACTAAAGAATACTCTCCAGATAATTGACGAGCTTCAGCATCATTGATGGTTAAAACATCAACCATTTTAATGGTTTCTAATAAATCGTCCATCATAATATCCATCCAAAAGTTCATAGTGTCCATAACTATTAATTTTGGGCGGTTTTTAAGGCGTTTAATAACCGTTTGCTGTACTTGTGGAGTAAGATTGCCTAACATTAGGTATTCACAATCCTGGTAGCTTTCTGGAATAATCGGGTCGAAGTTTTCCAATACATTTAATTCGGTAATTAAAGTATCACGGCTATTCATGTCGTTGTGGTATTTTCCCGACCAGAAAAATGATTTTTCGCCTGCCTTAATTTGTAATCCTTCGGTGTCAATTCCGTGTTCAGTAAAAGTATCGATATCCGATTTATGGAAATCATCGCCAACAACTGCAACAATTTTTGCTTTGTTGTAGAAGTAAGAAGCTGCTAAACTTGCGTAAGTTGCTGCTCCACCTACAATTTTATCTGTTTTTCCGAAGGGAGTTTCAATAGCATCAAAAGCTACAGTACCTATGATTATCAGGCTCATATATTTTATTTTGAATTTTTTTAAAATTTTTTCACTGCAAATATTGCATAAATAATTTAAAAGCCCTAATATTGCATTCCCAAAACGAACAAGGGCATATGTACTGCAAAGCACAAAAGACCTCGTTTTAGGAAACAACCAGCACTCCTTCTTAGCTCAGCTGGTTAGAGCATCTGACTGTTAATCAGAGGGTCGCTGGTTCGAGCCCAGCAGAGGGAGCAAAAATCCTCACAGCAATGTGGGGATTTTTTATGATAAAATTGCCAAATGATTTTGGTAAAAAATGATTACAACCAGGTTAAAAATTCCTTCTTAGCTCAGCTGGTTAGAGCATCTGACTGTTAATCAGAGGGTCGCTGGTTCGAGCCCAGCAGAGGGAGCAAAGATTTTCAAGCCTGAAAATCACATAAAAACCCCATTTCTAGCTAATAGGATGGGGTTTTTTATTTCCATAATAGGAAGTTTCCTACCTCCATTTTGTCTTTTCAATAGCCAAATCATGTTAAGTTTTACAGGAAAAACTGTCGAATTTAACGTATGACTTTTACAAATATTTAACAAAGAAAATCCCGCGATTTAGGACTTCCGGTATCCGTAAACGCAATTTTTTTCAAGTTAAAATGGCAACAGTTGATGCAAAAATCTACGTTCACCATTACAAAAATGATGGTACGTGCAATGTAAAGATCAGAATTTACCACAAAAACCAGCAGAGGTTCATCGAAACGACACACTTTCTCTGCGACAAACAGTTAAAAAGGCACCCCGAAAACAAGCGGGAGTTCTTAATCAAAGATCAGTTTGTTAAAACACTGGTCAATTCCGAATTGGATAGCTATAGATTGGCCATTAGCAACCTTGGACCAAAACTCCACCTTTTTAGTGCCGATGAACTCAAAAGATATCTGACCAAGACTGATGAAAGGATTGATTTTATAGCTTTCTGCACCGAGTTTATAGCTTATCTGGAAGAAGTTGGTAGAAGTAAGAGTGCCGCCAATTACCGAACGGTAAAGAACAGCCTCATAGATTTTTTTGGTAAAGAGAAGATATTCATCGAGGAAATCAACTACGATATGCTTGGTGACTGGGAGCATCACCTCAGATCAAAAAGGGTAATAACCAGATTGAACCAGTTCCACAAACCAATCTCAACTTTTCAGCATCCCTTAAAAGACGCCAGTGTGCATAATTATATGCGGGATTTAAGGGGACTTTTCAACTATGCTCGCAGAAAATACAATAGAAAAAGCTTGGGATTATTAAGGATTGAGCACTATCCTTTTGATGAGTATAAAATCGTTGGAGCACCGCTGACCCGTAAACGTAATACAGACATAGATACATTAAAGCTGATCCGGGATAGCAGCCCCTTACCAGAAAGTAGAGCCGAGTTGGCCAGAGACTTATTCATGCTGTCTTTCTATATGTGTGGCATTAATGCTGTAGATGTTTTTAAAGTAGATAAGTCCAATATTGTCGGAGGGAGATTGGAATACAACCGTTCAAAAACCAAAGACAAAAGAAAGGACAACGCTTTCATTAGTATAAAGATCATACCCCAGGCAAAGCCACTTATAAATAAATACGTAGGATCTCTTTGCCAACGATATAGCAATATTGGGAGTTTGAATAAAGCCTTAAGTGCAGGGATGAGAGAGTTATGTAATCAGTTAAATGTCAATGGGATTACTTATTATTGGGCCCGACATACTGTTGGTAATTTAGCACGCAATAAATGCAGAATGAGCAAGGACGATGTGGCGCTGGCATTGAACCATGTGGATCGGGAGAGAAGAATTACAGACATCTATGTTGACAAAGATTGGAGCATTATTGATGAACTACAGGAAAAGGTAATCCAACTTTTGATCGGAGAAAAAGAAGATTAACTAAAAATAATAAATAAAAATGATTGGATTAATTATTCCATGCGAAGTAAGCACACCATTCATATGAATAACCAGTTATTATAATCAACCTGCTGTGTGCACAATAAACTATGGCAACAATAAGTGCAAAAATCTACAAGCATCACAAAAAAGCTGATGGAACCTACAATGTAAAAGTCTGTATCTTCCATAAAGGCCAAAGAAGGTACATTAACACTAATCACTATTTGGTTGGCAAACAGCTAACATCAAAGTTCAAGATAAAGGACAGGTTTATTGCCGACTTGGTTGAAAGCGAGTTGATCGATTACCGAAGAACAGTTAGCGAGCTTGGCAACAAGCTTAGTTCATTTAGCGCTGGAGCATTACGGGATTATATTAGGGATAAAGATGCAGATATCGATTTTATTGCATTTTGCAATGAACATATTCAAAAAACAAAATTGGAAGGTCGAGAAGGTACTGCGCATAATCAAGTAGAATCAAAAATAGTCTTATAGACTACTTTGGACGGCCAACTGTTTCTGTAACAGAGATTAACTCGACCATGTTATATTCTTATGAGTGTTACCTGAAGTCAGAAAGAAAAATGGAAAGGATAAACCAATTAGGGAAAATAGTTGTAATCAATCGGCCAGCTATGAGTGAAATTGGTCTTCACAATCACATGAGAGATCTACGGACATTGTTCAATGAAGCCAGAGATTTTTATAATAATGAAGATTTGGAATTCCATCGAATTAAACATTATCCTTTTAAAAAATATAAACTTGGCCGGGTTCCTTTAACAAAGAAACGAAACAACTCGATTGAGGAGATCTTGCGAATTAGAGATTGCATAACAGAACCAGGAAGTCGGGCAGAACTTGCAAAAGAGCTTTTTATACTTTCTTTTCTTACCTGTGGAATGAATGCGGTAGATTTTTATAATGTAAATAGAAAAAATGTTCGAAATGGACGAATTGAATATAACCGTTCTAAAACCCAAGGTCGAAGAAAAGATAATGCATTTATCAGCATAAAGGTTGTTGAAGAAGCCAAGCCACTTTTGGAAAAATACATTGGGAAGCTATCTGTACGTTATTCTACCTATGGAGCTTTAGATACGGCATTAAGCCAGGGTATGAAACAACTGAGAAAACTCACAGGTATTTCAGTAGTGACGACTTATTGGGCTAGGCATACATTTGCAACTATTGCACGGAACGCCTGTCGTATTAGTAAAGACGATGTTGCACTGGCTCTGAACCATGTTGATGACGAACACCGGACAACAGATATCTATATTGAAAAAGATTGGAGTATTGTTGATGATGTGCAAAAAAAAGTGGTCACTTTGCTAAGACGTTTAGATATAAAATTACTTGCAAAACAAAAAAAAGAGGCATCAATTAGCGATGCTGCGTAAAAGTAATCTGCCTGCCTCTGTAATTGGGCCACGTCGATTGTTAATATTTAAACCTTGAATTAAAAATCATGAAGAATTTAATTTTATTTTTTCTAACGTGCGTCATCGCTACCGGAGCTTTTCTGGCAGGAACGGCAATGTCGAATCCGCTACCTGCTTTTATCGTTGCCTTCGCGGTATGGATGTTGTTTATTTACTATATCAGTAAACGTTGATTCATAGCACAAGTAATCTTGGAGTGGTGCTATTTCTCATTTGATCTGGAAAGACCTACTGCTTTTAGCTATCAGGTAATACTTAGATGGCTAGAATTAATTGTATCTACAATCGCTTTGATCTATCATTTACGAAAGAAAAAAATTTAGAACTATTCTCTTCCTTCCAAGAAAAGCATTTTTCAATCTGGTACCTTTTGAAAGTAACTTCTGGACTATTTATGTAACACCGCTTTACATAATTTTGTATTCACAATTTGTGTGTGAAGATTTAAATCCAACAATTGTTTTAATAAAAATTTCAGAACATACCTCACCCTTTAAATAGTATGAATTGGCTAAATAAGACCCTAACCAGTAGCATTGGAAAAAAAATTGTAATGGCAATTACAGGACTGTTTTTAATCATCTTTCTCATAATACATACCGCAATCAATGGACTTATATTTTACAATGACCACGGAAAAACCTTTACCGCTGTTGCGCACTTTATGGGAAATAATCCCGTAACCAGAACCATAGAGATCTTTCTGATACTAGGTTTTTTGATTCATATATGGCAAGGGCTTTATCTTTGGAATCAGAATCGTAAAGCCCGGCCAATATCATATGCCTATAAAAATGATGCGGCTTCTAGTACCTGGTACAGTAGAAGCATGGCATTGTTAGGAACTTTGATACTTCTTTTTCTTATTATTCATACCTCAGCTTTCTGGATTCCGAATAGAATTAATCAACTCCGTTTCAGCAAGGAACTCCCACTCTACGAGATGATGCTTGAGAAATTTGATAATCCTGTTATGGTTGGAGTTTATCTATTAGGTTGTTTCTCACTATTTTGGCATTTACTACATGGTTTCAAGAGTGCTTTCAGATCAATGGGTTGGAGCCACTTAAAATATAACAAGGCAATTTATATTTCTGGTATTGCTTATTCAATAATTATACCAACCATATTAAGTATGATGCCGTTATCAATATTTTGTGGTTGGATTGGCTAAGGGAATATTGTAAAATTAAAAAATGGGATCAACATAACATGCGTTTGAAGCCAAATACGCCTGAGTGCTGTCAATTTATAAGAATTTCTGTTTTTAAAACATGCATATGATCTGATGTAAACGAAAAGTGTAATAACTAAAATTAACTTTTAGAAATTACTTTTTTGAAGACTTCTATAACATTTTGAAGCTCATTATCAGTGAGTGACGCAAATCCAAATCTAATGTGATTATAGTGCTTGTATGCATCTTTATAATAAGTCGTTCCTGAAATGACAACTCCGGACTTGGCTAATTTTAAGAGAATTTTAGACAAAGGATAACTATCCTCAAATTTCAACCATAGTGCCATCCCACCTAAGGGCTTTCTAAAGGAGATTATATGGCGAAGTTCAGAGTTGATTAGCTTTGAGGTATTCTCGAATCTGTGCTTATAGATTTTTAGGGAACGATTTACATGCCTGCTAAGATCACCACGATCAATTAATGAGGCAAGTGAGGACTCCATAGCAACATCGCCACCAAAATCTATAAGTTTTTGAAGTGTGATCGCTCTTTCAATCAGTTGCGTGCTGGCTACCATGAAACCGATACGTATAGAAGGTGTTAAAATTTTGCTATATGACCCGATATAAATAACCTGACCACTTTTGTCGTTGCTGGCTAATGGTAATATATGCCCTTCCTGATATTGAAAATCGTAGTCATAATCATCTTCAATTACCCATATACGATATCTTTGAATCAATTTGAGTAGTTGAATTCTACGCGAAAAACTTAACGTCACAGTAGTCGGGTGGTGGTGATGCGGAATTAAATACAATAATTTTATATTTTTTTTCCGTAATAAATCCTCGATTCTATCAACGTCTATGCCATCTTCATCGATCGGTAAAAAGTTAATTTTTACTCCAAATTGCCTAAATACGCTATTTGCCATGAAGTAGCCTGGCTCACCTACAACAATTTCATCACCTTCTTTAAGAAGAATAGCAGCAGCGAGGTAGATAGCCATTTGTGCACCTCGTGTAATGAGAATATTTTCTGATCTGGTATTCAGTCCTCTTGTCTTGTTAAGCATATCGGCTGTAGAATATGCTAGTCGTGAGTCGCCCAGTGAATTGGCGAATGATAATTCTTTTACAGATTTCCGGTCTATTATATTTTGATAACCTTTTAAAAGTTCCTTTATCGGCGCTAGTCGTATATCAGGAAAGCCGTCATCTATAAATATAGAGCCAGGGTAAAGCTTTTGAGGTATAAAATTAAAGCCTTTCGGAATGTAAATCGAAGCTTTCTCAGGAATAACTGGATCGGAATAATATTTTATTTCTAATGGGTAAGATCTCGGCTTTGATATTGGTAAATCGCTTCTTACTACAAATCCCTTCCGGTGTATTGCATCTACCCAACCTTGAGCCCTCAATTCATTATATGCCTTCGTGATTGTATTTCGATGAACTTCGATTAAAATAGCCATTTCCCTAGTTGCCGGCAAACTCGATCCTGGTAGTATTTTTCCTTGTCGAATAAGGGTAATTAAATGATTGGCAATGAACTGAAAAATAGGCATATTCTTTCTTTCGCCAAAATTGATGAGTGAACGGAATGGCAACATTTCAATTTGTTAATGACTGATAGCTTCAATTTATATTAAGACAACAGGTGCTTCCTGGCCTCACGGCTTCCAATTTCTATAACGTGCCGGTTTTTTTTTCTGTTATTATTTCATGACAGGAGTAAAAATGCCATCGTACAATCTGTTCATGAATCGCTTAACCTCTGGTGTTGTCTTTTCGATACTTCCTCCATCAATTGGAGGCTTAGGATCATATTCCAAGTCAAGCATGACCGCCTGTGTATACTGATTTCCCATAAGATCATTAACGATAGCAAGTGACATGTCCATTCCTGCCGTTACCCCAGCAGAGGTCCAGTATTTGCCATCGCGTACGTATCGCTCTGGTTTAAAATTAGCACCGTACTTCTTCATTATTTCTTCTGCACGGTACCAATTGGTCGTAACATTCCTACCTTTTAACAGTCCGGTAGCACCCAGTATCCAGCCCCCAGTGCACACACCTCCGGTGTAAACAGAACCTTTATCAATTCGTTTAATCCAATCTAGCAATGACTGATCTTTTGTGTGTAGATAGGTTTCCCTGGCACCTCCCGGAATTACTAAGATGTCTAGGTGGTTTACCTCATCTATAGATTTTTCTACTTTTACCTCCATACCTGTTTGATTTCTCACTAATCCCTTTCGTTTTGAAATAAAAAAAACTTTTGAACCTACTATCTGGGAAAGTATATGATAAGGTCCCATTGCATCCAAGGTGTTAAACCCGTCGTAAATAAATATCCCTATGTTTTTTATAGGAACTTTTGAGCTAAATGTAATTGTTCCTATTTCATTTTCAGGTATGTGGATTGATGTTTGTTTTTGGGCGTATAAGGTTGTCATTCCTAAAACGCAAAGAATTACTAAGCAAGTCTTTATCGATTTCATTTATTTATTAGTTTGTGTGCCTCTATTATTTAGTTTTTTAGTAAACACCCGCTATCGCTCCTGACGATCATCTGGTTTACCCTTGATTAAAATTCCTTTCCTTTACTCGTGCGAGTACAATGTTAAATCCTTCAGGAATGCTATGGTGAGCATTTTGCCCAGTTAAATAGATTTCCGTTAACATCTTGGCTGTTTTATTTTCGACATCTTGAAACCCTCGCTTGGAAAGGAAAACCTCAATTGTTCCACTGTCTATTCCAAAAAGGAAACCTTCCCCTGTCACTTTGGCAGAGCGATGCATCATCTTAACTTCCGGCCGATTGGTGTCTTGTAACATTTCATTATCAAAAAAGTCGAAAATTATGCTGCTGCCTTCCCCTGACCGGTTCGCTATAAATGACAATGTATTATCTACACCCTCATTAGTAAGATAAACAGTTACTCCCTGCCAGATAAAAAAAGTTTTGAGCTGATCATTGTATCCGCTTTCGAGAAGGCGCTCTGCAAGTGACTGGGTATTAAAATCTACAGGAACGTGGAAAATATTCTGTTGTTCTTTTTTAATAACTTTTTTGAGCCGTTTCAATTTGATTTTCAAGGTATCCGGATGGTCTACCTCAAAAATCTTTATCTTTTCAATCCCATCTATTCGATAACCTCTGGTATCAAATCCAGCACCTAATATAACTATCTGGTCAACACCTTCCCTTATGAATCCCTTTAGGCAATCATCAATATACCTATCTCTTACTATCAAAAGTTCAATTAAACCCTGAGCTACCCTGTTGTATATCCCTGAATTGATGAACAGCTTACTTAAAAAGTAAGAAATCTTAGGTATGAATGCTCGTGCGAAAGGATCATAACATATCCGGATGTTTACTGGTTTTTCGGATTCAATGGCCCTAATGAGCGCTACACCTTCAGCTGTTTTGCTAGATTGATTCTTTTTCATGAAAGTTATATTTTTTAAGGATTGCTTGTCGATTAACGAATATTCACGAAACGTTAGAGAAAATGGAATTATTTGGACAGTGACATATCAACTCCGCTAAAGCTTTTTTCGTCGTTGATTTCTTATAGTTGTTTTTTAAGATCAATCAACCGTTTGCTCGCTAAATGTCAATTTGCTTTATCACTAAGCAACATATTCCAATATTCCTAACATATTTTTATTGATTATTGTCAGGAACGAACATATGAGTCGAAATGGCTATCCGGTTCCACAGATTATATGTACCTATAAGCATAATCATCTGTGAAATTTCGTTTTCAGAAAAATATTTTCTCAAATCCTTGTAAGTTTCTTCCGTTAGTCCTTGGATTGAGATTAGGGTTACTTCATCTGCAAGCTTTAAAGCTGCTTTCTCCTTTTCATTAAATAACGGTGATTCTTTCCAAGCGCTCAATGCAAAAATTCTTTGAGGGCGTTCTCCATGTCCTAATGCTGTGCGGGAATGTGTCTCAATGCAGTAGGCGCAGCCGTTTATTTGTGATACTCTTAGTTTAATCAATTCGAAAAGTGATTCTTCGATGTCAGTTTTACTAAGATATTTTTCCAATTCGAACATTGCCTTGTAAGCGTTGGGTTCCAGTTGTTGAATGTTAAATCTTTGCTCCATGTTTTTTAATAAATGATAGTTTATAGAATAATTGATATTATATAGTGCAGATTTTTTCTGCATTCATATTTATTTTAAATTGTTCAGTTCCAATTTCATTTGAATATTGCAGCGTTTATAAGCTGTGTGTTGTTCCACGATTTTCTCAAATCCTAATTTATAATATAAGCTGATTGCCGGTTTTAAAATGGTGTTGCTTTCGAGATATAAAGTTTTTGCTCCAATAGCTTTTGCGGTTTCAATAATTTTGATTCCTAGTAACCAACCAATTTTCTTTCCTCGCGCTTCTGGGGATACAGCCATTTTAGCCATTTCGAAATCATACTCCGAATCTTTCATCTTAATTAAAGCACATACGCCTACAGGTTTATTATTCAAAAGTGCCACCAATATTTTTCCTCCTCTATTAAGTATGAATTCTTGGGGATTCTCTAGAGAATTGTAATCTTCCTGTTCCATTTGAAAATGAGTGCTGATCCATTCCTCATTAATGGCTTTAAACGCAGCGTGATATTTCATCTCGTACGCAACTATTATAATATCCTTTCTTTCAGTCTTTTCTTCCTCCATATTTTTGAATTTTAATATTGCAAATCAAGTCTTTTTTAGAAAATCAGAGAGCTAAAACCAGTGTTTCTAATATTGTAAAGCTCTGCAATATTTTGAGGCAAAAAAATTAATCTAGTTTAAGAAATGAACGGTATCCATGTAATGGATTACGAGAAACACTTTACAGTTGTAAGAGGTCTGGTGCAAAAAAAAATACAATATATGACGAAAATTATTCGATATTTTTTTGACATAATTGTTCAGGACAGCTCTCCGGATCCAGATAGGATTTCTTATTAGAAAAAGAATAAGAGGCGTTCTTTAAGAATCCTCATAAAATCAATAGCTAACGCGTTTGCCTGAATAACAATAAATTAACGGGCTTATTTGCATAAACTTTAAAGCTCTTCACCGATTCTAAATTGCTCTTCATTTTCAGGTATTTCAAAAGAGCTTACAAATTCATTTAGCATGAGATCGGTGATTGGAAAGGCTGAATTAGCGTCAAATCTATTTTTTCTATAGGCTAGCCGCTTTTTTATAATTGAAATGGGGGTATCCATATATATTAGAAACGATTTTCCACCTTCAGATTCAATTATTCTTTTAAATTCATTTCTTTTTTTTCTTTGCCAAAAACTCATATCAACCACTATATTGTCACGGCATTTAAGGTGATCATAAAATCTGTGCAATAGCGATTTGTAAGCCTTAGTCTGAATTGCCCCATAATGATCCTTGGAGTAATCTATCCCGTATCTACCATATTTAGCCCATATTTCTTCATCAATCGATAACCGCATAAAATTATGTTTTTCAAGGATCTGAGAAAAGGTCGTTTTACCAGATCCAGCCAATCCGCACATTATAACCACTTTAAGGTTATGTTTGTCAGAAGTTATAAGCTGCACAGCATCTTGAAGAGAATAAAGTGTTTTCATTTATATGGTTAATTGTCCTATTAAATCAGCTGGTTAAGAAAAGCTGTATTTACAGATTCTTCATCAAAATACCCTTTTGTATCATATTCACGGAGAGCCTTTGCAACATTTTGCATCTTTGTAATAGCATAATTGAGCATTCCTGGCCCTAGGCTGACGCGTTTTATTCCGAGCTGCTCTAACTGTAAAAGATTTGCGAAGGGCTTGATCATTAATACGTTTATCGGTATCGACGTCTCCTTAACCAATGTCTCCAATTCATCCATCCTACTGATTAGTATTGGATAAAAACAATCAGCGCCTGCATCGCCGTAAGCTTTTGCCCTTTTGATAGCTTCTGCAACAGGTTGTTTTATTTGTCTGTTCAAATAAACATCAGTACGGGCGTTAATAACTAGATTGATGCCTTGATCGTTAGCAACCTTCCTTATCATTTCCAAAATCTTACACTGCTCGGCTATTGATTTAAGGCCTTTTCCACCTGCTTCGCTGTCTTCAATGTTAATTCCTATTGCACCTGTATCCATTAGGCGCTTAACATTGTCTTGAAGTTCGCTCAAATTATTTGAATAGCCTCTTTCGAAATCTACACTTACGGGAACTGAAACCGACCTTACAATTTTCGAAACCTGCTGCAACAAAAGTTCAAGAGGAATATGTTGATCATCCGGATACCCATTTGCTGCGGCTAATGCAACACTGGCAGTAGCCAATGAATGAAAGCCAACAGATTCCATCAACTTAGCGCTCATTACATCCCACACATTAGGAAGCATTAAAAGTTTAGGTGAATTATGCTGGTCTCTAAAGTAATTTGCTTTTTCGTACTGTAGCATCTTATAAAATTTATGGATTAATCACTTGCGTTTTCATAATTCTATTCCAACTATTTATTGCCACAGTTGTCATTAGTACATCTGTTGCAACATCTTTCCCTATAATATCAACAATGCCTTCGTAAGGGTCTTGATGAGAATGTATTAGAGTAAGTCTCTCCGCCAATTCTAAAATCGATTTTTCTTCTTGGGTAAACAAAGGGGCTTCTCTCCAAACCGGTAGTGCCGTTAATCGTGACTGGGTTTCACCAATCGAAATTGCCTTTTCGGTATGCATTTTAAGACAATAAAAACAACCATTAATTTGTGATATCCTGATTTTTAATAGTTCAGTTTGTATTGGAGTAATAATTTTAGGCTTTATAGCATTTGCAAAAGCGATTTGGGCATTAAATGCCTCTGGTCTAATTTCTTGTATGTTCATATCCTGAATATTTATGTAAGGCAAATTTAAAGAGCCTTGAACCTAAAAATCCTTAAACAATTTTAAGAAATAAGGGATTATGATTTTTTCGCTCGTATCATACTTATAAATTCTGGGGTTAGTCCCAAATAGGAAGCTAGCATATATTGAGGGATGCGTTGTACAAAAGAAGGAAAGAGTTTTGTGAAGTGGTAGTACCTTTCTGAACCTTGATAACAAAAAATGTGGTTAATCCTCCATAATGAGGCATTATAGGCTCTGTGAAAGATTATTCTAAAATAGTGTTCTAATGCCGGTATTCGAGAACCTAATAAGTTCCAACTATCTCTTGATATAACAATTAGCGTAGTTTCTTCAATTGCGTCAATATAGAAATTTGGGGTGCCATTCAGAGAAATTGATCTGGGGTCGAACATCCACCAGTTTTCGATTGCAAATTGAATTGTACGCTCTTTGCATTCTTCGTCTTTACTATATAACCGAAGACAACCTTCAATAACAAAATAGTTTTCGGAAAAGGTATCTGTTGGATGGTAAATCTTTTTCTTCTTACCTACTTTTCTAAATACAAGATGTTGCTCTAAAAATTTTATTTCATCAGGAATCAATGGTACATACTTAGAAATATGGTCGACGAGATATGTTATCATTTGGGTTATAGATTATTGGTGAGATTTATTATAAACTCAAAACTAAGATAGAAGTCAGTTTTCAGAGATTCTAACTGCGTTTTTTATTCTGATAATAGCGCCTAGTTTTTTCAATATTTCCGCAAGGTTCCATATTGCACCACTTTTTGCGATGGTTTTTTGTTTGGTCCAAAAATAGCCATGCACATCGTTGGCACTGTTTGATATAATTCAAATTTTGAGTCTTGAATAAATCATATGCTGAAAGAATAAATTTCCAGAGAGGAGCCATTAAATCATCTACTTTCGGCTGAAAGGAAAAAATTAGATTACCGTTTTCAAAAATCAATCTCCTATACTTTAATGCGTCTGAAAATAGGGCGTTGACTTGATCTAAAATCAATTGCTCAGTATTTTTCTGGGGTCTGGCTGCCAAGCCAGCAAAAATATTGTAAAGTAATTTTCTGGCTTCTAAAGTCTTTATCAGTGCTGCTTTTGCCTCTTCAGGGTTAGTTGCGGCCTTCAATGTCAAACAATGTAGATGCTGAGAAGTAAGTAAATCAAGGCGTTCAGATAAAATGAGCAAATCATCATAGCTATGTAACTTCTCAACTACTATGTCTCTTTCCGCGTGGTAACCAGAATTGATAAAATCAAGACAATCTGCCCCTCCGTCAAACGTCATCGTTTTTACTGTTGATAACTTATTCATCTTCAAAAGTAAAAAAAAAATCACACCATTAAAACAATTTTTGATAGTTTAGTATTTTAATTTACACTAGTAAAATTGATTTTAATGGTAAGATTTAAAGTGTCAAATAAGAAGCTATTAGTGATTTGCGCATTTATTGCGATTTACTTTATTTGGGGAACTAGCTATCTAGCGATTTCTTTTGCATTGAAGGGTTTTATGCCTTTTACCATTTCTGCTTTAAGATATCTGGCAGCAGGAATTATACTTTCCGCTTGGATCTGTTACAAAAAAACCAAATTACCGAAACCAAAGGACATAAAAATCTTAATCATTAGCGGAGTATTGATGCTAACTGGTGGCTCAGGATTGGTGGTAGTAGGAGAGCAATATATTAGTTCAGGTGCGGCGGCTGTCATTGTAGCAACAGAACCCTTGTTCTTTCTATTATTAGATAGGAGTCGATGGACATTTTATTTTGCGGATAAGCGTATTATTACAGGTTTAATAATTGGTTTCGTCGGGATCGTTCTATTTACTTATTTTGCGCCAGATAATAAAACCGAAATCCAATCGCACCCCATTTTTGGTGCTGTCATCACTATTCTCAGCGCGATTTCTTGGGTTATTGGCGTATTGTACGCAAATAAAAATTTGTCATCGACCAATTCAACTATGGTAAATAGTGCAGTGCAGCTTATCTCTGGCGGTATTTGCTCATCATTTATAGCTGGTCTTATGGGAGAGTGGCCACATTTGCTTTTACGTCCCATTCCAACCATAGCCTGGATCGGTCTAATTTACCTTGTAATCATGGGATCGCTATTAGCTTATTTATCGTTTAATTATCTCGTTACAGTCCAACCACCTGCTATTGTCAGCACTCACACATATGTTAATCCAATTATTGCTATTCTTATGGGTTGGATGCTGGCATCGGAAAATGTTTCAGTTTGGCAGTTAGCAGCCGTTGTGTTTGTTCTTGGTGGAGTCCTAATTACCCAAATTTTTAAACCTAAATAATGATAAATACTATCAGGATTACTGGATTTTAGTTCCGACAGTTTCTTTTAGGGTCAATTTAATTCTTTCTCTTTCCGGCAAACATTGCCTAAATTCTCCTGGATTAAAATATCAAATGGATTTACTTTAACAGTTAGAAATTATCATGGAAGTTACAAGAAGCCTGATTTAAATCTAATGATAGATATTTGAAGGTTTTAATTGTCAGAAAGGTAAAAATTAATTTATTGGACTAGTTAAGAAACAAAAGCTGGTACTTGATATCAAATTCCAATTCCCCTAGTTTTCCCTTTTGTTGATCGAGTATCTAAAAACGATTCTCAATAGGCACTAACTATAAATTTAATGATAAAAGCAAAATCTGTTGATAGGAAATTGATAATTGAACTATTAGCAAAATCATTTGAACATAATCAAAGCTTAAATTATATCATCATTAATGATGAAAAGAAGCCTGAACGCATTCGCGCCTTAATAGATTATTCCTTCGAGGTATGCTCCTTGTTCGGTGAGACGTGGCTTTCCGATAATAAAAGAGCGTGTGCACTCATCCTATATCCCCATTTGAAGAAAACCACTTTCCGGTCAATATACCTTGACTTAAAATTGATCTTTACGGCTATTGGAGTGGGTGGAATTATCAAGGCGCTGAAACGCGAGGGTCTTATCAAAGCCAACAAGCCAATATAGCGCTAGGCTATTTCCCTTTTGTATTACTTCCATCTCTTTTAGTACCGTTAGTGATGCTCTCAACATTTGCGGCAATCAGACAGCTTTTAAAAGGAAATAATTAGTCATTCACTTAAAATATAAAAAATGTATTTATAAACTACTTGCTTTTTGGAGTACGGGGGTTCGTTGATTGACTTGAATATTTAAGAAAAGCGAAGTGTTTTGTTTAGCCTTTGATAGAAGCACATCAAAGAAAATTTCATTAATTTCTTTAGCCGTGCCAACAAAAATTGCAATTGGAAGTTTATGGTCAACTTTTAATTCATCATTAAAAACAGTAACAATCATTCGGCTTTCGTCAGTAAATGCAATGTCTATTTTCCACGAATCTGCTTCTGGCAGGTTGTTAATGGATTGAAAAAAATTGGTTCTCATATTTTTAGACTTAAAATTTGTGTGTAGCAAAAGAATAGTTTTCAGATAAACATTAATAAATAATCAATACGTACATCTACACGGAATATTTAAATTATTGATAATCAATATTGAAAAATGTTTGCGATGGGCAATCAAATTGAATGTTTGTAAATTTTATCACTTGGAAGTGGTAAATGTTATGCTTATTTTAATACAGTAAATCATTGTTAGTATTCTCACATTTTAGTCGCTATTGAGCGTTAATAGCTGTTCGTGTAGATGTGAGTAGAAGTTATTTCTTTGATTATTGTCAATTTAGCACAATTAATCCATGAAATAGTTCTGCGATAGCGACAGATTATTTACCCTATTATATCCCATTGATGAAGCTAACTTATACCCGAGCACTGGCAAAAAAAATACTTTTGGTGTTTTTAGTGTTTGTTATTATTGCAGCTGGAGCAGCGCTAATTGTTTTAAATACAATTAATGTAAAACTGAGAAGCATTTCCAATCTGGCCACTAATATAGAACATGTAAAAACCGAACCAGAACAAATTCTATTGCTTATACACCAGGCAGAAGGCGATTTTCAAGAATCGTTGATCAATGCTGGCAGTAAAAAATATGTAGACTACAACAAAAAAATCTCCAGGGTTTTTAATATGATTGATACGCTTCTTACTGAAAGAACGGATACTTCACATTTAACTGAATTGCAGATTAATAAAGTGAAATTCTGGTATCAAAAGAAATCAAATTTATCAGATCGGCTGTTTGTATTGAAACATAGTTTTGATTCTCTCTTAACGATTTACGCTAACTTTAATAAAGAGGCAGAACAAAATCTTAATAATTTAAATCGTAATGTTCCTAAACAGGAAAATAAAGTTAAAAATGTAGCCGATACCATTGTAAAGGTTATAAAGCCTGAAAAGAAGAGTTTTTTTAAGCGATTAAAGGATGCCATTTCGAATAAGGAAAAAAACCAAACAATTGAAATAATCAATCACAAAAATACCCAGCAGATTGATTCTTACAGTACTAAAATTGCTGGCAACGATCGAAGAGCATATCTTAACAAATTACAGCAGCTACAACGTGAAAATAAAAAATTACTAGCTATGCAGGGCGAACTTATTGTTTTAAATAGCCACATCACAAATGAGCTGCAAATTATAATAAGTAACGTAAAAGACATCAATTATAAAATGATTGATGAGTTTAAAGTTTTGGCACTTAAAAATTATAAAGAAACTACAACCTTGCTAAATAAATTTTACCTGGCTTCCTTATTTCTGGTAGTGGTATTTGCAATCTTACTAATCATATTTATAGTTAGGCTAAACGATGCGGAGATTCTATTGCGTACTGAAAGTGCAATGTCAATTGAGAAAGCCCACCAAAAAATAGATGAACTGGTAAAAAAGGCTGAGTTTAACAGTCGTGTACAATCTCCTGCTAAAACGGAAGAACTAAAAGAGATTGTTCAGCTTGCTGTAGAGAATAATCCAGCATTTTTTGTAAAATTTAATGAGTTTGATACGGAGTTTAGTAAAAAGCTTTTAAGTATTGCACCGAATTTGGTTGCATCAGAAATTGAATTTTGTGCATTACTCAGGCTAAATTTCGAAACCAAAGAAATTGCCCGTTATACAAAGAGTTCGGTTCGGGCTGTTGAAGGCAAAAAATACAGAATAAGAAAGAAAATTGAGATCCCACACGGCATAGATATTAACATCTGGATGGCTCAGATCTAATTTTTATTAAAGTAGTTTTTAAAAGGGTAATTTAATTTAAAGCTATTTATGGTTGTAAATTCTTATTAATCATTTAATCTATCAGATAAATATTTTAATTATCTGAATGTACAGCGGTGAATTTTGAAACGCCAACCGTTAAATAACTTAGATATTCTAAAGAAAGTACTAATGCCCCAGAAAGATAAGGCTCGTAACCTCTAGGCTTTATAATGTGCAGGATATTTCTTTTGTTGAAGTAATGATCGTCGCAAAAAAGATTAAATAAATCAAATCTGCTTTCTAAATTATTCATTGCCAAAATAAATGCTGCCGTTTCGCCAGTAGGAATAAATCCATCGTATTTGGCATCTTTTATGCCACCAAATTCGGTAAAGTATTTGTCGAGGGTTTTATTTTTTATAAGAAAAACATCAAGCATTTCTGGTTTAACGTGTGGTGCAATGGAAAGTAATAAAACAATCCTTTCAGGTATAGTGATTTGATCGCGTTTAATTACTTCAGCGTAAAAAGACTCATCATGAGTAATATCTGGTGGTTGAACATCATAAATACTTTCGAATTCAATTTTCTCGCCGAAAAATAACTTAATACTGGTATCGATAACTTTTGACAGCCAATTTAACTCCTGCGTTAATGTCGTGGCGTTTTTTTTAATAATGCCTTTCATGACAGTTTGTTTATTTATTACAAGTTAAGTTAAGTATTTTTTATGACTAAACTGAATTATTTATTTTGTATTGTGTTGATTTTATGGATGTTGTGTATTTGAGTAGCTTTGTGTAATAATTTTAATTCAAATATGAAGATCGATTTCATATCTTTTTTTAATTGTTAAACCTTTTTTTAATCCAATTTTAAGCCTCAATAAAATAGTTTCAAAGGTAAACCGTAAGATTAAATTGATAGTTTTCGCTATTAAAATTCCAACTCAAGCTGATTATTCTCTGTTTTATCGAGCCTGATGTCGTCATAAAATCTCGATAAAGTAATTCCAAGTAATCTAACCTTTGTTAAGCCAATATTAGCTTCGTTAAGTAACTTAATGGCTTCGCTGTAAATGGTTTCTGCGTTGTTAAGCGGTGTTGCAAAAGATCTGCTTCTGGTAATTTGTTTAAAATCCTCAAATTTTATTTTTAAGGTCACCGTTTTTCCTTTAAGCTGATATTTTTCCAAACGTTTTGCTACAGTGATACTAATTTGCTGCAGTAAGCTATGCATAACAGAATCATCATTTGTATCTTCGGCAAGTGTATCTTCTGCACCAACTGATTTAGTTTCGCGGTTGGCTTGAACAGGTCTATCATCTAATCCGCGAACTACCTTATAATAAAATTTACCTGCTTTACCGAATTGAGCGATCAACTGTTGTTCAGTTAGTTTTTTTAAATCTGCACCAGTATTAATTTGCATCGCTTTCATTCTAGCTGCGGTTACCTTACCCACACCAAAGAATTTTTCTACAGGAAGTTTTTCCATAAACCCTTTAATTTTCGATGGGCCGATAAAGGTTAATCCGTCTGGTTTATTTATATCTGATGCAATTTTTGCTACAAACTTATTAATTGATACTCCAGCTGATGCAGTTAAATTCAGCTCATTCTTTATGGCATCTTTTATGGATTGGGCAATATCAATGGCTGATCCAATGCCTAATTTATCTTCAGTAACATCGAGATAGGCTTCATCTAAAGAAAGTGGCTCTATTATATCCGTGTAACGGCTAAAAATTTCACGAATACTTCGCGAAACCGACATGTAAGCATCGAAACGAGGATAAACAAATATGGCAGATGGACAAAGTTGATAAGCTTTACTACATGACATAGCCGAACGGATACCGAAAACTCTGGCTTCGTAGCTCGCCGTTGAAACCACGCCTCTGCTATCGGGTTTGCCTCCAACAACTAAAGGTTTACCTTGGTATTCGGGAAAATCACGTTGCTCAACCGACGCATAGAATGCATCCATATCAATATGAATAATTTTTCTTAATACCGTTGGGTTTTCTTCAGCCATCTAATGATCTAAAATTCGGGATTTTTATCTTGAATATTCAATTAGATTTTTTTTCTTTACAAAATATGGAAAGATTAATCAGATTTTATAAAAATGCGAAAGGGGAATGGTATGCCGATATTCCTGAGTGGGATGGGAATGAAGCTGATTTACAAATGGTTGAAGGTGCCGACGAGTTATTAGAATGGGTTTCGGTATCAACCAACGAATGTAGCTTGCTTATGGCAGATCTGCACATGCCCAATGCAGAAATTTTAAAATTGATTTATACCCGCGAAGAGAATTTAGGTGGTGGTGGAGATTATCTTTTAGAAAGTTTTAGAGGTAACTATATTAATCATAAACTATGGTTATGTGGCGTTACCGAATTTGTTTTTAAAGAATTGCCTGAGAAAATATACTTTAAGGAACAATTAGTTCAGTAAATGTGTAACCTTATTCAATAAGGAATCCATTTCAAAAGGCTTTTCCATAAAATCGTTGGCACCAGCATCAAGGGCCGATTGTTTAATATCTCTACTTGCAGAAATCATTAAAATAGGGATTTCTTTAAAATCAGGATCGCTTTTAAGTTGTTTGCAAATGTCTCTACCATCGTGACCACTCATCCAGATATCTAGTAAAATAAGATCTGGTTTGTTTTTAACGGCATCCAATACCGCACCGCCATCATATGTAAAGTCGACTTCATATCCCATTACTTGCAATATCATGGTTACGGCATCAACTATTCCTTCATCATCATCAGCAATTAGTATTCTTTTATTTTCCATTTCTTACTCTTAATACCAAGTATTGCTTATTGTGTATTTGCCTTTGAAACTTTAGGCATACTATTAATATACTTAGCTAACATTTTGTTTTGATAAATATAGATTATTTTTTTACGTTAAATTACAATATAGTATAAATATGGGTTTTATACTGCCTTTAGATGCTCTGTAGGTGATTAAATGTAGATTTACAAATATCAATACAAGTAATGTATTAATCTAGTTATATTTACCACGTTATTTATAATGATCAGGCTTTTAACCAAAATGGATAGTATTAACATAAAAAAATTAGCTGAAGCCTTAAATTTATCTACATCTACAATCTCAAGAGCTTTTAGAGATAACAGTGATATTAACGCTTCAACTAAAACGCTTATTTTAGAAAAAGCCAAAGAATTAAACTATCAGCCTAATCATTACGCAAGTAATTTAAGAGAACAAAAGAGTAAAACCATTGCAGTTATTGTTCCCGAACTTGCAAATAATTACTTCTCCCAAGCCATTCACGGTATAGAACGCGTTGCCCGAGAAAACGGATACCATATTTTAATTTATGTAACCGATGATGACTATTCTAAAGAAGTAAATTTTATTAGACACTTACATAATGGGAGGGCCGACGGTATAATTATGTCGGTATCTGGAGAAGCTAATGATCATAATTACCTGAATAAATTTGGAGGGAAGCGATTACCTTTAGTTTTTTTCGATAGAATTTATGAAGATATTGAAACGCCAAGAGTTGTTACAAACGATTATAATAGCAGTTTTCTGGCTACTGAACATTTAATAGAGCAAGGTTGTACTCGAATTGCTTACCTGGTAGTTAATAAAAGTTTATCGATTGGTAAAACGCGTATGCAAGGTTATATAGATGCACTGGAAAAGCACAATTTACCTTTTGAAGAAAACCTGATTGTAGATTGTAGTAACAGTTACGATGAAAACAGCATAATTATCAAAGCTGCATTAACAGATCTAAAACCTGATGGAATTTTTACATCGGTAGAACGTTTGGCTTTCGCTACTTATTACGCTTGTTACGATTTGAATATTTCGATTCCTAAGGATGTAAAAATAATTAGTTTTTCGAGCTTGGAAATTGCTCCATTACTTAACCCATCTTTAACCACAATAACACAACCCGCTACTGAAATTGGTACAGAAGCAGCCAGAATGTTGTTCGATATTTTGTTATCAAAAGTGGATAAAAAAATACCTTCAGAACTGATTCTGCAATCGAAAATTATCAAGCGAAATTCGACCTCAAATTCGCCCCAAAAACCCTAAAAAACAGCAGTCTTTTTCCGAAGGATTTTGATCAAAAAAAATCAACACTTAGTGTGTTTTACGCAGAATTCATCCGATTTTTCGGGAACGTTCCCGAAAAACATTCTTAAATTCTCTTAAAATCATCGGGAACGTTCCCGAAATTGACAAGAAAAATAGCTTAGTGTAAAAAATACACATAAAATAGTTTCTATTTATTTGTAATTATCTGATTATAAATTATTTAAAAACATATATCTGCTTGAATAGAGCTTTTTTAAATTCTAAAACTCGGTCTTTTTCTATTAAAATTCAGCTTCGCTATTGAGCTGAAAATATATTTTTTAAATAAATTTTGAATTATGATTTCCTGCTGTAAATTAGGCATGTGTGTAAATCACAATAATATTTAACCAAATTTTTATACTTAAAAGAGCTTCGAATATGAAAGTATTTTACCTGCTAAAACAGGGGCTTTTAGTGCTGTTAGTTTTTTCAGCATTAATCGTAAAAGCACAAACTGGATCTGTATCTGGAACAGTGCTTGATGAAACTGGCCAACCGTTGCCTGGTGCTTCCATTTTAATAAAAGGAACAACCAGATCAACATCGACAGATGTGAACGGAAAATTTAAACTGGCTGGGTTATCGAATGGAACCTTAACGTTGTCAGCAAGTTTTATCGGTTACCAAACTTTAGATAAAGCAGTAGATGTTACCGCAAATGCAACCGCCGATTTTAAATTGGTTCCAGATGCACAAAAATTAAATGAAGTTGTTGTAATCGGTTACGGCACAGCAGAAAAGAAAAACTTAACAGGTTCGATTACGACTGTAAGTTCAAAAGATTTCCAAAAAGGTACAATTACTACACCTGATCAATTAATTCAAGGTAAGGTTGCTGGTGTCAACATCATCAACGGTAGTGGTGCTCCAGGCGGTGGAAGTCAGATTCGTATTCGTGGTGGCGCATCATTAAATGCAAGTAATGATCCGTTAATCGTGGTGGATGGGGTTCCTTTTAGTGGTAACAGCATTGGTAACGCACCAAGTCCGCTTTCTTTAATTAACCCAAATGATATTGAAACCTTCACGGTTTTAAAAGATGCGAATGCAACGGCCATTTATGGTTCAAGAGCATCTAACGGTGTAATTTTAATTACAACTAAAAAGGGTGGTTCTGGAGCTCCTGTAATCAATTTCAGTACAAACAATTCAATAGGTACAGTAGCTAAAAAAGTAGATGTACTTTCTGCTGATCAGGTTCGTGCTTATGTTAACGCAAATGGTAGTGCTGCTCAAAAAGCATTATTAGGTACAGCAAGTACCGATTGGCAGGATGAGATTTATCAAACAGCTTTTACTACTGACAATAACTTAAGTATAGCAGGTTCATTTAAGGGTGTTCCTTACCGTGTTTCTGGTGGTTATTTAGATCAGGATGGTGTTGTAATTTCTGGTAAACTAAAAAGAGCCACGGGTGGCTTCACTTTATCTCCTCGTTTATTTGGCGATCATTTAAAAATCGATTTAAACCTAAAGGGCTCATTAACACAGTCTCAGTACCCAAATGATGCAGCAATACAAAATGCTATTCAGTTTGATCCTACTAAAACGGTTGAAGGCCCAGCAACATACGGTGGTTATTTTGAATGGGTTAACGGCGCTGTGCCAAATCCAAACGCACCACGTAATCCCGTTGGCTTAATTAGATTACAGGATAACCATGGTAATGCTGCAAGAAGTTTTGGTAATGCAAGGTTTGATTACTCTTTCCATTTTTTACCAGAGTTACATGCTAACTTAAACGTAGGCTATGATGTTTCTAAAGGTTATGGTTCTACTTCAGTTCCAACTTTCGCAGCTCAAAGTGCATCTACTCAGGGTTCTTATTCAAGCAGAAAAAACATCGAACACGATAAGTTTTCGGAGTTTTACTTAAACTATGCTAAAAATGTAGAAAGCATTAAAAGTAGATTCGATGTAACTGCTGGTTATGGATATTATGATATCGCACAGACGAATTTTAATTTTAATACTTACAAAGGTACGGGCGAATTATTGACAACACCAGTATTTCCATTCTCTGTAGAGCAAAATAAATTGCTTTCTTACTATGGTCGATTTACTTATACATTTAATGATAAATATATTTTAAATGGTACTATGCGTGCAGATGCTTCATCAAAATTTTCTGAAAACAATCGTTGGGGTTATTTCCCATCAGTTGGCTTTACCTGGAGAATTATTGGTGAAAATTTCCTTAAGGATAGCAAAGTTGTATCTGATATGAAATTGAGATTAAGTTATGGTGTAACTGGTAACAAAGATGGTATCGGAAACTATGACTATATAGCAAGATATTATGCAAACAGTAATAATGGTCAGTATCAATTAGGAAATACTTTTTACAATTATTATAGTGCAGCTGGTTACGATCCAGATTTGAAATGGGAGTCTACAACTACTTACAATGCTGGTTTAGATTATGGCTTCTTAAACGGAAGATTGTATGGTAGCTTGGATGTTTATTACAAAAAGACGAAAGACTTGTTAAGTATCGTGAACATCCCAGTAGGAACAAACTTTACAAATTTATTAACTACAAACGTAGGTAATATGGATGTAAGAGGTGCTGAGGCAAGTTTAAACTTTGTTGCTATACAAAACGACAAGGTAACCTGGGACTTTGGTTTCAATGCGGCTTACAACAAAAGAAAAATTACCAATTTAACTTTAAATCCTGATCCAGGATCGAAAGTTAGTGCAGGCGATATTACTGGTGGAAGTGGTGTAACGCTTAAATATCATGCAGTAAATCAAGTGCCAGGTGCATTCTTTGTATACAAACAAGTTTATAATGCTGCTGGTACACCAATTGAAGGGGTATATGCAGATTTAAATGGCGATGGAGTAATCAATACAAGTGATCAGTATTTCTTCAAATCTCCAGATCCGAACTTCACATTTGGTTTTAATACTTCGTTCACTTACAAAAAATGGACAGCCAGTACGGTGTTAAGAGCAAACATTGGTAACTACATTTACGATAACGTTTCTTCTAACTTAGGAATTAAGAACAATGTATTAAGCACACAAGGTATTCTGAATAATTCTGGTATCGATCTTTATAATACAGGTTTCCAAACTTCTCAGTATTTGAGTGATTATTATATCAAAAATGCTTCTTTCTTGAAAATGGATAACGTTGGTTTATCATATAACGTAGGTAAGCTTTCTCCAACAGGCAATACCACAATGCGAATTTCGGCAAACTGCCAAAATGTATTTGTGGTATCCAAATACAAAGGTATTGATCCAGAGTCGATATCAGGTATAGATTATAATTTATACCCTAGACCAAGAACATTCACTTTAGGCTTAAATGTTGGTTTTTAAATAAAAAATTAAGATGAAAAATTCATTTAAAATAATATTAGCATCAGGTATTTTACTGTTGTCTTTAAATTCATGCAAAAAGGATGCTTTAAATTTAAAACCAACAAACGATGCGACTGCAGAAACGGTGTATGCTACACCTGCAGGATACAAAAATAGTTTAGCTAAGTTATATGCTGCATATGCTTTAACCAGTCCAGGCGGTTCTGATGTGAGTGATATTGGTGGTTTAAACTCAGGTTTTGCCGATTTTTTAAGATTATTCTGGACTTCACAAGAGTTAACCACTGATGAAGCAATTTGTGCCTGGGGTGATACAGGTATTCCAGAATTAGATTACTCTATTCCAAGTGTTGACAATCAATTCTTAAGAGGTCTATATTCAAGAAGTATTCTTCAAATTACATTTGTTAATGAATTCTTACGTGAAAGTACACCAGAAAAATTAGCTAGCCGCAATATTACTGGTGCAGATGCAACTGCTGTTACCAGATATCGTGCTGAAGCTCGTTTCTTACGTGCTTATCAATATTGGGTATTGATGGATGCATTTGGTAATCCACCATTCGTAACCGAAAATGATGCGATTGGTAAAGTTGCACCCCAACAAATTTCAAGAGCTGCTTTATTTACGTATGTAGAGTCTGAATTAAAAGCCATCGAAACCGATTTAGCAGAGCCTCGTACAAACGAGTATGGTCGTGCAGATAAAGGCGCTGACTGGGCTTTATTGGCAAGAATTTATTTAAATGCACAGATATACACAGGTACAGCAAAATATACTGAAGCAATAACTTACTCTAGTAAAGTAATCAATGCAAACTATGCTTTAAAAACAAATTACATGGATTTGTTTAAAGCTGATAACAATGTAAATAATGCGGAAATAATTCTAAGCATTAATTACGATGGTATAAATGGAACGAATTACGGAGGTACAACTTTCTTGATTAATGCAGGTATAAACGGTGATATGAATCCGACCTCGTATGGTGTGCCGAATGGTGGTTGGGGCGGTAATAGAACCCGTGCTAATTTACCAGCCTTGTTTCCAGATGCTAATGGTACTTTAGATAAACGTGGTGTTTTCTTTGGAACAAAAACAGGTATAGACGATATTGGTGTATTTACTGATGGTTTACGTGCAACTAAATTTAAAAATGTTACCTCAACAGGTGCTATGGGTGCATCATTAAACGGAACATTCAGTTCCGTAGACTTTCCAATCTTCCGCCTGGCCGAGCAATATTTAATTTATGGAGAAGCTGTAATGCGTGGCGGAACTGGTGGTACCACGGCTTTAGCTTTAACCTATGTAAATGCTTTACGTGCCCGTGCTTATGGAAATGCTTCAGGTAATGTATCAACCATTAATATAGATTTCTTTTTAGATGAGCGTGGTCGCGAGTTGTATTGGGAAGGTCACCGTCGTACTGATTTAGTGCGTTACGGAAAATATACAGATGGTGGTTATCTATGGCAATTTAAGGGTGGTGTAAAAGCCGGTACTGCATTACCTGCATACCGTAACTTATACCCAATTCCAACGGCAGATTTAATTGCAAATCCAAATCTGAAACAAAATACTGGTTATTAATCTCAATCATTCATAAGATATGAAATCAATTTTATTTAAATCCATGGCATTAAGCTTAATCGCTTTGTCGCTATGGTCATGTAAAAAAGATGAAACTAAAGCCATCGCTACATCTGGCACGGGAGGCGCTTTACAAACATCAGCTACAAGCGTTGTTTTAGATAAATCTAAACTAACCACAAATGTTGTAACTTTTAGTTTAACTGATGCAAATTTTGGTTATCAGGCTGCAGTTTCAAATACATTACAGTTAGCTGTTAAAGGAACAAACTTTGCGGCACCAAAAGAGACAATTCTAGATGCTAAAGCAACAACAAAAGCTTACAATGGCCTCGACTTTAATAATCTATTATTGTCGTTAGGAATTTCTACATCTGCAAATACTGATGTAGAGATTAGAATTAAGTCTTCAATTTCTACATCTACAGCACCAGTTTATAGTAATGTGGTTACCATAAGCACAAGACCATTCCCTTTAACGGCATGGATTTACGTACCTGGTAATTATCAGGGCTGGAATCCTGCAACTGCAGATAGTTTAATCTCGCCTACGGGAAATGGTGTGTATACTGGAATTATTGCTTTTGACGGTGATAAATTTAAAATTACGCCTGCTAAGAAATGGGATATTGCTTACGGCGATGCTGGCGGTGGTAAAATCAGCACTTCGGGTGCAGATATCAATTCTGTTTCTAAAGGAGCAAAACAATTGGTGGTTGATTTAAATGCAAATACTTTTACGTTAACACCTTTAGTATGGTCAATTATAGGTAATGCTGTACCAGGCAGTGACTGGTCTGTTGATACAGATATGAAATTTATAAACGATGGGAAAAATAGCTGGACGATTACAATACCTTTAACTGCTGGAGAATTAAAATTTAGGTTAAACCACGATTGGGGAACTAGCATTGGTGATGGTTCGGGCAATGTTGTTATTGCTTCTGCTGGAACTTATAAAATAACATTAACACTTAATGCCGATGGTAAAACGGGAAGCTTTACCTCGGTAAAACAATAATATTTTTTCGATGCCCTGAAGGATGCGATTTCTTCAGGGCTTTTTTATACATAGAGTTTAGCATGATCAAATTACATACTACTTCCGTTCGTTCTCTTTCTAATAATGCTCAAACTAAATTCTTGCATTTAGCAGGAATTAAACTTATAATATTTGCTTTTCTTGTATTTTATACAAGCATTAATCTTTTCGCTCAAAAATTAGAGCGTATGGAACCGATGTTCTGGTTTACAGGGATGCACAATCCCAAATTACAATTGCTTGTTCATGGCGATAATATTGCTGCAAGTACAATTTCTCTAACTTATCCAGGTGTAAAACTGGTTAAAGTTAATAAAGTCGAAAATCCTAATTATCTGTTTGTTGATTTAGAGTTAACTCCATCAGCTAAAGCAGGTAAATTTCCTATAAACTTTTCTGCCAACGGCAAAAAACTATTTTCTTATATCTACGAATTAAAAAACCGCGACAAAAGCCCTGGTAGAATTCAAGGTGTAACACAAAAAGATTTTATTTATTTATTAATGCCTGATCGTTTTTCAAACGGCGATAAAAGCAATGATGTGGTTCAGGGTTTAACTGAAACTGCACTAAATCGTGATAGTATGTATTACCGCCATGGTGGTGATATTCAAGGCGTAATTAATCACCTGGATTACCTTAAAGATTTAGGTGTAACTACTGTTTGGATGACTCCAGAAGTAGAAAACGACATGCCACAAGCTTCTTATCATGGTTATGCAGTAACTGATCATTATAAGATAGACCCACGTTACGGTACAAACGAACTTTATAAAAAATATGTGGAAACTGCTCATGTTAAAGGCATGAAAGTGATTAAAGATATCGTTCACAACCATATCGGCACGCATCATTGGTTTTATAAAGATTTGCCGATGAAAAGTTGGTTAAATCAATGGCCAAAATATACGCAAACAAGCTATCGCGATCAAACCGTAATGGATATTCATGCATCAGCTGCCGATCGTAAGCAAATGCTCGATGGTTGGTTTGTGCCTTCAATGCCCGATTTAAATCAAACCAATCCTTATGTTCAAAATTATTTAACTCAAAACCACATCTGGTGGATTGAATATGCTGGTATTGATGGTTTGCGATTAGATACTTACGGATATAACGATCCTGTTTACATGGCCGACTGGGCTTTAAAATTACAAGCCGAATTTCCACACCTTTCCGTTTTCGGAGAAACATTGGTTACCGCGGTAGCTAATCAAGCATTTTTTACTGGCGGTAATACGGTTAACCGTGGTTTTGATACCCATTTACAAGGTATAACGGATGCAACATTAAAAGATGCCATTTATGAAGGTATTAATGGAAAAAACGGCTGGGTAGATGGAATTAATCGCCTGTATGCAACGTTGTCACATGATTTCCTTTACAAAAACGCGAATACAAATTGCATATTTTTAGATAATCATGATATGAGCCGCTTCTATTCGATGGTTGGTGAAGATTTCGAAAAATATAAAATGGGCATGTCTATTCTGCTAACCATGAGAGGCATTCCGCAAATGTACTATGGCACAGAAATTTTGATGAAAAACTTTTCTAATCCCGATGGTTTAATCCGCTCTGATTTTCCTGGTGGATGGAATGGAGATAAGAAAGATAAATTCATTGCCGATGACAGGACTAATAAAGAAAACGAAGCATTCAATTTCGTGAAAACTTTAGCTAACTTCCGTAAAAATAGCGATGCCTTGCAAAACGGTAAGTTAATGCAGTTTGTACCTCAAGATGATATTTATGTTTACTTCCGCTATAATGGAAGTGCGAAAGGCACAGTAATGGTTGTTGTAAATAACACCGAAAAAGATAAAACTCTAAGTACTGATAGATTTGCTGAACGTACAGCAGGAATCACAACTGCAAAAAATGTAATCTCAGGAGAAAATATTCAAATGAAAGAGATTAAAGTGCCAGCAAAAACAACGTTAGTGTTAGAACTAAATTAAAGGGTAAAAGCAAAAAGACTAAAGCAGAAAGCTAGTTCATTTATCTATTCTAATACTTGATACTCGCTACTAAAATATTATAAAACAATGCAAGAAAATAAACATCCGGAACTTTCAACTTTCAACCTTCAACCCTCAACCTCAATTAAAGCTTGTCTTTTTGATTTGGATGGTGTACTGGTTGATACAGCAGTTTACCATTATCAAGCCTGGAAACGTTTAGCCAATACCATGGGTTTCGATTTTACCGAAGAACAGAACGAGCAATTGAAAGGTGTGAGTCGCGTAGAAAGCTTAAATAAAATTCTGGCTTGGGGCAATGTAGAAAAAACTGATGCTGAAAAGGAAGAGTTAGCGACTTTAAAAAACAGCTGGTATGTGGATATGATTACTAAAATGACACCTGCTGAAGTTTTACCTGGAACGGTAGATTTTTTACAAGCGATTCATAAAGCAGGTTATAAACTGGCCTTAGGTTCTGCAAGCAAAAATTCAGGAATCATTTTGGAACGTACTAATCTGGCTCATTTCTTTGATGAAATTGTAGATGGGAATATGGTTACTAAATCAAAGCCAGATCCAGAAGTTTTCTTAAAAGGAGCCGAACTTTTAGGCTTCAAGCCTGATGAATGTGTTGTTTTTGAAGATGCTGTTGCAGGCGTTGAAGCAGCCAAACGCGGTGGCATGAAAGCCATTGGTATTGGCGAAAAAAGTGTACTAACCGAAGCCGATGTAGTGGTAAGTGGTTTAGATAAATTAACAGTTAAGGATTTAGAGGCATTATAATATTTGTCATCCTGAGGAACGAAGGATCTGCAAGCGATGAAACAGATGCTTCATTCTTCAGCATGACAACAGCTTAAATTATGAAGAATTACATTAAAGCAGATGAGTGGAACATTATCGAAGAAGGCTTTGATCCACATTTAAATAAAATTTCAGAAAGTATTTTCAGTTTGGGTAATGGCCGCATGGGTCAGCGAGCCAATTTTGAAGAAACTTACACTGGCGAAACCCTTTTGGGTAATTATGTTGCGGGTGTTTATTATCCAGATAAAACCCGTGTGGGCTGGTGGAAAAACGGCTACCCAGAATATTTTGCCAAAGTTTTGAATGCCGCAAACTGGGTGGGTATCGAAGTAAAACTGGAGGATGAAATCTTAGATTTAGCAACCGCTGAAGTGAGCGAGTTCAAACGTGTTTTGAATATGCATGCTGGTATTTTAGAGCGTACTTTCACTGCAAAACTGAAAAGTGGTAAAACTGTAAAAGTAAAAGCTACTCGTTTTTGCAGTATCGCTGATGATGAAGTAGGTGCAATCCGTTATAGCATTACGCCTGTAAACTTTGATGGCAAAATCACATTGATGCCATTCATCGATGGCGATATCAAAAATCAGGATAGCAACTACGATGAAAAATTCTGGACAATGGTTTCTGATGAAATCACAGAGGCAGAAGCTTACATCAAATTAAGAACAAAGAAAACGGAGTTCGAGGTTTGTACAGGAAGTCACATCGAGTTATATAAAAATTCAGAGAAAGTTGCTATCAATCCAGAGGCTGTTCGTAAAGAAAAATTCGTTGGACAAACCTTTTCTGTTGATGTAAAAGCTAACGAGGAAATCACTTTGATTAAAATCGCAGCCAATTTATCTTCAGAAAATTATCCAAAAGAATCACTTTTAAAAGAAGCTAAATCGGTTATCACAAAAGCTACGGTTAAAGGTTTCGATACTTTATTGAAAGAACAAACTGAAGCTTGGGCAACCAAATGGGAAGAAAGCGACATCATCATTGAGGGCGATGTTTCGGCTCAGCAAGCGATTCGTTTCAATATTTTTCAACTGTTCCAAACTTACACAGGTAAAGATGATCGGTTAAATATCGGTCCGAAAGGTTTTACTGGCGAGAAATACGGCGGTTCTACTTATTGGGATACCGAAGCTTATTGTGTCCCTTTTTACTTAGCAACTGCTCCGCAGGAAGTGAGCAAAAACTTACTGGTTTATCGTCACAAGCAATTGGGTAAAGCGATAGAAAATGCGGCAAAATTAGGTTTTAAAGATGGCGCTGCATTGTATCCGATGGTGACGATGAATGGCGAAGAATGCCACAATGAGTGGGAAATTACTTTCGAGGAAATCCACCGTAATGGCGCTATTGCTTTCGCGATTTACAATTATATCCGCTATACTGCCGATGAAAGTTATTTGTCGGATTTCGGTTTAGAAGTTTTAATCGGCATTGCCCGTTTCTGGAAACAACGTGTAAACTGGAGTGGCGAAAAACAGCAATATGTAATGCTTGGTGTTACTGGTCCGAACGAGTATGAGAACAACGTAAACAACAACTGGTACACCAATTTATTGGCAACCTGGTGCATGAAATATGCAACAGAAGCTGCGGAAATTGTAAAAAATCAGCAACCCGAAAAATATACCAGCTTATTAAAAAGCTTAAATTTCGATGATCAGGAATTTGCCGATTGGGCAGATATCATCGAGAAAATGTATTATCCAGAGGATAAAAATCTGGGAATTTTCTTACAGCAAGATGGTTATTTAGATAAAGAGCAAACTTTAGTTAAAGATTTGCCCGCAAGTGATAGACCAATTAACCAGAAGTGGAGTTGGGATAGAATTTTGCGTTCGCCATTTATTAAACAAGCCGATGTTTTACAGGGATTGTATTTCTTCGAAGAGGATTACGATTTGGAAACCATCAGAAGAAACTTCGATTTTTATGAGCCACGTACGGTTCATGAAAGTTCTTTATCGCCTTGCGTACACAGTATTTTAGCTGCTAAATTAAATGATGAGGCCCGTGCCTACGAATTTTATTTACGCACTGCCCGTTTAGATTTAGACGATTACAATAATGATACAGAAGATGGGTTGCACATCACATCGATGGCTGGAACCTGGATGAGCGTGGTAGAGGGTTTCGCTGGTATGCGTGTCCGCGATGGTAAATTACAATTCAATCCTTTCTTGCCAACACAATGGAAATCGTTCTCGTTTACCATTGGTTTTAGAGGTGCAACTTTGAAGATAAACATCACAGAAAACGGCATCACTATTAAAAATAACAATGATGTTGATTTAGAAATCGGAATCAGAAACCAGGTTTATAAACTGGCTGGAAACGCAGAAATCGAAGTTAATAACGCGGAGTTGGTATGAGAAAGGTTGATGGTTTAGAGGTTGAGGGTATAGGGTTTAAGCCGCAGACCTTAAAACAAGCAAAGAGTTTTTCGGCTCTATGCTTGTCCCCCTTTGGAGGGGGTTGGGGGAGGACTTTAGCTCTTTTATTTATCTTTACCATAATTTCTCAAACATCCTTTGCACAAAAAAAGAGTAAAAATATGAACGATAAGCAAATCGTTATATATCAGTTATTGCCCCGTTTATTCGGAAATAAAAACACGACAAACATCCCTTACGGCACCATTGAACAAAATGGTTCGGGTAAGTTTAATGACATTACAGATAAGGCTTTAGATGGCATTAAGGAACTTCATGTAAACTACGTTTGGTACACAGGTGCTATCGCTCACGCCAGTTTAACCGACTATTCTGCTTATGGAATTAAGGTTGATGATGCAGATGTTGTAAAAGGGAGAGCTGGTTCGCCTTACGCCATTCGTGATTATTACGATGTCAATCCAGATTTAGCCGTTGATGTAAAGAACCGAATGAAAGAGTTCGAATCTCTGGTCAAAAGAACACACGCTAAAAATCTGAAAGTAATTATTGATTTTGTACCAAATCATGTAGCCAGAAGTTATCATTCTTACGCTAAGCCAAAAAACGTAATCGATTTTGGCGCTAAGGATGATGTAACAAAGGCTTTCAGTACGCAGAACGATTTTTATTATGTCCCAGGTCAGCCGTTTGTAGTGCCAACCAACGGACAAAAAACGCCGTTATCTGGTTTACAGGATGGAAAATTTGATGAAAATCCTGCAAAAGCAACAGGTAATGATGCTTTTACTGCATCGCCGAAATATGATGATTGGTACGAAACCATTAAGTTAAATTACGGTGTTGATTATCAAAACGGCAGACAAAATCATTTCGAACCCATTCCGCCTGTTTGGACTAAAATGCGTGACATTTTAATCTATTGGACTAAAAAAGGTGTAGATGGTTTCCGTTGCGATATGGCCGAAATGGTACCTATTGCTTTTTGGAATTGGGTTATCCCACAAGTTAAAAAAGTCAATCCCGATTTAATTTTCCTTGGCGAAGCTTATAATCCGCAAGTGTATAAACAATATTTAGAAGAGGGAAAATTCGATTATTTATATGATAAAGTCGGATTGTATGACGGACTGAAAAGATTAATTAGAAACGAACCTCATGCAGATGTAGCCGCTATTCGTTACGTGTGGCAGAAAGAAAGCGCTGGTTTTGGCAAAAATATGTTGCGCTTTTTAGAAAACCACGATGAGGAACGGATTGCATCAGCAGGATTTGCAGGAAAAGCTGAACTGGCTTTGCCTGCAATGGTGGTTTCGGCTACGCTTGGCTCTGGTCCAGTAATGTTGTATTTCGGTCAGGAAGTTGGCGAGCCTGGAAAAGGTGCTGAGGGTTTCGGTGGCGATGATAATCGTACCACAATCTTTGATTATTGGGGCGTTCCTAATCATCAAAAATGGATGAATGGCGGTTTATTCGATGGACATAAATTAAGTGCAGCACAGCAAAATTTAAGAGCTTATTATAAGCAGCTTTTAAAGGTAACTTCAACAAGTGATGCGGTTGTGAACGGCGAAATTTACGATGTTCCGCAAGCGGGAAATATGAATAACCGCATGTATGCATTTATTCGTTATTCTGGCAATCAGCGTTTATTGGTTGTGGCTAACTTCGATAGAAATCAAACTTTAGAGGCCAATATCGAAATCCCCGACCATATTTTAAAAGTGAAAAACTCTTCTCCAGTAACAGATTTACTTACTGATAGAAAATTGAATATACCAGCAGGAACGAGTATTCCTGTAAAACTTGGGCCAGTTTCGGCACAAGTAATAGAATTTTAAACCTTTATAATTAACCGCAAAGAACACAAAGATTTTCGCAAAGAATAGAAGACCTGGCTTTGCGGCCTTAGCGCTTTTTCACTCTGTGACCTTTGCGGTTAAAAAAACCAATAATAATGAGCTTGAAAACAATTTTTGAGAACCCGAAACTAACACTTGCACAAATTATCAATATGAGTGTAGGTTTCTTCGGAATCCAATTTGGTTGGGATTTACAACGTGCCAACATGGGGCGTATATACGAAAACCTGGGTGCAAACCCTGACCAGGTTCCATTATTGTTTTTAGCGGCTCCATTAACTGGTCTTTTGGTTCAGCCGATTATAGGCTATTTAAGTGATAGAACCTGGCACCCGAAATGGGGCAGAAGAAGACCTTACTTTATGATTGGCGCAATTGTAAGTAGTATTGCTTTAATTTTTATGCCACATAGCAGCGTTTTATGGATGGCGGCAGGTCTGCTTTGGATCTTAGATGTTTTCGGTAATATCGCGATGGAACCTTTCCGTGCTTTTGTTACCGATAAATTGCCTGATAGTCAGGTTAACCGTGGTTTTATTATGCAAAGCATGATGATTGGTTTGGGAGGAAGTATTGCTTCGGCCTTACCTTGGTTGATGAATAACGTTTTTCATCTACAGAATACTGCAACGCAAGGAAACATTCCTGAAAACGTAAAATTCTCTTTTTATATCGGCGCATTCTTCTTTTTCGCTGCTGTATTGTGGACGGTTTTTACCACCAAAGAATACCCACCTCGAGAAGAAGAGCTTAAAGAACAAAGCGATAAAGGTTTCAGTAATGGATTAAAAGAAATTTTCAGTGCTTTAAGAAACATGCCAAAACGCATGCAAATCGTTTCTTTGGTTCAGTTTTTTACCTGGCCAGGATTATTTTTAATGTGGTTTTATTACACAACGGCCGTTGCAGTAAATGTTTTTGGCGGTAAAGACGCTGCTGACCCAGTTTACGCTCATGGTGCCGATTTTGGAAGTTTAACTTTAGCTTATTATAGTGTAATCACTTTTCTTTTTGCACTGGTTCTGCCAAAAATTGCTGATGCTTTGGGCCGAAAAACCACTCATGCTTTATGTTTGCTTTGCGGTGCAATTGGCTTAATCAGCGTGGCCTGGGTTCACGATAAAAACATGTTGTACTTATGTATGACAGGCGTTGGTATTGCCTGGGCGAGTATTCTTTCTATGCCTTATGCCATGTTGAGCGGTTCACTACCAAAAGATAAAATCGGTATTTATATGGGGATTTTTAATTTCTTCATTGTATTGCCAGAGATTATCGCCTCTTTAGGTTTTGGCTGGTTAATGCGCAATGTTTTAAATAACGACAGACTTTTGGCGGTTCAGTTGGGCGGTGGCTTGATGATTTTAGCCGCTGTGATTTGTTACCTGTTCATCAGAGAACCAAAGAAAACGGATGAAACATTAGCTTCAGAACTGGCTATTGAAGAAAATAGATCAGTTTAATTAATCGTCATTGCGAGGCACGAAGCAATCTTACTACAATAGCTTTAAGATTGCTTCGTGCCTCGCAATGACGAAAATCCTCTATAAATCCCTAACCAAATGAGAAAAATCATTTACCTATTGCTGTTCGTAGCGGCATTCAATACCTCCTGCAAAAAATCCTCAACGGATGGCGGAACAGAAATTCCAACTCTACCGTCTGTAGATTTACCTGCTGGTGCAAAAGATGGAGTTGCTTTCATTAACAACGGAACATCAGCCATTGTTACCCTTTATGCACCTGGAAAAAACTCCGTTTCTTTAATCGGAGAGTTTAATGACTGGTCTACAACAGCTTCTGTAATGAAGAAAACAAGCGACGGAAATACCTGGTGGATTCAAATCAATAACCTAAATCCTAATACCGAATACGCTTATCAATTTTATGTTGATGGAAATTTAAAAGTTGCCGATCCATATTGTGAAAAAGTGCTTGACCCAGATAATGACAAATATATCACTTCAAGTATTTATCCAAATTTAAAAGCCTATCCAACAGGGAAAACAACGGGTATTGTGAGTGTGATGCAAGCAAATCAACCAACTTACAACTGGAAAAATAATGGCTTTGTTCGTCCTGAAAAAAATAATCTGGTCATTTATGAATTGCTAATCCGCGATTTTACGACTGAGCATACTTATGCATCAACGTTAGCGAAATTGGATTATTTGATTGGTTTGGGGATAAACGCAATCGAGTTAATGCCAGTTAACGAATTCGAGGGGAATTTAAGTTGGGGTTATAATCCATCGTTTTATTTCGCTGCTGATAAATATTACGGAACTAAAACAGCTTTACAAAACTTTATAGATGAATGCCACGGAAAGGGCATTGCGGTAATTTTGGATATGGTTTTAAACCATTCTTTTGGTCAATCGCCCATGGTTCAGTTATATTTCGATGGATCGAAACCAACAGCGAATAGCCCTTGGTTTAATGTTGATGCAAAACACCCGTTTAATGTTGGCTACGATTTTAACCATGAAAGTGCTGCTACTAAAAAGTTCTCGAAAGATGTGATGAAATTCTGGATGCAGCAATATAAAATTGATGGTTTCCGTTTTGATTTATCAAAGGGATTTACACAAACTCAATCTGCTGATGATGCCGTTTTTAGAAAATACGATGCTGGCAGAGTAGCCATTTGGAAAGATTACAACAGCTATATCAAAAGTATCGACCCAAATAATTTCTATGTTATTTTAGAACATTTCGCCGAAGAATCAGAAGAAAAGGTTTTGGCAGATGATGGTATGATGCTTTGGAATAATCTAAATTATAATATGAATGAGGCAACAATGGGTTGGTTAACAAACTCTAATTTTCAATGGGGTTTTTACGTAAATCATGGTTTTTCGAAATCAGAAAATTTAGTGACTTATGGCGAAAGTCATGATGAAGAGCGATTGAATTATAAAAATATATCTTTCGGGAATATGTCTGGAAGTTATTTGATAAAAGGCAATTTGGCTACTTCCTTAAAACGAGAAGAAATGGCTGCAGCATTTTTATTCGCTATCCCAGGACCGAAAATGGTTTGGCAATTTGGAGAATTGGGCTACGATGTTAATATCGATTTCAATGGAAGAACAGGCGAGAAACCGATAAGATGGGAATATTACAGTGATCCAAATCGTAAAGCTTTGTACGATGCTTATTCCAAATTCATCCGTTTAAAAAAGAATAACTCAATTTTTAATTCAACCAGTTCGACTTATAATTTAGCCGGAGGAATTAAATATATTAAATTGGTTGAAGGCGCTAATACCGTTGTTGTGGTTGGGAATTTTGATGTGGTAAATCAAACTGCAAATATCGATTTTGGTTCGTCAGGAACCTGGATTGATGCAGTTGGAAGCACACTAAATTTATCGTCAAACACCTATTTAGCAACACTTGCTCCAGGCGAATATCATATATTTAGCAAACAGGCATTAAAATAATAATTGATTTATCTTGCCTTCACCTCCGATAATCAGATTTTATAAAAGAAATCTGATTATCGGAGGTTTTTTTGTGTTATTATTGTCTATTTTAGCTGTCATTACCGCCTTACAACTAACTAAAATATGGAGAACAAATTAACGCATCACTTGCTATGGGAACGATTACGTACTGGAGATAAGGATGCTTTTTTTGATCTTTATAAAGCGCTTTATTATCCCCTGGTAAATTTTGGAGTTCGTGTTTGTGCTGATGCCGATTTATCAAGCGAGGCTACTGATCTGGTTTTTACAACCATTTGGGAGAAGCACGAAACCTTAAATCGGGTAGATAATGTTGAGGCATATTTGAGGACTTTTCTTAAAAGGAAATTACTCCGAATCCTCGAGCGTAAGAAAAAGTTAAGCATTGCATTAAATAATGCTGGCGCAGATGGCGAGTGGATGGAAATGAGTTACGAAGAGTTTATCGTTAAGGTACAAAGTGATGAACTGGTTAAGCATCAACTTAAAAATGCATTGGAAAAATTAACTTTCAGGCAAAAGCAACTTATACACCTTAAGTTTTTTGATGGATTAACTTACGAGCAAATTGCAGAGCAAACCAGTCAAACCATAAAAACGGCTTACAATACCATTTACGATGCATTAAAAGTATTACGCAAAGAACTTAAAAACTGATTTAGAATATTGAGAATAGTTCCAAAACCACAACAATTGCATTGTTGCTAAGCGCTTCTAATTCTATTTTTTCCGTATTCCAAAGTGCTAATCCATCTCTTGCATGCATTAGTCTTCCCTCAATTTCAAAAGCACCATCAACAATTAAAGTATAAAGGCTGTTTGCAGAACTTTTCATTTCGTAAACAGCTTCTTTTCTTCCAGCAAAAAGACCTACACTTAATTTAAAAGGTAACTTACCATCATTAATAATCTCTATAAGTTGATTTGGGTTTTTCTCAAAGTCGAAATCGAATGATGTGTTTTTGCTGAAGAAATAATCTTCATTACTAATTCCAAGCTGTAAGTAATTAATAGTATCATCTTTATAAGGATTACTGATTTCTAAAACCTCTCCTTTTTCCATATTCAAAATTTGAACTTGGCCCGTTTCAACAGCGTACTCTTTTGTTTTTGCAACAATATCGATTCCACCAGTTATTGGTATAAAAATTTGAGTAGAGTTTGCCTTACATAAGAAGAACGTTAATTTTCCTCCTGCAATAAATTCATCATTACAAAGAAACAAGCTGCCAAAAGGTTCTTTAAACTCGTTAAAATACTTTTCGAAATTAAAAGTGCTATATCTTCGTAAAATCGAAGTCTCGGTCAGCCCACGTTGGTCTGCTAAATATATTTTGCCTGGCGAATCCATATTAAATGTTTTTGATAGAATGAATGCTTAAGAAAGGTTGTAATTGAAATAAATTAGTAAAAATCTCTTCCTCAAGGTTTTCTTTAAATTGAGAAACTAAAAGGTGCTCTCCAATTGTATCGTGCCACAGCAATGGTTTGCAAAAGAAATTTATTGCAATTTTATGCTTTTCTATATTATTGATATCTGAATTGATTAACTCGAATTTGAAATTTTCAAATGTTAGGAAACGTCTCCCTAAATCATCTAAAATATCTGGAATAACACCATTAAGCTGCTGTAAATAACCCACAATTGAGCCGCCAACCAAGAAATGTAATTTATCAGCACCAGGAACATTCAAATTCATTTCAGCAAATGTGTTGTATTGTTTTTCCTGATTATATAACTGCGATTGCATTTTAAACTCGATGAAGCTATCTTTATGTACAAACTTATCCCATGGGTTGTAATTAGTGATATCAATTATTTTTCGGTAGCACAGTGTGATTATTTTTTCAGTCATAACGAGTTAAAAAAAGGCGTTAAGAAATCAATTCCTAACGCCTCGATAAAAATAAACAAACAATTATAATTCTTATGCTTTTACATTTACTTTAAAGGTAAGTTCAAAACCAGCGGTTAAAGTTCCGCTTACGGTTGCAATTTCAATACCTGTTTTATCGTCGCTAAAAACGTTATCTGCATTATTATAGGTATAACCAGTTAGGCCTTTACTATAGCCATTAACCAATGCTACAGACGAACCCGAGCCTTCGGGAAAAGCAATTTGGGTAACCATTAAAGATGTTCCTGCGGCATTATAAACATGAACGTGAATGTGTGTTGCTCTACCGCTGTACCAACCTGGAAAAATCGACGTAAAAGTTACCAGCCCGTTCGCATCGGTAGTTTGGCGGCCACGTAAAAAATGTACGGATTGGTAGTTGGTACTTTGCATACCCGAGCCTCCATACTCCGAATAATTACCTTCTGCATCGCAGTGCCAAATATCTACAATTGCACCTGCTAAAGCTGCACAACTATTATTTATATTGCCGATTGTGATTTTTGCAGTCATTTTATAGCCCGTTCTTCCATCGGTAATATCGCTTCTTACATAAGATGCTGGAACTTTTGTTGGGAAAGGGCCTTCAGTTTCTGTTGGAGCCACCGTACAACTTCCGTTTGTGCTAGTCGTTGTGCCTGCGCTTCCTGAACCTGAACCCGAAGTTGTGCCATCTGTGATGCTGCTTTTTTTACAGGCTTCGATAATAACTGGAGTTGAGATTGCTCCAATCATTAAACTCCTGATGAAATTCTTTCTTTCCATGGTAATATGTTTTTATTAGTTGGTTACCTATTTTAAAGGTGCACAGAAAGAATTTGTCTATAACAAATGTATCGATAAACAAATGTTTTGAAACGTTAAATGCTTGAATTTTAAGGAAAGAGCAGCCAAAATTATCTGTAAAAATATCTTTATGATTATAAACTATTGATAAGATAATAGCAGAAATGCGGAGTGGTTAAAAAATGAGGAACAGTTTTTGCAATAATCTAATTTCTTTTTGTAAAAGATTAAAATTAGCTTTGCCGCTTAATAATGAAACACCTAGTTACCATATCTCTTGTATTTTTTAGCTTAACACATTTGGCAAAGGCCGAACGTGTTGAAGGGCTAAGGATATTAAACGAATATTGTAATGAGCATAAAATTAGCACTAATACGGCTGATAAAGATTCCGTTCAACTTAATGAAGATCGCAATCCTTATCTGTTATCGTACACCAGTCTTGCTTTAATTGGAACTCAAAATCCATTAAAAGTTGAGAAATATGTGAGTGCAAATCAGGTTATTGCCGATTTAACCATCCGTAAAAAGCCAAAAAATAATAGCCCGTAATCTCTTCTTACAAAAAATCTTGCAATAAGATTTTGACCCCATTTATACCATTAACAGCCAAAATGACTTGTAATAAGGCATGGCTTGGTTGTTGTAATACACCTGTTTTTTTAAATAATAAATACGAATAAAATATAATGTTAGGATTTTTAGCGAAGGTTTTCGGAAGTAAATCAGAAAGAGATATAAAGGGCATACAGCCATTAGTTGTTAAAATAAATGAAGAATACGCTAAGTTATCTTCTATAAGCAATGATGAGTTACGTGCTAAAACGATAGAGTTTAAAGGCAGAATTTCTGCATTTTTAACCGATATCGATGGAAAAATAGCTGCTTTAAAAGCAGATGCAGAGAATGGAGATTTAGATCTTCATCAAAAAACAGCTTTGTATGATCAGGTTGATGCTTTAGGTAAAGACCGTGATGCGGAGTTAGAAAAAGTGCTTTTAGAAATTCTTCCAGAAGCTTTTGCTGTAGTTAAAGAAACTTCTCGTCGTTTAAGCGAAAACGATTTCTTAGAAGTTACAGCAACGCAATTTGATAGAGATTACGCAGCTCGCAAAAGCAATGTAAAAATTGTTGGCGATAAAGCACAGTGGGCTAACCGTTGGGATGCTGCCGGAACTGAAGTTGTTTGGAACATGGTTCATTACGATGTACAGTTAATTGGTGGTGTTGTTTTGCACAGCGGTAAAATTGCCGAGATGGCTACAGGTGAGGGTAAAACCTTGGTAAGTACGCTTCCTGCTTATTTAAACGCATTGGCTGGCGAAGGTGTTCACATCGTTACCGTGAATGATTACCTTGCCCGTCGTGATAGTGAATGGAATGGTCCTTTATTCGAGTTCCACGGAATTAGTGTAGATTGTATTGATAAGCACGAACCAAATTCGGAAGAAAGAAGACAAGCTTACGCTGCTGGAATTACTTACGGAACAAATAATGAGTTCGGTTTTGATTACCTGCGTGACAATATGTCGCAAACACCAGACCAATTGGTACAACGCAAGCCTCATTTTGCAATGGTTGATGAGGTCGATTCAGTATTAATTGATGATGCCCGTACACCTTTAATTATTTCAGGTCCGATTCCTCATGGCGATCAACACGAATTTTATGAGTTGAAACCACGCATCGAACGTTTGGTTAATGCACAGAAAGCATACGTTACACAAGCTTTAAACGAAGCGAAAAAATTAATAAATGCAGGTAACTCTGGAACCGAAGAAGGCGAAGGTGGTTTAGCATTATTACGTGCTTATCGTGGTTTACCAAAAAACAAAGCTTTAATTAAATTCTTAAGTGAAAGCGGCGTTCGTGGTTTGTTGTTGAAAACAGAAAACTACTATATGGCAGATCAATCTAAGAATATGCCAAAGGTAGATTCTGAATTGTTCTTCTATATCGATGAAAAAAATAACCAGGTTGAGTTAACAGAGAAAGGTATCGAGTTAATTACGCAATCAGGTGAAGATCCTCAGTTCTTTATTTTGCCTGATGTAGGTACAGAAGTTGCTGAGTTAGAGAAATCTGATTTGCCTTTAGAGGAAAAAGTAGTAACTAAAGACGCTTTAATGCGTGATTATTCTGTAAAAGCAGAACGTATTCACTCGGTTAACCAGTTATTAAAAGCATATACTTTATTCGAAATTGATGTGGAATACATCATCGATGAAGGAAAAATTAAAATTGTTGATGAGCAAACGGGCCGTATTATGGATGGCCGCCGTTACTCTGATGGTTTACACCAGGCAATTGAGGCTAAAGAAAATGTAAAGGTTGAGGATGCTACTCAAACTTATGCAACAGTAACCTTGCAAAATTATTTCCGTATGTACCACAAACTTTGCGGTATGACGGGTACAGCAACTACTGAAGCAGGTGAGTTCTGGTCTATCTATAAATTAGATGTAGTTGAAATTCCAACCAATAGAAATATTTCAAGAATTGATGACCAGGATTACGTTTACCGTACCGTTCGTGAGAAATACAACGCAGTTGCTGCCGAAATACAATTCTTAGTTTTCCCTTACACACATTACGAGCCAGAGTACGAGCTTGATAAAGAAGGTAACGTTAAACAAAAAGATGGCAAGCCAGTTGTTAAGTTCGATGCTACAGGTAGAATTGTACCTAAGTTAGATGCTAAAGGAGCTTTAATTCCTGCAGTAAATCCTCAAACTGGTCAATTAGAATCAAAAGCTGGTCGCCCAGTATTAGTAGGTACAACTTCAGTTGAAATTTCAGAGTTATTGAGCCGTATGCTTAAACTTCGCGGAATTAAACACAATGTATTAAATGCTAAAATGCACCAGAAAGAGGCCGATATCGTTGCCGAAGCTGGTCAGGCTGGTCAGGTAACTATTGCAACCAACATGGCTGGTCGTGGTACCGATATTAAGTTAGGAGCAGGTGTTAAAGAAGCGGGTGGTTTGGCTATTGTAGGTACTGAACGTCACGAGTCTCGTCGTGTCGACAGACAGTTACGTGGTCGTGCTGGTCGTCAGGGTGATCCAGGTTCATCTCAGTTCTTTGTATCGCTAGAAGATAATTTAATGCGTTTATTCGGTTCTGAAAGAATCTCAAGCATTATGGTTCGTATGGGTATTGAAGATGGAGAAGTGATTCAACACTCGATGATTACAAAATCGATCGAACGTGCGCAAAAGAAAGTAGAAGAAAACAACTTTGGGATTCGTAAACGTTTATTGGAGTACGATGATGTAATGAATTCGCAACGTACGGTAATTTATGCTAAGCGTAAAAATGCTTTATTCGGCGAACGTTTAGATGTTGATATGAACAACATGGTTTTTGATGTTGCAGAAGATATCGTTACCGAATACAAAACTGAAGGTAACTACGAAGGCTTTAAGCTTGAAGTAATTAAAAACTTCTCTGTTGATACCGCAATTACAGAAAAGGAATTCTCAACAAGTAATATCACGGCTTTAACCGAAAAATTATTCGATGAGGCTGAAACATTTTATGCCCGTAAATCTGAAGCAATTATTCAGCAATCGTTACCTGTTTTAACTCAGGTTTACGAAGAACGCGGTCAGCATATCGAACAAATTGTAGTTCCTTTTACGGATGGAATTCGTGGTATTCAAGTTTCAGTTGATTTGAAAAAAGCAATTGATAATAAAGGAAAAGAAGTTGTTCGTTCGTTCGAAAAAACTATTGTTCTTGCTTTAATTGATGATAGCTGGAAGGAGCATTTACGTGAAATGGATGATTTAAAACAATCTGTTCAAAATGCAGTTTACGAACAAAAAGATCCATTGGTGATTTATAAAATGGAAGCCTTCAACTTATTTAAAAACATGCTTAACGCAGTTAATAAAGAAGTGGTAAGTTTCTTATATAAAGGTGGTATTCCAGTTCAGCAAGAACCAGATCAGGTTAGAGAAGCACCAGCTCCGGTAAAACAACCAAAGTTGCAAACTACTAAACAAGAGTTTGGCGCAGAGCAACCAGGTGTTGAATTTGGAGATACTCGCGAAGCACTTCCTCAACAACCGATTCGTAAAGAAGCAACAGTTGGACGTAACGAGCCTTGTCCTTGCGGTAGCGGTAAAAAATATAAAAACTGCCACGGAGCGAGCTAATAAGAATTAAATAAATTTATAAATCAAAGCCTTGACAACAGTCGGGGCTTTTTTTGTGTAAAGAAATATGGTCTGTTAGATTACCTATATTTTGCTAATAATTCGATATTTTTGATATAAGGAAACATTGTTGATTAAAATTCCAATGATAAAAGTTTAATGGTAAAACAGTTTATTAAAGATTTTGATATTATCAAAATCAAAAAAGATGTGCTAAATCAAAATTCGAATAAATTGATACCATCGATTAAGAATAGCTAACATTTGCACAACCCATAAAGAATGCCGATTTTTGTAAAGATTTCGGCATTCTTACTTTTAGCCTAATCGAATCCAAATAGTCATGAAAATAATTTATACCATTGCCTGCTTCCTTTTTTTATTTAAAGCTTCTTTTGCTCAAAAGGGCGAGGTAACGGTGGTAAAAGATCCGATGATAGATAGTTTGATTGCTAAAAGGATTGAAGTATACCGAACAGGCGGCGATGTTTCTGCAAAACCAAATAAACCAGTCGTTTCTGATTATGGTTATCGGGTTCAGGTTTTTTATGGTTCCGATCGGCGGGAAATGTTTAATCAGCAAGCCAAATTTAAAGGCAGTTATCCCAAAATCAATACTTATATCATTTATAAGGAACCCAATTATTATTTACGTGTTGGCGATTTTAGAACAAGGCTCGAAGCCCAACGTTTGATGAGCGAACTCAGACCAACTTTCCCAACATTATTTATTTTCAGGGAAAAAATTAACGCACCAGTATTAGATAGCACAACAGATGATCAAAAATAAAATTAAAGACTTAGCCGAAAACATTTTTAACGATGTAGTAGGTTATCGTCGTCATATACATGCAAATCCCGAATTATCTTTTAAAGAATTTGAAACCTCATTATTTATTAAAGAGAAATTAACAAAATGGGGAATTGAATTTACAAGCTGCGCCAATACTGGTGTTGTTGGGTTAATTAAAGGAAATCTTCCATCAGATAAAGTCATTGCACTTCGTGGCGATATGGATGCGCTTCCAATTCATGAGGATAATGATAAGCCTTATCGCTCTAAAAACCATGGTGTAATGCATGCTTGCGGCCACGATGTTCATACTTCATCACTTTTAGGAACCGCCTATATCCTTAATCAGTTAAAGGATGAATTTGGAGGCACGATTAAATTAATTTTCCAGCCAGCAGAAGAGTTATTACCAGGTGGTGCGAGTATTATGATTAAGGAAGGTGTATTGGAAAATCCAAAGCCACAATACATCGTCGGTCAGCACGTTATGCCTTTAATCGAATCGGGCAAAGTTGGTTTCCGCTCGGGGATATATATGGCATCAACAGATGAATTATATGTAACCGTAACAGGCAAAGGTGGTCATGGCGCACAACCGCACCAAAACATCGACCCAGTCTTAATTGCTTCACACATCATCGTTGCACTACAGCAAATTGTAAGTCGCAATGCAGATCCACGTTTACCATCTGTTTTATCGTTCGGAAAAGTTACCGCAAATGGCGCAACTAATATTATTCCAAACGAAGTTAAGATAGAAGGTACGTTTAGAACCCTGGATGAAAACTGGAGAGCAGAAGCACATAAGCGAATGAAAAAAATGGCTGAAGGTATGGCCGAAAGCATGGGCGGAAGCTGTGATTTTGATATTCATAAAGGTTATCCATTTTTAATCAATGAAGAAAAATTAACCGCAAATGCCAAAGGTTTTGCCGAAGATTTTTTGGGCAAGGAAAATGTTGTTGATTTAGATATCTGGATGGCTGCCGAAGATTTTTCTTTCTACTCACAAGTAACAGACGCTTGTTTTTATCGTTTAGGAACAGGAAACAAGATTAAAGACACAGAATATTCGGTACATACACCTAAGTTTGATATTGATGAAGATGCACTTAAAATTTCAACAGGTTTAATGGCTTATATTGCACTTAAACAGCTGGGGAATTAATATAAAGAGAGAATTATGTAAAATTGGAGATGGTATAATTAGTTGAATCAATACATTACTTTTTCAACCTGACTTTCTCGATCATCCGTATCCCATCATCCATTTTCAATCTCAAAAAGGGCATCATTTTTGAATACAGAGCACTACATGAAAAAATTACTGTTAATTATAGCATTATCATCATTTTTCTTTACAGGATATAGTCAGATAATCGATCGTTTTAATCCCGATACCATTAAAACCATTACCCTCGATTCGAGTGTTAATATTAAAGCAGAAAAGCTGAATATTGAAACTTTTATAAATAAGGTAATTAACGATACGTCGTTCTATCAATCTTTCAGAGATATGAAGCGTTACAGTTTTATTGCCGAAAACAGAATTTACAGCTACGATAAAAAGAACAAAGTAGATGGCCGAATTTACCGTAAAATAAGACACAATAACAATGGTCCTTATAAAATGGAATACCTTGTTAAAGAAGATGAAGGGAAAATGTATAAGAAGAATGGAAAATATCAGCTTTATACCGTTGAAATGTTCGATTATATCTTCATGAATGCTTATAATACCGATTTTGTACCCAACGCACCAGCAGAAGATGGTAAAGGTGGAACAAACGAAGGTTATAAAGCAAAATTGAAAACCTTAATTTTTAATCCTGGCCGACCAGTTAAGGTTCCATTTATAGGCAGTAAAACTGAAATATTCACCGCGAATATGCGTCAGTATTACGATTACTCTTTTACTAGCGGAACTTATCTGGATTCTATTCCTGTATATCGTTTTAAAGTTGCAGTTAAGCCCGATTTGAGCAGCTGGACTAAAGATGGAATTATGATTAAGGAATTGGTAACCATTTTTGATAAACGTAATTTCAATATTCTTGGTCGCTATGTAGATATGAAGTATGGCAATATGCTGTTCGATTTTAATGTGCAGATGAACATTGAAATGGGTTATTTTGGGGAGGATAAATTGCCAACCAAAATTACTTATCAGGGCAACTGGGATTATCCTTTTAAAAAGGAAGAACGGGCCAGTTTTTTAATTGTACATAAAGATTACAAGCTCGGAAAGTAGGATCGTTTATCGGATAAAAAGATTTATTATCTTTAACCTTCAAAATAATCGATAAATGCATTCATTCATTTCTTCTAAAATTAAGCTAACATTTCTATTAGCTTTTATTTTAGCAACTACCTTACAGGCACAGGTTTTAACTTCAAAACAGATTGATAGTGTTGTAGAAAAAACCTTAAGCACTTTTAATGTCCCTGGAATTGCTGTTTCTGTAATTAAAGATGGCAAAGTCGTTCATTTGAAAGGTTATGGTGTTCGCTCTATCAAAACCAACCAGAAAGTTGATGAAAATACACTTTTTGGTGTAGCATCGAATACCAAGGCATTTACAGCAGCTGCATTAGGTATGTTGGTTGATGAAAAAAAGATTACCTGGGATACAAAAGTTACCGATGTAATCCCCGAGTTTAAGATGTATGATGCATTTGTAACTTCAGAATTTACCATTCGCGACTTGCTTACACACCGTAGCGGTTTAGGCTTAGGTGCTGGCGATTTGATGATTTGGCCAGATTCGTCAACTGTTGATAAAAAACAACTTATCCATAATCTTCGATATTTAAAACCTGTTTCATCTTTCCGTACAAAATATGATTACGATAACCTATTGTACATTGTAGCAGGCGATGTAGTTGCAAGAGTTTCGGGCATCACTTACGAAGATTTTATAGAAACCAGATTTTTTAAACCACTTGGAATGAGCAAAACTGCTGCATCCTGGTATCGTTTAAAGGATAAGTCGAACGTAATCGACGGACATGCACCGTACGAAGGAAAGTTACTCCCTGTAGGTTTAAGCTTTGGTGAGGTTGCAAATGCTGCTGGCGGAATTTATTCTAACGTAACCGATATGAGTAAATGGGTTACCGCTATGATTAATGGTGGTAAATATGGTGATCAATTGGATAAATCACTTTTTAGTTCTGCAATACACAGAGAATTGTGGACACCACAAACCATTATTGCCGGAGGAAATCCATCGAGCTTTAGTAGTTATGGGTTAGGCTGGTTTCTAAGTAATGTTAACGGAAAATTTCAGGCCACACATACTGGCGGCTTATCGGGTATTGTAACACAGGTTACCATTATTCCTGAAATGAAGTTGGGCATTATAGTCTTAACCAATCAACAATCTGGAGCTGCATTTAATTCAATAACAAGTTCCATTAGAGATGGCTATTTAGGTATTAAAGGGCAAGACAGGATTAAAACCTATAACGATAACAGACTTAAAAATGAGAAGCAGGCTAGTGAAATGGTAGCTAAAGTTTCTAGCGATATTGAATCACAACAAAAGAATAATACCATTAAGCCAGATGTAAAAAGCTATTTTGGTACCTATAATGACGCCTGGTTTGGGCAGGTTATCATTAGTGAAGTTAATGGAAAAATGCATTTTCAAGCTAAAAACGCACCAAAGCTAAAAGGAGATCTGACTTTTTATAAAGGCAATACTTTTATTGTAAAATGGTACGATAGAAGCTTAGATGCCGATGCTTTTGTGAATTTCACGCTTGATAATAACGCAAACGCAAACGGATTTAAAATAGCAGCAATTTCGCCGCTAACAGATTTTAGCTTTGATTTCCAGGATTTAGATTTTAAAAAAACCAAATAATCATACCATGAGAACCACACTAAAAATTACATTATTCTTTTCTGTATGCGTCCTATTTTTAACCTCAATGACATTTAAACCGAAACGCATTATCTTTTTTGGCGATTCAATAACACAACAAGGTGTATCGGCCAATGGTTATGTTACGTTAATTAAAAAAGCACTTGATTCTACCAAATACAATGTAATTGGTGCGGGTATTGGTGGTAATAAAGTTTATGATTTATACCTGCGCTTGGAAGATGATGTATTGAATAAAAAACCAGATTTAGTGGTAATTTATGTTGGTATTAACGATGTATGGCATAAGCAGTCTTCGCATACAGGAACCGATTACGATAAATACTTAAAATTCTACCAGGCACTGATTAACAAAATTCAAGGCGTTGGAAGTAAAGTTGTATTGGTAACGCCTTCGGTTGTTGGCGAAAAAAAAGACGGTACAAATGAACTTGATACTGACTTAAATAAATACGCAGAAGGAATCAGACAACTAGCCGCTAAAAACAATTTACCAGTATGCGATTTAAGAAAGGTATTTGCCGAGTACGAAGCCAAAAATAATCCAGAAGATAAAGAGAAGGGTATTTTAACCGTTGATCGGGTACACCTAAATGAAACTGGTAATAAGCTGGTTGCAGATCAGTTATTGCCTCTAGTAAAGTAACCTCCTAATCCCCCGAAGGGGGTTAATACAAATCGGAGGCATGTTTTTCACAATTAAAAATAAACATATAAAAGAAAAGCCCTTTTAGGGATTTGATGTAAAGACAGAGCGGTGTTAAAAGCCCAGTCTTGATACTAACTACTTGATACTATTTTGATAAACCGCGAAACAATAGATAAGATAATGGATACCGCCCGTATAGAGGAGGTAGTAGGGGATTTTGTGCACTTAAAAAAACGCGGAACAAGTTTAATCGGAAACTGTCCTTTTCATGGCGAGAAAACACCGTCATTTCACGTATCGGTAACTAAGGGGATATATAAGTGTTTTGGTTGTGGTAAAGGGGGCGATTCTGTCCGTTTTATAATGGATCATGAGAAATACTCTTATCCCGAAGCACTTAAGTTTTTAGCTAACAAATACAATATAGAAGTTGAAGAGGCAGAATTATCTCCTCAGGATGCGGAAGCTCAAAATGCAAAGGAAAGTTTATATATCGTTTCTCAATTTGCAGCAGCCTTTTTTGTAAAGCAACTTTGGGAAACCGACGAAGGTAAAAGCATAGGTTTAAGCTATTTTAAAGAGCGAGGTTTTAGAGAAGATATATTAAAGAAATTCGAAGTAGGTTATTCGCCCGATGTTTGGGATGCAATGACACAAAGTGCTATAAGAGAAGGTCATAAATTAGAATTTTTAGAACAAACAGGTTTATCCATTAAAAACGATAATGGCAAAATTTACGATCGCTTTCGCGGTCGTGTAATGTTCCCAATTCACAACTTTACGGGAAGAGTAATTGGTTTTGGAGGAAGAACGTTAAAAACAGATAAAAATGTTCCCAAATATGTAAATTCTCCAGAAAGCGAAATTTACCATAAATCGAATGTGCTTTATGGCTTGTTTCATGCTAAGAAAGCAATTCGCGATTTGGATAACTGTTATCTGGCCGAAGGTTATGCCGATGTACTTTCCGTTCATCAGGCGGGCATAGAAAACGTTGTAGCCTCATCAGGAACATCGTTAACTGTTGAGCAGATTAAATTAATTGGTCGTTTTACGCAAAACGTAACCATTCTTTTTGATGGTGATGCAGCGGGGATTAAGGCTTCACTTCGGGGTTTAGATATGATTTTGGAAGAAGGATTAAACGTAAAAATCGTTTCTTTTCCCGATGGTCACGATCCCGATTCGTATATGCATCACGTAGGCGCTGGTGCTTTTAAAACTTATATAGAAGATAATCGCAAAGATTTCATCCTTTATAAAGCCAATGTTTTGCTTAAAGAAGCTGGAAACGACCCAATAAAAAGGGCAGGCATTATTCGTGATATTGTAGAAAGTATTGCTAAAATTCCCGATCCGATAAAAGCATCGGTTTTTATAAGGGAAAGTAGCAGCTTGTTGCAAATTGAAGAAAGTATTTTGCTCTCTGAGCTCAATAAAATGCGTTCAGCTAAAAGTAAAAAGACTTTCGAAAGTAATCAAAGAGCAAATAATAATAACAGCGGTAATCCATATTCATCGGGTCCGCCAGAGCCACTTGGTCCACCAGATGATTTATGGGATGACCAGGCAGGGCCTTCTATTCCTGGTCAGGCGGTTGAAACGGATGAAAACCAGGAAAAGGAAATCATTCGCCTATTGTTAGCTTATGGCCATGAATTTGTAAATTGGGATAATATTGATGATATGGTGATCGGTTCTTTCATCATGCAAAATCTGGCTGATGTAGAATTTGAAAATCTTCTTTGTAAGAAGATTATAGAGTATTATAAGTCGGAAATCGACAATGGCCGTTTGCCTACTGCAAATCACTTTGTTAAACATGAAGATCGAGATATTGCCGATTTGGCAATTACCCTTTCCACGTCAGAATATGCTTTAAGTGAGAACTGGTTAAATAAACATCAGATTTATGTTAAAGATGAATCCATGCATTTAAAAGCAACTATTTTGGGTGGTATTTTTCACTTAAAAAAACGTAAGGTCGATAAAATTTTATCAAACCTTTTAAAGGAAATTAAAGATGAAAAGGATAACGACAATCAAATGATTTTAATGCAGCGTTATGGCGTAATTAAAGGCGTTGAGCGTGAAATATCAAAGTTCCTTGGCTCTGTTATCGTTAAATAGAAATAAGGGGTTTTAGCCGTTATTTTAACCATTCAAAAATCTAAATTCACTCATTTATACACATGGCGGTTCACAACGATTTAGGACGAAAGGGCGAAGAACTGGCCAAATCATATCTGGAGAAAAATGGATATGAAATTCTTGATGAGAACTGGGTATCTGGAAAGGCCGAAGTTGACTTGATTGTTTATAAAGAAGGCATCATGGTTTTTGTTGAGGTAAAAAGTAGAAGTTCGGTTGCTTTTGGGCAACCTGAAGAATTTGTACAGAAAGCAAAGCAAAAACAAATGGAAATAGCTTCATTAGCTTATATCGAAATTATGAATCATCAAAATGAAATTCGTTTTGATATTATTGCAATAACATTTAGAAAAGATAGTACTTACATTTTAAACCATATTGAAGATGCATTTTGGCCAGAAGATTAACCAACTTAAAACATTACTCTTTATTGCAATTGTAATTAGCCTTGCAAGTTCATGTAGCAACTCTTCTACAAAAGCTACCTACAGAAGTTTTATTTCGCCATTAGTAGGATTAAACGTAAAATCTGGAAACGATTTTGATGTAAAAATACTCTTTGGTAAAGAAAATAAGGTAGATTCTGTAGTTTACTTAATTGATACTGTTAAAGCAATTTCGAAAACAGATACTACGGCAATTAAGCTTACAACAACGGATTTAAAACTTGGAAACCATTTGCTAACAGCTAAAATTTACAATGCTGGCGAATCGGAAGATTTAACGTCGAATATTAATATCCTTGCAGCTAAAGAACCCGATTTGTATACGTATAAAGTTATTTCAAAACTTCCTCACGATACTTCTGCCTACGTAGAAGGTTTAGAGTATCATAATGGATTTTTCTACGAAGGAACAGGAGAAAAGGGGAGTTCTGATTTGCGTAAGGTTAATGTACAAAATGGGAAAGTTTTACAAAGGGCAAGATTGGATACGGCTTTATTTGGTGAGGGAATAACCATAATTGGCAACAAAATCTTACAGTTAACCTGGATGGATAAAAAAGCCTTTGTTTACGACAAGGATACTTTCAAGCAATTAGCTGAACTAACCTATAACCGAGAAGGTTGGGGTTTGGCATTTGACGGGCAGAAAATTCTAACTTCTGATGGTTCAAATACCATTTATTTCCTGGATAAAGATAACTATCAACAAATAGGTTCAATTGATGTTTATGATGACAAAGGAGAAATAAGAAGTTTAAATGAATTGGAATATATCGACGGTAAAATTTACGCAAATGTTTATCAAACCAATACGATTGTAATTATCAATCCAGAAAACGGAGCTGTTGAAGGCAAAATAGATTTAACTGGGCTGTTCCCCGTTGCAGATTATTTTAAAACAGACGATGCAAGAGGTAATAATGTATTAAACGGTATTGCTTACGATCAAGCTGGAAAGCGACTTTTTGTAGCGGGCAAGAAATGGCCGTATATTTTCCAGATCCAAATCTCCAGGGTTAAATAAATCAATTTAAGGATAAATCAGTCTTAAAATCTTATTTATCCTTAAATCTAAAAATCTTGTTTATTTTTTCTTTACCTCATCCAGATAGCCATTAAAATTTATGGTTTGTTTATTATTGCTGTAAGCCATTAAGGTTGCATATCCGTTTTGAGAAATATTTAAAACCAGCTGGTAGTTCTCTATTTTTAAATCGTTAGTACGGATATTTATAGTGTACCCACCCTTTTTATTCTTGGTTTCCTTGTAGGTAAAATCTTTAGATGTAAACTTAATTCCTCCTTCGGATGGGTTATACGGCGCAGAAAATGATCTTCCATAATAAGGTAAATAAGCAATTAAACTATCTGGTTTTACAACAAGATCATATTGAGCGCCAGAAAGATTAATCGTTCCGCCACCCTGTGCACCAGGAAAACTTCTCAGCACTTGGTTTACTTCGTTATTGGCTAATGGCGTGGCAGAATTTGCTACAAAAACATAGTTTTTATTACCTACTATTTTAGCGGTAGTTTCTTTATCTGTTTGGGCAAATGCCTGAGTTATAATTACTGTGAAAAATAAACTCAAAAATAATTTAGTGTATTTCATTTTTGGTGTTTTGAATGTTTAACAATTTAAAGATGACGGAGTTTGCTTATTTCCATAAATTGACAGTGTTTTGTTTCAAATACCTATATAAATATAACCAATTTTAATGCAGGACTTTCAAGTTTTGACATAAAAAAGCCGTTCTGAAAATTAATTCAGAACGGCTTTCGATATAAAAATAATTTTAGTTAAAATCTGAAGCTTGTAAAGCTGGATTAACCTTAATTTCTTTAATTACAATATTGAATTCTTGTCCGCCTTTAGCAGTTTGAATGCTTTGAACTAATGAATGAGGAAACAAAACATCGCCCACTTTTTTGTAATCAGCATACTCTGTTGATTGTGTAATTTCTGTACCCTGTTTAGTTGTAGTACTTTCTTCTTTCAATAGCAATCCCGAGTTTACATCATAGTATTCAGTTTTCTTTTTACCAGATGCCGAAGTTACCACTAACTTATAAGCATTTGCAGTGCCAACTTTTGTTATGCCTGCAACCTCAAGTTTACTGCCGTCGGTTGTGTAAAACAATTGGTTAAATAGTCCTTTATCTGCTTTCGCTTCTGCAATTTCATCAGCTTTCATTTCGGCTTTCTGACCCATCTGCATTTGATAACCTGAGGTACCATTAAAAGTTTGCTTAACCACGGTTTGCCCGCCCATCGACATTTCCATGCTAGTTAAATTTGGTGCCATTTTCTTAAAAGCAACACCTAATTTATTTCCTTGCATATCCATTTCTCCGCTTTGCTGTATTGCAGTAACTTTTTTCAAGGCAGTTTCGCCTCCAATAGCTGTAATATAACTGTTAATTATATCTTTTGCAGATTTAGCTGGAGCTGTTGCGGTAGCTGCTGTTGCCGACACTGGAGTTGCATAATTATCGTATGCATTAACCGTAAAACCAGCTTTAGTTAAACCCGCCACAAAGGCATCGGTTTTACCTACAACAACAACACGGGTGTTATCATGGTTAAAGTATTTTTTAGCCACTCTTAAAATATCATCAGTAGTTACTGCATTTAGCTTTTGCAAATAAGTACGATAGAAATCTTTTGGTAAACCATTAATTAAGATATTGCTTGCGAAGCTAGCTGTACGGGCAGGATTTTCTAAACCTAATGCAAATGAACCGTTGTAAAGATTCTTAGCATTTTGTAACTCTTCGGCAGAAACTTTTACAGTACGAATAATATTTATCTCTTTTAGAAACTCTACAACAGCACTATCCACTTTTTCATTTCTAACGGCAGCCGTAGCAGAAAACTTCGATTGGAAACGACCAGATCCTGTACTTGCATAAGCGCCGTATGTAAAACCATGTTTCTCACGAAGATTCATAAATAACCTCGACTCTGCACCACCACCCAAAATTTGATTTGCCAATAGAACAGCAAAATAATCAGGACTGGTTAATGGTAAATCTAAAAGATTAGTAACTGTAATTTCTGATTGAACTGCGTTACTTACATTAACCACATCAACTTCTGTTTTAGCTGGGTTACTAACTTTTGCCAAAACAGGTAAAGTTAAAGCTGTACCTTTCCAATCGCCGAAAGCTTTTTCTGCCAGTGCTTTAGCAGCCTCAGGCTTAATATCACCAACAAAAGTTAAATAACCTCTCGATGGTGTTATGTATTTCTTGTAGGCAGTTTTAACATCGTCTAAAGTAATTCCGTTTACCGAAGCCTCAGTAGTAAATTCTCCATTTGGATGATTTTTTCCATAAGCTAAAGCATTAACAACGCGGGTTGAAATTGCCTTTGCACTTTTCTCGCTTGATTTTAAACCCGTAATTGTTTGCGATTTAAGTTTTTCGAACGACGCAGCAGGGAACGAAGGCTGGCGAATACTTTCTGCCATTAACAAAAACGCAGGGCTGAAGTAGCGGGTTAATGCAGATACCGAACCACCGTTTGAACTGGCATTAACATCGGCACCAAGCTGATCTACAGCTTCGTCAAATTGTGCCTTTGTTTTAGTTGTGGTTCCTTCGTTTAACATACTACCCATTAAACTTATTACGCCAGCTTTTGCACCTTCTGTAATCGGACCAGCATCGATGCTAAAATTTGCAGATACTTTTGGAAGTTTATGGTTTTCGACCACCAAAACAGTTATTCCGTTAGCTAATTTATAAATAACTGGGTCGCCAATGGTAATTACTGGCGCTGGACCAGGTTTTGGTTTATAGCTACGATCTATTGTTTGAGCTGAAATACCTTGAGCTAATAAGGAAACTGCAGCTATTATGAATAATTTTTTCATGTTTTTAAATAATGTAATATGAAACTGCGGTTATTTTTTTGGTAAATAATACAAAACAATTCTTTGATTTTTGTTTAGATATTTTTTAGCAACCTCTCTGATTTCTTCGCGAGTAATGGATTTAATAACATCAAGCTCTTTGTTAATATCATTGGTATCCTTATTGTGGAAAGTATAACCATTTGCTAAATTTTCTGCAACACCTAACATTCTGCTGTTAGCGCTTACATAACTATTTTCAAATTGATTTTGTAGTTTTTTATAATCGCTTTCACTAATCAAATCCGTTTGCAAGCGTAAAACTTCTTCATCAATATCCTTTAACAAATCGTTAAGTGGCGTATTCTTGTTTGGGAGTGCTAAAGTGATGTAAGCGCCGTAATCTTCAAGCGTGTAATTAAATGCTGCAACTTGTAATGCAGTTTTCTTTTCATCAACCATTTTAGTGCTTAATCTCGAGCTACCACCACCTGATAGGATCGAGCTAATCATACCCAAAACCTTATTCTCTCTGCTTTTCATACCAGGAACTCGGTAGGCTGCAAAAATTGCTGGTATCTGGATGTTTGCATCATAAGCCGTATCAATAATTTCTTTTTTGATTTCTGGCAATATAAACTCTTTTCTAACAATTGGCGCACCTTTTGGAACCTCACTGAAGTACTGTTTAATCAATCCTTTTGTTTTGTCGATGTCCAAATCGCCAGTAATGGTTAAAACAGCATTATTTGGAACATAATATTTTTTAAAGAATGCGATAAACTCATCAAGCTTTGCCGCATCTAAATGCTCCATAGAGCCAATGGGCTGCCATCTGTAAGGATGACCTTCAAATAAGTGCGTAAATATTTTTTCTGTAAACTTACCATAAGGCGAGTTATCTACACGTAAACGCTTTTCTTCTTTAACAACTTCATTTTGTGTTTTAACACCACCTTCATTAATAATTGGGTGCAGCATACGCTCGCTTTCTAACCACAAACCTAACTCCAATTGGTTCGACGGAAAAACTTCGTAATAAAAAGTACGATCCTGACTCGTGTTAGCGTTGTTTTGTCCGCCATTGCTACTTACCAGTTTCATAAACTCACCTTTTTTAATGTTTTTAGAGCCTTCAAATAAAAGGTGTTCGAAGAAGTGAGCAAAACCTGTACGTGTGGTGTCTTCATCTTTCGAACCAACATGGTACATAACAGATACAGCTACAACGGGAGCAGTTTTGTCTTGATGTAAAATAACATGAAGACCGTTGTCCAAATCGTATTCGGTAAATTGCACTTTCTGGGCCGAAGCACTAAAGCACAAACCAGAAATGGCCAGAGCAAAAAGAATTCTTTTTTTCATTAGATAATTTGTTTTTAAAAACAGGCATAACATTGCCCTGAATCTAGTTTTTTAATAATAAGTTATTGTTTGTTTGAGTTGAAAACTAAACATGCAGGAGATTTTTGCTAAAGTAATAATTCTAATAAAAAAAGCGAGTGTTTAGCTCGCTTTTATTTATTAATTATCTCCAGGCTTTATATTGGTTAATTAGGCCATTGGTTGAACTGTCGTGGCTAGAAACCTTTCCATCACCTTCTAGTTCAGGTAAAATTTTCTTAGCTAATTGCTTGCCTAATTCTACACCCCATTGGTCGAAACTAAAAATATTCCAAATCACCCCCTGAACAAATATTTTATGCTCGTACATGGCAACTAAACTGCCTAAAGTGTAAGGCGTAACTTTTTTTAGCAAGATTGAATTGGTTGGTCTGTTTCCTTCAAAAACTTTAAATGGCGCAAGTTTTGCAATTTCTCCTTCGTTTTTGCCATCTTTCTTTAATTCTGATGAAACCTCTTCATCGGTTTTCCCATTCATTAAGGCTTCTGTTTGAGCAAAGAAATTTGATAATAAAATTGGATGATGATCGCCAAGCGGGTTTAAACTTTGCGCAGGAGCAATAAAATCAGCAGGAATAATTCTCGTACCCTGGTGAATTAGCTGATAAAATGCATGCTGACCATTTGTACCTGGTTCACCCCAGATAATCGGGCCAGTTTCATAATCTACTTCATTACCATTTCTATCTACATGTTTACCGTTACTCTCCATATCGCCCTGTTGGAAATAGGCTGCAAAGCGATGCATATATTGATCGTAAGGTAAAATAACCTGCGTTTCTGCATTGTAGAAATTGATATACCAAACACCTAATAAACCTAAAATTACAGGTAGATTGCTCTCAAATTCTGCCGTTTTAAAATGGTTATCAGTTGCGTGTGCACCAGCAAGCAATTGTTTAAAGTTATCAAAACCAATACTCAAAGAGATAGATAGGCCAATGGCACTCCATAAAGAGTAACGACCGCCAACCCAATCCCAGAATTCGAACATATTTTCGGTATCTATACCAAATGCCGAAACATCTTTTGCATTAGTAGATAGGGCTGCGAAATGCTTTGCAATATCATTTTCTTTACCACCTTTTTCTAAAAACCATGAACGTGCAGAATGCGCATTTGTCATGGTTTCCTGTGTAGTAAAAGTTTTCGATGCAACTAAAAATAAAGTAGTTTCAGCATCTAAATCAGAAAGTGTTTCTGCAATATGGGTTCCGTCAATATTAGAAACGAAATGAATATTTAAGTGGTTTTTATAATGCTTTAAAGCTTCAGTAACCATTACTGGGCCTAAATCAGAACCGCCGATTCCAATATTTACAATATCGGTGATTGCTTTTCCAGTATAACCTTTCCATTCGCCGCTGATAATACTGTTGCTAAACTTCTCCATTTTAACAAGTACAGCATTCACATCTGGCATTACATCTTTACCATCTACTAAAATTGGCGTGTTACTTAAATTACGCAAAGCGATGTGAAGCACCGAACGATCTTCTGTTTCGTTGATTTTATCTCCATTGTACATAGATTTAATCGCTTCGTCTAATTTACACTCGCGGGCAAGTTGAATTAATAAAGCCAAAGTTTCGTCAGTAATTCTGTTTTTACTGTAATCCAATAAAATGTCTTCAAAAAAAACTGAAAATTTGTTAAAACGATCTGCATCTTCCGAGAAAAGATCTTTAATGCTTTTCTGGTTAATATCTATAAAATGATCGGCCAAATATTTATAGGCTTCGGTTTCTGTAAAATTTATTTTTGGTAACATAATCTTTTCGTTTTTGTAAAAGTAATAAAGCAAATAGTTAAAATCGTCTTTTTAATGTTCAAAAAATTCATTTCATTATTTCTTTTAAAGCAGTTAACTTGCATATAACATCCCGTTAATTTGAGCATCCTGTTTTGTAATTATTAATTAAGGAAATTATGTTAGAAAACTTAAATGAATTAGTACGTGCAAACGTACAAGAAACAGTTGTAAATAATGCTGCTGTACCAAATGAGCAAAATGAAGCAGTAATTCAAGCGGCATCAGGTTCTATTTTCGACACGCTTAAAGATCAGTTATCATCGGGGAATGTTGGTGGCTTGGCAGAGATTTTTAATACAGGTAATACCGAAGGTTCGGCTGTTACGGCACAAGCTGCTGGAAATTTCACTGATAAATTGGCTGGATTAGGCATAAATGCAGAAACAGCTAAAGGCTTAGCCGCATCGATAATTCCAGTGATTTTAGGGAAACTAACGCAGAAAACGGCCGACCCAAATGATAGTTCTTTTAACATTCAAGATGTTTTAGGAAAACTTGCAGGTGGTTCCGACGGTAAATTCGATGTTAGCGATGTGATCGGAATGTTTAATGGTGGCGGCCAGGCTAAAGCTGGTGAAACGGCTGAATCGGGCGGGATTATGGATAAGCTAAAAGGCTTATTTAACTAAAATAATTAAAAGCTTTATGCATTGCATAAGGCTTTTTTTATAACTTAACCACTAAAGAAATTATCCAATATGAAAAAAATCTACATTCTTTATCTTCTTGTAATATCTTCAGGTGCTTTTGCACAAAAATCAGATTTAAAGCCAATCGTTTCTAAAAAAGCGGATGCAATTGAGCAAAAAGTGATTTCCTGGCGCAGAGATTTTCACGAACACCCAGAACTTGGCAATAACGAAGTTAGAACGGCTGGTATTATTGCAAAACATTTAGAAGGATTAGGTTTGAAAGTTACAACAGGTGTAGCAAAAACAGGAGTTGTTGGGATTTTAAAAGGGGGCAAACCTGGACCAGTAGTTGCTTTAAGAGCAGATATGGATGGCTTACCTGTTACTGAACGTGTTAATATTCCTTTCGCATCCAAAGTAAAAACACAATATAACGGGCAGGAAGTTGGCGTTATGCATGCTTGCGGTCATGATAGTCACGTAGCCATTTTAATGGGCGTAGCAGAAGTATTGGCCTCTATGCAGAAGGATTTAGCAGGTACTGTGAAGTTTATCTTCCAGCCAGCCGAAGAAGGTGTTTCTGCAGGTGAAGAGGGTGGAGCTGCTTTAATGATAAAAGAAGGCGTTTTAGAAAATCCTAAAGTTGATGTCATTTTCGGCCTGCATATTAATTCGCAAACAGAAGTTGGCGATGTAACCTATCGCCCTGGCGGAACAATGGCTGCGGTAAATGATATGAAAATAACGGTTACTGGTCGCCAGGCCCACGGTGCTTATCCATGGAGTAGTATCGATCCGATAGTAATTTCAGCACAAATTGTAAATAATCTTCAAACTATAGTTAGTCGAAATTTAAACGTAACAGAGAACCCAGGTGTTGTAACCATCGGTGCAATTAATGGGGGTGTTCGTTCGAACATCATACCTGAAAAGGTAGAAATGCTCGGTACCGTTAGAAACTTCAGCAAAGAAGATGAGGCGATGTTTATCGAAAGGATTAAAACCATTGCTATTAAAACTGCCGAAGCAGGTGGTGGAAAGGCGGAAGTTAAAATTCCTTACAGCAACCATTATCCCGTAACCTTTAATAATGTGGCTTTAACAGAAAAAATGTTACCAAGCATGCAAGCTACAGCAGGAAAAGATCATGTGAAACTGAAACCGCCTGTAACTGGTGCAGAAGATTTTTCTTTCTTTCAGGAAAAAATCCCTGGTTTATTTGTGTTTTTAGGGGGGATGCCTAAAGGAAAAGATCCTTTAAAAGCACCTTCGCACCATACCCCAGATTTTTACCTGGATGAAAGTGGTTTTGTTTTGGGAGTTAAGCTGTTATCAAATCTAACTTTGGATTATATGGCGATGAAAAAGTAAAAAATATTAGTGTGAATAAGCTGTTTAATACAGTGTCACATTGGGTTTGTCGAACTGCCTTGTTGGTAATTTAAAAGGTCTTAGACAGGCTCAAAACGACAACTATCTAATTATAACAATAGATAAAATTTTTAATTGGTTACATTTGCCATTATGACCAAAGAACAAATACAGGATTTAAGAGACAGAATAACGTCTCTGAGGAGGCATCTTTGACGTCGAAGAGCTACTTTACGCTATTCGCGAAGAGGAAAAATTAACAATGGCGCCCAATTTCTGGGATGATCCTAAAAAGGCAGAAAAAATTCTTGCAGAAATAAGTTCAAAGAAAAAATGGACGGATGGTTTTGAAAAAACAAACAATGCGGTAGAAGATGCAGCCGTAATGTTTGATTTTTTTCAATCTGGCGATGCTTCGGAAGAAGAACTGCAAGAGCAATTTGATTTAAGCAAACAAGCTGTTGCCGATCTGGAGCTTAAAAATATGCTTCGTACAAAAGAAGATCAGCTTTCTGCGGTAATGCAAATTACGGCTGGTGCAGGTGGAACTGAAAGTTGCGATTGGGCCTATATGCTCATGCGTATGTACATGATGTGGGGCGAAAAGAATGGATACAAAATTACCGAGCAAGATAGCCAGGAAGGGGATATTGCAGGTATAAAGACCGTTACTTTACAGTTCGACGGTGAGTTTTCTTACGGCTATTTAAAGGGCGAAAACGGCGTTCACCGCTTAGTGCGTATTTCACCTTTCGATTCGAATGCCCGCAGGCACACCTCTTTTGCATCGGTATATGTTTATCCTTTGGTTGATGAAACCATAGAGATTTACATCAATCCTGCCGATGTTGAATTTGAAACATTCAGAGCTGGTGGTGCAGGTGGTCAAAATGTGAACAAGGTTGAAACAGCCGTTCGCTTATATCATAAACCATCTGGTATTATCATCAAAAATCAGGAATCGCGATCGCAATTACAGAATAAGGAAAATGCACTGCGTTTATTAAAGTCGCAGCTTTACGAAATTGAGCAAAGAAAACGTAATGAAGAAATTGCTGCAATAGAAGGTTCTAAAAAGAAAATTGAATGGGGTTCGCAAATCAGAAGTTATGTTCTGGATGATCGACGTGTAAAAGACCACCGTACAAATTATCAAACCTCTAATCCACAAGCGGTGCTTGATGGTGATATTGACGAGTTCTTAAAAGCGTATTTAATGGAGTTTTAAAAATAATATTCACGATGAAATTATCAATTATCTTAAGCTTATTTACTATGGTAACGGTTTCTTTAAAAGCTCAGGAGGTTATTCCGCTTTATGATGGTGCTATTCCTGGTGCTAAAAATTCTGCTACCTATATTGAAGAAACGGTTAAAGGTACTGATGGAATTTCGAGAGTAAGCAAGGTAGTTACGCCAACATTAACGGTATTTTCGCCATCGGCCGACAAACCAAATGGAACGGCAGTGATCATTTGTCCTGGTGGTGGTTATGGCATTCTTGCAATCGATCATGAAGGTTATAATGTTGCAAAACGATTCAGTGAAATTGGCGTTACCGCATTCGTTTTAAAATATCGTTTACCAAGTGATGAAATCATGGTAGATAAAACCTATGCACTTTTACAGGATGCGGAGCAAGCGATTTACCTGGTTAGAAAAAATGCGAAAAAGTATCGTATAAAATCAAATAAAATCGGCATAATGGGTTTTTCGGCTGGAGGGCATTTGGCTTCTACCTTATTAGCTCATTATACCGATATTAAAATTACGGATGCGGAAAAGATTAATCTTCGACCTGATTTTGCTGCATTAATTTACCCTGTAATCAGTTTCGAACAATCGGTACATACTGGAACGATGAAAAATTTATTAGGCCCTAATCCTGGAGAGCAGTTGAAGCATTATTTTTCTGCTGATCAAAATGTAAATAAAAAAACACCACCCACTTTTTTGGTTCATGCAAAAGACGACAAATCGGTGCCAGTGGCCAACAGTATTTTATTAAATGATGCTTTGAAAAGCCATGGTGTTAAAACTGAAATCTATCTTTACGAACAAGGTGGCCATGGCTTTGGCTTAAAAAATAAAACCTCTGATGTAGATTGGTTTAATTTATTAGCTGAATGGCTGAAGAGAAATAAATTTTAAGCATCGGATTCAAAATATAAAAATGGGTCAATTTCTTTAGCAGGAATTGACCTTTTTTTTCTGTTTTTTTGATCGCAATCCGTTCATTGGCCATGCTGAAATTATTTCAGCATATTCATCAAATCAAAGCCCTGAAACAAATTCATCCATTTAATTATAAGCTAAAGAGTTATGTATTAAAGAAAAGTAATACTTCTAAATTTGTTAACCCTTTGGTGCAGATTTGTTATCCCCTTGTTTACCCTTTCTGTACCCATTTTTAACCCTTTGTTAACCCCTTATTAACCCTATGCTTACCCTGAGGGTTAACAAAGGGTTAACAAATACTCATAAAACACTATAGTTTAGGTGTAATATAATTAATGATAGTTGCTTCAAGTATTAATTAGGTATAAAATAAAGGCTTTACGAATTGCCTATAGCTTAATCTAACTCACTCGCCAGTTCATTGATATAGGTGCCAACAAATAAGCATGTTGTTGGACTTGAAGATATACTACTCTTTAATTGTACGATCTATAACATCTAATAAACCATTCGAGTAAGCATCATCGCTTAATTCCCAAAACATAATGCCATTAAGCTTATTTTTAATAACATATTTTGTTTTTAAATCTATCGATTTGGGGTCATCAAATGTTGCTAAATTTTTAGTAGTGGCATTATAATAATAGGGTGCTTTTGTAGTGTCATCCCAGTAATATTTAAAGCCATTTTCTACTGCAAAATTAGTGTTGAAGTTTTTATAAGAAACGCCCCTGATAAATTTAGTTGGTTGATATAAGCCCTGGTTTGCATCCGTTGTATTTTCGAATACTCTTGCGTAAAAAGCAGCACCAAGGGCAATTTTATTCGATGGTACACCGTAATTGTTCATTACTTTAATCGCGTAATCTGCCGAAAGTTCTTGTTGGGTCGAGTTGTAAAGCGGTGTATGATGCCCGCTTGTTGTAGCATATCCACTAACTAAGTCGTAACTCATTAAATTAACCCGATTTACCAAAGGCATTACCTTACTCCACTCAAAACAAGAATCCAGACAGTTTTTTGTGCCGCCAGCTGCGAAGCTGATTTCGGATTTCTTGCCCAATTTCTTCCTCAGTTCTTTAATTAATAAAGTGAAATTTTGTTTATCCGCCTCGGTATATCGATGCCCAGGATAACCAACTACCGCAGGATATTCCCAGTCGATATCTATACCATCGGCATTAAAGTAATCGAGTAAGTCTTTAGTCGTTTTTGCGAAAGTTTTTCTACCATCGTTTCTACTAAAAACTTCAGAGCAATTTTGACAGGCACTCCAACCGCCCATAGCAATCATAACCTTTAATTCTGGATTACGTTTTTTTAAACCAACCATACGGGTAATTAAAGCAGAATCTTTAGCAGAATGGATATTTAAGCTATCGCCTTTTAAATGCCCAAAACTGTAAATCAGGTGGCTAATTTTTTCAACTGGGAAACTATCGATCACTGTTCCGCCGCCGCCTGTGTAGTAAGCAATAACATTGGGTTTAATTGTTTTCTGTGCCTTTAGATTTAAGCTAAATAGCAAGGTGCAAATTATTACTATTGGAATAAATAGGGCGTTGTTCAGTTTAATTTGCATTTCCGATGGGGTTTATTCTGGTTTGTGCTCTTCTTTTATAATCTCTTGTAGTTCATTAAGTTCTGCAACTTTTTCTGTTGCTCCAGCATTCTCATAAGCCGAAATCAAATTTCTGATTACACGTCGAATAATATCGGTATTCGTACAAGGGCGATAATACTCTGGCATTGGGTCTAAATTTAACTGGCGAAGAAATTGATCTACATCATGTTTGCCAAAAATATTGCCCTTATTAAATGCATTTATATAAAATAAAACGCCATACTCAGTGCTTTCCTGTTTACTCTCATCAATAAAACCCAATATGAAATGCTGGGGTAAATTGATGCCATAAATTGGCAAATCGAGTTTTTGAGCAATTGTAGAATAAATTATGGCAAGCGAAATTTGATTTCCTTTTTTACTTTCTAAAACCTGATTCAGGTAAGAGTTTTGAGGATCGTGATGATTTTTGGTGTTTCCGCCAAAGCCAAATTGCTGGTATAAAACATGGTTGATCAGTTTAACCTTTTCAACCGAACTCATTTCATATTGTAGGCCAAGCCAGATCTCACGCTTAATGTCTTCTAACTGAATAATGATTTTTTGTTCATCCAAATCGGGGTATTGGTAGCGATTAATAATCAAAGCACCATGCAATAAATCAAAAGCGCCACTTAAATGCCACAGATTTAAATCTTCTTTAACCGTTTTAAACTGAATTTGATGAACGATATTTTCAATACGTTCTTGCAAGAGCCCATCAAAAGATTGTTCCCAGGCATTTTCTAAGAAATTGATAACTTCTCCGCCATATTCCAGCAGTTTTTGCTCAACATGGTGGTAAACCTCTTCATCAGGATCATCAAGCAATTTAACTAAGGCACTTATCTCTGCGTTATTTTCCATAAAATATACAACGTTTGCGGTGTTTAATTACTTTTGCAATATATATGATAATTCAATTTATTACAGACTACCTAAAACACCGTTTAACTGCTAAAACTCGGCACGGAACGCATTCACCATTCGTTTACAAGCTAGCAGACGAGGTAATTTACGATTTTACCAACAAATCTGAATATAAAAATATAGAAGCTCAGCGAAAAAAACTTTTTAATGACGATTCTACAATCACGGTTACAGACCTTGGTGCGGGCTCTCATTTAAATAAAAACCGCACAAAAAAAGTTAGTCAGATTGCTGAAAATGCACTAAAAAGCCCAAAACTAGCTCAGCTAATCTATCGATTAGCAGAACACACTAAACCAAAATCGGCTATCGAACTGGGTACTTGTCTGGGTATTACTTCTGCTTATTTATCGAAGGCTTGCCCTAATGCAGAAATTATTACAATTGAAGGTTGCCCTGAAACTGCTGGTGTTGCAAAGAAAAATTTTACAGATTTAGACATAAATAATATAGACTTGCACGTTGGTAACTTCGATTTAATTTTGCCAGAAATTATTGCGAAGCAAGCAACTTTAGATTTTGTATACATTGATGGGAACCATCGAAAAGAAGCAACTTTGAATTATTTTAAATGGTGCTTGCCCAAAATAACTGAAGATTCATTGCTGATTTTTGATGATATTTATTGGAGCCAGGGGATGAAGGAGGCATGGGAAGAGATTAAAAATCATCCCGACGTTACCATTACCGTCGATTTATTTTGGATTGGATTGGTTTATTTCAAAAAAGGACAGGCAAAAGAACATTTTAAGCTGAAAATTTAAACATTAAGATGGAACCAAAATTAAAAGGTATTCAAAAATTATCGGCATTGCGCATTTTGCTGTTAAGCTTTTTTGTAGGGATTACTGTTTATTTTGGTTCGCTTTTTATCACTATGGGTACGCTAACCCATGTTATGTTAGGGTGGGATGTATTCTGCATCCTGTTGATTAGCCTGCATTGGTATATGTTTTTTCATACTTCGGCCGCCGAAACACATATAAAGGCAAAAATGCAGGATGAAACACGGAGTGAAATTTTTGCAATCGTGCTAATATCAACTTTTGCAGGATTACTAGCTGTAATTTTATTGCTGATTAATAAAGACATAGAACCGATCGATCTTATTGTCGCCATATCTGGTATGTTTTTATCTTGGTTTTTGGTTCATACAACTTTTGGTATGAGATACGCTCATCTTTATTATGGCGATAGCAAAACAAACAAAGGCTCTGGTTTAGATTTTCCAGGTAACGATGAGCCTGATTTTATCGATTTTGCGTATTTCTCGTTTGTTTTGGGGATGACTTTTCAAGTTTCCGACGTGGAGATTTCTTCCAGAAAAATCCGCAGACTTTCACTTTTGCATAGTTTAATTGCTTTCATTTTTAATACTGTTATTGTTGCGTTAACTATAAACGCACTTGCTGGTTTAAGTAAGTAATTGGCTTTAACTTATCTTCTCGCTCACAGTTATAAGTCTTTTAATATATTGATTTCTTATTAAAAGGTTTAGCTTCTACAGTTCGATTTTTGGCTTTTTTCGGGATGATGGCTTCTTAATTTTTCGGTTAGTGAGACACCAACCGATAGATGATACGCATAGTTTGGCTTTTGCCTTTTTTTTCGGGATAAGGCCTCTTAATTTTTCGGTTGTTGAGGCACCAACCAGTAGAAGAATCTTTCTCAAGCCTACGGGACAGAAGTGGCAGCCCCTGGTTTTTTCCAGGGCTATAGCAAATGGCAGGACTACAGCTGCGAAGAATTACATGTTCTTTCGTTCTCTAAATATTCAAATTAATTATCTAAATATCAGTTTATTATTTTTTTAACTTAAAAATCAGTAATGTAACTTATTTTTAAGTTGTATACCTGAAAAATAAGTTATAAGTTTGGGTTATGGAAGAATTAACCAAAACCGAAGAACGCATTATGCAGGTTTTTTGGAAATTGCAAAAGGCATTTGTTAAAGATGTAATCGAAGAACTCGATGAAGAGCCAAAGCCACCATACAATACCATTTCTTCGATAGTAAGGCTTTTAGAAAAAAAAGGTTATTTAAGCTATAAAGCTTACGGAAAAACTTACGAATACTTTCCTGCTATTACGAAAGATGAATATGCTAAGACAACTTTTTCTAAGATGTTTTCGAGCTATTTTGATAGTTCACCAGCTAGTTTATTATCGTTTATGGTAAAAGAAGAAAAGCTTAATGAAAAGGATATTGAAGAAATAAAGAGAATTATCGACCAAAATTCTATGTTATGATGTTAATTTATCTGTTAAAAGTTTCGGCTTGTATCGCAATATTTTTCGCAGCTTACCAATTGCTGCTGGCAAAGCTTACCTTTTTTAAGTTAAACAGAACATATTTGCTGTTTGCGCTTATGGTTAGTTTCATTATTCCAGCATTAACCATCGAGAACAAACGTGAAGTGAGTGTTGATAATAAAGCGACTGAATTAAAAGCTGCTTACGGCAACTATATTTCTTTCGAGGAAAATATTAATGATGATAATGCCAATGTCGCTCAACCTCATAACTGGAAACAGATCGTTGAATATGGTTATTATGCAGTTTTAATCGCTTTTCTATTAAGGATTTTGCTCACAATGGGTTACATCAGGTATGCCATTAACAAGTTCGAAATGTTGAAATTAGGTTCAGTTGTTTTTGTTAAAAAGAATTCGAAAATAAAAAACTGCACTTTTCTAAATAAGATAATTATCGATTCTTCGCTTACTATAGAAGAACAAAAAATGGTTATCAGGCATGAATCGGTACATGTTAAGCAAGGGCACGGCTTCGATAAGTTACTGGTCAATATAGCTTGTTGTATCTTATGGTTTAATCCTATAATTTATTTATGGAGAATAGCGATAGATAATAATCATGAGTTTTTAGCTGATGAAGAGGCTTCTGAAACCATTGATAAAAATGTTTATGCTTCATTATTGCTAAATCTGGCGAGTCAAACTAATAATTCTGTTGCAAATAACTTTAGTAAACTTCCACTAAAAAATCGAATTATGATGATGTACAAAAAGCCAAACAATCCAGTTAAAAGACTTACCTATTTTGCTGTAATTCCTTTGGTGTTAGTTTGTTCTTTTGCTTTTGTTAATCGTAAAGAAGTTATAGTAGAAAAAGAACGGATGTCAAACCAACTACAAAGCACGCGAAAGGTAGATTTTTCAAAAACGAATTACTTTCTAAGTAATGGTATTGTTGAAAACAATAACTTAATGGAAGAGCAGGTACTTATTATTGATGCTGGACATGGAGGCGAGGATAATAGCTCGGTAGCATTAGATGGCCAAAAAGAAAAGGATTTGAATTTAAGGGCTGTTATGTTTTTAAAAGAAGAAGCGTTAAAAAGAGGAATAAAGGTTGTGTTAACGAGAAGCGACGACAGATTTCTATCTCTGAGAGATCGTTTACCTAAGCAGCAGGGAACTGCATTTATATCCATTCACCATAATTCAAAGCCGATAACTGCAAATAAAGCTTTTGACGGTATCGAAGTTTATGTTTCAAAATTAAATAGAAATATTAAAGGTGCCGAAAGATTAGGAACTGGTATTTTGAGTAAACTTAATCGCCTTGACGGAATGGCGGTAAGAGATTCTTTAGGGAATGTTAATTTACTTTTGTTAAGAGATTCTAAAATGCCTTCTGTTTTAATCGAAATGGGCAATATTGCCGATGGAAAGAGTTTAAATTATATTAACAATGAGAAGAACATACGTCGAATTAGCAACTTAATTTTAGATGGTTTTGAATCTTTCTTTAAAGCGGGATGTTAACGGCAATGCAAACCTTGACCACGAAGTGTTAATGAAAGGATTTATACTTCTATCTTTTTTATTTCTCAATATTTTAAACGCTCAGGCGCAATTTAAAATTTCGGGTAAGGTTACAAATGCTAAAAATGATGATTTGCCATTTGTAATTGTTAAAATTTTTAATGGGGATAAGCAAATAAGCTATAGCCAAACAGATAGTTTAGGCGTTTACAATTTAAATAATCTGAAAGAAGGAGCATATTCAGTCCTCTACTCAGGTTTATTTATTACGGAAAAGAAAAGGATTATCAATTTAAAAAGCGATACGATTATCAATGTAACTGTTGATGAAATTTCGAACAACCTTAAAGATGTAAACATCAGTTTCAGGAAAAATATAATTGAAAGGAAAATAGATAGAACTGTTTTCAATGCCGAAAATAGTATTGCAGCAATTGGAACCGATGCATTAGAACTACTTGCCAAAATACCTGGGGTTAGGGTGTTAAATGATAAAGTTTCTTTAGTAGGGAAGGGCACTGTTAATGTAATGATTAACGATCGGCTCATTCAGTTAACCGCTGATGATTTATCTGATTATCTGAAATCTATTTCCTCAGATAATATTTCAAAAATAGAGATTATAACTAATCCGCCTGCCAAATATGATGCCCAGGGAAACAGTGGTTTAATTAATATCGTATTAAAAAAGGTTTCAACTGAACTTTTTAGCGGTTCCGTTAATGCGGGCTTTAACCAAGCTGCTCATCCTACTTTTTCTTCTGGAGGAAATTTAAATTTCCGAAAGAATAAAATTACCATTTTTTCGAACCTTAATTTTAGAAAGGGATCGCTTGTTCCTTTTGAACAAAGTAATGTTTTTTACCCAAACCAAACCTGGAACATTATTAATAAGGATCGAAATTTCAGGACGGTTCCTTCTGGCCAAATAGGAATAGATTATCAACTATCTAAGAAAGCGATTTTAGGATTGTCCTATAATGGCGGGTTTACCAATTTTCATTCAGAGGAGAAAATTGTTACCAGCATTTTTAATAACGCATCAAGTTTAGATTCACTCCTTAATTCGGATGCAAATGCAAAAATTCGCTCTCATTATAATGCTGTAAATATTTATTTTAAACAAGCCTTAGATTCTGCAGGTAAACAAATTACCATAAATGGCGACTGGTTTAAGTATAAAGATGATAAAAGCAGACAGTTTGATAATACAAGTTATACTGGAAATGGATTGGTTATTCCTGGTTCATTTGCTGAATATCTATCCACAAGTAAACAAAATATAGACTTATTTACTTTAAAGATAGATGTTGATTTGCCTTACAAACCTTTTACTTTATCATTCGGTTCCAAACTCAGTTTTATTAAAAACGAAAGCGATGTTGCGTTTTATCAATCGGTAAATGATATTTATAAATTAAATCCCGAACAGAGCAACTTATTCGACTACCAGGAAAATACACAGGCGCTTTATTTTGATCTGAATAAGAGTGTAAAAAATTGGAGTTTTCAACTTGGATTACGTGGAGAACATACGCAGATCAAAGGCGTTTCGTTAGACAACATTAATTCTAACAATTATTTTAAACTTTTTCCAACCGCTTTCCTCAGTTATAAGTTAAATGATAAAAGTACATTTTCAGTAAATTATGGCAGAAGAATTAACCGACCAGCTTATAAAAAACTTAATCCTTTTAGGTGGTATAGTAATCAATATGCTTATGCAGAAGGTAATCCTCAATTGCAGCCATCTTACAATAATAATATAGAAATAGCACATAATTACGCCAGTGTTTTTTCAACTACGTTCACTTATAGCCATACATCCAACGGTTATAACGATGTTAATTTTATTAATGCGAATTCAAATATTCAGGTTTTGAAGCCCGTTAACTTTATAACGGGTTACAATTATCAAATTAGTAATGCTGTTACTTTTAGCGAAATAAAATGGTTTGATAGTACAAATCAGCTTGATGTATTCTACTCTGTTTTTAAATCCAATATTCCGCAAACCTTAAATAGGGTAGAAGGTTATGGGGCTTACGTATCGACTATAAATCAATTCAGATTTAACCAATCCAAAACATTTTTGGGCGATGTAAGTTTCTGGTATCAGTTTCCAACTATAGATGGTTTGAATAAAAATAAAAGTCAGTATAATTTAGATTTAGGTTTGAAAACAATATTGATGAATAAAACGCTGCAAATTGCTTTGAATGCTACTGATGTTTTAAAAACGAATAAGTATCGTTTTAGTAGTTTGATTAATAACCTTAAACAGGAGTACAACAACTATTACGATAGCCGTCAGCTAAGATTAACCATTAGGTATAATTTTGGAAGCGATAAGCTTAAACAGAGAACTGCCAAAGCAGGTAACGAAGAGGAGCGAAGAAGAAGCCAATAATTTGATGTGAAAATCCCGCTGTTAAAATGCTTCGGCCAAACTGATGTAAAAGCCACTTTGACGTTTTTCATTTACTAGTTTTTCACCTATTCCGTAATCAACACGTACGCTAAGTCCTTTTGCAGTGTCGAAGAAATATCTTCCGCCAAAACCATAATTAGGTTTCAAGCTTTTAAAATCAAAATTTCCATTATTGAAAACTTTACCCGCACCTGCGAAGGCTACGATTCCAAAGCGGTTCATAAAACGATAACGTAATTCTAATTGCGATGCCATTAGATTCTCATCACGGTAGCGGCCGCCATAATAACCCCGCATAATTTGGTCATTCCCTAATTGCTGAAGTAAGTAGAATGGTGTTTTAGAGCTTTGTATGGTGTAATAAATTCCTTGTACACCTAAAATAACCTTTTTACTAATCGACCAGAAACTTCTAAGGTCGACCTTAATCTGGCTTCCTGTAAAACTATCTCCACCAAAAAAATCTGGCGCATATTGATAAGTAACTCTACCGAAGAAACCTTTACTCGGGTAATTGTTCGAATTTCTCGTGTCGTAACTTTGGCTTAAGCCAAGGTAAGCAACCGAGCCACCATCTTTATCTAAAATTGCAGGGTTGTTGCTGAAAATTCCTCCAGTTACCTGATCAGTAAATTTATAAGTTTCAAAACCCAAGGATACACCAGTGTAAGCATTTTTTAAAAGATTTTTTTCTGCATCAAACAGCATTTTAAACTGGTTCATAACCAATTTATCTTCGTCCGTTTTTTGCGTTGTATTTCCTATTCCATAAAAGTTAAAAGGCATTTCTTTAAAACGAACATCGCCAATAAAATGGTATTTATTTCCAGGCGACCAAGCATCTCCTTTTAAGGCAACATTATAGGTTTTTTTTGTTGAGTAAGTGCCATTTACCGAGAAATTGGAACTTCTAGTGATTGTATCCTTTCTATCCGTATAATAAGAGTAAATAGCGCCAAGACCAAATTCAAAGCCTGTTTCTTGAGAATAACCAAAAGCAGGTATTGGTAAAAAACTGGCTTTTCGTGTTGTATCTTTCTCATTCGACAGCATTTTCTTAATCAATTTCATTTGTGCCCAACCCGAAAAAGAAAACAGACTTAAAGAAAGTAAAATAACCAGTTTTTTCATAGTGCAAAGAAAAGAAAATATTTTAGTTCGTTTGTCATCGGATGATTTCTCTGGTATTGATATTATGGAATATGTTTTTAAGGTCAGCCCAATCAAAATCTAATTATGAGTATTGGGTGAGCTGCTTGCCAATTCTATTTGTAACAAATGGATCATTAAATCCAATAAGTGAAAGCGAATTGCAAATTGCAAACGGTTTGCCTATTTTTGCGGCAAACAATACAAAACAAAATGAGTAATACAAGAGGACCAATATCTCAGTTCATGGAGCGTAATTACCTCCATTTTAATGCTGCAGCAATGATGGATGCAGCTAAAGGTTATGAGACACACTTGGATGAGGGTGGGAAAATGATGATCACTTTAGCTGGTGCAATGAGTACAGCCGAATTGGGTATTTCACTTGCAGAAATGATTCGTCAGGATAAAGTGGCTATTATTTCTTGTACAGGTGCAAACCTGGAAGAAGATATTATGAATCTTGTTGCGCACTCACACTACAAACGTGTACCTAATTACAGAGATTTAAGTCCGCAGGATGAGTGGGATTTATTAGAAAACCATTACAACCGCGTTACCGATACTTGTATACCTGAAGAAGAGGCTTTCCGTCGTTTACAAAAGCACATTCAAAAAATATGGATGGATGCGGAAGCGGCTGGTGAGCGCTATTTTCCTCACGAATTTATGTATAAAATGCTTTTGAGCGGTGATTTGGAGCAATACTATGAAATTGATCCAAAAAATTCGTGGATGCTTGCTGCTGCTGAAAAGAATTTGCCAATTGTTGTACCTGGATGGGAAGATTCTACAATGGGTAATATTTTTGCTTCTTACGTAATGAAAAAAGAGCTAACTGCTACAACGGTTAAAGGCGGTATTGAATATATGGGTTGGTTAGCCGACTGGTATATTGCTAACAGCGGTGGAAAAGGAATCGGTTTCTTCCAAATCGGTGGCGGTATTGCTGGCGATTTCCCGATTTGCGTTGTTCCTATGCTTTATCAGGATATGGAAATGGAAAATATTCCTTTCTGGAGTTACTTCTGCCAGATCTCTGATTCGACAACTTCTTACGGTTCATATTCTGGTGCTGTACCGAACGAAAAGATCACCTGGGGTAAATTAGATATTCATACACCTAAATTCATTGTAGAAAGTGATGCTACAATCGTAGCGCCTTTAATGTTTGCCTGGATATTAAAACAATAATCAGAATTTATGTCAAAACCAAATTGGTTTTGAGTATGCCTATTGGAGATTAACTTCGAAAATAGGCATTTTTGTTTACTGATTGGCTTGAAACTGCATTTGTTTAGAATGATTATAAATTGTATTTCAAGTCAGTATTATGTCATGGGATTTATTAATAAGTTATACTTTTGTTCAAGTTTTGATGGGGATATTGCATCCCAAGCATCAATTTCACAACAAAAAGTAAATTAAATAAGTATAAAGTGTTCATTATGAGAGATATCTCGATGATTTTAAAAAACGTTTGGAAGTCGTTATTCCTGTTTTCAGCCATTTCTGTAATTGCGGTTTCTACCGTTAATGCACAAGATGCTGCAGCTGGACGAACACTTTTCAAGGCGAAGTGTACATCATGCCATGCATTAGATGCAAAAATGATTGGTCCTGCCTTAACAGGTGTGAGCGATCGTCACCCTGAAGATTTTCTTTTAAAGTGGATTCCGAACAGTGGTGCATTAATTGCTTCTGGCGATCCTGCAGCTGTTAAGCTTTTCAATGAGAATGGTAAAATAGCAATGACTGCTTTTCCAGAATTGGACGAAGCGAAGGTTAAAGACATTTTAGCTTACATTAAGGAAGGCGAGCCTAAGCCGAAAGCTGGTGCTGAAGGTGCTGCTGCTCCAAAAGATGATACCACTTCAGGTTTATCTATTGCGGGTATCGTTGCAATAGTTTTAGTTGCAATCGTGATTTTAGTAATCTTAGGTCGTGCTTCTAAATTATTAGAACGCTTAATTCTACAAAAACAAGGTATCGAGATTGAAGAAGATGTGCCATTAAAGGTTGGTGTTCGCAAAATGTTCAAAAACAAGAAATTTGTTATGTTCTTCATTTTGTGTTTAATCATTGCTTTAGGTTCTTGGGGTTGGATGGGTATGTGGAACACTGGTGTTCATACAGGTTACCAACCAGTACAACCAATTAAATTCTCACACGAGTTACACGCAGGTATCAATCAAATCGATTGCCAGTACTGTCACTCGGGTGCATTTAAATCTAAAAACGCTTCAATTCCATCATTAAATGTTTGTATGAACTGCCACAAAGCGGTACAAGCAAGAACGGAAGATGGTCAAGTTTCTCCTGAGATTAAGAAAATTTACAATGCTTTGGGTTACGATCCTGAAACGCAGAAATACGATAAGAGTAAAGAAAAACCAATGGAGTGGGTACGTGTACACAATCTTCCTGATTTCGCTTACTTCAATCACTCTCAACACGTAGTTGTTGCAGAAGATGCAATTCGTAAAGCAAAAGGATTACAACCAACAGAGCCTGTATGTTTCGCTTGTCATGGTCCTGTTAATACAATGGAAGAAATTTATCAATATTCTCCATTAACCATGAAATGGTGTATTAACTGCCATAAGGAAACTGATATTTCTGGTCAGAAAAATAATGCTTTCTACGCTAAGGTTATCGAAGCGCATGAGAAAATTAAAAAAGGCGAGAAAATTACACCAGCGTTATTGGGTGGTTTAGAGTGTGGTAAGTGCCACTATTAATAGTTAGAGTTTTAGTAAGAACGTTCGATAAACAGTAATATAGCTTAAATGGAAAGCAATAAAAAATACTGGAAAGGCTTAGAGGAGTATAACAATACACCCGATTTTGTTAAAAATAGCAAAAACGAATTCGCCGAGCCACTTCCAATAGAAGATGTTTTAAATGAAGCAGGGTTAAGTACCGTTACCCCACGCCGCGACTTTTTAAAGGCGTTAGGTTTTGGTTTAGGTGCAGTTACTTTGGCGGCATGTCAAACAGCCCCGATTCATAAATCTATTCCTTACCTGGTAAAACCTGAAGAGGTTACTCCAGGTATTCCTAACTACTATACTTCTAGCTTTAACGGCCAGAGTATTTTAGTTAAAACAAGAGAAGGTCGTCCGATTAAAATAGAACCAAATCCAAACGCAGGTAAATTTAACTGTGGTACGGATGCAAGAGCGCAAGCTTCGGTTTTAGATTTATACGATGTATCCAAATTAAAAGCACCAGTTCTTAAAAATGAAGAAACAACTTGGGCGAAGATCGACAGCTTTGTAAAAGGCGAGTTGGCAAAAGCACAAGCTTCAGGTAAAAAGATTCGTATTGTTGCATCAACAGTAAGCAGTCCATCAACAAATGCTGTTTTAGCGCAGTTTGTTGCTAAATATCCAGCGGCTAAGTTGGTTCAATACGATGCGGTTTCTTATACTGGTATCATTCAGGCTAATCAAAATAGTTTCGGTAAAGCAGTTTTACCTAAATACAATTTCGATAAAGCAGATTTAATTGTAAGTTTTGCAGCAGATTTCTTAGGTACATGGATTAGCGGTGAGGAATTTACTTCTCAATATACTGCCAACCGTGACTATAAATCTTTAGAAGGTAAAAAAATGAGCCGCCACATTCAATTTGAAAGTGGAATGAGCTTAACAGGTACAAATGCAGATACACGTGTACCAATCAAATTATCAGAAGAAGGTCCTGCTTTAATTGCTTTATATAACGCAATTACTGGTCAATCTTTACCAGGCGGAACTTTGGGTAACAATACTACTGCTGATAAAGTAATTAAATTAGTTGCTAAAGAACTTACACAAGCTAAAGGCAAATCGTTAGTAGTTTGTGGTTCTAACGATGTTTCAACTCAAATTTTAGTAAATGCCATTAACGCTGCTATCGGTAGTTATGGTACTACCATCGATTTAGATAATCCTTGCTATTTATACGCAGGTAACGATGCTGAATTTAATGGTTTAGTTGCTGAAATGAGCCGTGGAGAAGTTGGCGCTGTTTTATTCTTAAACAGCAACCCTGCTTACGATTTCATGAATACAAAAGCATTTACTGATGCCTTGGCTAAAGTTCCTGCAAAAATCTCTTTCGCAGATAGAGCTGATGAAACAGCTTCACTTTGTGATGCTATTGCGATTAACCATAACTATTTAGAATCGTGGGGTGATGCAAGTGCTTACGAAGGATATTATTCAATCGTTCAGCCTACAATCAACCCAGTTTTCAACAGCCGTCAGGCAGAAGAAAGTTTATTAACATGGGCTGATGCACCAGTTAAAGATTACTATCAGTTTGTACGCAGCAACTGGGAGGCTAAAATGTTACCAGCACTTGGTATGTCTTGGTCTGATGTTTTAGAAAAAGGTGTTGTTACTTCTACTGCTAAACCAGCAGCTGCATATAGCTTCAGTCTGTCTTTAGCAGCAGTTGCAACTTCAATTGTAAATAGCAGTAAAGCATTAACAAAAGATATCGAATTACAGGTTTACGAAAACATCCCAATGCGTGATGGTAAAAATGCAAATAATGCATTCTTACAAGAATTACCTGATCCAGTTTCAAAAGTAACTTGGGATAACTATGTTGCTCTTGCACCTAAATTCGCAGAGAAATTAAAAATAAAAGAATTTGATGTTGTTACTGTTAAAGGAAGCAACGGATATTCAGTTGACTTACCAGTACTTATTCAACCAGGCCAGGCGCAAGGAACAGCTTCAATCGCTTTAGGTTACGGTCGTACAAAAGTTGGTAAAGCAGGTAATGATGTTGGTAAAAACGCATTCCCTTTCATTTCGTTTGTAAATGGAACAATGCAATATGCTACTAACGTAACCATTACACCAACTGGTGGATATTACGAATTAGCACAAACACAAACTCACCACTCTTTCGAAGGTCGTGCAGTAATTAAAGAAGCTACATTCGCAGCATACTTAAAAGATAGTTCTGCAGGTAATCACAAGGGCGATCATAAAAACTATGACCTTTGGGATGAATACGAGAAACCAGGTAACAGCTGGGTTATGGCTATCGATTTAAATGCTTGTACAGGTTGTGGTTCTTGTGTTGTGGCTTGTAACGTAGAAAATAATATTCCTGTTGTAGGACGTGATGAGGTTCGCCGTCGTCGTGAAATGCACTGGATTCGTATCGATCGTTATTATAGCTACGAAACACCAACTGGTGATGTTACAAAAGAAAAAGAAATTGCTAATCTAGAAGATTTAGATCACGTTTCTGTTGTTCACCAGCCAATGTTATGTCAACACTGTGATCACGCACCTTGCGAAACAGTTTGTCCTGTATTGGCAACGGTACACTCATCAGATGGTTTAAACCAAATGGCTTATAACCGTTGTGTAGGTACTCGTTACTGTGCGAATAACTGTCCATACAAAGTACGTCGTTTTAACTGGTTCAACTACTGGAACGATTCACGTTTCGATAACTATTTAAATAACGAGTTTACTCAATTGGTTTTAAATCCTGATGTAACTACACGTTCACGTGGTGTTATGGAAAAATGCTCAATGTGCGTTCAACGTATTCAGGCAGGTAAATTACAAGCTAAAATTGAGAAACGTCCATTAAAGGATGGCGATATTAAAATGGCTTGTCAAGAAGCTTGTTCAGCAAATGCAATCATTTTTGGTGATGCAAACGATCCTAATTCTGAGGTTTCAAAAGCTTTACGTTCTGAGCGTATCTACTACGTTTTAGAAGAGATAAACGTGAAACCAGGTATCGGATATATGACAAAAATTAGAAATACAGATACAACAGTACAAGCGTAAGCTTTAGTATAAAGAAAATACAAATTATGTCAGGACATAACGAATCAATACTTAGAGAACCATTAATTACCGGCGATAATATCACGTATGCAAAAATTACGGACGATATTTTAATGCCGGTAGAAAATAAGCCAAACAAAGCTTGGTGGATTGGGTTCATTTTTGCCTCACTAGGTGCTTTACTTTGGGTTGTAGCAGTAAGCTACACTTTCTGGAATGGTATCGGTGCATGGGGTTTAAATAAAACAGTGGGTTGGGCATGGGATATTACCGGCTTCGTATGGTGGGTAGGTATCGGTCACGCCGGAACACTTATTTCAGCTGTACTTTTACTCTTCCGTCAAAACTGGCGTAACTCCATTAACCGCTCGGCAGAGGCGATGACAATCTTTGCGGTAATATGTGCGGCAACTTATGTTGTATCTCACATGGGCCGTCCTTGGTTAGCTTATTGGGTTTTACCTTTACCAAATCAATTTGGATCACTTTGGGTAAACTTTAACTCGCCACTTGTATGGGATATGTTTGCAATCTCAACTTATTTCTCTGTATCCTTATTATTCTGGTATACAGGTTTATTGCCAGATATTGCAACCATTCGCGACCGTGCTACAGGCATGCGCAAAAAGGTTTATACAATTTTTTCATTCGGATGGAGTGGAAGTGTTAAAACCTGGCAACGTTTCGAAGCTGTGTCTTTAATCCTTGCAGGTATTTCTACACCACTTGTATTATCGGTGCACACTATTGTATCAATGGACTTTGCAACATCAGTAATTCCAGGATGGCACACTACAATTTTCCCTCCTTACTTCGTTGCAGGTGCAATTTTCTCAGGCTTCGCGATGGTGTTAACCTTATTATTGGTTGCACGTAAAGTATTAGGTCTTGAAAACTACATCACAATGTTCCACATTGAGTCGATGAATAAAATCATCATCTTAACCGGTTCAATTGTAGGTGTGGCTTACTTAACTGAATTCTTTATTGCATGGTATTCTGGTTCAGAATATGAGCAGTATGCATTTATCAACCGTTCTACCGGTCCTTACTGGTGGGCATATTGGATGATGATGACTTGTAATGTAATCTCTCCACAATTACTTTGGTTTAAGAAAATCCGTTTAAGCATCAGAGCAACATGGATTTTATCAATTGTAGTAAACATTGGTATGTGGTTCGAACGTTTCGTAATTATCGTTACTTCATTACACCGTGATTATATTCCTTCAAGTTGGGCAATGTTTTATCCAACATGGGTTGATGTAAGTGTGTTCGTGGGTTCAATCGGACTATTCTTTACTTTGTTCTTATTATTCTTAAGAGTATTACCTTCAATCGCTATAGCAGAGGTTAAGTTATTATTGAAAACTGCAAGTGAGCAGGCTAAGATGAAACAAATTAAAGAAGGACATGAGAATAAAGAGTATGTAGCAGAATACATAGAGTCTTTAGAAAAATTTGATAGTGTTAAACAAGAAGATTACGCAAAAATATAACAATGAGTGATATCAAATATATTTTAGGCAGCTTTGGCGATCCTGATGAAATGATGCATGGCATCGATAAACTTCAGGAAAATAACATCAGTATTTATGATGTTTATACCCCAATGCCTATACACGGAATAGAAGCCAAATTAGGAGTTAAAAGATCGAGAATTGATATCGCTGCATTTTGCTTTGGTATTACAGGTACCTGCGCAGCTTTTGCATTAATTTATTTTTGTGCAGTAATCGATTGGAAAGTAAACATAGGTGGTAAACCATCATTTGCATTGCCGGATTTTATTCCGATAATGTTCGAACTTACAGTATTATTCTGTGCTTTCGGTATGGTATTAACTTACTATGCTTCTACACACTTATTTCCAGGTAGAGCACCAAGAGTAATGGATTTACGTGCTACTGATGACCGCTTTGTTATTGCAGTAGATGCACACGAAAATGCAGCTCACACCGTAATTGATGGTTTATTAAAAGATGCCGGTGCTTTAGAAGTAAAGTATAATGAAAGGAAGTACATTAGCTATGAATAAGAATAAATTTGTTTATGCCGCGTTTTTAGCTATCGCTTTTGCAGCTACTTTTTCGGCTTGTAAAGATAAACGCAGTACTGGTTTAGAATATGCCAGAAACATGTATGATCCGATTGCTTACAATCCAGATCAGCCAAACAAAAATTTTAAAGATGGTAAAACTGCACAATTACCACCTGCAAATACAAAACCAGTAGGTTTTGAAGAATATGATAAATATCCTAATACTTTAGAAGGTTACAATGAAGCTGGTGCAAAAATGGTAAATCCATTACCAGTAGATAGTACAAACCTTGCACAAGGTAAACACTCTTTTGTAGTTTTCTGTGCGCCATGTCATGGTGAAAAAGGAGATGGACAAGGTCATTTAGTTAAAATTGAGAAATTTAACGGTGTTCCTGCTTATCAAACTGGTGCTTCATCAAGAGGTGGAAATATGGCAGATCTTACCGCTGGTAAAATTTATCATACCATTACATATGGTGTAAATAACATGGGCTCGCATGCTTCGCAAATCTCGCCAACAGATCGTTGGAAAGTGGTGATGTATGTTCAACAATTACAAAAAGGACAATAAGTAAAGCAGAATATAAATGGGAACTCACAATATTAATTTTAGTGAACAATTTGAGTTTACAGGAAAAGTTAAAACTTTAAGTATAGTTGGTATCGCTTTAGGTATCGCTGCTGTTGCTTATGGTTTCATCGCTGGTGATAAAGTTATGCACGAGCGTACTTTTGCCAACCTGTTGCTTATGGGATATTACTTTGCATGCGTTTGTATGTCTGGTATGTTTTTCCTAGCAATTCAATTTGTTGCTCAGGCAGGCTGGTCTGCTTCAATTTTACGTGTACCGCAAGCTATGGCAAAAACATTGCCTATTGCTGCTGTAATACTTGTTGTAATTATTTCTGCAGGTTTATACACACACAACTTATATCACCACTGGAATGCTGAAGGTTTAACTGACCCTAACAGTCCACACTATGACTCTATCATCGCTGGTAAATCAGTATTCTTAAACGTACCATTCTTTTTAGGGCGTCAGGTTGTGTTTTTAGGTGTTTACAGTATTTTTGCTATGCTTTTTGTTAAGCTTTCATATAATGAAGATTTAGCAGGTGGATTAAATTCGTACAGAAAGAGCTTTAAGAATGCTTGTATCTTCTTAGTGATTTACGGTTTTACAACTCCAATTTTTGCTTTCGATACCATCATGTCATTAGAGGCTCACTGGTTCTCTACCATGTTCGGTTGGTATAACTTTGCAGCAATGTGGGTAAGTAGTTTAGCAACTATTGCAATTATACTTATTCTATTAAGAAGAGCAGGTTATATGCAATGGGTTAACAATAGCCACTTACATAACTTGGGGCAATTTATTTTTGGTTTCTCTATCTTCTGGACTTATGTATGGTTCGCACAGTTCTTGTTAATTTACTATGCAAACATGCCAGAGGAAACTGTTTATTTCTACAGACGTTTTGAATATTACAAGTTTTGGTTCTTCTTAAACCTTGCAATGAATTTCTTGGCGCCAGTATTATTATTAATGGATAGAGATAATAAGAGAACAGATGTTAAGTTACTATTTGTTTCCATCATCGTATTATTAGGCCATTGGGTAGATTATTATCAAATGATTATGCCAGGTGCTGTAGAAGATGGACATAACGGTTTTGGAATTGTTGAGATTGGTACTGCTATAGGTTTTGTAGGATTGTTTACCTTTACGGTTTTAACAGCGCTTAGTAAAAAACCATTAATAGCAAAAAATCACCCTTTACTACAAGAAAGTTTGCATCATCAGCTTTAATTGATGATTTTATAAAAGCGAATATTTTAATTATTATATAGAAGTACAGCGTACTACTTTTAAGAAAATGAGTTTAAGAAAGTTAATCACGAATAAAACGACCGCAGCTCTAGCAGTATTACTTACTGTTTTTGCAAACACGAGCGTATTTGCTCAAGATGCAGCAGCAGGTGCTGCAGCGGCAACAAAAGTTGATATGGGCGAGGTTTATAAATCAGTAATATTTTATATACTGATATTCCTGGCCGTATGTTTATTCATCGCAATTATCGGTAAATCGATAAGAGTTTATGAATTAAGCCGCGAAGCACAAGGAAAGCCTGTAGGCATTAACTGGAACAGAGTACACGCAAGTTTATTTGCGTTATTCCTAGTTTTAGGTTTATATGGTGTTTATTGGGAATATACAGTTCACGGCGCAATGTTGTTGCCTGATGCAGCTTCTGTACACGGAAAACGGATCGATGAGATGTTTAACTTAACATTAATTATAACAACAATTGTTTTCGTAGTTACACACATCTTATTATTCGGTTTTTCTTATTTGTATAAATATTCTGCTAAAAGAAAAGCATACTACTATCCACACAACAATACAATTGAAAAAATCTGGACGATAGTTCCTGCTTTAGTTTTAACTGTGTTAGTGTTAATGGGCTTTTTAACATGGAGATCTATTTTCTACAAAGTAGATGATCCTAAAAATATGCCGATTCAAATTGAAGTTACCTCAGAACAGTTTAAGTGGTCTATCCGCTATCCAGGAGCTGATGGAGTTGTAGGTCATAAAAACTATAAGTTAACTACTGCTACAAATACTTTAGGTATCGATTTTAAGGATATAAAATCTCGTGATGATCAAATGGCTGATGAGATGGTTATTCCTGTAGGTAAGCCAATAAAACTTCTTTTAGCAAGTAAAGATGTTATCCACAGTTTCTATATGCCTCATTTCAGAGTGCAATTAAATACTGTACCAGGTATGCAAACTATTTTTGAGTTTACACCTACAATTACTACTGCAGAGATGCAGCAAAAAACAAACGATCCAAATTTTCACTACTTATTCTATTGTGCTAAAATTTGCGGTTCTGGTCACTATAATATGCAAAAAGTTGTACGTGTAGTTTCTGAAGAGGAATACAAAACCTGGTTAGCAGAACAGAAAACGTATTTAAACGATGATTTAAGAAAACAATTTAATTTGCCAGTTGCACCTACTGCTGTTAAAGCAGAAGCAGATTCGACAGCTACAGATTCATTAGCTGCGAATACAAACAAAATGGCCTTAAATAAATAATATACCGAAGAGCGAAAAGAATTATGTCAACAATAGCATTACACGACGAACACAATCACGATCACGCTGATCACGGGCACCATAAGGAGACGTTAATCTCGAAGTATATCTTCAGTATGGACCATAAAATGATTGCCAAGCAATATTTGATAACAGGTATTATTATGGCTGTTATTGCAATGGTATTATCAATTTTATTCCGTATTCAATTGGCTTGGCCAGATAAAAACTTTCCATTCTTAGAAACTTTTTTAGGTAAATGGGCAGAAGGTGGTCGTATCAAATCAGATTTCTATCTTGCTTTGGTTACCATTCACGGTACCATCATGGTATTCTTTGTATTAACCGCAGGCTTAAGTGGTACTTTTAGTAATTTATTAATCCCATTACAAATTGGAGCTAGAGATATGGCATCGCCGTTTCTTAATATGCTTTCATACTGGTTCTTCTTTGTTGCCTGTGTGATTATGATGGGTTCATTTTTTGTTCAAACTGGCCCTGCATCGGGCGGTTGGACCGTTTATCCGCCTTTATCGGCCATTCCAACGGCAATACCAGGTTCAGGTACAGGTATGACCATGTGGTTGATCAGTATGGTACTTTTCGTGGCATCATCTTTAATGGGTGGTATTAACTATGTTAGTACAATCTTAAATATGCGTACTAAAGGTATGGATTTATGGAAAATGCCTTTAACGATTTGGGCTTTCTTCTTAACTGCTATTTTAGGTATCTTATCATTCCCAGTATTAGTTGCTGGTGTTGTATTATTAGTATTCGATAGAAGTTTTGGAACAAGTTTCTACCTATCTGATATCGTAATGGGTACGAATATTTTACCTAATGAAGGTGGTTCTCCAATCTTATGGCAACACTTATTCTGGTTCCTAGGTCACCCTGAGGTGTACATTGTAATTATGCCAGCTTTGGGTATCTCATCAGAAGTTATTTCAGTAAATTCACGCAAACCAATTTTCGGTTACCATGCAATGGTTTATTCATTAATTGGTATTACCGTACTTTCGTTCATCGTTTGGGGTCACCATATGTTTGTAACAGGTATGAATCCATTATTGGGTGGCGTATTTATGATTACAACGCTAATTATTGCTGTACCATCGGCTGTAAAAACATTCAACTATTTAGCAACTTTATGGAGAGGTAACATCCGTTTCACTCCAGCAATGTTATTTGCCATTGGTTTAGTATCATTCTTTATTTCGGGTGGTTTAACTGGATTATTCTTAGGTAATGCATCATTAGATATTAACTTACACGATACGTATTTTGTAGTTGCCCACTTTCACTTAGTAATGGGTTCTGCTGCTATATTTGGTATGCTTGCAGGTGTTTATCACTGGTTTCCTAAAATGTTTGGAAGAATGATGAATCCTAAATTAGGTTACCTGCATTTCTGGTTAACTTTTATTGCTGCCTATCTGGTTTTCTTCCCATTACACTTCTTAGGTTTAGATGGTGTTCCACGTCGTTACTATGCATTTACAGAATTTGAATTTATGAAGAAATGGTTAACTGTTAACGTATTTGTAACTTGGGCTGCTATTTTGGCTGCTTTGGCTCAGGTAGCGTTCTTATTTAACTTCTTCTACTCAGTTTTCAAAGGAAAGGTTGCACCTCAAAATCCTTGGGAATCAAATACATTAGAATGGACTGCTCCAGTAGAACATATTCACGGAAACTGGCCAGGTGAAATTCCAACTGTTTACAGATGGCCATACGATTATAGCAAACCAGGTCATGATGAAGATTTTATTCCTCAAACGGTTCCTTTCTCTCAAACAATGAGCTCTAACTTACCTCATGACTTTGAAGGAAATACTGAAGCTGAAAAAATTCAACAAGACTGGGAAGCTGCCAATCCTGTGACACAAAATAAGGGCTAGTTAGATAGCTTTAACAAAATTTTAAAAGGGGTATCTGATTAAGTTTCTGCTTATCCGGATACCCTTTTCATCTTAATAGATATATGATCAGCAGATCGGAGCAACGTTTTATTAGAATTAACCTTATAACCATTATCGTAACGCTATTGGTTATACTTGCGGGTGGTATTGTACGTAGTACTGGCTCAGGTATGGGTTGTCCTGATTGGCCAAAATGTTTCGACCGGTATATTCCACCTACTGATATTTCTCAATTGCCAGCAAACTACAAAGAAAAGTATGTAGCAGGAAGAATTAAGAAGAATGAGAAGTTTGCCAAGTATTTAGAAAGCATGGGCAAAAAGGAATTAGCAGATAGTATTAGACACGATCAAACTATTTCGGTTCCTGAAGAATTTAATCCTGCTAAAACTTGGACTGAATATTTGAATAGATTAGCTGGTGTTTTAGCTGGAATATTTTTATTTCTTACAGCTGCTTATTCGTTTATTTATAAAAAAACAGCCAAACGAATAATTGTTTTAAGTGTATTAAATGTTTTTGTAGTTGGGTATCAAGCTTGGCTAGGTTCAATAGTGGTTTCAACTAATTTAATGCAGTGGGTTGTTACTGTTCATATGCTTTTGGCTTTAGTGATTTTGGCAATCTCTATTTACACCTACAACTACGCCAAGCAGTTGCACAAAGAGCCTTCGGTTATTATGTATCGAATAGCATGGTTAAAAGGCTTTATGTTTTTTACTTTAGCCGTTAGTATTGCTCAGATTATTTTAGGTACTGAAGTTCGAGAAGCTATTGATGTTATTGCCAAGTCGCTATTATTTAATGAACGAAATACTTGGATTTCTAAAGTAGGATCAGTTTTTAATTACCATAGAGACCTAGCCATTTTGGTTGTAATATCAAACGGTATAATTTATAAAATGGTAATTGATAGATTTAGTGGGAAAGCAGCTCCCTTATTAACGGCTAGATTTATACTATTAACATTACTAATTCAGGTATTGAGCGGGTTTATATTAGCTTATATTTCTTTACCACCATTTGCACAAGCATTGCATATATTATTTTCGACAATGCTATTTAGTTTACAGTTTTATCTGTTCCTGTTGGTTTATAGAACAAGAACTTACAAACAATAATAATAAGAAAGTTGAAACAAATTTTTTCAGATTTTTCTAAGCTCATTAAATTCAGACTCTCCTTTACGGTAGTGTTCTCTGCATCTATTTCTTTTTTAATAGGTCAGAAAATGCAGGTTGGGAGAGGGCATATTCCTGCTATTGATTGGGGAAATTGGCTGATATTGATTGCTGGTGGATTTTTGGTTACTGCAGCAGCAAATTGCTTTAATGAAATTATTGAGGTTGATTTGGATAAACTGATGAGTCGCACCAAAGACAGACCCATGCCTGCTGGAAGAATGACTACAGGACAAGGTTTGATTTTAGGCATTTTTATGGCCTTTTTAGGTACATGGCTTTTAGGACAACTAAATTTAGAAACTGGATTACTTTCAGTCTTTTCGATATTATTATATGCCTTTGCTTATACACCATTGAAAAGAAAGTCGCCAATTGCGGTATTTGTAGGAGCAATTCCAGGTGCATTACCTCCACTTATTGGCTATTTGGCAGCATTTGGAAGCTTAAAGGCTGAAATGTTTCACGAAATTGATTACTACATTGCTGGTATATTGTTTCTCATTCAGTTTGTTTGGCAGTTTCCACATTTTTGGTCAATTGCATGGGTATTGGATGATGATTACAAGAAAGCAGGTTTTAGATTGCTTCCTACAAAGAAAAGAGATAAAACAACCGCATTGGTTACCTTTGTAAGTACATTAATATTAATTCCTGTAAGTTTACTTCCTACCTTTTATGGTTTTGGTGGTTATTACATTGCAGCACTATCAATTTTAGCTGGAGCTATTTTTAGCTGGTTAGCTTTTAAATTGTTTTTGAGTAGAGAACTTGTTGATGCAAAGAAGCTGATGTTTTGTTCTTTTTTTTATATACCTGCGGTACAGTTGGTATTAATGTTTGATTTTATAGCAAAATAATTATTTATGGTTTTAACAATGGAAAATACAACAGATATATTCGACCCTAAGCCCAAGAAGTTTATTGTATGGCTTTTTGTCGTTTCATCTACCATTATGTTTGGCGGTTTTACCAGTTATTATTTGGTATTTGCAGCTTCGAAAGGTAAAGGACATGGATTAGTGCTTCCAGATGCTTTTATTTACAGTACGTTATTAATTATAGCAAGCAGTGTTACCTTAACATTAGCTTCGAGAGCATTAAGAAAGTTAAATTTTGGTTTACAGAGGAAAATGCTTTGGCTAACCATTATTTTAGCCTTCGGTTTTGGCTTTATGCAGTTTGCCGCATGGGGTAGCATGGTTAAAACTGGTGCAACTTTAGTTGGAAATAATGCTGCGATATCATTTATTTATGTAGTGCCTTTAATGCACTTATTTCATATTATTGCAGGTTTAGGCTTTATAACCAGTAGCTTAGTAGGTAGCTACAAGAATATTTCTTTAGCTAGAAATAAGTTCCGTATGGAAATTACTTCTATTTTTTGGCATTTTGTAGATATATTATGGATATATCTGTATGTTTTTTTACTTTTGAACCGTTAAATTTGTTAACAAACTATTATACTTTTTCCCAATGAATTCAGTATCACAATTAGATCAAGTTAAAACCGGACCTTGGAGTGGCGGTCGTTCTCCGTGGTCGGTAGAATATGGTAAAATCATGATGTGGTTTTTCCTCTTATCAGATGCTTTTACATTTTCATCTTTATTGATTTACTACGGCGCTCAGCGTTTTTCTAAATTAACCTGGCCTGATCCTGATTTGGTTTTCCAATCAATTCCAGGTGTAATGGATAGTGGTGCACCGTTAGTTTTTGTAGGTATCATGACCTTTATCCTGATTTTAAGTTCTGTAACTATGGTAATGGCTGTAGAGGCTGGTCACCGTCGTGCAAAGAAAGAAGTTATTTGGTGGATGGTAGCAACTATCATAGGTGGTTTTATGTTCTTAGGCTGTCAGGCATTAGAATGGACTCACTTATTCCACGAAGGTTTTGGATGGGGAGAAATTCCTACTACGGAAAAGTTACATCATTTATTTAACGGAGATGTTTCTTTAGTAGCTGCTCAGCAGTTTTCTAACTTATTCTTCACCATTACAGGTTTTCACGGTTTCCACGTATTTAGTGGTGTAATGATTAATATCATTATTCTAGTCATGACGATTAATGGTACGTTCGAAAAAAGAGGTCATTATTTGATGGTTGAAAAAGTTGGTTTATATTGGCACTTCGTAGATTTAGTATGGGTGTTTGTATTTACATTCTTCTATTTGGTTTAATTTTAATTTTTAAAAATATTTAACATGTCAGAACATCCAAATACAGCAGAAGGTCACGAGCACGATGATCATGGTGGAATGAATAAGGCTAAAATCTGGAAAGTTGCAGGTATTTTATCTTTAATCACTGGTATTGAGTTTATTATCGCACTTTGGGCAATTCCAGGTGGACATATCCCTCAACACATAGGTAACTATATTTATATCGCTTTAACGTTAGTAAAAGCATTTTATATTGTAGCTTACTTTATGCACTTAAAATTTGAAAAGCTAGGTTTGCAACTTGCATTAACGGTAACATTTATTTTTATTATTTACTTTTTAGTTTTAATGCTAATAGAAGGTGGTTTTATATTCCATCATTCTCCTAATTTTTAATGAGACCTATTTCAATAAAAAAAACTTTAATCCTGGTAAGCATATTAGCTATACCAGGATTTTTGTTTTTCTACCTATTGCCCAAATTTGCTAAAAACAGGTACAAGAGCCTTCCAATTTATGGCGAAAAGATTGTTGCCAAAACTTTTCATTCGGTAAAAGGGAAACAAATTCCTGATACCATTTACCATACAGTTCCAGATTTTAGTTTAGTTAACCAGGAAAATGAGACTATTAATTGGACGTCATTAAAAGGGAAAATTGTTATTCTAAATCTTTTTTATAGAGAGAGCTCGTTAAAAGATGTAAATAAAAATGTTAAAAGCATTGCTGACGGATACCAGAAAAATCCATTAATTAGGTTTTTAAGCCTGTCGGTAAATCCTAAAGATAACCCGTCTAACTTAAAAGATTTAGTTTCTTCTTTAGAAGCAAAGTCAGGTAAATGGGATATTTTAAGTGGAGATACTTTGCTAACCTATCCATTTATTCGCCATGGATTGCTACTAGATATGATATATCATGAAGAAGCAGGGGAGACTAAATTTATTTATGGTAATAAAATTATCCTTTTAGATAATCAGCATAGAATTAGAGGTTACTATGAGCCAACTAATCCTGATGCTTTAGCAAAACTAGACGACGAAATCAAAGTTCTTGTTGCAGAAGACCTGCGGAATTTAAAAGATGGTAGATAAAACCAAACCAACAAAATTATTAATATCAAATCCCTGAAGTTTATTAATCTGATGGAAAAAAGCTCAATAGAAAAAAAATATAATAAGTGGATCATTGTATTATCAATTGTTATACCTGTAGCAGTTGCTGCTCTCTTCGTAGTTAAACTAAAAGATTTAGGTTTTGATGTGAGTCCACTTCCATTTTTACCACCAATTTATGCAGGTATTAATGGTGTAACAGCTGTATTATTAGTGGTTGCGGTTTGGGCGATCAAAAACGGAAAGATACAGTTACATCAAAATTTAATGAAAACAGCAATAGGCTGTTCTTTACTGTTTTTAGTGATGTACATCGCCTATCATATGACAACGCCTTCAACAAAATTTGGTGGAGAGGGAGCTATAAAATATGTTTACTTTTTCATTTTATTAACACATATACTTTTATCAATTGCAATAATACCGCTGGTTTTGGTAACTTATGTAAGGGCGTTAGCAGAAAGATTTGATCGGCACAGAAAAATAGCCAGAATTACTTTTCCATTATGGCTTTATGTAGCCGTGACAGGAGTTGTAGTTTATCTGATGATATCGCCGTATTATCAGTATTAATCACTATAAGACAATAATAAGTTCAACTTTATAGTTGGACTTTTTTTATGACACAATTTTTAAGTCCATCAAAGCGTTTATCTGTATATTTGTGGTGATGAAGAAAAAAGCAATTTTTATCTTATTAGTATTCGCATTAATCTTTTCAATTTCTCCAAAAGTTAATGCACAGTGTGCTATGTGCACAATTAATGCCGAACAAGGTGTTAAAAATGGTAATACTCAAGCTGCTGGATTAAACACTGGCGTTTTGTATTTACTGGCTATTCCTTATTTGCTTGCAACTGTTGTAGGTATAATCTGGTATAAAAAATATCGTAAGAAAAATGTTCATTTGAATATGAAATCAGATTCTATTAATATGAATTAGAATTATGTCTGAAAAAACTTCCAAACTGTATGCAATAGTTCATGCAAAATGTGCGCATTGCAGAAGAGGGAATATTTTTACAGGTAGTATGTACGGTTTCAATATTCAACACACCAAAGAAATTTGTAGTCACTGTGGTCAGCGAATAGAAATAGAACCTGGCTATTTTTATGCGGCTATGTATGTAAGTTACGCAATGAACGTTATCGAAATGCTTATCGTTAGTTTCATTACTTATTTATGTGTGGGCCCATTAGAAGATAATACGTTCTGGACTTATTTAATTGCAATTTTTTCTGGATGCTTTATTCTTTACCCATTCAATTATAGATATTCCAGAATGATTTTGCTCCATGTTTTATCGCCCAATATAAAGTATAAACCATATTACGATAATCCATAGTTTCGATTAAGCTAGAAGCTATATATTAAAAGAACACAGAATTACATGTTAAAGAAAGATACGCTCAGTTTTATTAAAGACGTTGCTGAAAATAACAATAGAGAGTGGTTTGCCGAAAACAAGCACAGATACGAAGAATCGAAAGCTAACGTTTTGGAGTTAGTTGCCTCAATTATTCCAGAACTTTCTAAAATAGATCCACTTATTTCTCCCGATTTAGACCCAAAGAAATGTTTATTGCGGATTTACCGCGATGTTCGTTTTAGTAAGAACAAGGATCCATACAAGAATAATTTTGGGATGTGGTTTTCATCTAAAAGTAAAGGTGGAAATGAGCCAGGTTATTATTTACACATTCAGCCAGGCTTAAGCTTTATTGCGGGAGGATACTGGATGCCAGATGCGGCACATTTAAAACTTATCCGCCAGGAAATAGATTATAATATTGGCGATTTTAAAGACATAATTAATAACAAAAATTTTAAGACTCAGTTTAAATTCGGAGGAGGAGCAGCATTAAAAAATGCACCAAAAGGTTACGATCCAGCCGACCCAAATATTGAATATTTGAAACTGAAAAGCTTTGAGGCTTCGATGAATTTGAACGATGAAGAGTTTTTAAAACCCGATATCGTTAATAAGTTAGTAAGTTCTTTTAGTACAGTAAGCCCATTAGTTGCATTTTTACGAAATGCCATTGAGCAATAATTTTTAATTTAACTGATCAGATTTAATAAGTTAAATTTTGATATAACCTTTAAACATAAAATGAAAAATATCTTTTTAGCCTTCGCGATTTCCCTTTTTGTAACCTCATTCACTTCTTGTGTAGTTCTTTCTCCTAAAAAATATAAAGCTTTATTGGGCACTAAAGATTCTTTGTATACTGCATTTAATGAAGGCTTAATTAAAATCGAAAATCTGGAAGACGAAGTTAAAAAACTAAAAAAAGATACAACCTTAATGGGCGAGGATCTTAGAGATTTACAAAGTCGTTTTAGTGATGTAAATTCTAGTTACAATAAACTTAAAAACAATAGTTCTACTGAAATCTCTAAATTATCTGGCGATTTAGCTGCTCGTGAAAAGCGCTTGAAGGAAGTGGAAGAAGTGCTTCGTAAGCGTGATGAAGCTACAAATCAGTTAAAAGAAAAATTACAGCAAGCCTTGTTAGGTTTTACTAAAAGTGGTTTAACGGTTGAAATCAAGAATGGTAAAGTTTATGTTTCACTTATGGATAAGCTTTTGTTTCCATCTGGCAGTATAATTATAGATGAAAATGGTAAGAAAGCATTAGCGCAATTGGCTAAGGTTTTAAAAGAGCAGCCAGAAATTAATATCGCTGTGGAAGGCCATACAGATAATCAAAAGGTTAATAATTTAGGTCAAATAAAAGATAACTGGGATTTAAGCGTTTTGCGTTCTACTTCTGTTGTACGTTATTTAACCGAAATTGAGAAAGTAGAGAGTGTTAGAATGACCGCAACAGGCAAAGGCGAGTATCAACCTTTAGGCCCAAATACTGGTACTGATGGAAGAAGTAAAAACAGAAGAATTGAAATTGTACTTTCACCAAAATTAGATGAGTTGTATAATTTAATAAAGTAAAATATTTAAGTGATAACAAAGCCTTGCGAAGAAATTTGCAGGGCTTTATTGTTTTCTGAAAATAAAATCCTACTAAACTTTACCAGGTTAATTCTATGTATTAACTTAAATCTTTGTAATTTTCGCTTATCAATTCCTTTCATGAAAGTAAACGTATATCCAGGCTTAATTTTTCGAACACCTAAGTTTTCATATCAATCTGAGCTTAAGGATTGTTGGGAAGAGCTTAAAGCAGCAATCGCTATATCATCAGATGCTTTTTATCAAACTATTAAAGATGTAAAAGCTGATGATTTGAACTTGTTGCCGCCAAAAATATTTTTTACGATATGGAAGTACTATAACAGAGCTAAGTTTCGCTCTACGCCTTACGGTACATTTGCAGGTTTTAGCATTCTGGATGATGGGATAGGTAATTCGCAAACTGAAATTAAAGTTGCAGAGAAGCAAATTGTTCATCAATTTGTAGATTGGCCATATAAAAATAAGCTAGAATTTTCGCTTTCAGAATTGCTTAAAAACAACTGCTTACTTTTTGCAAACAGCAGTTATTATTTCACTACAACAAGCATAAGATATATTGCTTGCACCGATGGTTTGTTCGAACTCGCAGAAATCGATCAGAATGATTTTGTTCTTCAAATTCTCAGGGGTTGCTCGGAGCCCATTACCGTTAATTCTTTACTAGAAAAACTGAATATTTCTGAGGATGGAAAAGAAGATGTTTTTTCTCTACTGGAAGATATGTTGTCTTTACAGCTTTTATTAAGCGACCACGATCCAAATATTATTGGAGAAGATTATTTTAAACGACTTAATATACAACCTTCGGCAGAAACTAATGAATATTTAATTGCTGAAAGAACTGTTATTTCTGGGGGTGTTGATGAAAAACTGCTTCAATCTGTTCCAGGTTTAATTAACTTGATGCAGCATATTTTACCTATTGATGGGCGAGATGCGTTAAAAGATTTTATAAATAAGTTTAGAAAGAAATTTGAACAAAACGAAATTCCATTATCAATGGCTTTAGATCCTGAAATGGGAATTGGTTATGATGAGCTGGAACAGGCTGGACAAGGTGATGATTTTATAGCCCAGTTTCATGGTAAGCAGAATAAAAAGGTAGAAAACGGGAATGAAAAGTTAAAAGAGAATTTTAAAAATATTGTAAACAAAGGTGCTTTCCTTTCTAAAGATGAAATTCGTTTGGATAAATTGGGTATCCAATTATCAGATCAGCCTGTAATTATACCAAATTCATTCAGTATGTTAATGTCTATTGCTGATGATTTGGTATGTGTAGATCAAACAGGTGGAAGCACGGCGAATGCATTAAGCGGTCGTTTTACAATGGCAAGCAATAATGTTTACACACATTGTAAAAGTATTTCGAAAATTGAGCAAGAAGCAAATCCCGATATTTTATTTTTTGATGTGGCCTACATGGTCGAAACCAACGTGGATAATATAAACAGGCGAAAACTAATTTATAACAATCAATTATCAATACTAAATTTCGATACTTCGGATGAGCCGCTTACATTAGATGATATTATGCTTTCTGTTCAGGGAGCTGAAGTTATACTTCGTTCAAAAAAATTAAATAAAAGAATTGTGCCGAGAATGGCATCAGCTTATAATTATTCTCGTTCCGATTTATCTGTATTTAGATTGTTATGCGATTTACAACATCAAAATATTCAAACAAATCTTTCTCTTTTTATCGAAACACTATATCCTGAGTTACCATATTATCCAAGAATTCAATACCAAAATATTGTTTTATCTCAACGTAAATGGCAAATACGTAAAGAGGAAATTATTTCCTTAAGTGTTGAAGATTGTAAAGAATATCTAAAAAAACTTGGCTTGGGTAAGTATTTTAAGGTAGGTCTTTCCGATCAAACGTTATGTTTTGAAACAGATAGTAATTCAGATTTAACGGCGTTTCTGCTATATATGCAAAAACAAAGTACAGTCTATTTGGAAGAAGTTATAATTCCTGAAAAAAGTGCTGTTGTAGATGAAGAGGGAAAACCATATTTAGCTCAATTCATATTAAATTTATATCATAATGAAAAGATTTATAATGGATTTAATAAGCTAGTTAAAGATGAAACTGTAGTAAAACAAAGCTTTTTGCCTGGTAGTGAATGGCTATATTTTGAGATTTACTGCCACCAGCAGCGTTCGGATGCAATACTCGCAGGTCCAATTGCTCATTTTTTAAGTGAGCATAATAACCAAATTAAATCATGGTTCTTTATTCGGTATAACGAAAATGGTTATCATTTAAGGTTTAGAGTATTGTTAAATGATAAAAAAGACGGACAACTTCTTACCGAAGCTTTCTCTACCTATCTGGAGCAAGATATCGCAACTGGGTTAGTATCTGATTTGCAATTAAGAACTTACAAACGCGAAACTCAACGCTACGGAAATAGTTTAATTGAGGAAGTTGAAAAGCATTTTTCGAAAGATAGTGAATATGTTTTATCTCTCTTTGAAACTTATGCAGACACAAATAGTAAATATAAATTTTGTGCAGATCTAATTGAAAAAATACAAACAAACGGATTATTCAATAATAAAATTTTTGCTGAGGTAATCAGAATGATGTCTGATTCGTTTAATATGGAACATAACCTGGAAGCAACCGATTTTAAAAAGATAAATGCACAGTATCAGCTTTATAAAAAAGCCGAATATGCAGAATTAAATGTTGAGCAAAAACATGCATTTGATTTGTTCGCTAAATCATTTATAAACATTCTGCAGGTTTGCAATCCATCAAAAAGGGTACAGCTTTTAACCGATTTGTTTCACATGCACGTTAATCGTTTGTTTAATAAAGATCAACGTACACATGAAATGGTTGTATATTATTTTCTTTTAAAGGACGTGCAACGGAGAAACGCAATGATGAAATAAGGAATGTCTATTCAAGATTCTAATTTAAACCAGCCATTGGGTTGTCTATATCAACTTTTATTTCTGTAAAGTATCTGTTAAGCGGGTCTTTATAGAATTTAAATGAGTATTTATCTTTATAGAAGTTATTTAAGCGTTTATCAATGTTTTCGATACCAACATGATGGCTTTCCGATTCCTTCTTTTTGACCTCATTAATCATATTGATGGTGGTTATATTCAAACTACTTTTATCGTAATTAATTTGTACCACTGATGGCTGACTAGAATGTGCAATATTACCATGTTTGAACATGTTTTCTACCAATGTAAGTAATATTAATGGAGGAAAGCGGAGGCCAAACAAGTCGCCAGTTACCTCTAAATCAAAGTTAATGGTATTAGCCGTACGAAGTTTGTGTAAGTTGATCAAATGCTCTATTTGCTCTACTTCCTCGCTTAACGGAACTAATTCTGATGCTTCAGGCCGTTTCAAAGCATAACGCATCATTTCTGATAAGTTCATGATTGCATCTGCAGCTAAAGGAGCTTTCTTTCTTGCATCATTATAAATAAAATTTAAGGTATTAAACAAGAAGTGCGGGTTGATTTGGCTACGTAAAAAATTGTTCTGAGATTGAACCAAATCGTTTTCTAAAGCCTGTTTTTCAATCGTATTTACAAGGTTTTGCTTTTCAAGCTTTTGTACTCTTTTTCTTTCCTTTAAAGAGTTTAAAAGAAATACATATCCTGTACTAAAACCAATGAAATAAAGCGACCTCCATACAGATCTCATTATATAAAGTTCATTGAAGACTAATTTTTCTTTGAATTTGGTTGCAAGAACCGTTGATGTAATGAGGTATTCACTTGGGAATGCAATGGCCATGTAAGCGATTAATTCCAATAGAACAAAAGGAATAATAAACCAGTATTTTGCTCTAAAATTACTCTGAAGAATTTTGTTTATTCCAAATGCATGGAAGTAAAACAAAGAAATATTCATAACATAATGGAGTAAGTAAAATTCTATGTATCCCCATCTTCCGCCAGATGCAATTCCAGTAATAAAAACATCGTAAAGAATAAAAAAAGCCCAGGCTTTAACATGTATATGGTTTTTATTATACCAGTCTTTTATTTTTTGAAAGTTCATTTAAATGGGTTTTATCTACTAAAATATGGAGTTTATCTCCTAAAACAGTGGGTTTGTGTAAAAATTTCGGAGTCGCTTCGATTTCGCCGCACCTTTACAACAGTTAATCAAAACAACAATAATTTAAAATAATCTATATATAATATGAAAGCGCAACACACAACAAAATTAAAAAAGAACACAGCATTTGTTTACAAAAATGTAAAAGGTCAGAACAACTTTAGTACTGATCCAACTGCAAACTCTGTTTTAATCACTCAATCTTCAATGTCAAACATCTTCAACAAATAATAACTGCTACCATGAAAACTCAAAATAACATCAAATTAAAAAAGAACACTGCATTTGTTTACAAAAATGTAAAAGGTCAAAACAACTTTAGTACTGATCCGACTGCAAATTCTGTTTTAATCACTCAATCTTCAATGTCAAACATCTTCAACAAATAATAACTGCTACCATGAAAACTCAAAATAACATCAAATTAAAAAAGAACACTGCATTTGTTTACAAAAATG
>NZ_BAABAK010000004.1:177274-399126 GCF_039537385.1 Pedobacter ginsengiterrae
TAAAAGGTCAAAACAACTTTAGTACTGATCCGACTGCAAACTCTGTTTTAATCACTCAATCTTCGATGTCAAACATCTTCAATAAATAATAGCTGCTACCATGAAAACTCAAAATAATATCAAATTAAAAAAGAGCACTGCATTTGTTTACAAAAATGTAAAAGGTCAAAACAACTTTAGTACTGATCCGACTGCAAACTCTGTTTTAATCACTCAATCTTCGATGTCAAACATCTTCAACAAATAATAACTGCTACCATGAAAACTCAAAATAACATCAAATTAAAAAAGAACACAGCATTTGTTTACAAAAATGTAAAAGGTCAAAACAACTTTAGTACTGATCCGACTGCAAACTCTGTTTTAATCACTCAATCTTCGATGTCAAACATCTTCAATAAATAATAGCTGCTACCATGAAAACTCAAAATAACATCAAATTAAAAAAGAACACTGCATTTGTTTACAAAAATGTAAAAGGTCAAAATAACTTTAGTACTGATCCGACTGCAAACTCTGTTTTAATCACTCAATCTTCGATGTCAAACATCTTCAACAAATAATTATTAAAAATAATTTAGTAATTGTCGAAATTATTTGATAAATAGCAGTATGAAAACCAATAACATTAGCAAACTGAAAAAGAATATCGCATTTGTTTATAAAAATGTAAAAGCTCAAAATTCTTTCAGCACGGATCCAACTGCAAATTCTGTTTTATTGACACAATCGTCAATGTCAAACATCTTTAACAAGTAGTACTAACTTCTACCAGATTTTAACAAGCTACTTTGTATATAGGCGAAAAAAGCTTCTTTATAGCCTTCCCCAATCTGAATCATTTCGTTATTTACCAATCTAATAATATTGCCGTCAACTTTTTTAATGGCTGCTTTAGCAACGATATTTGATTTGTTAACACGAATAAATGCGTGATTCTCTAAAGCCTTTTCAATTTCCTTTAAAGTAAGATAAGTTGTGTTGGTTTCGGTTTTTGTAATTATCTGAATATAATTCTGCAAGGCCCTGATATATAAAATATCATCAATTAAAATATTCGAGAAAGCATATTTATGGTCGCCTTTGATATAAAGTGCTGCAACCTGATCCGCTTCTTTAGCCGCATTTTTGGCGTTATTAGCTTCTTTCTTCAAAATTCTATCAATGCCCAATGCAAATTTGGCGAATGAAATTGGTTTAAGCAGATATTGATCTGACTGAACATCGAAAGCCTGTAATGCGTAATCTGGATGCGCTGTAGTGAAAATAAGGTATTTAGCTTTCTCTCTAATATTTTTAGCAAGTTCTAAACCATTTATTCCGGGCATATCAATATCCATAAACAACAAATCAATCTCATCGCCTACGCTAATTTCAGTAAGTGCCTGCACCGGACTTGTGAAAGTTTTAAACACAGTTAAACCGGGCATTTCCGCTATGTGGTCAGTTAATACCTCGATAGCATGTTGTTCATCGTCAATAACAACGCATTTTAAATTCATGATGTTTACTAAGTGTGTTTGGAATGATTTGAATGCAAGTTAGCTAAAAAAAGAACTTCTTCATATATCTGTATAAAAAATCTTTTTTTGCTTTTATGGCTAAAATCTTCTGGTTTGGTGTAATATTTCAACAGGTTCGTGTAAAAAACTAACATATATTTTAATCCTTTTTTAATCTTTATTACTGTTTGCCAAAAACGAATAATTAAAAGGAGGTTGCAATATATATATTGTATCCGATTTTTAGTTAAAAAACATCTGCCTGCCCAATGTTTGTGTAGCCTGTAAAAACAAATTTGCAGGTCATACACACATCGGGATTTTAAAAACTAGCTGATGTTTTTATGTTTAAACAATAAGATTACCAAGCTACAAACACCTAAAAAAAACATAATTAACATGGAACTTAAAGACGAAATCGGGCAGTTTGCCGTTAGAATTAAGAAAATGCTTCCTCAAGTTCAATCAGAAGATTTAACTAGAAATGCATTGGTTATGCCTTTTATCCAGATATTGGGCTACGATGTTTTCAATCCATCTGAAGTACAATCAGAGGCTGTTTTAGATTTCGGTGTTAAAAAAAGTAAAAAAGTTGATTACACAATTATGAAAGATGGCGAACCAGCCATTTTGGTAGAGTGTAAGCATCACGAAGATAGCCTTGATATTCATGATTCTCGTTTATCAAAATATTTCCGTAAAACTAAAGCTAAATATGGCTTACTAACAAATGGTTTAGTTTACCGATTCTACACTGAAAAAATGGTTAGAAGTAAAAAAAATCAAGAGCCCTTATTCGAATTTAATATTAAAGATACAAAAGCGGCTACAATTGCGAAATTGTTGGAAGAGCATAAAGATTACTTTAATGTTAAGCAAAATGTAGCAAGTTAAGTTTTTTATAATAGAGATATAAAAAAGGTTCTAATTTACATTAGAACCTTTTTTTGCTTAACAGGCAAAAAAAAGGAGAAACCTTATGAGTTTCTCCTTTTTTAATATAAAAATTGCTGTTAATTAAATTAACTCAACACTTCTACTTACAAAAGCAGTTAATTCTGCTCCAGTTAGCATGCCCTGTGCTAATAGGGCTAAATCGATAGCTTGTTTAGCTAGGTTACTTTGCTCTTCGCCTTCTGCTTTTAAAATTTTGCTTACCAACTTATGGTTGCCATTAATAGCAACTTTATAACTATCTGGCATTTGGCCATAGAAGCCCATTCCACCACCCATCGCAGCCATGTCTTTCATACGACGCATAAATTCATCCATCGTAATCGTTACTGGTAATTCATCTGGGTTTAAAGCCACAATTTCTACCTGCATACCTGGTTTAGTGATCGCCTTTTCGAAAATTGTAGTTACTTCTTTTACCTGTTCTTCGCTTAAAACGTGCTCATTAACCTCATCTTTTTCAATCAGTTTATCAGCTACACTAGAATCAACACGTTTGATTGATGTTTTTTCAAGTTTTTGTTCCAATTGCTGGATAAAATGGTTGTCAATTGGCGAATCTAGAACTAAAACATCATAATCTTTTTTATTAGCCGATTGAATAAAAGCATCTTGTTTAGAAGCATCATTAGTGTATAAATAAACTACACTTCCGTTTTTGTCGGTTTGTAATGGTGCAACTTTTTCTTTGTATTCTGGCAAAGTGAAAAGCTCGTTTTTTGTGTTTCCAAGTAATGCAAAATCTTTAGCTTTATCGTAAAATTTCTCTTCGCTAATCATTCCGTATTTTACAAAAATACCAATGTCTTTCCATTTATCTTCGTAAGCTTTACGGTCTTTAGCAAATAACTCTGCTAATTTATCGGCAACCTTTTTAGTAATGTAGTTGTTGATTTTTTTAACGTTGCTATCAGCCTGTAAGAAACTACGCGATACGTTTAACGGAATATCTGGAGAATCGATTACGCCATGTAACAACATTAAAAACTCTGGAACAATATCTTTAACCTCATCAGTAATAAATACCTGGCGAGAATATAATTTGATTTTGTTGCGTTGCATTTCGAAGTCGTTTTTCAACTTAGGGAAATACAATACACCTGTTAAATTGAATGGATAATCAACATTTAAGTGAATCCAGAATAATGGTTCTTCGCTAAATGGATATAATTCGCGGTAAAAGTTTAAATAATCTTCATCTGACAAATCAGCAGGAGCTTTCGTCCAGATTGGATTAGTTGTGTTGATAATGTTATCAACTTCTACATCATTATATTTTGCTTTACCTTCTTCATCAACACCGTCTTCAACAGATTCGGTTTTAGTGCCAAATTTAATTGGAACAGGTAAAAATTTAGCATATTTATCCAGAATCTCCTGTAATTTCGATTCTTCTAAAAACTCTTCCGAATCTTTGTTTACATGAAGAATGATATCGGTACCACGAGTAGTTTTGGTGCTTTCAGTAATTTCGAATTCAGTACTTCCGTCGCAAACCCAACGAGCAGGTTCTGCGCCATCCTGGTAAGATAGGGTATTAATTTCAACTAAATCTGCAACCATAAAGGCCGAGTAAAAACCTAAACCAAACTTACCAATGATTTCGTTGGCATCTTTTGCATCTTTAAATTTTTCTACAAACTCACTTGCGCCAGAAAATGCAACCTGATTGATGTATTTTTTAATTTCTTCGGCAGTCATACCCAAGCCATTATCGCTAATGGTAATGGTTTTTGCTTCTTTATCAACGGCAACTTGTACCAAAGGTTGGCCTACTTCGCCATTAAATTGACCTAATGAACCTAGTCTTTTAATTTTCTGAACCGCATCTACCGCGTTAGAAACCAACTCACGAAGAAAAATCTCGTTATCAGAGTATAAAAACTTTTTAATTATCGGGAAAATATTTTCGGTATGTATCGATATATTTCCTTTTTCCTGTATGCTCATATGTAAATAAATTGTTTAATCTACATTTAGCCTAACAAGGCTTGTTCCAAAGCGATTTATTTGCCAAAATGACAGATTAACTTTCATCGTTGCAAGGCCAACTTTCATACCTACGGCAATCTCACTTAATCGATGTAGTTTTCTAATTTATTGTTTCTCACAAATTGATTTTGGAAAGCAAGGCCTATATTTCTATTTACGTTAGTCCCGCTATCATTCCAAAGCCGTTTGCATTGAAAAAATGCAATCCGTGTTTTCCATTTTATCGGGTTTATAAACTTAAGCCATCGCGTTAAATTGAGAAGCAATTTCCTTAAATAAACATCTCAAGGAATCTGTATTTATAATGAATCGGGAAGCAACTTATATATTAACATCAATGTTTTCAATTTATTGATGTTAGTTTTAATTGATCAAAAATAAAAAAGGCACATTGCTTTAACAATCTGCCTTATTGAATTATTTTGAAATCTGTATCTGATTAATTTAAATGGAAAGAGGTATCTTCTTCTAATGAAAGAATTTTACTGATTTTCTTTAACAATACATCCATTTGGAATGGTTTAGATAAAAAATCATCCTGTCCGTAATTAAGTGTTGTAAAATCTTTAGGATCATACAAGCCCGAAATTAATAAAATTGGAATCTTAGAAGTAGCATCGATTGATTTTAACTGCTCGCACAGCACACGACCATCAATATGCCCAAGCGAAATATCAAGCAGAATTAAATCTGGTTTAAAACTTTCAATTCTATCAAAAACTTCTTCACCGTTATTAAGTGCCGAAACTTTAAAACCGCCTATTTCAAGTATTAATTGTATGGTTTCTAAAACCTCAATATCATCGTCTACGACCAGTATTCTCTTCATATTCTTGTAGCATTTAAATGCTTTTGTAATAATAACAAAATGATTGATGTTATGTTTATATTCTTTTAAGATTTTATTAATATAAAAAATAATCCACTTTAGCTTAAATAGCTTGTTTTACAACGCCTTCCTTTTGTAAAATAAAATTGAAAAGATCTTCAATTGGTTTTTGCAGAATTTTTCCAGTGGTAATTCCATTTTCTTCCAGCACGCTTTTTAATACATCCTGGTAATAGTAAGCTATTGAACCTACAAAATGGCAAGGAACGGCTTTGTGATTTGGATAGTCTTTTATATTGGTATCGACAAATTCCTGGAAGCCCTTTTTTAGAATATCATGAATGAAAGGATGTTCGTAATTATTGGCTAAAAATCTGCTAAAGCTAGCAAGGTAAATATTTGGGAATGGTTTCTGGTAAACGTTTGTAATGATTTGTTCTTTTTCTGCAGGAAAGGTTTTTTTAAATTCTGATTCTAGTTCTGCTGGCATTTTTTTATACAAATAACTTAGCAAAACCTTCTTACCGAAGAACGTACCTGATCCTTCATCGCCCAAAACGTAGCCTAAGCCATGGTGGCCGTCTTGAATTTTTTTTCCATCAAAGTAGCAAATGTTAGAGCCTGTACCTAAAATGCAATTAAGTCCTTCAGAATCGCCACAGGTAGCATAAACAGAACCTAGCAGATCGTGTTCTACAGAAATAAAAGCATTTGTAAAAACAGCCGATAAACCGTTTGAAACAACTTCATGTTTATCTGGAGAAGAACAGCCCGCACCAAAAAAATAGATTTCTTTAACTTCTTTAGCAAGTGGTGCTATAACTTCATTTTTAGAAATTATTCGACTAATCTCTTGTTCATTTAAAAAGTAGGGGTTTATGCCTTGAGTGTTAAACTTAATAGTTTCACCATTAAAATAACCCATCCAATCAGTTTTAGACGAGCCACTATCTGCTACGAGTATCATGGAATAAATATAAAAATTAATTAGATAAATTTATATTTCCGCTTATTTCTTTTAAAGTGATTTCTGCTAATTTTGCTTGAAACTGCATCTCTATAAAACGGTTTTGAGCATTAATAGAGTTTCTTTGTGCTTCTCTCAATTCAATAGGAGCGATGCTTCCCAAACGATACTTTGCTAAAGTTATATCAAGATTCTCTTTTGCAATATCTACATTTCTTTGTTCGAGTTTAACTAAATCCAAAAAGGTACTGTAATTTTGGAATGCGGTAAGTAATTGTGAGCTAACATCGAGCTTTGTTTTCTCTAAGTTTAATGAAGAATTTTCGATATCGATTTTGGCATTTCGTTCTTGTTGCCTTTGCAAAAAGCCATTAAAAATATTTAGGCTAGCTGTTAAGCCATAGGTAAAACCATTAGCTGCAAACTTTTGATTAAAACCCGTTGGACTTGTGCTGTTCGTACGGCTATAACCTGAGTTTAAACTCACAGCAGGGTATCTTGCTCCTTTAATCGATTTTAAGTTTAAAGATGCAACTCTTTGGTTGATAAAGGCATTTTGCACATTCGGATTTTGCTTTTCAGCCAATTCAGCCAGCTGGCTATAAACTAGAGCTTGATCTATATTAATATCATTATCTACCGAAAATGTGAGATTTACATTTCTAACCAATAATTGGTTTAAGCGAACTTTAGCTACTTGTAAATTGTTTTTTTGTTGAAGATAACTTGATGTATCCGTATTATAATCGACTTGAGCAGTTAATACATCGAGTTTAGAACCACGGCCTAACTGCAATTTTGTTTTGGCAATTTTTTCTCTGAAAACAGAAATATCAATAGCGCTGTCGGCCGCGACAACTAATTTTTGTTGTCTAACAACATCATAATAAGCAGAAATTACATCAGCAATAGTGGTAAGTATAGCCAGGCGGGCATTTAGTTCTCCCTGTTTCTGTAATTCTTTTAAGCGATCATAATTGGCAAACATGCTAAAGCCATCAAAAACAGTCCAATTTAAATCGGCACCTAAATCATTGTTTGTGCTTTTTGCTCCAGTTATCACTCTATCTGGTCCAGTTGCAGGTGTTTGACGGGTATTTTGAACACTTCCACCATTTGAATATGTAGCCGTTAAATTAGGTAGCATACCAGCATTCCCAATGTTAGCATTGTTTTTGGCAATTTTTACTTCGTTTTGGCTTATTTTAATATCGTAGTTATTCTGCATAGCAATAGTAATTGCATCTTGCAAAGTCAACTTTTCTTGTGCTTTTAATGCAAAAGAAAAAATACTCAATAACAATATAAACAGATTTATTTTTTTAATCATTTCAGTTTTATTGATGCTCCAGGGCTTCTTTTTCGAAGCGTTCGGCTTCTTTTAAATCTTTGTTAGGTTTATGTGGTTTTGCCCAGTAAGAGTAAATTGCAGGGATAACAAATAAGGTTAAAATTAGTGAAAACATGGTTCCGCCAACGATAACTGTTCCCATACTCATTCTACTTTTTGCTGCTGCACCTAAAGCAAGTGCAATAGGTAAAGCTCCAATGGCAATAGCCAAGCTGGTCATTAAAATTGGCCTTAAACGAGAAACTGAAGCTTCGCGAATAGCTTCAGGAATTGGCACTCCTTTTTCTTTAAGCTGATTGGCAAACTCTACTATTAAAATACCGTTTTTGGTTACTAAACCGATTAACATAATTGTACCAATCTGGCTAAAAATGTTCCAGCTTTGACCACATAGCCATAAAGATAAAAACGCACCAGCCACAGCCATTGGCACAGTTAAAATAATTATAACAGGATCTTTAAAGCTTTCGAATTGTGCCGAAAGGATTAAATAAACTAATAATAAAGCCAAGCCAAAGGCGAAGAAGGTATTAGAAGAACTTTCTTTAAAATCACGTGATTCGCCACTTAAATCTGTAGAAAAACTTTCATCTAAAACTTTCTTAGCAATAGCATCCATAGCATCTATACCTTCGCCAATGCTTTTTCCTGGGGCTAAACCAGCTGAAACCGTTGCCGAAATAAAACGATTGTTTCTATATAATTGCGGCGGGCTACTTTCTTCTTTTGCGGTAACTACATTATCTAACTGAACCAATGCTCCTTTATCATTTCTAACATAAACCGAGCTCAAATCCAATGGATCTTTTCTATTCGTTCTATCAAACTGGCCAATAACCTGATATTGTTTTCCATTCATAAAGAAATAAGAAAAACGTTGCCCGCTTAAGCCCAGGTTTAGAGTTTGTGCAATTGTAGCAATTGAAACACCAAGGTTTTTTGCCTTATCCCGATCTATTGTTAAATTAATTTCGGGTTTGTTAAATTTTAAGTTTACATCAGAAACAGTAAAGGTTGGATCTTTGGCAACTTCATCCATAAATAAAGGCACCTTTTCACGAAGTTTCTCGAAATTTTGAGCCTGTATAATATAACTGATGGGTAATCCGCCACGGCGACCAACAGAAATTGTAGGTTGCTGGTTAACGATAACTTTACCCTCACTATATTTTTTCGTAATTCGGGTAAGCATATCTGCAATTTCCTTTTGCGAACGTTCTCGATCCTCGGTATTAACCAAGCCCATTCTCACGAAACCAGAGTTTGTTGATCCAGCTCCACCAAATCCTGGAGATGTAATTGTAATGTTAACATTTTTTTCAGGAACCGAATCGATAACCATTTGGTTAATCTTCATGATGAAATTATCGGTGGAAGTAAAAGATGCACCTTCTGGTAAAGTTACATTCATATTAATTGCACTTCGATCATCGTATGGCGCTGTTTCTTTTGGTAAAACCTTCCAGAATAAGAAAATCATGCCCATGCAAACAATAATAATTGGTATCGATAACCATCTTTTATCTAAAAACTTATTAAGGTTTGCTTGGTAAGCATCATTTAATTTAACAAAATATGGTTCAGTCCAATTGTAGAATTTTGATGGTTTATGCCCGCCTTTTTTCATTAAATAGGCATTAAGCATTGGTGTTAAAGTTAAGGATACAAATGCCGAAATTAATACTGCTGCTCCAATTACAACACCAAATTCCCTAAATAAGCGTCCAACAAAGCCTTGTAAAAATATTACTGGTAAAAATACTGCAGCAAGGGTAATCGAAATTGAAATAACCGCAAAGAAAATTTCGTTGGAGCCTTTAATCGCAGCTTCAAAGGGCGACATGCCTTCTTCAACTTTCTTGAAAATATTTTCGGTTACCACAATACCATCATCAACTACCAAACCTGTTGCTAAAACAATTGCAAGTAAACTCAATACATTAATCGAGAAACCGAAAATGTACATCACAAAAAAGGTGAAGATTAATGAAACTGGAATATCGATTAACGGTCGGAAAGCAATTCCCCAATCTCTAAAGAAAAGATAGATAATTAAGATTACCAAAACCAGCGATAAACCAATAGTTTCTGCAACTTCGGTAACCGACCGCTTAATGAAAAGTGTATTATCCAAAGAAACATTTAACTTAATATCCTTAGGTATATCTGCTTTGAGCTTATCAAAACGCTTATAAAATTCTTTGGTAATATCCAGATAATTTGCACCTGGCTGCGGTACAATTGCCACTGCCACCATCGGTTTACCCGATTCTCTTAAAATGGTTTCTTCATTCTCCGAGCCAAGTACAACATTGGCAACATCCTTTAGCTTAATAACCTGGTTGCTGTCGGCTTTTAAAATTAGATTATTAAACTGCTCTTCATTGGTTAGTTTTCCGAGCGTTTTAACTGTTAATTCTGTTGTTGCGCCAGTAATTTTACCCGATGGAAGTTCTACATTTTCATTATCCAGTGCGGTAACAATATCTTGTGATGTTAAACCATAAGCACTCAGCTTATTGGGGTCCATCCAAATACGCATAGAATATTTTCGCTGGCCTTGAATTTGAACACTACTTACACCAGGAATGGTTTGAATACGATCTGCAATTACATTTTCTGCAAAATCACTCAATTCAAGGGTGTTTCTTTTATCACTCTGAATGGTCATAGAAAGAATCGCATCAGAGTTTGCATCAGCCTTGCTCACTGTTGGTAAACCATCAATATCCTTTGGAAGTGTTCTTGCTGCTTGCGAAACCTTATCGCGAACATCATTTGTAGCCTCTTCAATATTCTTATCGAGGTTAAATTCTACTGTAATATTACTTGTTCCCTGATTACTTGATGATGATATATTACGAATACCATCAATTGAGTTAATAGATTTTTCTAATGGTTCGGTAATCTGCGATTCGATAATATCTGAGTTTGCACCTGGATAAGATGTTCTCACAGAAACAACAGTTGGATCAATAGATGGATACTCGCGAACCCCCAAAAAGTTATACCCGATTATCCCAAAAAGGACAATCAAGAGGTTCATAACTATGGCAAGAACAGGCCTTTTTATACTCGTGGTCGAAATGCTCATAATTATTCTTTAACCAAATGAACTTTAACAGGTGCATCTTTCTTTAACGACATAGAGCCAGTTGTTAAAACAGTATCACCAGCTTTTAAGCCTGATGTAATTACAATATTCTCATCAGTTCTGGTGCCCGCCTGAACCTGTACTTCTTGTGCTTTACCATCTTTTTGGACATAAACAATTTTACCTTTCAACACAGGGATTACTGCTTGATTGGGGATAAGAATAGCATTTTCCATTGTAGTTAATGCAAGCTTTATTTTAGCAAATGAGCCTGGAAGTAAAGCATTATCCTCGTTTTTAGCTAAAGCCCTAATTTGCAAGGTACGTGTCGCTGCATTTATACCTGGTTCTATGGCGTAAATTTTACCTGTATTTTGTTTTGCTGAACCTTCAGTAGCAAATGTGATTTCGGAACCTATTTTTATTTGTGCCGCATATTTTTCTGGTACAGAGAATGTAATCTTAACAGGATTTGTGCTTATCAGATTTGCAATTACCGTAGCTGGTGTTAAATATGTTCCTGCTGATATGCTTCGTAAACCAATACGGCCACTAAACGGCGCACGAATTGTTGTTTTTGCTAATTGTGCTCTAACTAAATTAGCCTGAGATTGGAACGACCTTAAATCTGCTAAAGAAGTATCATATTCTTCCTGACTGATAGCGCCTTTTTCTAAAAGCTGCTTAGCTCTGTTTTCGTTTGTAGCCGAAAGTTTTTGCTTCGTTAAAGCATCTTGCAATTGTGCCTGAATGTCTCTGTCGTTAACCTTTACTAAAACGCTGCCCTTAGAAACCGTTGTTCCTTCTTTAAAGTAGATTCCAGTTACTAAACCAGAAACTTCACTTTTAAGTACCACCGATTCGTTTGCTTCTACAGCTCCAGTAACTTCTAAATCTGTATCAAATTTCGATAATTTAACAATTATACCATCAACTGTGGTAGCTGGAGCAGATTTTCCGTCTTTCCCACCTTTGTTGCCTTTTCCTTGCCCAGCCGATGCGCCTGCGCCTTTACCTTCTAATTTTTTGTTTGCATTAATTCGGTAGTAAACCAAATAGGCAAGCCCTAAAGCTAAAACAATGTAAATAATGTATCTTTTTTTCATTTGTGTTTATATTCCCCTGTTGAGCGTGTTAATAGATGAAAATTCCAAAAGGGCTTGTAAAAATATTCAAAAGTTCATGCATAAAATTGTTGTATTAAGGATGTTACTCATTCGTTTATCAGTTAATAGGTTATTGGCCATTAGTTAAGTAGTATTGTCCTATCCATTATTTATAATTTTATTTAATTGCAGCTTATAAAACAATTATTTAAGGAGGAAAGAGTTACTTATAAAGTATCGACAGCAATTTGATGCTTAAGTTTAAAACTTCACAACTATTTTACAGCACATTTTATAATTTAATTTTAATCAATGACCATAAAATATAAATTTGTGGCAAAACAAACTAAATATGTTTATTAAAAAATCGATTTTAAGTTTAGTAGTATTACTAATATCTATTATGGCAGCGAAGGCGCAAGTTAAGATAGGTTTCGAGGTTTCCTTTAAAGAACCTCAGGCACATTATGCTGATGTTCAAATGAACATTTCGGGATTGGCGAAAGATTATATTGATGTGAAAATGCCCGTATGGACGCCAGGCTCTTATTTAGTACGCGAGTTTGAAAAAAGTGTTGAGGGCTTTACCGCTTCAGCGTCTGGGAAAGCTTTAAGAGTAGAAAAAGTTAGGAAAAACACCTGGAGAGTTTTCTCAGCAAAAGCAAATAATGTTAAGATAAATTATAGTATTTATGCTTTTGAAATTTCTGTTCGCACACCATTTATTGATGAATCACATGCATTTTTGTCTCCTACAGGAATCTTTATGCATCCAGACGGGATGATTAAATCACCTAGTACGGTAAAAATCATTCCTTTTAAAACATGGAGTAAGGTATCTACAGGTTTAACACCTGTTGCTGGGAAACAATTTACTTATTCAGCACCAGATTTTGATTGGTTATACGATAGTCCGATTGAAGTTGGTAATCAAGATACATTTGAGTTTATGGCATCTGGTGTTCGCCATGAGGTTGCAATGTATGGTGGTGGTAATTATGATAAAGAAAAATTGAAGGTTGATATGGCCAAAATTGTAGAGCAAGCTACCGCAGTTTATGGCGAAAACCCTAATAAATATTACTTATTCATCGTGCACAACTTTAACCGTGGTGGCGGTGGTTTAGAACATTTAAATTCAACTACGTTAGGTGCAACAAGAAATGCATATAATACAGCGGCAGGTTATAAAGGCTTTTTAAGTTTGGTAGCGCATGAGTATCATCACTTGTGGAATGTTAAACGCTTACGTCCTGTAGCTTTAGGTCCATTTGATTACGATAATGAAAACTACACTACAAATCTTTGGGTGGCAGAGGGTTTTACATCATACTTCGAAAATAAATATATTTTAAGAGCAGGTTTTGAAGATCCTAATGGATTTGTAAATGGTTTAGCTGCTGCAACTGCAACAGTATTAAATACTCCAGGCGCAAAGGTTCAATCAGCAGCTTCATCTAGCTACGATGCATGGATTATAGGTTACCGTCCGAATGAAAACTCAAAAAACAACTCAATTTCTTACTACAGCAAAGGCGAAGTAATTGGCATTTTGATGGATTTAGAAATTATCAATGCAACAAAAGGAGTAAAAAGTTTAGATGACGTAATGAAAGCGATGTATTTGCAATGCAAAACTTTAAAACGCGGTTATACAGATGCCGAATTTAAAGCAATGGTTGAAAAAATATCGGGGATTAGTTTTACCGATTTTTGGGCAAAGTATGTAAATGGCGTTGTTGATGCAGAATATGTTAAATATTTCGGATATGCAGGTGTTAATGTTTCTACAGAAAATGCAACACCAGATAAGCCTGTTACAGGCGCAGCAGCACAATTGGTAAATGATGGTTTATCTGTTAGCTCTACCACAAGAGGCTCTGCAGCTTGGGATGCTGGACTTAATGTAAACGATGTAATTATTTCGCTTGATGATGTTTCAGTTGGCGATGCATTATCTACAATTAAATTACGCACACCAGCTGTTTCATTAGAATCGTTACCAGTTGTTTCGAAAAAGAATATTGGTGATGTTTTAAAGCTTAAGGTAAAGCGTGATGGAATTGAAAGAGAGATTTCTTTAACATTGAAAGCAAATCCAAGTGTGCGCTTAAAAGCTACTATTGATGAGAATGCTTCAGCAGCACAAAAGGCTGTACTTAAAAAATGGATGGGTATTTAACCAATTCGTTAATTATATAATACAAAAAATCCCGTTAGGTTTGCTAACGGGATTTTTTATTTTAATGTGTTGCTTTCAAAGCCTAGAAAGTATATCTGAAGCCTAAACCAAATCTGCCAGCACTAAAATCGCTTCCATTATCGCCAAGATATATACGCGGTCTCCAGTCTAATGCAATAGCTAATGGTGCACCTTTAATTTTGTAATCAAGCCCAGCCATTGGAACTAAGTAGAAGCTAGAACCACCGTCATAAAGTTGTAAAGATGGACCACCACCTGCATAAAAATCTAGGCCTTCTGCTCCTTTAATCGGTGTATTGTATTGTAAAAATGCTTGAATGAACGTTGAGTTACCGCCAAACAAAACTTCTCCTTGTAATGCAGCATGTCTGCTGAAATGGTGTCTTAACGATGGGCCAACTAAGGTTGCGCCATCACCAAAATCGATACCTAAACCTACGCCTGTTTTATAGTTTTGAGCTTTAACATCTGTTGTAGTCAAAGCAAATAGAGCTGCGCATCCGAAAATAGTAAAAATTAATTTTTTCATAATCTAAAGATTTATAATGTTTTTTTAAAGTATTACAGCCTTAACAACTTTAGTGCCGTTTCTGTTTTTTTAGGTAAAAATCTTATTAGATAAAAACAATGCTTGCATAGTAATTTTGTTATTGCTAAGTTTATTAAAATATTTTTTATCGAAATTGTAAAGGCTTTTTTATGCTGGATAAAAACTTTTTTTGATGAATAGGCATTAAAGATTTATATCTTTTATTGTTTGATTTTTTTAACTTAACCAAATATTACAAATCATATGGCTGCAGCAATTAAACGAGTTTTCGATCTCTTAAAATATAGCCTTGAGCAACCTCAGCAAGAATTCATAAACGGAAAAATAAACGGCAAATGGATAAATTATAGTACAGCAGAGTTTTGCGAAGTAACTGATAATTTAAGTCGTGGTTTAATAAGGCAGGGAATTGGAAAAGGAGGGCGTGTTGCAGTAATGTCTCATAACAGGCCCGAATGGAATATTGCCGATTTTGCCGCAAATCAAATTGGAGCGTATCAAATTCCACTTTATCCAACGCTGGCCGATCATGATATCCAATTTATATTAAAAGATGCAGAAATATCAATCATATTTGTTGCAGATGAAGATTTGTATAAAAAAGTTAAACCAAATGTCGAAGCGGTTAACCCGAATGTAAAGATATACACATTCAATGAAGTTAATGGAGCTGATAACTGGGTAAAGCTTACCGAGGAAGGGAAAAGTAGCTCCGAAATTAACCTCGATGAATACCGTGATAAAATTCAGCCTGAAGATATTCTTACCTTAATTTACACTTCTGGTACAACAGGAACACCTAAAGGCGTAATGTTAACACACGATAATCTTGTCGCAAATTTTGTAAACTCTTCGGTTGTAATGCCAGAAGGGGTACACAAGGGATTGAGCTTTCTTCCGTTGTCTCATATATTTGAACGCATGATTATCTATCTGTATCTATTTAATCGTACTTCTGTTTATTATGCAGAAAGTATGGATACAATTGTAGCCGATATTCAACATGTTAAACCTAATTCCTTCTCAACGGTTCCGCGGTTATTGGAAAAGGTTTACGATAAAATTATGGAGAAAGGCAAGGCGCTTTCTGGAATTAAGAAAGGAATTTTCTTTTGGTCGGTTGCTTTGGCAGAGAAATACACAACGGATGCAAGCGCCTGGTATAATTTTAAATTGGGAATTGCCCGTAAGCTTGTATTTAAAAAATGGCAGGAAGCATTGGGCGGAGAAATCGTGGTAATTGTTTCGGGCGGTGCTGCTTTAAATCCGCGGTTGGCAAGGATTTTTTGGGCAGCAGGTATGCCTGTTTTTGAAGGATATGGTTTAACAGAAACCTCTCCAGTCATTACGGTTAATCATTTCGGAGGAACAATGTTCGGTTCGGTTGGTGAAGTAATTAAAGGGGTTGAAGTTAAAATTGCACAGGATGGAGAAGTTTTAACCCGAGGACATCAAGTAATGAAAGGTTATTACAACCGACCTGATTTAACTGCAGAAGCTATCGATAGCGACGGATGGTTCCATACTGGCGATATTGGTGAATTGGTTGATGGCCGTTTTTTGAGAATTACAGATCGCAAAAAGGAAATGTTTAAAACTGCGGGAGGTAAATATGTTGCTCCTCAAATGCTCGAAAATAAATACAAAGAGTCTATTTTTATTGAACAAATAATGGTTTTAGGCGAAAACAGAAAATTTCCATCAGCTTTAATTGTGCCTAATTTTGAAACGTTGAAAACCTGGGCTGGAAGAAAAGGAATAACCTTTACATCAAACGAAGAAATTATTAAAAACGAACAAGTTTTAGCTAAGTACAAAGAGGTAATAGATGTGGCAGGAGTTGATTTTGGTAAATGGGAGCAAGTTAAACGCTTTGTGCTTTTGCCGAAAGAATGGAGTATTGATGGTGGCGAATTAACGCCAAAGTTAAGTTTAAAACGAAAAGTAATTACTGAAAAAAATAACAGTATAATTGAAAAAATTTATAAAGATGCAGAAGATTACAAAGCGCCAAATTAGTATTTCTTTTTTAAGCTATTTTTTAGTTGTCTGTTTAATATCTGGCTGCGTTAGCGGTCAGCTAGGTAAAAATAATAGTGGCGAATACAAAAACGGCATGGTTGTTTCTGCCCATCCCAAAGCTTCAGAAGTTGGTATAGAAATTCTAAAAAAAGGTGGTAATGCCGTTGATGCTGCGGTTGCAGTTCAGTTTGCTTTGGCCGTAGTTTATCCAAATGCTGGTAATATAGGTGGTGGTGGTTTTATGGTTTACCGCTCATCAAAGGGCGAAATCAGTGCACTCGATTTTAGAGAAAAGGCTCCAGCAAATGCAAGCAGAGATATGTATCTTGATTCTGTTGGAAATCCTATAGTGCCTAAGAGTTTGTATGGTCAACTTGCTTCTGGTGTTCCCGGATCAGTTGATGGAATGGTTGAAGCGCATAAAAAATATGGTAAATTAAGTTGGGCAGCAGTTATCCAACCAGCTATTGATTTAGCTCAAAGCGGCTTTCCTATTACAAAACTCCAAGCTAGTGAGTTAAATAATATGCATAGAAATTTTATGAAATTTAACCCACAGGGTACTGCGTTTGTTAATCTTGAATCAACTTGGAAGGAAAATGATTTGTTGGTTCAAAACGAGTTAGCCAATACCTTAAAATTAATTCAGGAAAAGGGGAGAGCTGGTTTTTATGAAGGCAACGTAGCCGATTCTATAGTAGTCGAAATGCAAAAAGGTAAAGGCTTAATTACAAAAGAAGATTTAAAAAATTATCACTCTGTTTGGCGTAAACCAGTTACAGGAACCTATAGAGGATATAAAATTATTACCATGCCTCCAACTTCAAGTGGGGGAATTGCATTGGTACAACTGTTGCAATCTGTAGAACCTTATCCCCTAAAAAAATGGGGTCATAACTCAGATTCCACAGTTCAGGTAATTGTAGAGGCAGAAAGACGGGTTTATGCAGACAGAGCAACGCATTTAGGAGATCCTGATTTTTATGCCGTTCCTCACAACGAATTGCTAAGTGCAGATTACAATAAAAATAGAATGTCTACTTTCAACTGGACAACAGCAACTCCAAGTAGTTCTGTTTTAGCTGGCGTTGTTAAGGGTAAGGAACACGAAGAAACAACGCATTTCTCAATTGTAGATAAAGATGGAAATGCCGTTTCAATTACTACAACTTTAAATGGCTCTTATGGTTCTTTTGTAGCTGTTAAAGGTGCTGGTTTTCTGATGAATAACGAAATGGACGATTTTTCTGTTAAACCTGGAGCGCCAAATATGTATGGTTTAGTCGGCGGTGAGGCTAATGCTATTGCGCCAAATAAAAGGATGCTGAGTTCGATGACGCCAAGTATAGTAGAAAAAGATAATAAATTATTTATGGTGGTTGGTACGCCAGGTGGCTCGACGATAATAACTTCTGTGTTTCAAACAATTATAAATGTTATAGATTTTGAAATGCCTATGCAATCAGCTGTTGCGGCTAAAAAATTCCATCACCAATGGTTGCCAGACGAAGTGTATGCAGAAAAAGACGCTCTGGATAGTTTAACTACTGAAAAACTAAAAGCTAAAGGTTATAAAATTGTTCCCCGTGGTGCCATTGGAAGGGTAGATGCGATTTTGAAAACAAAGTGGGGGTCTTATCAGGGAGGTGCAGATCCACGAGGCGATGATAAAGCAATTGGTTACTAATTGTTGATAAGTTTAAAATTATTTTCTAATAAAAATCTTTTTGGTATGACAGTTGTTAGAGGTGTGTGACGCTTGTTAACGTTAATTAGAAAAGATATGAAATTAAATTTATTTAAATCCTTGCCGGTAGCATTAGCCGGTTTATTTGTAGGTACTGCTGCTATGGCTCAGGAACCAGCAACAACAACACCCCAGTTCAGAACTTGGTCTATTGGTGTAAACGCAGGAGCGTTAACCCCACTTTCTCCGCTAGGTGGAAGAAACGACTTCAGTAATAACAAAACTAGTTTTGGTTACGGATTGTATATCAAAAAACAAATTACAAATTATTTCTCTCTTCGTTTGGATGGAGTTGCAGGTAAATTAAAAGGTGATAATACCGAAGCTTATGATAGTGGTTTCACTAACACAAGTACTGTTTCTGCTTTCGATACTAAATTAAACTATTCAGCAAGCTTAAATGCGGTTGTTAATATGTTTAATATCGATATGTTTAAAAAGGAAAATGCAATTCAGCTTTATACATCTGTTGGTGCTGGTTTAGCAGGTTACAAACCAACTGTTACTACGGCAGGTGGAACATCTGCTTATGCTGGTGGTAAAGCAATTAGCGAATTAATTATTCCAGTTGGTTTAGGTGCTAAATTTAAAGTATCTGATGGTGTTAATATCGATTTAGGTTGGACTATCAACTTTGTTGATGGAGATAACTTAGATGGGTTATATAAAAACGGAAATAACGATAAATACAACTATGCTTATGCTGGTTTAGAGTTTGCATTAGGTAAAGGAAAACAATTAGCTTTCCATAATCCAGTTGCAGCAACTTATGATGAGGCTTTAGCTGCTAAAAATGCTGCAAACGCATTAAAAGGCGATTTAGATGCTCAAAAAGCTGAAAATGCAAAATTGCGTTCAGAAATGGCTGATTTGTTGAAAGATACAGATGGTGATGGCGTTGCTGATAAATTAGATAAATGCCCTGGAACACCTTCAGGTACTGTAGTAGATGGTTCTGGTTGTCCTTTAAAAACTCCAGAAAAAGTTGTTGAAAAAGTTGTTGTTACAGAAGAAGATCGTAAAGTTGTTAATGAAGCAATTAAAAACTTAGAATTCGATTTAAACAAAGCTACTATTCGTGCTAAATCTTTTGCATCGTTAAACAGAGTTGCAGCTTTATTAGTTCAGAAAAACTTCAGCTTGAAATTAGCAGGTCATACAGATAACACTGGTTCAAAAGAATTAAACTTACGTTTATCTAAAGCTAGAGCAGAATCTGTAAAAGCTTACTTAGTTGCTCAAGGTGCTAATGCATCTCGTATCGAAGCTACAGGTTACGGAATGGGTCAGCCAATTGCATCAAACAAAACTGCAGCTGGTCGTCAGAAAAACCGCCGTGTAGAGTTTACGCTTTACTAGTCAGTTTAAAATATATTGCAAAAGCGGTGTCGATTTAATCGACATCGCTTTTTTTATGGAATAGATTTGATAATCTTTTTGATCTCGATTAAATCGTTCATTTCAAAATTTGTAGACTGAGGGACGAATTTTTGATAAATAATTTGACTATCCTTGCTATCATAAACACTAATGATCTTATCGTTAGAGCGTTGTGTGTATATTAGGTATTTAATTGGTGTGTTTTTGTTTAAAATTAAACTATCCATTTCAGAATAAGAAGCAAATTTTAACTTGTAGGTGTATGGCTCCTGGGCAACCTCATTGTTATTATTTTTTGTCCCAGTAGAACGGGCAAGACTGAATAGCTGCCTAATATACTCGGGTACATATAAGGTTTCTTTTGAAAGTTGAGGTAACCGTGTTTTATTGTAAAATTGAAAATCTAAGTATTGACTTCTTTGCGTATTTAATCCATCATTTATCTGTTTTAAATAACCAGCTAAAAAGCCAGGCGACCAATTGTAAAACTTCGAGTTGTTGTATAATTGATTTAAAAGATCGGATTTAGGCCCTCTTCTTGCAGCCATTCTTCCACTTATTTCTTTAACAAGTAAATCTGTAAAAGCATCGGTTGATAAGTTTATTGTGGCTAATATGCTTTCTTCTTTTTGCTTAGGTTTTTCTGAAGGAGTAATGAGTTTTAGGGCATAAAAAACGTTTACGTTTGTGGAGTTATCGATAGTTTCGCTATAACCATCAAAATAAAATAACGAGTAGCTGGAAGAAGCTATATCGTATTTCGCAAGTTCATTAGGCTTAATTATTTTAAAAGGAGTAATTGTCCAAACTTTTTTAATCGCTTCATTAAATTTTTCCAATTCCGGATAATCGTTATATTGTAATGTGAAAAGTGTGGTGGTTGTTTTAAAACCATCTAGTTTTGCTTTTTGCGCTGCCTCAATTCCAAAATAAGAAACCTGGCCTTTGCAAATTACGCCGATTAGGAGAACAGGAAAAATTAATAATATTTTTTTTATAAGTAGCATAGCTAAGTGTTTTCATTTGTGCAGTTCAATTATAAGAATCTTTTGACAAAAATTCTTCATTTTGCTATTGCATTAACAAAATACATTCATTAGCTTTGTTATGCAAGCATAATAAATTTAACCAAATGAAGCAACAACAAACATTAGATTATCACGTTAAGTTTGCCTGGCAAAACATGTTTAATAAGTACAACCAAATGGCTGCAGGCTTTGGTATTACACAGGCAATTGGTTATATGCTTATTAATATTGATGATGTTGATGGCACAGCAGTTTCGAACTTAGCTGCGTTGCTTGGTGTTAAAGCAACAAGTCTTTCTCGCATGTTAAATAATATGGAAGATGCCAAGCTTATTTATCGCGAAACTTCTGCAGGAGATAAACGTTCAGTAAAAGTGTTTCTAACTGATTTTGGGAAGGAAAAGAAACAATTAGCCAAAGGCGTTGTTCGAAAGTTCAATGAATATCTTGATGAACATTTTTCTAAAAAGGAAAAAGAAACTTTCATCACATTGTTGATAAAATTAAATGATATAACTGTAGCATATACTGTTGATTAATATGAAACGAAGCATTAATAAAGTTGCCGTTTTAGGTTCAGGTATTATGGGGTCGCGTATTGCATGCCACTTCGCCAATATTGGTGTAGAGGTTTTGCTTTTAGATATTGCTCCGAAAGAACTAAGCCCAGAAGAACAGGCAAAAGGACTAGCATTAGATAATCTGGTAGTAAAAAACCGAATTGTTAATACAGCTTTGCAAACTGCTGTTAAAACAAATCCATCTCCAGTTTATTCTAAAAAAGTATTAAACAAAATTAAGACGGGGAACTTCGACGATGATATGCCGAAAATTGCCGCCTTTGATTGGGTGATTGAAGTGGTAGTCGAAAATTTAGACATTAAGAAAAAGGTTTTCGAACAGGTGGAGCAATTCCGTAAACCTGGTACATTAATTACTTCTAATACTTCGGGTATTCCAATTCATTTAATGGCCGAGGGTAGAAGTGAAGATTTTAAAGCGTATTTCTGCGGAACACACTTTTTTAATCCGCCTCGTTATTTAAAATTATTGGAGATTATTCCAACGCCACATACCAAACCTGAGATTGTTGATTTCTTGATGCATTACGGTGATAAATTTTTAGGTAAAACCACGGTTTTATGTAATGATACGCCTGCTTTTATTGCAAACAGAGTTGGGGTTTATTCCATAATGGCACTGCTACATTTGGTTGAAAAACTAGATTTAACTGTTGAAGAAGTTGATAAATTCACTGGTCCAGCTTTGGGCAGACCGAAATCGGCAACTTTCCGTACTTCGGATGTGGTTGGTTTGGATACCATGATTAAGGTAGCTAAAGGACTATATGATAATTGTCCTGAAGATAAAGCGCATGAGCTGTTTAAACTTCCTGAGTATGTTAAAAAAATGGAGGAGAACAAATGGCTTGGTGATAAAACCAAACAGGGTTTCTATAAAAAAACTAAAACTGCTGAAGGAAAGACCGAAATCCTTGCGTTGGATTTAAAAACCTTAGAATATAAACCTCAGCAAAAGGTAAAATCGGCTACTTTAGAAATGACCAAGCCTGTTGAAAATCTTCGTGAACGCATGAAGATTTTCGCCAAAGGAAAAGATAAAGCGGGCGAATTATTCCGCCATTCTTCTTTCGGTTTATTTGAATATGTATCAGATCGGATTCCTGAGATTTCTGACGAATTGTATCGTATTGATGACGCGATGCGTGCAGGTTTTGGTTGGGAACTTGGTCCGTTTGAGCTTTGGGATGCCGTTGGTGTGAAAGAAGCGATTGAGGGAATGGAGCAGTACGGAAATAAAGCTGCGGCTTGGGTTCAGGAAATGCTTGATGCTGGAAATGATGCATTTTACAAAGTAGAAGGTGGTGTTAAGAAGTATTATGATATTCCAACAAAATCTTACAAAGCTTTACCAGGAACCGATGAGTTTATCATTCTGGATAATATCCGCGAGAATAAAACCCTTTGGAAAAACTCTGGTGTTTCGATTATTGATTTAGGCGATGGCATTCTGAATGTAGAATTCCATACCAAAATGAATACCATTGGTGGGGATGTCATCTCTGGAATTAATAAAGCTATCGATATGGCCGAGAAAGATTACCGTGGCTTAGTAATCGGTAACGACGGTGCAAATTTCTCTGCTGGTGCCAATGTGGGTATGATTTTCATGATGGCGGTTGAGCAGGAGTGGGATGAGTTGAATATGGCCATCAGAATGTTCCAAAACACTTCGATGCGCATTCGTTATTCATCAATTCCTGTTGTAGTTGCGCCACACAATTTAACTTTAGGCGGTGGCTGTGAGTTTAGCTTACATGCAGACCATGTTCAGTTATCGGCTGAAACCTATATGGGTTTGGTTGAGTTCGGTGTTGGAGTAATTCCAGGTGGAGGTGGAACCAAAGAATTCGCTTTACGTGCTTCTGATGAATATAAGGACGATCAGATTGTTCAAAATGCTTTGAAAGAGCGTTTCTTAACGATTGGTATGGCGAAAGTTTCTACTTCTGGTTATGAGGCTTACGAATTGGGTTATCTACAAAAAGATAAATTCTCCATATCGATGAACCGCAACCGTTTATTGGCCGACGCAAAAGCCAAGGCAATTGAATTGGCTGAGGCTGGTTATACAAAACCAGTTCAACGTACAGATATTAAAGTATTGGGTAAGCAAGGTTTAGGAATTGTCTACGCAGGTGCAAATAGTATGTATGCTGGGCATTTCATTTCTGAACACGATAAAAAAATCTCTGAAAAATTAGGTTACGTAATGTGTGGTGGCGATTTATCATCCCCTACAGAAGTAAGCGAGCAATATTTATTGGACTTGGAAAGAGAAGCGTTTTTATCACTTGCGGGTGAGCGAAAATCTTTAGAACGTATTCAATCGATTATAACCAAGGGGAAACCGTTGAGGAATTAGATAGTAGATATGAGGTTTGCTTAGCCACTTCCTCATTGCGAGGCACGAAGCAATCTTACAACTAAGGGTTTTTCTACTGCATTAAGATTGCTTCGTGCCTCGCAATGATGGCAAGAGTCAGGAAAATGCGTATAATAAAAACATAATATTGGCTAGCGCCATAAGAAATACTAAATAAAATGGAAGCATATATTATAGCAGGATATCGTACAGCAGTGGGCAAGGCGCCCCGTGGCGTATTCCGTTTTACGAGAGCTGATGATTTGGCTGCAGAAGTGATTAGAGCTTTGGTAGCATCGGTTCCGAATTTAGATAAGGAACAAATTGACGATGTAATTGTAGGTAATGCTACACCAGAGGCAGAACAGGGCTTAAATATTGCCCGTATGATTTCGCTGATGGGCTTGGATACGGACAAAGTTCCAGGTGTTACGGTAAACCGTTATTGTGCATCGGGTTTAGATACGATTGCGACTGCGGTTGCGAAAATTAAAGCTGGAATGGCGGATTGCATCATCGCAGGCGGTGTGGAAGTGATGAGTGGAATGCCTTTCGGTGGCTGGAAATTAGTGCCGAATGCGGAGGTTGCAAAGAACAATCCAGATTGGTATTGGGGGATGGGTTTAACTGCCGAAGCGGTTGCAAAAGAATATAACGTGAGTCGCGAAGACCAGGATGCGTTTTCTTTGAAATCTCATGAAAAGGCGATTCAGGCTATTAAAAATGGTCATTTGAAAGATGGGGTTTTGCCCATTACAGTGAATGAAAATTACCTGGATGAGAACTTGAAAAAGAAAACACGCTCTTATGTAGTGGATACAGATGAAGGTCCGCGTGCTGATACGACGTTAGAAAAACTGGCAAAATTGAAACCAGTTTTTGATGCGGTTGGAAGTGTTACAGCAGGTAATTCATCGCAAACATCTGATGGTGCTGCATTTGTTTTGGTGGTTTCTGAAAAGAAAATGAAAGAATTAAATGCAGAGCCAATCGCGAGGTTAGTAAGTTATGGAGTGGCTGGTGTTCCGCCAAGGATTATGGGGATAGGTCCGATTGAGGCAATTCCGAAAGCATTAAAACAAGCGGGGTTAAAGCAAGACGATATTGATTTAATTGAATTGAACGAGGCTTTTGCTTCACAATCTTTAGCAATTATCAGAACATTGGATTTAAATCCTGATATCATTAATGTAAATGGTGGAGCAATTGCATTGGGCCATCCGCTTGGATGTACAGGGGCTAAATTATCGGTACAAATGCTTAACGAATTAAAAAGACAGAATAAAAAATATGGTATGGTTACCATGTGCGTAGGTACCGGGCAGGGCGCAGCAGGGATTTTTGAGCTGTTTTAGGCATATCGTCATTGCGAGTTACGAAGCAATCTTAATGCTTTATGCTGATAATAACGATGGTTTTAGGATAACTTTATGCCACTCAATGACGACCGTATTAGGCAAAAGAAAAGGCCATAAAATAAAATTAAGCGATTCACTTGATACTCGCTACTAGATACTATTAAAATGGAAACAACTGAAAAAAAAACAATTAAAGGCGGCGAATTCTTAATTAAAGAAACGGTTTACCAGGATATCTTTATTCCTGAAGAATTTGATGAAGAGCAACAAATGATTGCGCAAACTTGTCGCGATTTTTTAGAAGCTGAAGTTTATCCAAATTTAGATAAAATTGATAAACAGGAAGACCCAGAGTTAATGCCAACGCTTTTAACCAAAGCTGGCGAATTGGGGATTCTTGGGGTTTCTGTTCCTGAAGAGTACGGAGGTTTTGGTAAAAACTTTAACACTTCGATGTTGGTTGCTGATGTAGTTGGTGCTGGGCACTCATTTGCAGTGGCGCTTTCGGCGCATACCGGAATTGGTACTTTGCCAATCCTTTATTACGGAAACGAAGAACAGAAAGCCAAATACATTCCAAAATTGGGTTCTGGCGAATGGAAAGCAGCTTATTGCTTAACGGAACCTAATTCAGGTTCAGATGCAAATTCTGGAAAAACCAAAGCCGTTTTAAGTGCTGACGGTCAACATTACATCATCAACGGGCAAAAAATGTGGATTACCAACGGTGGTTTCGCAGATATTTTTATCGTTTTTGCAAAAATTGATGATGATAAAAACTTAACTGCTTTTATTGTAGAGAAAGATTTTGGTGGCATTACCATGAATCCAGAAGAACATAAAATGGGAATCAAAGGTTCTTCAACGCGTCAGGTTTTCTTTAACGATTGCGAAGTTCCAGTTGAAAATATGTTGAGTGATCGGGAAAATGGTTTCAAAATCGCAGTTAACATTTTAAACATTGGTCGTATAAAATTATCAGCTGCGGCAATTGGTGCCTCAAAAGCAACATTAAGCACAGCAATTAATTATTCAAATGAACGTAGCCAATTTGGCCGTTCGATCTCTAAATACGGGGCTATTCGTTTCAAAATTGCCGAAATGGCTTCGAAGCTTTATGCTGTTGATGCAGCGAACTATCGTGCAGGACAAAATATTGATGATACTTATGATCAATTGGTTGCAGGTGGAATGGAATCAGGTAAAGCAAGATTAAAGTCTGTAGAGCAGTTTGCGGTTGAATGTGCCATTTTAAAAGTTTGGGGTTCTGAGGCGTTGGATTATACTGTAGATGAAGGTGTTCAAATTTATGGTGGAATGGGTTTCAGTGCAGACGCACCAATGGACAGGGCTTATCGTGATGCTCGTATTAACAGAATTTTCGAAGGAACGAACGAAATTAATCGATTGCTAACCGTTGATATGATGTTGAAGCGAGCCATGAAAGGCGAATTGGATTTAATGGGGCCAGCCACTGCTGTTGCTGCCGAATTAATGAGCATTCCTGATTTTGGCGAAGAAGACACTACATTATTTGCTTCTGAGAAAAAAGTTTTAGCGAACCTAAAAAAAGCGACTTTGATGGTTGCTGGTGCTGCGGTTCAAAAACTAATGATGACTTTAAGTAAAGAGCAAGAGATTTTAATGAACATTGCAGACATGGCAGGCTATGTTTATGTACTGGAATCAGCTTTGCTAAGAACCGAGAAATTGGTTTCGTTGCGCGGCGAAGAAGCTTCAGCGGGTCAGTTAGATTTATTGAAAATTTATATGGTTGAGGCTGTTGATGGCATTGCCAAAGCGGGTAAAGAAGCACTTTGGGCATTTGCCGATGGTGATGAACAACGCATGATGTTGGTGGGTTTACGTCGTTTTACCAAGGTAGAACCTTTTAATGTTAAAGATGCTCGTCAAAGAGTCGCTCAGAAATTAATTGAAGCAAATAAATATATTTTTTAAGGCTTTAAAGCTCAAAAATTAAAGACCAAAGCAAAAAGACAAAACCTGAAAGAACTAATGCGGTATAAAAACCGAATTGGTATCATTGGTGGTTAATAGTCTTTTATCTTTGGTCTTTTTAACTTTGTCTATTTGTTAAATTTGGTTAAAAATTGTGGCATCCGTATTAAAAGCTTATTTTTGCGGACTATGATTAAGATTAAGCACTTTTTATTGCTGGTATGCATTGCTGGATGTTTTGTTGCCTGTAAAAAAACAGATGTAGGTGATGTGTATGATCCTGTTCCGCAATTTAAGGCAGATACTACAGCAATTAGAGCTTACGTTAAAGCAAATAATATTGCAGTCTTAAAAAACGAGCAATATGGCGTTTTCTATCAAATTATTGCTGCAGGTGCTGGAAATGTTACCTATACTTCAACTACCCAAATTAAAGTAGATTATGAAGGTAGATTACTTAATGGGACAATTTTTGATGCTTCTAAAGGGACTTCACCACAATTTACATTGGGAGGACTTATTCCTGGATGGCAAATTGGAATTCCTTATATACAAAAAGGTGGGCAAATTAGGCTTTTCATCCCTTCATATTATGGGTATGGTAATGCCGCAAATGGATCAATCCCTGCAAATTCAATATTGGATTTTACGATCACTCTTAACGATATCCCAAACTAAATGAATAAAAATTTATTAAAATTTGCTGCTTTTAGCTTTTTGCTTATTTCAGTATTATTTACTTCCTGCAAAAAGGATGAAAACGCTGATGAACAAATTGCGGAGTTTATTCAAAACAATAATATTAGTGCAACAAAACATTCCTCTGGCTTATATTATCAAATTATTAAACCTGGTTCAGGATCATTTACCTATCCATCGAGTACTAAAATTACAATTAAGTACGAAGGCAGGTTATTAAATGGAACTGTAATTGATAATGGTAATGGTGTTGAAAATACCTTTCAGCTGGCGCAGTTAATAGAAGGCTGGAGAATAGGTATTCCACTTATTCAGAAAGGTGGTGAAATTAGATTGATTATTCCGTCTAATTTAGCTTATGGAAGCCAGGCTACGGGGCCTGTACCTGCAAATTCGGTTTTAGATTTTACGATACAATTGATAAACGTACAATAATTAATGAAGAACTTTACAAAACTTAGCCTGTTTACTTTTTTACTGGCTACTATATTATTTACATCTTGTAAAAAGGAGTATGAGTCTATTCAATCGGTAGATGAGAGTGCTATTCAAGCTTACATTAAACGTAATAATCTAACATTTACTAAAGATCCTTCGGGCTACTATTATAATGTATTAACTCCAGGTGCTGGTGCAGATTTAAAAAATTCTGATTCTGTTTTTTATTCATTCACTTTTAAGTCCTTGAATGGCCAAATTCTTAATCAATCATCGGATGTTATGATACCAGGAACTTTTTTAGGTTATACTGATAGATTTACAATAAACTCTTCACCATTTGATTTTGTTCCAGTAAGAGAGGTTTTGTCAAAATTAAAAAGAGGTGGAACTGCTACGGTGATTATACCTTCAAACATGGCCTTCGGTAAAAATGGAATACCCTCACTTGGAGTTGAATCAAATGAAAATATTCGTGTTGATTTAGGAATATATACTCAGTCGACCAGACATGAAATAGACGAATTGGAAATTGATAATTTCTTAAAAGCAAATAGTTTAACTGCCATCAGAGATTTGTCAAGGGTTAGATATATTGTTACACAGCAGGGGACAGGTGTAGACCCGATTTCAAGCTCAAGTACATTGTCGGTAAATTACACAGGCAGACTTCTAAGTGGAAGTGTTTTTGACGCTACGGAAGGTACAGCATCATCGTTACCCTTGTCTGGAACTATAAAAGGCTGGGATATTTTAAGAAATTTTAAAGCAGGAACAAAAGTTAGAATATTTATTCCATCAGATTTAGGTTATGGTCCAGCTGGTAATGGCACAATTCCTGGTAATGCTGTTCTGGATTTCGACATTGAAATTGTGAGCGTTACGAATTAAGCGCTTCCTTAAAAACTTTAAGCACTCTTTCGCGTGCAAATGTATGCTCAACTATTGGTTGGGCATATTTTTTTGTACCATATTCTGGTACCCATTTTTTAATATATTCAAATTTCGAATCAAATCTTTTGGTTTGTAATTCGGGATTGAAAACCCTGAAATAAGGTGCTGCATCGTTGCCCGAACCTGCTGCCCATTGCCAACCACCAACATTGCTTGCCATTTCATAATCAAGCAATTTTTCGGCAAAGTAAGCCTCGCCCCAACGCCAATCTATTAACAAGTGTTTGGATAAAAAACTGGCCACAACCATACGAACGCGATTGTGCATCCAACCAGTTTCGTTTAGTTGACGCATACCTGCATCTACAATCGGATAACCCGTATTACCCTTACACCAAGACTTAAACTCTGCCTCGTTATTTCGCCATTTAATTTTATCGTATTGCTTTTTAAACGAATCGAAAGCAGCGTATGGAAAATGCCAAAGAATCATCATATAAAATTCCCGCCAGGCTAATTCCGAAAGCCAAACATTTGATTTTTCCTTAATGGCGTCTTGCACAGCTTTTCTAATACTCAAAGTGCCAAACCTTAAGTGTAATCCAATATGAGTTGTTCCATCATTAGCAGGAAAATCTCTTTCCTGCCCATAATCTGCCAGCTTATTCTTGTAGCTAATTTCAGGGAAGTTTAGTTTACTTTCTTCAAATTCCATCTCTTTTAAAGATGGAAATGAAAGGTTTTTTGTTTTAAACAGGTTTTTGAAATACTTTTTTGTAGGATAAGATTTTGTGTAAAAACCATCTAGCTTAGCCTGCCATTGTTTATAAAAAGGTGTAAAAACCGTGTATGGCGATTTATCGGCTTTCAAAATTTCGCCTTTTTCAAAAATAACCTGGTCTTTATAGGTTTTAAACGCAATTTTTTCGCTAGTTAAAAACTCAGCCATATTATCATCACGTTCGCGAGCATAAGGCTCATAATCGTGATTGGTGTAAATTTCTTTTACCTCATAATCTTTTAATATTTCTGTCCATATTTTTTCTGGAGTACCGTACTTAACTAACAAGTCAGAATCTTTAGCTCGAAGTTCTTTTTTGATGTTTTCTAATGTTTGATAGATAAAGGTTACACGGGCATCATCTTTAGCGCATTTGTCTAATATGTTTTTATCAAAAATAAATAACAGTAGGACTGGATAATCACTTTTTAGGGCATGGTAAAGTGCTGCATTATCTTCCAAACGTAAATCGCGGCGAAGCCATAAAATATTAATAGGGTGCATTTTTATTAGGTAAAGCGAGTAAATTGTTTAATTGGGAAAATTATGATATTCAGTTCATTGATAAACTTATTTGTAAATGTCTTTTAATGCATCTTCGATTCTGGTGAATTTGAATTTAAAACCAGCGTCAAGAAGTTTTTGTGCAGAGCAATTATTACTCATTAAAACGGCTTCAACTCTTTCTTCCAGTAATAATTCGACAACTCTTTTTGGAACTTTAATTGGCCAAAACGGGCGATGAAGTTGTTTCGCTATCGCTTTTGTTAAAGCGGAATTAGTTACAGGAAAAGGAGCACAGGCGTTGTAATTACCTTCTATTTTCGGATTCTCTATAGCGTCAATATACATTTCAACCATATCTTCGTGGTGCAACCATGGCACCCATTGTTTGCCCGAACCAATTGCCGAACCTACAAATAATTTTACAGGCAAAGCCAATTGCGGTAATGCACCACCACGTTTGCTTATTACAATTCCAGTCCTAAGTTTTACTATTCTCAGGCTCAGTTTCTTGCCTTGGTCTACAGCATTTTCCCAAAGTTTGCAGCATTTAGCTAAAAAACCAAAACCATTCGGGCTTTCTTCTGTAAGAATTTCATCGCCGCAATCGCCATAATAACCAACCGCCGATGCCGAAATAAAAGACTTAATGTTATGATTTCCAGATGCTTTAATGGCTTTATAAAGTAATTCCGTAGATTTTACACGACTATCAATGATTAGTTTTTTCTGTTCTGCTGTCCATTTTTTATCTGCTACAGGCTCACCAGCCAGATGTACAACAGAATCTACATCCGTTAGGCAATTGTAATCAATTTGGCCTTTAAAAATATCCCAAACATAGTTATTTGGGTCATTGGTTTTTTTTCGGGAAAGTGTGTTTACTTTATAGCCTTTGGTAATCAAATGCTTTTTAAGTTCAGTGCCCACAAGTCCGCTCGCTCCCGTAATTAGAATCTTTTTCACCATTCTTTTAAAACACTAAAGATACGAAAGGGTTTGAGCTGTGGTATTATTTAGAGTTGTAATAATTAGAGAGAAATTTGTAAAAATCAATTCTGCATTAAACAAAGTTTCCACGTAAAATAGCTATTATACTTACGTGGAAACCTGATCGCCTCGAAGATTACATTCCTGCTAAAATTTTGCTTTTTGGTGCTTTTACTGAATAACTTAGTTTAATAGTTTTAGTTTCGTTTGGTGCTATCTTTAAATTCCACGAAAGCATTCCGGTTTCTTTATTTACTTCTGCACCACTACTTTCTAATAATTCAATTTCTACATCACTTTGTGTTGATAATGGATATTGGTCTTTAAGAGACAATTCAATAGCTTCTTTCTTTGTGTTTCTAATTTTTATCAGATAAGTAAATGCCTGTTTCTTATTACTGCCAATAAACTTTGTGCTACTATAATCTTCTTGTTTTTCTTTGGTAATGATGATTTTTTTGTCTTTACCCATGCTTAAACTCAAAGTATCCAAAATATTTGCTGGGTTGATAAAGGATTTCCCCGTATAAGTTCCTTCGAAAATAATATTTGCATTGCCCGCCTGTAAATTCAGCTTTTCCCAATCTAAAACATCTGCTAATAAATAAGCATCTAAACTTAATCTTGGAGCTGCATAATATTTATATTTTGCTGGAACTTCATATTCTTTAAAAGCAACAGTATGAGGCTTATTGTCGCTATTAATATCATACGGAATATCGATATCGAAAGTTACGCCAAGTTGACTTTCGTTAACTGATGTATAATTGTTTACCGTAGAAACGGATGCTGCGATTGCTTTTTTTTCGGCTTTTGCATATCCAACAACTACAACATCGTTCAGCATATTCGCTTCTCCAAGAGGCGATGCCATTCCTCTAATTCTTACACCCGAAGAACTTCCTGCTAGGCTTTGTTGAGCAGGCGAATAAACTGAAACAAACCAAGGATTTAAAGTAGGTGCGGTAATATTATAATTCGGGTTTCCTGTTGATAAGGAAAGCTTCACTTTTTTCCAATCTAAACCAGTATTTTGTGTAATTGCACCCTTGTAAACAATCCCCAAAGGAGTTGAAGTATTAATAGCTTTAACATCGTAGCTTGCTAACCAATTAGCGTTTGGCGTAACATAAGTAATATTATAATTCGCATTTACGTTTTCTTTTGCCAGGAGTTGTAAAACCAACTGGCCGAGTTGCTGATTGGGATTGTTTCTTAACTCTGCCAATTGCTGTTGTAAAGCATTTAATTTTCGGGTTTGTTTCTCTTCGGTTGCGCTAATTGCCAATATAGAATTACGGACTTCGGTGCTCTTTGCCCGATAATACTCTGCAAGTTTAATTAACTCAGCAACATTAGTACCTGTATTGGAACCGCCAGATTTTCTATTTTCATCTAGCAAAACCAAAGTTTGTTCTTCAATGGTTTTTGCATTTTTTGTTTTAGAAAGCTCAGTATTTACTGTTTTAATGCTGTCGTTTAAAAGTTTTATTTCGGGATTTGCAGCATCAGTATTTAAGAAATCGCGATTAAACTGAACAGCTAAAATGGTTACACCTGCAGAAACTCCCACTTGTATAGAACTTTCGTTAACACGACCCGAAATATTATTGATTACAATTTCTGATGTTCCTGATGGGAGATTAACTTTTCCAGTATGCGTTAGTTGTGCGCCATTATTGTAAACTGTTACGCTTTCTAAAGCGGCTTTACTTTTTATTTGCTGTTGAGCATAAACACTTAAGGGGAATAAGAATATCGTTAAAAATCGTTTCATTTTGTGTTTGTGTTAAGTTTAAATTTTAGAGCAATGATGCGCCAGCAAATGAGATTCCATAAGAAAATAATATTTTGTTGAGGATTTGTAAAGAATTCGACATGTTTTTGATGCGGAGAAAAAATACAATAAATTTGTAATTACGGTCTTTAACACACTTTTCTACATAACGATGTCTAAAAAAATTCTAGTTTGGTTTAGAAACGATCTTCGCTTACACGATAATGAAATGTTGGTGGAGGCAATTGCTAAGTCAGATTCAATTTTGCCAGTTTACATTGTTGATCCACGTATTTTTGAAGAAACTAAATACGGCACATTAAAAACTGGGAGCATCAGAGCGCAATTTATACTCGAAAGCGTTGGTGCTTTAAGAAATTCATTAAAACAAATTGGAGGCAATCTTTTAATTGCTAAAGGCGAACCCGAAGAAATTATTCCAGCTTTGGCTCAGGAATATGAAATTAACGAAGTTTATCATCACCGCGAAGTTGCTGATGAAGAAACCCAGGTATCAACATTGGTAGAAAATGGACTTTGGAAGCTGCGTATTAATCTTAAACACTTTATTGGTCATACTTTATACAATAAGGAGGATTTACCTTTCCCGATTAAAGATATTCCGGATGCATTTAATCAGTTTAAAAAGAAAATTGAACGCGATGCAATTATTAAACCCTGTTTTTTAGCGCCCGATAGAATTAACGTTGCTGAAGTAATTGATTGGGGAAATATTCCAAGTTTAGCCGATTTAGGTTTAGCTATTAAAGAAAAGGATATACGATCTGATTTTGAGTTTGTTGGGGGTGAAAGTGAGGGGATAAGCACATTGCAAAAGGTTATAATAGCCATGAAACAAGCTGCTACCACAAAAAACTTAATTCTTGCCTCAAAACTATCAGCCTGGCTGGCAATGGGAACTTTATCGCCGAGAAAAGTTTATTGGGAAATCAAAAAAATGGAAAGCACACCAAGCACCAAGGCCATGTTTAACCATGTATTACTTGGTTTGCTTTGGAGAGATTATTTCCGGTTTATGTTTAAAAAATATGGTAATACTTTTTTTAAACCTAATGGTTTTGGTAGTCAGGGCGTGGTAGATGAGGCTAATGCAGTTGAGAATTTCAATAACTGGAAAACTGGGCAAACTGGGTTCGCGGTAGTTGACGCAGTTATGAATGAATTAAATCAAACGGGGTATATATCTAATATTGCCCGACAAACTGCGGCTTTATTCTTAATAAATAATTTAGAAGTAAGCTGGATTTTAGGTGCGGCATATTTTGAAGAAAAATTAATTGATTATAATCCGGCAAGCAATTGGGGTAATTGGGCAAATATGGCAGGTGTAGGGAACGATCAAAAAACGAAGAGTGCTTTTGATTTGGATAAAAACATAAAAAATCTTGATCCAAAAGGAAATTACGCCACAATTTGGGCTTCTTAAAAATAATCGATTGAGTGAATTTGAATAATATAATAATCTTCTTCGGGATGGTATTGTTCTTGCATTTAAAGATCAAGAATTCAATTATTATCAATAATAATTCTATAATTCAAAAAATCTCATTTTAATATAGTTTTTTACCAATTATATAAGGTAAAATTCTAATTTTGTAATGCTTATAGTAAACAGTTAATAATGGGTAGTTTATCTTATCTTAATGGCGAAAACGCCGAATATATAGATTCTTTATATCAGTCGTATCAGCAGGATCCTGAATCAGTTGAATTTGGTTGGCAAAAGTTTTTTGAAGGTTTTGATTTTGGAAGAGGATCTGAAACCACTGCAGTAACCGTAGAAACTCCAGAACAATTCTTAAAAGAGGTTAATGTTTTAAATCTGATTGATGGCTATCGTAGTCGCGGTCACTTGTTTACGCATACCAATCCGGTACGCGAAAGACGTAAACATTTACCAACATTAGATTTGGCTAATTTTGGCCTATCTGATGCAGATTTAGAAACCGTTTTCAACTCTGGTGTTGAAATTGGTATCGGTGCAGCAAAATTGAAGGATATTGTTGCTTTCCTAAAACAAACTTATGCACATTCAATTGGTGCAGAATTTAAATTTTTACGTACACCAGAAGTTTTAAACTGGATTCAGGGTAAAATGGAAAGCGCACGTAACACGCCAAACTTTTCAATCGAGGAGAAAAAACGTATCCTTAAAAAACTAAATGAAGCTGTAAGTTTCGAAAATTTTTTAGGGACGAAGTTCTTAGGACAAAAACGTTTCTCGTTAGAAGGTGCAGAAGCTTTAATCCCAGCTTTAGATTCGGTTATCGAAAAAGGTGCAGAATTGGGAATTGAAGAATTTGTAATTGGTATGGCGCACCGCGGTCGTTTAAACGTGTTAGCGAATATCATGCAAAAAACTTACAAAGATATTTTTGCTGAGTTTGAAGGTAAGAGTTATAATCCAGAAACACCTTTTGGAGGTGATGTAAAATATCATTTAGGTTATTCTACCGATGTAACTACTAATGCAGGTAAAAGCGTTCACTTAAGTCTTTGCCCAAATCCATCGCACTTAGAAACTGTTGATGGTGTGGTAGAAGGCATGAGTCGTTCTAAAATCGATTTCAAATATGGCGGCGATAACAGTCGTTTAGCTCCAATTTTGATTCATGGTGATGCCTCTGTTGCTGGTCAAGGTATTGTTTACGAAGTAATTCAAATGGCTGGTTTGGAAGGTTATAAAACCGGTGGAACCATTCACCTGGTAATTAACAACCAAATTGGTTTTACTACAAACTATAAAGATGCCCGTACAAGTACATACTGTACAGATATTGCTAAAGTAACTTTATCGCCAGTATTTCACGTAAATGGCGATGATCCTGAAGCTTTGGTTTATGCTATTAATCTGGCAATGGAATATCGTCAGAAATACAAAAATGATGTTTTCATTGATATTTTATGTTACCGTCGTTTCGGTCACAATGAGTCTGATGAGCCTAAATTCACGCAGCCTTTATTGTATAAAACAATTGAAAAACACCCTAATCCAAGGGAAATATATATTGAGCAATTAACCAAAGAAGGTAAATTGGAAGCGGGATTGGCAAAAGAAATGGAAAAGGATTTCCGTGGAATTTTACAAGAACGTTTAAATGAAGCAAAAGAATTTGTTGCTGGAGACACTGAAGTTAAATTTGGCGGTGCATGGGCAGACCTGCGTATGGCAACTCCAAAAGATTTCGAAACTTCTCCTATTACAGCAGTTAAAAAATCTACTTTATTAGAAATTGGTAAACGTATTACAACTTTACCAACAAATAAAAAATTCTTCAAAAAGATTGAAAAGCTATTTGCTGAACGCAGTAAAATGGTTAATGAAACTAATGTTTTTGATTGGGCAATGGGCGAGCAATTGGCTTATGGTACTTTGTTATCAGAAGGTAAGCGAGTTCGTTTAAGTGGCCAGGATGTAGAACGTGGTACTTTCTCTCACCGTCATGCGGTTTTAACTTTAGAAGATAGCGAAGAAGAATATGTACCATTAGCAAACATTTCAGATCAGCAAGCACCATTTGATATTTATAATTCACACTTATCAGAGTATGGAGTTTTAGGTTTCGAATATGGTTATGCAATGGCTAACCCGAATGCTTTAACCATTTGGGAAGCACAATTTGGTGATTTCTTTAATGGGGCACAAATTGTTGTAGATCAGTATATTGCGAGTGCAGAGACGAAGTGGCAACGAGAAAATGGTTTGGTAATGTTATTGCCTCACGGTTACGAAGGTCAGGGTCCTGAACATTCATCGGCACGTATCGAACGTTTTATGGAGCTTTGTGCAGATTACAATATGCAAGTTGTGAATTGTACTACACCTGCAAACTTCTTTCATGTTTTACGTCGCCAGTTTAAACGCGATTTCCGTAAACCGTTAGTGGTTTTCTCACCAAAAAGTTTATTGCGTCACCCAGCTTGTGTTTCTAAATTAGAAGAGTTTACAGAAGGGGGTTTCAAAGAAGTAATTGATGATGTAAATGTTAAAGTTGCAGATGTAACTCGTGTAGTTTTCTGTAGTGGAAAAATCTATTACGAATTACTTGAAAAACAACAGACGGATAAAGTTAAACATGTTGCAATTGTTCGCGTTGAGCAGTTATATCCAACACCTGTTGATCAGATGGAAGCGATTACGAAAAAATATAAAAATGCAGATGAGATTTTCTGGGTACAAGAAGAGCCAGAAAACATGGGTGCATGGCCGTACTTATTCCGCAAATTGTATAAAACTGGTTTAAAAGGTATTGATGTAATTTCTAGAAGAGAAAGCAGCAGTACTGCAACAGGTTTTGCAAAACAACATGCTAATCAACAAGCTTATATTTTAGCGAAGGCATTAGAAGTTTCTGTAAAACAGGAAGAAGTTAAAAGTGCAACTAAAAAAGCGAGTAAAAACCTAGCAGAAGCCGATTAAGGTTGAGGGTGAAAAGGTGTAGGGTTGAAGGTTTCCTATCAATAGCTTACATATTGAATTTAGACAAAACATCAAAGAAAATACAATTTTAAAAATATGAGTTTAGAGATAAAAGTTCCACCAGTTGGTGAGTCGATAACCGAAGTTGTTTTATCGCAATGGTTAAAAAACGATGGCGATGTTGTTGAAATGGATGAAGTTATTGCTGAGTTAGAATCAGATAAGGCTACATTCGAATTAACTGCAGAGCAAGCTGGAACTTTAAGAACCATAGCTGCTGAAGGCGATACTTTAGCTATTGGCGCAGTAGTTTGTAAAATTGAAGATGGTGGCGCAGCGCCTGCAAAAGCTGATGCTCCTAAAACAGAAGAAAAGGCAGTAGTTACTGAAGATAAAACAGCAGCACCAGTTGCTGAAAAATCTGGTGAAAGCTACGCTACAGGAACTCCATCTCCTGCAGCTGGTAAAATTCTTGCTGAAAAAGGTATTGATGCTGCTGCTGTAAAAGGTACTGGCATTGATGGTCGTATTACTAAAGATGATGCTGTAAATGCTGAGGCTGGTAAAAAGGCTGAAGCTCCAAAAGCTAACGCTCCAGTTGTTGCTGCTCCTGCAGGCGCACGCTCTGAGCGTCGCGAAAAAATGTCGCCATTACGTAAAACCGTAGCAAAACGTTTGGTTGCTGTTAAAAATGAAACAGCAATGTTAACTACTTTTAACGAGGTTAACATGAAACCAATCATGGATTTACGTGGTAAATACAAAGATTCTTTCAAAGAAAAACATGGTGTTGGTTTAGGTTTCATGAGTTTCTTCACCAAAGCGGTGACTGAGGCATTAAAAGATTTCCCCGCTGTAAATGCTCGTATTGATGGCGAGGAGATTGTTTATAATAACTTTGCTGATGTTTCGATTGCAGTTTCAGCTCCAAAAGGTTTAGTTGTACCAGTTATTCGTAATGCAGAGAGCATGAGTTTAGCTGAAATTGAAAAATCTGTTTTGGCTCTAGCTCTTAAGGCTCGCGATGGTAAATTAACAATCGAAGAAATGACTGGCGGTACATTTACAATCACTAATGGTGGTGTTTTTGGTTCGATGATGTCTACACCTATTATTAATGCGCCACAGTCGGCCATTTTAGGTATGCATAATATTATTGAGCGTCCTGTTGCTGAAAAAGGTGAAGTTGTGATTCGTCCGATGATGTATGTTGCTTTATCTTACGACCACAGAATTATCGACGGACGTGAATCAGTAGGTTTCTTGGTTCGTGTAAAACAATTACTAGAAGATCCAGCTAGATTATTATTGGGCGTTTAATCCCAGTAATATCTTAAGAACATTCATACTACAAGCCTTAACATTTTTTGTTAGGGCTTTTTTTATACAAATGTAAACCCGTCATTGCTTCGTGCCCCAAAATGATCAACACATACACCATTATTCATTAGCTTTTCAAGCTGTCATTTCAAGTGAGAAAATGCCGAATCGATAATTTTTATCTTATTCCTAAGATTTCTTGGCTTTGCTAAAAATGACGATACAACTATTATATTAGCGCATGAAATTTACTTTCAATCTAAAATTCCTAATCATTTTTATCACAATTTTCGTTGTTGAAGTTTTGATTGCCAAATACCTTAATGATGCTTTTATTCGTCCTTTTGGAGGGGATGTTTTGGTAGTGGTTCTGATATATGCTTTCTTTAGGATTTTTCTCAAAACAAATAATAAAAAGCTAGCTCTAGGTGTGTTGATTTTTTCTTTTGTAATTGAGTTTTTGCAAGGCTTGCATTATGTTAATTGGTTTGGCTTGGAGAATAATAAGTTTTGGAGTACAGTTTTAGGTACTTATTTTACTGTTTATGATTTGCTGGCCTACTTTGTAGGTTATTTGATTTGTTTGTTTTTTAAGGATTGAAATGGGTAATAATTTGTCATTCAGAGGAACGAAGAATCTGTTTCATTAGTTGCTGATGCTTCTTGTTTCAATATTACATAATATTCAAAGTTGCCGCATCCAAAAGATTAATCTCACTCTCGTTTTAAATGATAGAGAAATTTAAATCTGCATCCTCAACAGCGCCTCGTAAGGATCTCCTTGCAAATTCAATAACCTGGTAAAGGCTGGCTCTGTTTTGTGTCCTTGTTTTTTTAATTCAATGATTTGCATTCTAAAATCTTCGCCTTGTTCTTGAAGTATTTTATGCTCAATTAGCATATGGCGGTAAGCATTTTGCTGTTTTGTTGGAATATTTTGGCCAAAGATTTCGATTTCAAAATCATCTATAAAGAAATTTGCTTTTAGAGCGTTAAACTTTTTGTTTTTCGTAATATTAAAGCCTCGCTCATGTTTGAAATGGTATGTCAAGTCATTTTCAAATTTTTTATCATCCTGGGCGGAACAAATTATATCTAAATCACTGTTTTCGATGTCTATATTAATCGGGATTGTACCAGTTAAAATTGGATTATATTGAGCGAGGTTTTCCAGAATTGCACGTTCAGTTAAAACCTGATAAGCTTTTCTTTGTCTTTCGGTTCCTGTTTTTAGATAAGATATATCAAGAAAATTTATCATTTCTAGGCGTTTTGCGGCTTTTGTTTCTTATGGTATCCAAAGTTACTAAACCCGATAGTATGAATGCCAATGCAATGTAATTCTGACGTGAATTTTTCGATAAAACTTGGTTAAAGTACAGGTTTCATTGGCAGTAAGGATAGCGGGAAGTGGCCTTGATTTTGGTAGAAGGTTGCTTTCAAGAAATAATTACTACAATTGTCACAGCTAGTGGCGAAGCAATTTGATAAATAGGTTTAATAACTAATGCTTTAGGATTGCTTCGTGCCTCACAATGACAACTTTATATATTAAAGAAAAAGCCCACTTCAATTAAGAAATGGGCATATAATATTTAGGCTAAGAAATCGTAAGTCGTCAATCTGAAATCGTAATTCCCCTTAATCCTCTACAATCTCGCTGTTAATGCTTACATCATCTTTTACATCTTCTTTAAAGTAATTTTTTTGGAAGATCAGTATAAGTATTACACCAACGGATATCGCAGCATCAGCAAGGTTAAAAACGGGTCTGAAGAAAACGAATTCATCGCCACCCCAAATTGGTATCCAGCTCGGAAAATGTCCTTCGGCAATTGGGAAGTATAGCATATCTACAACGCGACCATGAAACCAGGTTTCATAACCATAAATTTTTCCGTAGAAAACCGAATCGATGATATTTCCTAAAGCACCTGAAAAAATAAGGGCAACATTTAAAATTAAACCACGGTGGTATTTGTGCTTAATTAAATAGTGTAAACCGTATCCAATACCACCCACAGCAGCAATACGAAACAATGATAGAGCTAGTTTTCCAAACTCACCACCGAATTCCATACCGAAGGCCATACCATTATTTTCTGTAAAATGAATGATAAACCATTGGCCAATGATTTTAAATTCCTGACCAAGGTACATGTTGGTTTTAATCCAAGTTTTAAGTGCCTGATCGGCAAGTAAAACCAAAAATATAACTAATAAAGGTTTTGTATAGCCTTTCATTAACTCTGCTTTAATTTAGCTTCCATGCTTAAAGTAGCGTGAGGAACCGCACGTAAACGTTCTTTTTGAATTAATTTACCAGTTTCGCGGCAGATTCCGTAAGTTTTGTTCTCGATACGAACTAATGCATTTTCCAGGTTATCAATAAATTTTTTCTGACGGGCAGCTAATTGATTGATTTGCTCTTTTTCCATCGTCGCAGAACCATCTTCTAATGTTTTGTAAGCACCAGACGTATCTTCTGTTCCGTTTGCATTTGGGTTACTTAATGATGAAGTTAAAGCATTAAGTTCTTCTTTAGAACTGCGTAATTTATCTTGAATTAATTCTTTAAATTCCTGTAGTTCACTGTCTGAGTAGCGTGTTTTGTTACTGTTTTCCATGTTTTTAATTTAGTTTTCTAATATATGGATTTATATTTTAGTTACTGAAATGCTTAACTCAACATCATCGATAGTGATTTTGTTTGCGTTTATCTCAGTATCCGTTAATTCAAATTCGTCTGCTAAAATTTCAGCGCAAATGTAAGCCTTGTTTTTAGCAACTGCATTAGCTATTAAGTTATCATTTTGTAATGAAACTTTAATTCGATCGGTTACTTCGAAGTTTAATTCTTTACGTAGGTTCTGAACTCTGTTTACCAATTCGCGAGAAATTCCTTCCTGTTTCAATTCTTCAGAAATGGTTACATCTAAGGCAACGGTTAAACTGCCTAAATTAGTAACCTGCCATCCTGGAATATCTTCTGCAAAAACCTCAACGTCTTCGTTTAAATCGATCTTGTATTGAACATCATTGCTGCCGAAAACATTGATGAAGCCATCCGTTTCCAAACGCTGGATATCGTCCTGATTCATCTCTTCCAATGCGCTTTTTACAAGGCTCATATCCTTACCAACTTTTTTACCTAATGATTTAAAATTAGGTTTAAGCTTTTTCATTACAATGCCGTGCGTATCGGTAATAAATTCGATGTGTTTAACATTTGTTTCTGAAAGAATATAATCGGCAACTTTTGAAATTTTTTGCTCGAAATCGCCATTTAACGATGGGATTAAGATTTTTTCTAAAGGCTGACGAACATTAATTTTCGAAATTTTACGTAGTGATAAAACCATCGAAGAAATATCCTGAGCGTAAAGCATACGTTCGTTTAAATCGGTATCGATTAAGCTTGCATCGCCTTCTTTCCATAAAGTTAAATGAACCGATTGCTCAGCAGTTTTATCGGTAACGGTTAAGTTTCTGTACAACCAATCGGCAAAGAAAGGTGCAACAGGACTCATCAGCTGTGCTAAAGTTTCTAAACAAGTATAAAGCGTTTCGTAAGCAGCACGTTTATCATCAGTCATTTCGCCTTTCCAGAAACGGCGGCGACTTAGTCTGATGTACCAGTTACTTAAATGCTCATCAACAAAGGCCTGAATTGCTCTGGTAGCTTTGGTTGGTTCGTAAGTATTGTAACTTTCATCAACTTCGTTAATTAAGTTTTGCAATAACGATAAAATCCAACGGTCTAATTCCGTTCTGTCTTCAACCTTGCTTAGGTTATTTTTATCGATTTCGAACTTATCAATATTAGCATATAATGCGAAGAAGGCATAAGTATTGTAAAGCGTACCGAAGAATTTACGGCGAACTTCAGCAATTCCTTCGATGTCAAACTTTAAGTTATCCCAAGGATTTGCGTTCGAAATCATGTACCAACGTGTTGCATCGGCACCATATTCGTTAATGGTTTGGAATGGATCTGCAGCGTTTCCTAAACGTTTAGACATTTTCTGCCCGTTTTTATCGAGCACTAATCCGTTTGAAACCACATTTTTGTAAGCTACCTTATCGAAAACAAGCGTAGAAATAGCATGTAATGTATAAAACCAACCACGGGTTTGATCTACACCTTCAGCAATAAAATCTGCAGGGAAATCTTCGTTTGAATCAATGGTTTCTTTGTTTTCGAAAGGGTAGTGCCATTGTGCATAAGGCATTGAACCTGAATCAAACCAAACATCAATTAAATCGGTTTCACGAGTCATTGGTTTGCCTGATGGAGAAACCAAAGTAATCTGATCTACTACATTTTTATGCAAATCAATCAGATCGTAGTTCTCTTCAGACATGTTGCCAATTTCGAATCCTTTAAAAGGATTTTCTTTTTGGAAACCAGCCGAGATAGATTTTTCGATGGCATTATAAAGTTCTTCAACCGAACCAATTAATACTTCTTCTTTTTTATCCTCTGTTCTCCAAATTGGCAAAGGAATGCCCCAATATCTCGAACGCGATAAATTCCAGTCGTTGGCATTTTTTAACCAGTTACCAAAACGACCCTCACCAGTAGCTTTCGGCTTCCAGTTAATGGTTTCATTAAGGTCAAACATTTTGTCCTTAATATCAGTAACTTTAATAAACCACGAATCTAAAGGGTAATATAAAAGTGGCTCATCAGTTCTCCAGCTGTGTGGGTAACTGTGTACATATTTCTCAACCTTAAAAGCTTTGTTTTCTTCTTTTAATAAAATCGCGATTTCTACATCAACCGATTTTTCGGGTGCTTTGCCAGCATCATAATACTCATTCTTAACATATTTACCTGCAAAAGGCCCAACATGTTTAGTGAATTTACCCTGCAAATCTACAAGCGGAACAAGAATATCATTGTCATCCAACACCAACATTGGGGGAATTTCCGGAATAGCTTCTTTGGCAACCTTAGCATCATCAGCACCGAAAGTAGGAGCAGTGTGTACAATACCAGTACCATCCTCGGTAGTTACAAAATCTCCTGAAATTACTCGGAAAGCATTTTCAGGATTGTTGTATGGTAAAGCGTAAGTTAAAAGTTGTTCGTATCTAATGCCAACCAATTCAGTTCCTTTACATTCAGCAAGAATTTGGTAAGGAATTTTCTTATCGCCAGCTTTGAAATTAGCAAAATCATCAGCCTCATTACTTTCGAAGAAAGTTTTGCTGAATTGTTTTCCAACCAGGTTTTTAGCCAGAATAACATTCGTTGGCAAAAAAGTATATTGGTTAAAAGTTTTAATTAAAACATAGTCGATTTTTGGGCCGACCGTTAACGCTGTATTCGATGGTAAAGTCCATGGAGTTGTCGTCCATGCCATCAAATAGATATCGCCGAAACCTTGTAAAAAGGCTGGCAAAGTATCAGTCAATGCTTTAAACTGAGCAACAATTGTAGTATCGGTAACATCGCGGTAGGCACCAGGTTGGTTTACCTCGTGAGAACTTAAACCTGTTCCTGCTTTTGGCGAATAAGGTTGTATAGTGTAACCTTTATAGATTAATCCTTTATCGTAAATCTGTTTTAAAAGCCACCAAACCGACTCCATATATTTCGATTTGTATGTAATATACGGGTTATCCATATCTACCCAATAGCCCATCTTTTCAGTCAAATCGTTCCACACATCTGTGTAGCGCATTACTGTTTTTTTACAGGCTTCATTGTAATCTTCAATAGAAATGGTTCTACCAATATCCTCTTTGGTAATGCCCAATTCTTTTTCGGTTCCAAGTTCAACGGGCAGGCCATGCGTGTCCCAGCCAGCTTTTCTTTTAACCTGGTAACCTTTAATTGTTTTGTAGCGGCAAAAAATGTCTTTAATAGCACGGGCCATTACGTGGTGAATCCCTGGCATACCATTGGCAGACGGTGGACCCTCGTAAAAAGTAAACGGATTAGATTTTGGGCGAGAAGAAATACTTTTCTCAAAGATGTCTTCCTTTTTCCAAAAATCCAGTATTTCTTGCCCTATTTTGGCAAGGTCTAATTGTTTAAATTCGCTATACATCAATCAAGTACCTCAAAAAATTAAGGATGCAAAGTTAAAGTTTTTCGCTCAAATTTGGTAGTTTAGATGTAAATACTTTTAACGTGAAATTATTTAATATAGGTTTAACATTAATGGTTGTGGCGGTAATCGCCTTACCTGTAGTGGCAGTAATTAACCCTGCCAACCGCGATTTCGTTTTATACAGCTTTTATTTCTGCGGTTTGCTAGAACTAATTGGGTTAGTTTTTGTTCTACTTCATATCATCAAATTAAAAAGGAAAACCTTATGATCAAGCTTCTCAAATTGCAAAAAGCTGTACTTGTCCTTATCGCTGGTGTGGTTTCTTATATTTTGTATCTCATTTTAGATGCATCAGAAGTTAGCGGAGCACGTTACCTACAAGTATTAGCAGGTATTTTGGTTATGGTTGGGGCTCTTTGGATGCTTTATCCAATACTCTTTGCCAAAAAAGATGATGACGGTAATGCAGAAATTATTACCGATCCAACGGTTGAAACTCCTGTAGATGAGGAAGAAAAAAAGCCTGTTACTGAATAGGGATTATAACGAAATATAAGAATTTGAGAACATTTAAAGTAAATTTTTAATACTTTAAAAAATATTAGAAAAGCAAAGACTGCGTTCCATTTATGCGTTAGTCCTGCTATTCTCTTCAATCTTTTGCCTTTGGTTTTGGGTAAACTCAGGTTACGACAACAAAAGTATTTTCGTTTCTATCAGGTTTGTTTAATAAGAATTGGTAATTCTTATGCCAAGCTGCAAAATGCATAGAAAGCAAAATAAACGTTACAGCGCTTTGGGTTCCTTAATAATTTGTAATTTCATCAAATTAAAATCAACCAACCAAACCACTTTCTTATGAAGTACCTTTTCTCTGCTGCCATTATTTGTGCCGCATCTTTAGCCAATGCACAAGATAAATTTGCCGATGTATTTACCAAAATTAATACTGAAGTTCAGCAAAACTCAAAAGCCTACCAAACCCTTAAATACGAAACCGAAACCATCGGACACCGTTTAACGGGTTCGACTAATGGTGCTAAGGCCGAACAATATGCATTCGATTTATTAAAATCTTATGGTTGCGAAGTTAAATTTCAACCTTTTGAAGTAGAAAGCTGGGCAAGAAAAACCATCGATGTAGAAATCGGCGCTACTAAAAACAGTCTTTCGAAAATGAAAGCTGTTACACTAGCTCATTCGCCAGTAAGTGCAGATATCAGCGGAGATATTGTTGATGCAGGTAATGGGCTTGAAGTTGATTATCTAGCTAACCCTGATAAATTTAAAGGTAAAATTGCACTGATCTATCTAGGTGTTTTACCAGGCTCGCCAGCTGGAACAAAATCATTACATCGTTCAGAAAAAACAGCTATTGCTACAAAGTATGGCGCAACTGGTGTAATTATCATCAATACCGTAAAAAATGGTGTTTTATTAACGGGTACAGCATCGGTTACAGGTAAATTAATTCCTATTCCTGCGGTTTGTATTGGCCTGGAAGATGGCTTAGCATTAAAAGAAAAATTAAAAACTCAGGTACAGGTTGCGCACATCGCCATGACTAATTTTTCGGGCTTAATTAAGGCCAGAAATGTTGTGGCAACTTTTAAAGGAACCGAAATGCCAAAAGATAAAATTGTTGTTGGTGGGCACCTGGATAGCTGGGATTTATCAACTGGTGCTATAGATAATGGTATCGGTTCTTTCGCAATTATGGATATGGCCCGTACTTTTAAAAAACTAAATTTAAAAACTAAACGCACTGTAGAGTTTGTTTTGTTTATGGGTGAGGAGCAGGGCTTACTAGGTTCAAAAGCTTATGTAGAGCAAGCAAAAAAGGCAGGAAATATTGGTCAGGTAAAGTTTATGCTTAATTATGATATGACAAACGATCCGAAAGGATTTTCCACTTCGAGAGCTGAAATGAAAACTTTATTTACAGCCTGGGGAGCAGATATTGTGAAAATTGATACGGGATTTAAAAATTTATTTAACGCAGGCGCAGGTTTACACAGCGATCATCAGCCGTTTATGTTAGAAGGTATTCCAACAGGCGGTGGTGCTGGTGGTAAACTACCAAACAACTCTGGCCCATATTATCATTCTGATGGTGATAGTTTTAAATTGGTAGATGAACAGGGTTTAAAAAATACGGTTCGTTATAGTGCAATGCTTACGTATGCCTTAGCCAATACACCGAAAATTCCAGTTGGTGTGCAGGGAGAAGAAGAGTTAAGAGCATTTTTAGAATCTCAAAACTTAAAAGAGCCATTAACCATTGCTGGTGAGTGGAGGTGGAAATAGTTTTTTGCTTATTGTACTTCAAACCCGTCATTTCAATTGAAGCAGAGAAATCTTTACTAGACTTCTTTTTAATCGGAATGACGGGCTTTAACTTTAAACTCTAACAATCAGTAAAACTCACCTCATCCTATCCACTGATATAGCTTTCCAACTGGGAAATAGTTTGTTTTTGATCCTCAATAATAAATTTAACCAAATCTCCGATCGATATCATTCCTTTAACTTCTGCATTTACAACAATCGGTAAATGACGGATGTGTTTCTCGGTCATAATTTCCATGCATTTATCAATCGTATCTGCGAGATTTATCGTTATCGGATCGGCGGTCATTGCTTCCTTAATCAAAGTATCTTTTGAGGATTTACCTTGAAGGATAAGTTTTCTGGCGTAATCACGTTCTGTAAAAATTCCTAATAATTCTGAACCTTCCATTACAAGTAAAGCGCTAATGTTTTTTTCGGTCATTACTTTTAGAGCATCTAAAACAGAAGTATTTTCTGTAACAGAAATTATTCTTACCTGTTTTGTGTCAAGTAGTTGTTTTACAGTTTTCATAATTAGTTTAATTTGGTTACTTGAATTTAAGAAATAATAAACTGTAAATCAATATTTTATTTCTTATGGATATTGGTTGTTATGGTGAGATTTTTCACTTTAAATATTGGCACATTTACCCTTTAAAAAAGGGTGATTTTACTCTAATAGTTAATAATTGGAAGTTCTAAATTTAATGTATGAACAATTTGCCTAATGAATCCAGAAAAATGCTGACAATAATGTTAGCCTTCTTTTTTTTATTAAGTATTGCCAGTTTCTTTTTTTTAAATGATAAAAAACTGCTTTCTGAAACGGACAAAAAGACCATTTGCCCCAATTGCCATCCAATTTCTGATTTGAGACAAAATTTATTTCGTTATTCTATTATTTATGACACAGGGGCACAAATAATGTATATCTGGAAGACAATTGGGGTTCTTAACGCAAGAATGAGGTTTTGATAAAACAACTCCTTTTGGTTGTGTATATTATACACTAAGAGGCGTGTTAAGCTGCATTATTCTTTTTCTGTTTGAATTGGTTGAGTTTTCGATGAAATTACGGTATGCGAGTTGCAAAGATCTGGGTATCTACCTAAAATAATTTTATGTTTACAAAAAGTAATACAAGAATAATTTTGATCAATGGGAGCGTTGTCATCCTTAGACAGATTAGCCAAATCAAAACTAAATGCCGAATATTTATCGATGGCATAGAAAAAGGTCATTTAGTCGAAGCCAACGGATTGTTTGTGGCAGAAGACAATAGTAGCATTGAACCCATAGTGCTGTTAAAAATTAATGATTTGGCGAAGCGAGCAAAGGTGGCTTAGAGCGCACAACAATCAACCTCAAATAATCATTGAGTCAATTAATACTCAAGCTTTTGATATTAGCTAAAGTATTGTGTAATTTTGTGCGTTAGAAATAATTACTTTTCGAAAACGTATGCAAATAGCATATAAATTAGATTTTATATTTCGCAAATTATTGATTTAAAACAATTTAAACAATTATAATATGTCATCAGTAGAGACAACTTACATCCCTTACAAAGTTAAGGACATTTCACTGGCAGAATGGGGCCGTAAAGAAATCGAATTAGCCGAAGCAGAAATGCCAGGTTTAATGAGTTTACGTGAAGAATTCGGTCCAACACAACCGCTAAAAGGTGCTCGTATTGCAGGTTGTCTGCACATGACCATCCAAACGGCTGTATTAATCGAAACATTAGTGGCTTTAGGTGCTGAAGTTACCTGGTCATCTTGTAATATATTCTCAACACAAGATCATGCTGCTGCTGCAATTGCTGCTGCTGGTATTCAGGTTTATGCTTGGAAAGGCTTAAACGAAGAAGAATTTGATTGGTGTATTGAGCAAACTTTACACTTCGGACCTGAGCAACAACCATTAAATATGATTTTGGATGATGGTGGCGATTTAACTAATATGGTTTTTGATAAATACCCTGAGTTAATTGCTGCAATCAAAGGTTTATCAGAAGAGACAACTACAGGTGTACACCGTTTATACGAGAGAATGAAAAACGGAACATTGCACTTACCTGCAATCAACGTTAACGATTCTGTAACTAAATCTAAATTCGATAACAAATACGGATGTCGTGAATCATTGGTTGACGCAATCCGTCGTGCAACTGATGTAATGATGGCTGGTAAAGTGGCTGTTGTTTGTGGTTATGGCGATGTTGGTAAAGGTTCAGCTGAATCTTTAAGCTCACAAGGTGTGCGTGTAATTGTAACTGAAATTGATCCAATTTGTGCTTTACAAGCTGCAATGGAAGGTTATGAAGTTAAAAAATTCGCTACAGCTGTGAAAGAAGCAGATATTATTGTAACTACAACTGGTAACCGTGACATCGTTCGTGGCGAGCATTTCTTAGCAATGAAAGATAAAGCAATCGTTTGTAATATCGGTCACTTCGATAACGAAATCGATGTAGCCTGGTTAAACGAGAAATATGGTTCAACTAAGGTTGAAATCAAACCTCAGGTAGATAAATATACTATCGAAGGTAAAGATATTATCTTATTAGCTGAAGGTCGTTTAGTAAATCTAGGTTGTGCAACTGGTCATCCAAGTTTTGTAATGAGTAACTCATTTACCAACCAAACTTTAGCGCAATTAGAACTTTGGACTAACACAGATAAATACGAAAACAAAGTTTACGTTTTACCTAAGTATTTAGATGAGAAAGTTGCTCGTTTACACTTAGCTAAAATCGGTGTAGAATTAGATATTTTAGATCAACACCAAGCTGATTATATCGGGGTACCAGTAGAAGGTCCATTTAAGTCAGACGAATACCGTTACTAAGCATTTCTCGTTATTGCGAGGAATGAAGCAATTTTCATTTATGAGTTGCTAAAAGGGATGTGCAATTTGCATATCCCTTTTTTGTTTTTATTTTCTTACGATGGAACTTAAATGGCCTGTTGCTTTTTTAGAAAAAGAACTATAGCCACTGCAACTTAAACCCGATAGAGCGGAATAGCCCGGAATGAAAGCGAAGCGAAATGAGGACTATAAGCGATGGCGGGATTGAAATAACCGAAGCGAGCAGAAGCCTGATTTTCTGATGTTTGAAATTAAAATTTGTAGATTTTTTCTCTGAAAAGAAAAAATTGCGCTAGGTTTTATGCTTAAATAGACGGAATTATAAATGGTTATAAAACCTGGCGCAGCAGAAATTTTCTGCAGAATTTTTATCTTGTTGCTTTTTTGAATAAAGCAACTGGAGCGTTTTTTGAGGTAATTAAACCTTCGATACTTTAACAGCAGTTGGTCCTTTTTGGCCCATTTCTACCTCGAACGTAACTTTATCGCCTTCTTTAATTTGTGTTACCAAACCGTTTGCGTGTACGAAAATGCTATCCTGAGTTTCGGTGTTTTTAATAAAACCGTAACCTTTACTGTCGTTAAAGAAAGTAACTGTACCTTTTTTTACCGGATTTTCATCGATAATATCTTCTTGTCTTGTTATACCGATTTGTACATCCTCAATGTTGAATACTTTCTTCTTTTTTGGATCCGGTGGAGTAGACGAAATGTTACCATTCTCATCAACGTACGCAAACATTTCTTCTAGAGCTAAACCTTTTTTTGCATTAGATTGACGCTCTTCTTTTTTCTCTTGTTTGTCTTTTTGTTTTTTTAATCGTTTTTTTTCGTTCTCTTTTTTACTGTATGTTGCCTGAGATTTAGCCATATATATATAATTGTTTTGTTTTTAGAAAGGTGAGTGAATTGTAGAATTATACAAATATAAGAATACTAAAGCAGAAATACGATTTTATTCCGCTAAGGTCTGCTTATCAATTATTTACCGTTCCACTTTTGTTTGTCTATTTGATATACGAAATTCCATTTTAGGGGTTCGCCATAATAGGCAACTTCTAAATCGGCAATTTTTATGGCACCGAGCTTTTCGGTAGCCTTTTGCGAACGAAAATTTGTTGCCCCAATGTGTAATATTACCTTATCTATTGATTGAAAAGCATAATCTAACATCAATTTTTTTAGTGCTGCATTGTGGCCTTTTCCCCAAAACTGGCGGCCTATAAAAGTGTAGCCAACTGCAACCGAATTTTGCTCTTCATCTAATTCATAATATCTCGAACTTCCAACAATTTGTCCGGTTTTTTTATCGTAAATTAAGAAAGCACCACTGGATTCTATCGCGCCCTTAAAGAAATTTTCGAAAACCTCTCTTTTATAACGGTCTTGGTTGGGGTGTTGCTCCCAAATTAAAGGGTCGGATGCTACGGCATAAAGGTTTTCAAAATCATCGGCTTTTAATGGAACAATTTTAATTAAGTCGTTTTCCAGAGTAGGTTGTAGTTCGAATTTCATTTTAGTGCGGTATAAAAAAAGGCTGGCTAAAAGCCAGCCTCAATTGATAAAATGTTTTACTTTAAAATTAATCTACCAATCCTTCAATTGCTACAATTTCATTGGTGTCTTTTTGATAATCTACTTTATCAATTTCGAAACCAAATAAGCTTAAGAAATCTGAACGATAACCAGGTAAATCGCCAATTGAAGGCAATGTCTCTGTTGTTGCTTCTTCCCAAAGTTTTGCAACTTTAGCCTGAACATCTTCTCGCATTTCCCAATCATCGATTCTGATTCTTCCTTTTTCATCAACAGGAACTTCGCCACCTGTATATAGCCTTTCTGCGTATAAACGTTGAATTTGCTCGATCGTTCCTTCGTGAATGCCTTCTTCTTTCATTATTTTGTATAATAAAGAGATGTATAAAGGAATTACTGGAATCGCAGAGCTTGCTTGTGTAACCAATGCTTTGTTAACCGAAACGTAAGCTTTACCGTTAATATCTTTTAATTTATCGGCAATGGTAAATGCAGTTGCTTCCAAATCATCTTTAGCACGGCCAATTGTTCCTTTACGGTAAACTGGTTCGGTTAAAGCTGGGCCAATGTAAGAATAAGCTACAGTTGTGGCACCTTCTGCCAATAGGTTTTCTGCTTTCAAAGCGTCGATCCACATTGTCCAATCTTCGCCACCCATAACGGCTATTGTATTTGCAATATCGTCTTCGTTTGCAGGCTCGATAGAAATTTCGGTTACATTACCTGTATGGAAATCGACAGTTTTGTTGGTATATGTTGATCCAATTGGTTTTAAAGTAGAGCGGTGTAAAACTTCAGTATCAGGGTGTTTTCTAACAGGAGAGGCCAAACTGTAAATTACTAAATCTACCTGACCTAAATCGGCCTTAATGGTTGCAAGGGTTTTTTCTTTAATCTCTTTCGAGAAAGCATCGCCGTTAATACTTTTTGCGTATAAACCAGCAGCATGTGCTTCTTTTTCGAAAGCTGCGCTATTGTACCAACCTGGAGATGCTGTTTTACCTTCAGAGGGTGCTTTTTCGAAGAAGACACCAATTGTAGATGCGCCAGAGCCATAAGCAGCAGTAATTCTTGATGCCAGACCGAAACCTGTTGATGCACCAATTACTAAAACTTTTTTAGGGCCGTTAATAGCGCCTTTAGATTTTACATATTCAATTTGGTTCTTTACGTTTTGAGCGCAACCATCTGGATGCGATGTTAAACAGATAAAGCCCCTCATTCTTGGTTCAATAATCATTTTGTTCTTTTTTACGTTTTGTAATTTTAAAACCAGAGCAAATTTTCACCGTTTAAATTAAACGAAATGCTCAAATCTTTAACGAAGATAAATTTTTAATCGCTTAACAGTAAATGAAATTTAAATAAAGACAATTTAATATGCATTCAAAAAGTTGTTTGGCTTTTAAATTATGTATTAATTTAAAGTTAAATATTAAGCTTTATCTAAATTCTGTTAATTTAGCAAACACAGATAATACCAGATAATTCTTTATGAAAAAAATACTATTGCTTGCCGCAGTTTTACTAATGGCATTCGGAAAGCTTTATGCACAAACCCAACACCAAAATACAGGCTGGTTTTTCTTTCTTAACAATACTAAATTTAACGAAAAATGGGGTTTGCAATTCGATGTGCAAATTCGATCTGCCGATGATTGGGAGCATGTTAGAAACACCTTGGTACGGCCTGCATTACAATATTTTATCAATAAAAATAGTAATGTAGCTTTGGGCTATCTTTGGCAAACTACCCGTGTTAAACGAGTTGAAACCGATGAATATATATCTTTAAATGAGCACCGTATTTTTGAGCAATATATTTATAACCATAAAATCAGTTCGGTATTTGCAAGTCATCGATTAAGAGTAGAACAGCGGTTTATCGAAAGAATTGGAAATGAAGATCTTTTTTCTCAGCGTTTCCGTTATTTTTTTAGGTTGATACAGCCATTACAAAAAACGCAGCCAACTTTTACAAAAGGTGCTTATGTAGCTTTACAAAATGAAGTTTTTCTTAACCTGCAAAATAAGAAGCAGCTAAATAATAGTGTTTTTGATCAGAATAGGGCTTATTTGGCTTTGGGATATCGATTTTCTAAAAAAATGGATATAGAAGCTGGTTATATGAATCAAACCGTAAACGGACTCACAAATAACACCGTTAATAACATTGTTCAATTGGCGTTTTATACAAGATTCTAACCAGGTTTTAATGTTTCAAAGTCATTTTTTGTAGCCCAACTATTACAAAATGTTAAAGATGTTGTAAATGACAGTGGTTTTTGCTCAATTTGCCGCGTGAAAAAAGTTTCGATATTATTTTTAGCGCTATTGTTTGGCAAGCGGATGCAAGCCCAGGAAGTTACAACTTCTTCAACTGATATTGCACCGACCTCAAAAAGTTTATTCAATCCTGAACACAAAAGAAAAGACAGTCGCAAAGGTGATTTTTATTTTCACTGGGGCTACAATAGCTCTTGGTATGGCAAGAGCGATATCAGATTTCAAGGTCCTAATTATGATTTTACCTTAAAAGATGTTGTAGCACATGATCGTCAATCGAAGTTGAGCTGGCAATATTTAAACCCTGGATTAATAACTGTTCCTCAATACAATATTCGTTTAGGTTATTTTATTAAAGATAATTACAGCATTTCAATCGGTTGGGATCACATGAAATATGTTATGGATATTCCGCAAACGGTGGCAATATCTGGTCATATTGGTCCAAATATTTCTCATGATAATGCCCCAACAGGAGCATTAGCTGGCGATTACAACGGACAAATGATTAATGTTAAGGAAAGCATGCTTACTTACGAACATACAGATGGTTTTAACTATGCGAATGTAGAAGTAGAGCGCTATGACGATATTTGGGTTGCACCAAGTGGAAATACTTCGTTAACCTTAGAAACTGGTTTAGGTGCGGGTTTAATGGTTCCACGTTCTGATGTTCGTTTATTTGGACAAGGGAGAAACAATCACTTTAGTATTTCTGGATATGGCGTTTCGGCTAAAATTGGTTTGAAATTTTATGTATGGAAAAATATATACCTTCAAAATACGACTAAGTTTGGCGCAACGAATTTAACTAACGTACACACCACAGGTTGGGATGATTTAGATAAAGCAAGCCAGAAAATTAATTACCTGGAAAATATGTGGGTAATTGGTGTACAATTCTAAAAAAAATATTTGAAGGAGGCATAAGCCTTCTTTTTTGATTTAAAATCTCTGTAATAGATTTTTATTTGCTGAATCAGGTTTTCCTTTAAATCAATCTATAAAATTTTATAAAGCTACACTTACAAATCTAGAAGCCTTCTGTGGTAATTTATTTGACCCAAATGATAAGTTAGGTGTGTTGTAAGATGAACCAGGAAAAATTCTGTTGATGTTTTTTCTTCCAAAACCAATAATGGGTATTCATTTTCTATTTGTTCGATTGTAAGCAAATCTAAAGTAGTGGTAACAACAGTTAAGGTTTCATCAATTTTTTGAATAAGTTCTGCCCGCGGTATATTTTTTAATGAAAACTCAAGCAGTCGATTGCGTATATAATTTGTACCACCTAAAGTAGCACCAATGTAAGTATTTAGGTTTCCAATTAAGTGTAGGCAAAGATTTCCAGCTGAATTAGATATGGTCTGGTCTACAATCCAAATGTTTGATTCGGCTTTATAAGTCGTTATCTCTGTTTTAAGTTTATTCAAATCTCTTATAAAAAGCGATTTTAGGGTTTTGGTTAACATGTTAATTTATTAGTACTTAAAATTAGCAATTTATATTTTCCCTATCCATAAAAAAAGCGTTCCGAGTAATTCGAAACGCTTTCTAATTCATTTGTGTGTTAATCTGAATTATATTTTGCGAACTTTTCCTGAACCTACAACTGTTTTATCTACACTCGCATTACCTGAGTAATTCACATTTCCTGAGCCACTAATTACGGCATCAATTTTTCTATCAGCTTTAATGTTTACTGTACCTGACCCACTAACCTGAGTAGATAAATCGTTTACAGAAAAACCACGGCCAGCAAAGGTTCCAGAACCGCTTAATGTGATGGTAGCATCATCAGCTTTGCCTGAAACAGTTAAATTTCCAGAACCACTGATTACGCCAGTAAAATTGTCAACATCGGCAGTTGCTTTAATACTTCCTGAACCACTTAATGTTGCAGATAAATCTTTCGAATTAACAGCACCATTTACAACCATGCTACCCGAACCACTCATGGTTAAACTTTTGAGCGACTTTGTAGTTACATAAGCTGTAATCTCTTTGTTCTCGTATTTTCTCTCCCAACTTTTCCAGCTGTTTTGAGGGCGGATAATTAGTATATTTCCTTTTACCTCAGTAATTAATGTTTCTAATGCCTCTGCGTCACCTTCTAATCTGCAACTTTCGGTATTACCTAAGGTAATAACCACATTAATTGGTCCGCCCGCTGCCACACCATTAAAGTTTCTTACATCTCTGTCGTCGGCTCTTTTAGATGAGCTAATGGTAATTTCAGTTTTAGCTATTGCGCTGAATGATGATGTGAACAATAAAGCCACACATAAAATTGATAATACTTTTTTCATAACTGTAGAATATTAGCGTTCTAATTTTCGAAAATTAAAACGGGTTAATTAGGTTTTATTTATAAGACGATGGTTTTTTCGAAAAGTTGCACCACTTTGCAATTCTTGTTTAATTTTTTTAAAAATTGATCAAATAACCAAGCACGTACTTTATAAATACTAGCCTTTTTTTGTTTTGATATAGAAAAGTGGGTCGTTTTTAAAGTTTTCAGCAGTAATGCTCGAATCTACTTTTATTGTTTTCCAATTGTTTGTTGGTTTAATTAAAGTATACGAACCATCTTTAAGTGTAACCCTAACAGGCATGTCAAATCCTTTAACATCGGTAATCCAACGATAAGAAAGTTCGCCTTTGTTAACTTTGTATTCTAAAACAGGGATATTGGTGTGACGTAAATATTGGTCGAAAACTTTACTAAGGCTTAAACCACTTTGTTTGGTAATATAGTTTTCAATTTCTGCTGTCGTTACTGTTTTATGGTAAAAGGTTTTATTTAATCCGCGTAATATTTGTCTGAATTTTTCGTCGTTGTTAATCAGCTGGCGGATGGTATGAATCAAATTTGCACCTTTTGGATACATATCGCCAGATCCTTCTTTATTTACACCATAAGGGCCAATAACGGGAATATCATTCGATATTATTTTTTGTAAACCAATAACATATTCATTTGCTGCTTGTTTATTTTCAGTACATTCAACATATAAAACTTCAGAGTAATTGGTAAATCCTTCGTGAATCCACATATCGGCAATGTCTTTAGCTGTAATGCTGTTTCCAAACCATTCATGACCGCTTTCGTGGATCGTAATAAAATCCCAGTTTAAACCATGTCCCGTTCCGCTTAAATCCCTACCCAAATAGCCTTTTTTAAATTGATTACCGTAGGCAACTGCACTTTGATGTTCCATACCTAAATGAGGTGCCTGAACTAATTTATAACCATCTTTGTACCACGGATAGGAACCAAACCAATATTCAAAACATTTAATCATTGGTTTTACATCAGCATCCCAATGCGGGCGAGCTTTAGCGCTATCGGTTTGCAAAGCCCAAAAATCCAGACTTAATTTTCCCGCCTCGCCATCATAACTATCTGTCCAGTGTGAATATTTACCAATGTAAAAAGTAACATCGTAATTATTTATTGGGTTACTTACTAACCAATTATATTGTTTATAGCCATTTGGCTGATCGACAACATTTAGTAATCTTCCATTGGATGTTTCCTGTAAATCTTTTGGTATGCTGATGCTAATTTTCATGCTGTCAACTTCATCACTTTGGTGATCTTTATTTGGCCACCATGAGCTTGCTCCAAAACCCTGGCAGGCAACAGATACGAAAGGGTTACCTGCTGAATCTTTTTTGAAAATGAATCCACCATCCCAAGGTGGGCGCTTTGCAATAACAGGATTGCCAGAATAGAAAACTGTAAATTTATCTTTATTTCCTTTTTTTATTGTTTTAGGGAAGCTTACAAAAACAGCATTGTATTCTCTTGTAAATGGTAAATTTGCGCCTTTGTAAACTACTTTTTCGACTTTTAAATTCGAAAATAAATCGAATTGTAGTTTGGTGAAATCCTGGGTTGCGGTGAAAGCAAATTCATTACTGCCACTAACTGATTTTTGATCGATGTCTATCCTAACATCTAAGTGGTAATAATTAATATCGTAACAGGTTCGTAGTGGTGTTAGGGTTCCCCGCAAGCTATCTGCTCGAGAATTAATTTGGTTTTTGCCTAGCATTTGAGCATTTGCACTTGATAGACAAAATGCAAAAGCCAAAAGAGTAAGTAGTTTTTTCATTATGTTTTATTTAACATCAATGCGAGATAAGAAGCAATCTTATGATTTTAATTTATGAAATTTACCATTTTTAGATTGCTTAGTGCCTCGCAATGACCAGCGTCGAATGGACGGTTTTTTTATTTTATCACATCAACTTCGATAAAACTATCATTAAATATAGTTTGAGTTGCTTTTATGTAATCAGCTTCTGAAGCTTTATAAGGATTATCAACAAATTTTTGAGGATTACGTGCAAATAACGGGAAAGCCGTGCTTTGAACCTGAATCATAATTCTGTGCCCTTTTTTAAAAGTGTGCAATACATCCTGTAATTTAAAATTAACATCTGTTTTTTGATTGGCAACCAAGGCTTCAGGTTTTTCGAAACTGTTGCGGAAACGAGCAGGCATAATTTCCGAACGTACCATTTGCCAGTAATTACTTAGTGTAATATTTTTATTTGGCATATAAGGGTTGTTTGGTTCGTCAGCAGGGTAAACATCTATCAGTTTTACAATAAAATCCGCGTCAGTTCCAGTTGTTGCAACTTTAAGGTGCGACATAATTTCACCGCCCAGGGTAATATCGTTATCTAAAATATCTGTTTGATAAACCAAAACATCAGGACGACGGCCAGCAAAGCGTTGGTCTTCGCTCATGTAGTTATGTGGTGTAAAGCCCAAAGTGGTGGTTAAATCTTCTGTGTAAGGAACAGGTTTTAAAGGATCACTAATATAATTTACCGAACCAGTTGAAGTTGGAGCAGTCATGGTTAATTTGCCATCAGCTCCAAGATATAATTTTTGCTTACTGGCTTTTTCTGTCGGCCACTTATCAAAAGTTTCCCAACCTTTTTTTCCCGTATCGTACATGTATGCTTCAGGTAAACCTGAGTTTTTATCGCCATTACCTTTTAAGAAGTGATTGAAAAACTTAGCTTCTATATTTTTTTGATAAAAAGTTGCAATGCTATCGCCAAAATAAACGTTGCTATGCATGGTATGACCAGTTTCACGGCTCCATCGGCCATGACCAAATGGTCCCATTACAATGATATTATAAGCATTTGGATTTTTCTTTTCGATTGTTTTGTAAATGTTTAACGGGCCAGATAAATCTTCTGCATCAAACCATCCTCCAACTACCATTATTGCTGGTTTAACTGTTCCGTAGTGTTTTAATAAACCACGTTTTTGCCAAAACTCATCATAATTTGGATGATTTACAGTTTCCTGCCAGTAAAAATTATCTTTATAATACTTATCAGCATTGCTTAACGGACCCAAATCTAAGGCGAACTGGTAACCATCTTTAGTGTTGGGCTTAATGGTTTGATTACTATACCATGCACTGGTTTCAGGGCCTTTTTTCTGAACACCAAAAACTGGGAATGTAAAAAAGTAACTCTGAAGAAATGAACCATTGTGGTGAAAATCATCAAAGAAAAAATCCGAAATCGGAGCTTGAGGTGAGGATGCTTTTAAGGCTGGGTGATTACTTAAAATACCTGCCGCGGTATAAAAACCAGGGTACGAAATACCCCATTGGCCAACTTTGCCATTGTTATTAGCTACATTCTTTACTAACCAATCAATAGTGTCAAAAGTATCAGAACCTTCATCAACATCAGTTTTTGATTTTTTATTGTCGATAACTGGAGTCATGTTGGTAAAAGAACCTTCACTTTTATATCGGCCACGAACATCCTGCATAACCACTATATACCCTTCTTTCATCATCAATTCTGATGGGCCGAGCTTAGCGGGAAATTTATCTTCGCCATAAGGCGCAATGCTGTAGCAGGTTCGCTGCATAATCATTGGATATTTCTTATCCTTTGAGGCATCTTTTGGAGTGTAAATAGCGGTAAAAAGCTTTACGCCATCTCGCATGGTAATATAGATTTCTTTCTTTGTGAAATTTTCTTGCGGGAAGCTTGCATTATTTTGTGCAAAAGCCACTGAGGCTGAGCACACGAAAACCATTATAAGGGTAATATATTTCATTGTAGATTATTTTAGAACAGACACTGTTATGTAAGAACTATTTGAAGTATCGTGATAAATTTTATGTGTGGCTTTTTGGAAATCTGAAGGATCTGCCTGATAAATATCCATAAATTTTTGAGGATTTCGATCGGCTAATGGAAACCATGAATTCTGAATTTGGATCATAATTTTATGCCCTTTTTTAAAAGTATGGGCTACATCAGGTAAAGGGTAATTTACTTTTGTAATGGCGCCAGGTACAAAGGCTTCTGGTTTTTCGAAGCTGTTACGGTATTTGCCACGCATAATTTCGCCACGAACTAACATTTCGTAACCACCCATTATAAGATTCTTGGGGTTAGGAACAGGATTGGGCGCATCTTCTGGATAAACATCGATAAGTTTAACTACATAATCCGCATCAGTTCCGGTGGTAGAAACTACCAGATTAGCCAAAACTGGACCAGTTAAGGTAATGTCTTCTGTTAAGGCATTGGTTTGATAGGTTTTAACATCAGGGCGACGAGCTGCAAAACGCTGATCATCGATCATATATTCGCGGGTACGTTTCGATTGAATTCCATCTTGATAAGGAACAGGATTATTAGGGTCACTTACATATTCATCCCAGCTATCTGTTCTGCCAACTTTATCAAAACCAAGTTTTCCGTTAGGTTGTAAATACAAATTTTCGGTCTGCACATCTTTTGGCGGCCAGGTATCAAATTTTTTCCATTCGTTGCTTCCAGTTACAAAAATGTTAGCTTCGGCAGCGTTAAAATCGCCTTCGCCCTTTAAGTAATGTTTGAAAAATGGTAACTCGTATTGTTGCTGGTAATCGATACTAGTTGTTTTGCCGAATTGAATATCGCCGAAGTAAGAGCCATCGCTACGAACCCAACCACCATGAAACCAAGGGCCCGCCACTAAAATATTATTCGCACCTGGATTTTGTTTTTCGATGGCTTTGTAAGTATCAAAAGTTCCATAAGCATCTTCTGCATCGAAGAAACCGCCAACAACCATTACTGCAGGTTTAACATTTTTTAAATGTGGGGTAATTAATCTCGCTTTCCAGAAAGTATCCAAATTTGGATGTTTTACTAAATCATTCCAGAACTTAATGCTATCAGCAAAATACTTGTCTTTTAAGTTTTTAATCGAACCTGCTTCTAAATAGAAACGATAATTATCCTGAATTGGAAATTTAAAAGGTTTTGGACCTTTATCTGGCGTAATGGGTTTCGGACGAGGAACGCCAAAACTGCCCATAAAGCTAAAGGCATCCATTAAAAATAGTGTACCTCGGTGGTGGAAATCATCACCTAAAAACCAATCGGTAACTGGCGCTTGTGGCGAAACAGCTTTTAACGCGGAGTGCGAATTTGGTAAAGAAGTTGTGGAGTAAAAACCAGGATAAGAGATACCATAAATTCCAGCATTGCCATTATTATTTTTGATATTTTTAACCAACCAATCAATAGTATCGTAAGTATCGGTACTTTCATCAATATCCTTTTTACCTTTTTTCGATGTTTGCGGACGAATATCCACAAATGTACCCTCGCTCATCCACCTCCCGCGAACATCCTGATAAACAAAAATAAAACCCTCACGCATCATTGCAGGGAAATTGCCCAGGCTAAGCTTGTATTTATCCTCCCCATAAGGAGCAACAGTGTAAGGTGTTCGGTTAATTAGAAAAGGAAATTTTTTGGATTGATTTTTGGGTATGTAAATGGAAGTGAATAGCTTAACGCCATCACGCATTGGTATTTGTCGTTCTATCTTTGTGTAATTCGCTCTAACATATGCCGAGTCGGATTGTTGAGCCAGCAATTCGTTAGAAATAAACAAACAAATTAAGAAGCCGAAAATTTTGGTAAGGTTCATTTATAGTTTGATTTTAGGAATAAAATTTAAATATAGATGATTAGAAAAGGATTAAGAAAAAAGACCTCGTAAAACGTTTGTTAAGGATTGTTTTTCTAATCGTCATTCCATTATCAAAATTTAGTTAAATAATGTTAAGCGATAATCTTTTTATGATTTTCATCGTCATACTTACAATTGATTTAAACACAATAAAATGAAGAGGTTATTAAATAGAGGATTGGTTGTTTTTGCTGTAGCAGCGATAGTAACGACCTTAAGTGTAGATAGCGCTTTTGCTCAAAGACCAAGCAGAGGTGGCGGTGGTGGTGGCGGCCGTTCAAGTTCTGTTGGGCCATCAAGAGGTGGTGCTTCAAGACAGCCTTCTATGCAAGCACCATCTGGTAATAGAATTTCACAAGCGCCAAGTCGTGGAGGTAATTTATCTTTCGGTGGCAGGCCAGAGCGTCCAGGTTATCGTCCAAGTCCTGGCTATCGCCCAGGTAACAGACCTGGGGTAGGTTATAGGCCAAATTATGGTTATCGTCCAGGTTATGGTAACCGTTATGGCAGAGCATATTATGGCTATTATAATTATTACAGGCCATTTATCGGATTTCGTTTAAATGTTTTACCATTTGGGTATTATCCATTTTATTATGGCTCAGATCAATATTATTATTCTGGTGGATTATTTTATCGCCAGTACGAAAACAACTATCAGGTTGTAATTCCGCCAGTTGGAGCAGAAGTTCCAAACTTGCCAACTGAAGCCGAATTGGTAACTATCGATGGCGTAGATTACTACGAATATAAAGGTGTTTACTATACTCAAGGCACGAATAAAGATGGCAAAGCTGTTTATATAGTTGCTGGAAAAGATGGGGTTCTAAATACTACAGATGGCCCAGTTGATACACACCAAATTGGCGATATTATTAATGTTTTGCCTGATGGATGTAGGGAAGTAACCATCAAAAATGAAAAATATTATGTATCTCCAGATGATGTTTACTACGAAGAGGTGATAAACGGAAATACCACAAGTTACAGAGTAATAGGTAAACTGTTTTAAGTATAATTTCAAATAATTTTTTAGCCGTTTCAATATAACATTGAAACGGTTTTTTATTAATACAAAATCTATACTTTTACGAAATAAAATATATTGAATTGAAAAAAATACCAACTAAACTTTCCCTTCTATTTCTGATTACAATTTGTGTTTTAGCATCTTGCACTACGGGTAAATTTGCCAAAACAAATCATAAAGAAACAACAATATCAGCTATAAAATTTTTGAATGAATATGTAATTCCATTAAACACATCCTTTCAAAATACTTTAGTTGGAGGCTTATCAGGCATTGATTATGATGCAAAATCGGATCAATATTATTTAATTAGCGACGACCCTTCGCAATTTAGCCCAGCCAGAATTTATACTGCAAAAATTAAGATTCTGAATAATAAAATTGATACGGTTCAGGTTGTTGGTGTTACCTTTTTAAAACAGGAGAATGGAAAAGAATATCCAAAATATGGTACTGATAAAACATTAAAACCTGATGGAGAATCTGCCCGATATAATCCAAAAACAAATCAAATAATTTGGAGTAGCGAGGGCGAAAGGTTATTTAAAAATGGTGATTCGATAATAGTACAACCAACATTAACTTTTATTTCGCCTGCCGGAGATTTTTTTGATACTATTCCTTTACCGAAAGGGTTTCATTTTACAAAAGGAGAAAGTGGGCCAAGAAAAAATGCCTTGTTCGAAGGCTTAAGCTTTGCTGATAGTTACAAAACACTTTACGTAAGTTTAGAAGAACCACTTTATCAAGACGGGAGAAAGGCTTCTTATCATTTTGATGGAGCTTTAACCAGAATACTGAAATTTGATGTTACAAGCAAAAGGAATACGGCTCAATATGCTTACAACTTGGGCGAACTTCCAGTTTTACCTACCGTAGATAGCGATTGGAATTTAAACGGGATTTCTGAAATTCTTGCCGTTAACAACCATACTTTACTCGTTGTGGAGCGTGGGTGGGCAAAAGGTAACGATGATCATACCTTTGTAAAACTTTATCTAGTCGATTTAAATGATGCAGAAAATGAGATTAACAATGCTTCGTTTTCTAAAAATCCGCCAAAGCCATTGAAAAAGAAATTACTATTCGATTTCGATAGTTTGAATATGCATATCGATAATTTCGAAGGCGTAACTTTTGGCCCTAATTTGCCTAACGGACATAAAACCTTAATTTTCTGTGTCGATAATAACTTCGCCAAAAACCAAACACAACAGCTTTTTTTATTCGAGATAGAACCATAAGTTTAACATTAAAAGTGCACTAGAAAAATTATCCAGCAATACTTTTTCATTGTAAAATTGTTAATTTCTGTCTATTCTTTAAGCTTTTTAGCTTTCACCTTTCCGCCTTTTTTCCCTACATTTGAGCAATCAAAATTCTAAAGAAATTATGCAATACGATGTCGTTGTTATCGGTTCAGGACCGGGCGGTTATGTAGGCGCAATCCGTTGTGCTCAGTTAGGTTTAAAAACTGCAGTTGTCGAAAAATATAAAACTTTTGGAGGTACTTGCTTAAACGTAGGTTGTATTCCATCAAAAGCATTATTAGATTCTTCAGAGCACTTTCACAACGCGGCCCACACATTTACTACTCACGGTATCAACCTAAAAGATTTAAAAGTTGATATGAAGCAGATGATCGCTCGTAAAGACGATGTTGTTGCGCAAAACACTGCTGGTATTACTTATTTATTCAAAAAAAATAAAATTGATTCTTTCGAAGGTGTCGGTTCATTTGTAGATAAAAACACGGTTTTAGTTACTAAGGAAGATGGTTCTACAGAAACTTTAACCGCTAAAAATGTAATCATTGCTACAGGTTCTAAACCAACTGCTTTACCATTTTTGCCAATCGATAAAAAACGCATCATTACTTCAACTGAAGCTTTAAACATTAAAGAAGTTCCTAAAACAATGGTTGTAATCGGTGGCGGTGTTATCGGTTTAGAATTAGGTTCTGTTTATGCTCGTTTAGGTACAAAAGTTTCTGTTGTAGAATTTTTACCATCTATTATCGGCACTATGGATGCTGGTTTAGGTAAAGAGCTTCAACGTGTTTTAAAGAAATCTTTAGGTATGGAGTTTTATATGGGGCACAAAGTTACTGGCGCTACCACAAAAGGTAAATTAGTAACCGTTACCGCTGAAAATCCTAAAGGTGAAACGATTTCTTTAGAAGCAGATTATTGCATTGTAGCAGTTGGTCGTACGGCTTACACTGATGGTTTAGATTTAGATAAAATCGGAATCACAGTTGAAGAAAGAGGTAAAAAAATCCCAGTAAACGAACATTTAGAAACTTCGGTTAAAGGTGTTTATGCAATTGGTGATGTAATTACTGGCGCAATGTTGGCACACAAGGCTGAAGATGAAGGAACTTATGTTGCAGAATCAATCGCTGGACAAAAGCCTCACATTAATTATAACTTAATCCCAGGCGTAGTTTATACCTGGCCAGAAGTTGCTTCAGTTGGTTTAACCGAAGAGCAATTGAAGGAAAAAGGAACAAAATACAAAGCAGGTTCATTCCCATTCAAAGCAAGCGGTCGTGCTAAGGCAAGTATGGATACCGATGGTTTCGTTAAAGTTTTAGCTGATGCAGCAACCGATGAAGTTTTAGGTGTACATATGATTGGCCCACGTGCTGCAGATATGATTGCAGAAGCAGTTATTGCTATGGAATTCCGTGCTTCAGCAGAAGATATTGCACGTACTTGTCATGCTCACCCAACTTATACAGAGGCGTTAAAAGAAGCTGCTTTAGCTGCAACTGATAACAGAGCAATACATATTTAAGATAAATTTGTCTTGGTTTGTGTGCCCTCACGAACCAATTTAAAGTACAAAAGCCGATAAGAAATTGTCGGCTTTTTTTGTTAATTATTATTTCGGTCCCAGGAGAAATCTCAAATAGATAATTTTTTGGGCATGCCCCAATCCTGAAGAAATATCGGGAAAGGGTCGGGCTATCCGCTACAATCTTTTCTGCTGTCTTTCGACTACGCTTAAGATTACAGCAAAAAAGGATTTCCACTACTATCCCTCATGCAAAAACCAAATCCAAACCTTGCTTCTATTAATATGGTTTGTAATTCTTTGCCAATAATTATATATAAATGATAATTACATCTTTCTATTACCATTTCATTTGATGACCTTTGCAAAAACGAAACTTATAATTAATACTGCATTTTGGAAGACGTCAACGCAAATCAGGAAGTATCAAATCTAACAGGAGATAAACCTATATTAGCGTCTAGTAGTCCAAATCGGATTCGTTTGGCTGTATCGCTATTTTATTTCGGTCAAGGAATTGCATTTGCATCTTGGGCAAGCCGAATTCCAGATATAAAACACGCTTTAAATCTTTCTGATGGTAAACTAGGAAGTATATTACTTGCACTTCCCTTGGGCCAGTTGATTACAATGCCGATATCTGGGCGTTTGGTAACTAAGTATGGCAGTAAACTAATTTTAACCATTACTGCTCCATTGTATGTTTTAGCATTAAGCAATTTGGGTTTAGCAACTGCACCGTGGCATTTAGCAGCCTTTTTGTTTCTTTTTGGTGTAGTCGGAAATATGTGTAACATCGCGGTAAATACACAAGGTTCTGAAGCAGAAAAGCTTTTCGGAAGGCCAATCATGACTTCCTTTCATGGTGCTTGGAGTATAGCTGGTTTTACAGGAGCATTGGTTGGGCTTTTAATGGTTAATCTTCACATAATTCCTTATTATCATTTCTGGATTATTATTGTTCTAATTTGGTTAAATGTTTTATTAAATTATAAGCATTTGGTTCTAGGTAAGGGCGCAAAAAGCGAAAGAAAGCCAAAACTATTTACCATGCCTGAAGGTGCTTTGTTGCAATTAGGCATTATTGGCTTTTGTAGTATGGCAACTGAGGGGGCAATGTTCGACTGGAGTGGCGTTTACTTCAAAGAAATTGTTAAGGCTCCAACTTCTTTAGTAATTTTGGGTTATGCATCTTTCATGGTTATGATGGCGACAGGCCGTTTTGTTGGCGATAAAATCATAGAGAATCTCGGCCGAAAAAAAACAATTCAGATTAGCGGTTTAATTATTTCTTCAGGTATGTTTCTATCTGTTTTTCTACCATACATTATCCCAGCTACTATTGGTTTCATGTTGGTTGGCATTGGTGTTTCTAGTATAGTGCCAACGGTTTACAGTGTTGCAGGTAAAAATGGCAAGGTTGCGCCAGGAATTGCTATAGCGATGGTTTCGAGCGTGAGTTACCTTGGCTTTTTAATGGGGCCGCCACTAATTGGCTATATTTCAGCACTTTCGAGTCTTCAATATTCATACGCGGTAATTGGTGTTTTTGGTTTGCTGGTAAGCTTATTGGTTGGAAAAATAAGAGCGATAGATTAGATACTATTGCTTCTTAATCATTCCATGCTCTTTTAATGCCACAATTGCAATTTCAATTAACCTTAAGTTTTCTTCCAGGTGCCCATGCTGAACCTCTACGTTAACATATGGAATGTTATTTTGCATAGCATAAACAGATAAAGAACCGTCATTTTCGACAAATTTAGATTGCAGCATCACATTTACATTCGCCTTTTTAAAGCTGTTAAAAAGCTTTAAATCTGTTACGTAGAGCATGTCATCGCCATCCATTTCGGGATTAAGATAAACAGAATCGGCTGCGCTTGCTAATTCATATCCAGGCAAGTATGAAGCTATTCCAAAGCCGCCATCTGCATTGTTGTGCAAGGTTAAAATGTAACCAGTGGATTTAGGATTATAAAAATCTATAATTTGTTTGCCAGCCGCATTTAATGCTTTTTCTACTTCATTAGAGCTAAATTCATCTTTCTTCAATCTGGTGTTGATTCCTCGCTCGGTATAGATTGCGTTTGGGTCGATTCGATAAATATCATCCATATAACTAAAGTTATAATCGCGAACGCCTCCATATTGGCAATCAATTAATTCACCGCCACTCCAGCGAATATAGTCGAAACCAGCTTTAACGCCTGTATCTTCATTATCATGAACGACCAAAAATTTTACACCATTTGGTTTATAGCTGTATTTAACCAAATTAATGTTTAAATCATAAAGATTAATGAAAGAGGAATCGGTTGTCATCGCATCGAATACTGGCGGATGTTGAGCGTTTGCGACGAATACGAAAAGTGCTAGAATTATTTGAGGGATAATCTTAAACATATTCCTAATATACAATATTGATTATATTTTGTTTGGCGTTTAGCTTTTTGCATTCGTTTTGTTGATAAATGCGAAGGAAGGGATATCCCTATTTAGTATTAAAATTACAGTTTTTTATCGCCAGTAACAAAGAAGATATAGGAAAAGCCCGATAGAATTAATCTATGAAATACAAATATTTCCTTTTAAAAAAAAAGAGCGGCCTTTGGGAAGGCCGCTCTTAAGCGATTGTTAATCTGGATGTATATAAATTTTAATGATCTAAATCTGCATCGTATTCCAAAACGTCCTTGTGGTCGTATGGTTCTTCTAGCATTTCATCAATAGTTTTTACTTTTTTGTTGAAACCAAATTTATCTAACATTCTATCGAAAACCAAATAAACTACGGGAACTACAATCAAGGTTAAGAATAGCGAACTGGTTAAACCACCGACGATAACCCAGGCCAAACCATTTTTCCATTCCGCACCTGCACCACTTGCCAATGCAATTGGAAGCATACCAAAAATCATGGCAATGGTTGTCATTAAAATCGGACGTAAACGAGCATGGTTAGCTAAAATTAAAGCATCGATTGTCGATTTTCCTTCAGCCTTCATGTGGTTGGTAAAATCGACTAAGATAATCGCGTTCTTAGCTACTAAACCCATCAACATAATAAAACCTAAAATGGTAAATATACCTAATGAGTTATTTGTTAAAGCTAAAGCTAACAAAGCACCAATTAAAGCCAATGGAAGCGAGAACATTACTACTAATGGATAGATGAAACTATCATAAAGGGCTACCATGATAAAGTAAACTAAGATAATAGAAGCTAATAAAGCGATACCTAAAGTACCAAAACCTTCGGCCTGATTTTCTTCATCTCCAGCCCATGTATAACTTACGCCAACTGGTGCTTTTAATTTACCATTGTCTTGCAATTCAATTAATTTAGCTTTAAAATCGGCCACGATTGTACCTGTTGGGCGGCCAATAGATTGTGCCTGAACAGAAACTGAGGTAGATTTATTTAAACGCTCTAACTGACTTGGACCTGAACCTTCGGTAATGTTTGCAAATTGAGATAATTTAATTTGCGCTCCTTTATCGTTAACAAAAATTAGATTACGTACATCATCAATATCTTTTCTGTTGAAATCTTGATACTGGATATTAATGTCGTATTCATATTCACCTTTTCTATATTTACCATCTGTATTACCTGCAAAAGCAGTTTGCATTGTAGAACCTACTGTAGCTAAAGTTAAGCCTACCGATGCCATTTTATCACGGTCTACCTGAACATTAATCTCTGGAGTTCCTTTTTCTACAGAAAGTTTAATCTCGGTAGCTCCTGGAATTGTAGCTAATAATTTTTTAGCACCTTCGGCATATTTCAATGCACTATCCAAGTCAGAGCCCATTACCACTAAACTAATAGGAGCATTTTCTGCGATACCCAAAATACTAATTGGCACGGTTTTAACTTTTGCTCCAACCAATTCTTTAGCTAAGGCACGACTCATTTTTGTGGCAAATACATCAGATGACATACCTTCACGTTCCTTACGCTCTACTAACTTTACGTTAATCTCCGATTTGTAAGCTGTTGCTTGCGTTCCACCAAAATCACCACTGGCCTGACCAACAGTTGTAATTAACTGAATAATTTCTGGTTGTTTATCTAAGAAAGCCTCAGCTTTTTGCGTGTAGAAGTTTGTTTGTTCTAAGGGTGCATCTTTTGGTAATTCGATTTGTACTAAAAATTCTCCTTTATCAGATTTCGGGAAAAACTCTGAACCAATAAATCCAGCACCTAATAAACCGCATGAACCTAAGAACAATACAAAAACCATAATTAGGGTTAATGCTTTGTGGCGTAAAGACCAGTTTAAGATGTTAGTAATCCAAATGGTGAATTTTTTAAGCTGTTTTTCGAACCATAAAATGAAACGACCGAACATGTTTTTACCTTCAATGTGCTCTAACTTTCCATATCTTGAGAAAAGTAAAGGAACAATGGTAAATGATGCCACTAATGAAAGTAATGTTGCAATAATTACCACCACACAGAACTGACGCAAAATGTTCGAAACTAAGCCAGAACTTACTGCGATAGGGAAGAACACCACCACAATTACCATGGTAATCGATACAACAGTAAAACCAATTTCTCTTGTCGCATCAGAGGCTGCTCTTACTTTGTTTTTACCCATCTCCATGTGTCGCTGGATATTTTCCAATACCACAATCGCATCATCCACCAGGATACCTACCACGAGTGATAGACCCAATAACGACATTAAGTTTAGCGTATAACCGAATAAACTAATACCAATAAAGGTTGCAATTAATGAGGCTGGAATTGATACCATTACAATTAATGCATTACGCAAACTGTGCAGGAAGAAAAGCATTACAAAAGCTACCAATACAACCGCAAGAATTAAATCGTGTATTACCGCATCCGCCGATTCTAATGTGAAAATCGAACTATCGTTTACAATTTTAATGTCTAGCTTTTGTGCACCATATTCCGTTTTAAGTTTTGCAATAATGGCATGTACACCCTCACTCACTTTTACTGCATTCGCATCACTTTGTTTAATAATTTGAATGGCAATAGATGATTGTCGGTTAATACGGGCCAGTTTCTCGGTTTCTTTTTTCGAATCCTGAACATCGGCAACGTCGCCTAAACGAACTTGCGCACCGTCTTTAGACGTCATTAAAACTAAGTTTCTTAACTCTTCAAGGCTTCTGTATTTACCAGATAAACGAATTAAAACGTCTTGGTTTTGTGTTTTAACACTTCCAGTAGGGAAATCTAAGTTTGAACTTAAAATTAATTGCTGAACTTGAGGAACAGAAAGATTGTATCCTTGTAATTTAGCTGCATCTAGTGCAACCTGAATTTCGCGTTCAGAACCACCTACAAGGTTTACCTGAGCAATACCGCTAACCCTAGAAATTACGGGAGCAATTCTTTGATCAATTAAATCGTAAAAACTGACATCATCCATGTTTGCCGAAGCTGTCATGGTGATTACTGGTAAATCATCTAAAGAGAATTTACTAAGTGAAGGTGTTTTTACATCATCTGGTAAATCAGAAAGGATTGCGTTAACTTTACGCTGCGCATCATTTAATGAAATATCGATGTTTGCTGCATCTGTTAAAGTAATGGTTACAACCGATAAACTTTCATAAGAAACTGCGTTTAGTTTCTTGATGTTTTCCATCGATGATACGGCATCCTCAATTTTTTTGGTTACTGTGTTTTCAACCTCTGCTGGCGATGCACCAGGGTAAATGGTTGATATAGATACTACGTTGTTCGAGAATTTTGGAAGTAATTCATAACCCAGCGAAAAGTAACTTAACAGCCCCAGTAAAGTAAGTGCGGTAAATACCACAATTACCAGCGAGGGCCTTTTTATAGATATGTCTGTTATTTTCATTTTAATTTTTTATGTTGATATATCATGATCCTTCGACAAGCTTAGGACGACAAATTGTAAACTAACTTATTTAACAATGCTTACAGCAGTGCCTTCAGCTAAGTTGATTTGTCCACTGGTAATTACAGTTTCACCTTCTGTTAATCCATTAATAACTTCTACGTTATCACCCAAAATTCTACCTGTAACAACTTTTCTTATTTTAGAAGTGTTATTCGATTTATCATAGATAAAAAGTTGATTACTACTTACACTACCTGCAAAAGATGTACGTGGCACTAAAATACTTGGCGCTTGTTTAGGGAAATTAAATACTGCAGTTCCATACATACCAGCTCTTAAACTGTTTTTTGTATTGTTAGATACTTCAATCTCGATTGGAAAGTTTAAAGTTGCATCTGCTTTAGCAGCGATAAAAGTGACTTTTCCAGAGAATTTTTCGTCAGGGAAAACAGTTGATTTAATATCAATTTTATCGCCGATTTTTAAACTTGCAACCTGCGATTCGTTAACGTTAACTCTTAACTTCAATTTAGAAACATCAACAATTTCGAATAACTGTGTTCCTTGAGCTGTAACGAAAGCACCAACTTCAATGTAACGTTTGTTTATAATACCATTAATTGGAGATTTGATATTTGCATCGCTCAATTTTCTTTGAGAAGCCTGTAAACGCAATTTTGCATTTCTGGTTGCTAATTTAGCTTGATCTAATTGTTGTTGAGTTACGCCACCAGTTTCGTATGAACTTTGGTATCTGGCCTCATCTCTTTTAGCATTATCATAAGAAGCTTGAGCAGTTTCTCTATCTGTATTGATGATTTCAGCATCTATACGAGCTAAAACCTGTCCTTTACTAACACGGGCACCTTCATCAACATAAATCGCCGAAACACGACCAGCATTTTCTGATAAAAAGTTTAATTCCTGTTTTGGAATAAAGTTTCCGTTTGCAACAAAATCCAAATCAACAACTTTTTTCTCTACAGTAGCAACACGAACGGCTACAGCACCACCACCTTCAGCAATGAATGCAGTTTTTGCTTCGTTCTTCTTTTTATTGTTGCTTAAAACATAAGCTATTGCACCTAAGGCAACAACAACTACGATAATTATGGTAATTACTCTTTTCATTTCTATTTTACTAGCGATTTAATATTTCCGTTTGATTTTATTAATTGTATTTCGGCTACTTTATAATTTAATAGCGCTTGGGTATAACTGTTTTGAGCTTCTGTTAATGCGTTTTCTGTATCGATTAAATCGGTTAAAGAAGCTAAACCGTTATTGTAGTTATTTTGAGTGCTTTTGTAAATCTCCTGCGCTAAATTTGCATTTTTCCGTTGCGAATTAATTGTGTTCAGGTTATTACGTAACTGGATTTTTGCATTCTCGTAAGCCAGGTTTAAAGAGTTTGTAGATTCTTTTCTGTCTTCCTGTGCTTTTCTGATATTAACATCTGCCTGGCGAATTTTTGAACGGGTTAAAAAGCCATTGAAAATTGGCACCTTTAACGTTAAACCAACTGCCGATGAACCAAAACCAATTGCTGTAGCATTTGTGTTTAAGAAATCGAAACCATTACTTTGGCTTGAATAAGTATAGTTTCCTGTTAAAGCTAAGGTAGGATAGTACTCTGCTACATAAGCTTTGCGTTGTAGCGACAAAAGTTTATCCTGATTATCTAATAGTTTAACTTCTGTGCGACTAGCCAAATCAATCGAATCGGTTAAAACGGGAAGTTGTGTAACCTCAGTCAGCTCGGTTGCAGGCAAGCTGATAGGTGTTGAAACTGGCATGCCCATCGAGAATTTCAATTGATTTTCCAATTGGGTAATTCCATTAATAACCTGCTCACGTTGTGTATTCAGATTAGTTAGATTTACATTAATCCGATCCACATCGATTTTTCTTGCCAAACCATTTTTATATTGGTTACCTACAATTTTTTCTACAACCTTAACATTTTTAATGTTTGTGTCGATTACATTTAATTGCTGTCTGTTTACCAAAACCTGGTAATAATTATTGGCCACTAATTCTATAATCTGCTCTTCAGTTAACTGAGAAGTAAGGTTATAATATTCTTCGCTCGATCTTGCAGCTTGTAAACCTGTAAATACCTGTTGATTGAATAATTGCTGAGACAAATTTACACCAGCACTCGAATTCCATTTCTGGCCGAATTTAAGGGTTTGTAATTGTCCGCCAAAATCAACCACCTGTTGGCCGATTATAGGGTTATAAGTTAAACCAGCTGTACCAGAAACTGTTGGTAAAGCTTGTGCTCTTACTTCTTCTACCTTGTACCTTCCGCCTTCAATATCAAGCTTTGCTTTACGCAACCTCGTGTTGTTTTGGAGCGCAAAAGTTAGCGCATCTTTTAGGGTTAGCTGTTGTTGTGCAGCAACCAATTGCGGTAAAGCCATGCCGATAATCAGGACGAGCATTAATTTTACCATTTTTACTCTAAGCATAATGTATTGTTTTTTTGTTTTTGGGTTCCTATTTATTATAATCAGAGTTAGTATCTGGTTTTATGTAGATGCCTTCTCTAATCTCTTATTGGCTTTTGTCTTAATTTTTAAGCTTAAGTCTTTTAGCCTTTATTCGCACTTAAGGCCTTTTGTAAAAATAGATGAAAGGTCTTTTTGCTTTTGTGTCATTTTGTTCAATGCTTTTTTATCAGGAAAAATGTCCTTTCCAGTTTCCATTACGCACATGGTTGTTAAACCCATCAAGCTTTCTAAGTATAATTCCGAAACATGTTTCATGTCTTCGTGCTCAATTTCTCCTCTTTGTTTGGCTTTTCTGAAAAGCTCAGCGAAAAAATCTTTTTCTAAATCTTTTAAAGAAGAAAGTTTACTCTTTATAATTTCATCATTTAAAAGATCAGGAATTCCTTCAGCAATTCTTAACATGTAATATTTTTGAAAAAATGTATTTCTAATATCAATGGAGTTAAATAATATGGTTTCCAACGGTAACTCCAGGTTTAGTTTTTTTGTTAGTGTTTCATAAAAATCTGTAAACACTCGCTCAATAACGCCTAAAATCAAATGCTTTTTATCGGGGAAATAATAGTAAAGCGATGGTTTCGATACTGAAAGATCTTCAGCGATATCATTCATCGTAGTCTTGTTAATACCAAAATGGGTAAATCGCTTGATAGCGCCATCAATAATCTGTTCTCGCTTTTTATCGGCTACAATCATTTTACTTTTCTACTTTCTGACTTTTTTAATATTTTAGTCAAAAATAGAGGTAAAATCTCATTAGTTAATCAAACGATTGAAAAATTGTCATTTACTTACAATTCAATGACAGTAAATGATATTGTTGTTGATTTCTATGCATTTACGAAAACTGTTCTAAATTTCTAATATTGAGTTTGTAACTATTTTTAATAATTTAGCTAAGTTTTTGGATTGTTTTTTGTACTTGTTGAGTAATTTAATTTCAGCAAAATGAAGATACTTATCAAGAAAGAAAACCTTTTAATTCTTCTATTAATTTCGGTTATCGCGATTTCATGTACCAAAAAAACAGATAAAGATAGAGCAGAAGACCTGGTGAAATTGAAATACGAAAGTTCTGATCAAAAGCTTGATTTCGAAAACTCGAAGTTAGATAGTCTTTATAATATTTCGCCAAAAGCTTATGCCAATAGCCTAAAAAGAGGACACGATTTGGATTCCGTTTTATCAGTTTTAGAAAGTGAAATAGAACATTTAAGCCAAAAAGAATCGGATAGTGTTGGTTTGATTAGTACTGCTTTAACTAAAGAAAGGTATAGTTTATTAGATTTGGCAAAAAAGAAACCGACTTTCATTGGCTGGAAAATGTCTGGCGTTAAAATAAAAGGAGAATCATCAGTAAGCCTGAGTTTTAATTTTGATAAAGCAATTACCAGAATAATTCCTTAATTATCGAGTGTCCAATTATGGTGCAACCATTAACAAACCTGAAATTTTATTTTACTTTTGCTGCATATCCATATTGCCATGCTTCAAATACAAGAAAATATTTCACTCAGACCATATAATACTTTTGCTATCGATGTCAAGGCTGCATTTTTTGTAGAAATATTTAATGAGGTCGATTTAAAAACGTTATTTGAAAATGAAATAACCAAAAATCAAAAGCTTTTAATAATTGGTGGTGGAAGCAATGTATTATTTACAGAAGATTACAACGGACTGGTTATCAAAATAAGTATCAAAGGTATCGAATCGGAAGTAGACGGTAATGATATAAAGGTTACTGCAGGTGCAGGAGTTGTTTGGAACGATTTTGTAAATTATTGTGTTGCGCATAATTTCGCTGGTGTAGAAAACTTAAGCCTTATTCCTGGAACAGTTGGCGCATCGCCTATTCAAAATATCGGTGCCTATGGTGTCGAGTTAAAAGATGTTTTTGAAAGTTGTACTGCATTTGAAATTAAAACGGGCGAAATTAAAACCTTTAGCTATAACGATTGTCATTTTGGTTATCGCGAAAGTATTTTCAAAGGCCTATTAAAAGGACAGTTCATTATTACAACTGTAACTTTTAGTCTAAAAGCCGAAGCCGATGTAAATACATCTTATGGAGCGATTGAAATAGAATTACAAAAAAGAGGTATAAAAAATCCTGGCATAGCCGATGTTTCTGCTGCGGTTTCGCACATACGTGTTAGCAAACTTCCTGATCCATCAACGATAGGAAATGCTGGTAGTTTCTTTAAAAACCCTGTTATAGAGAAGTTTGAATTTGCAGATGTTGTAGCAAAACACCCCGATGTGGTACATTATGCTACAGCTGATGATCGAATTAAACTTGCTGCTGGTTGGTTAATAGAGCAATGTGGCTGGAAAGGTAAAGTAGAGGGGCAAACTGGAACCTGGAAAAACCAGGCTTTAGTTTTGGTTAATCACGGAAGTGCCTCAGGTAAAGAAGTGTACGATTTTTCTGAACTAATTATAGACAGTGTAAAGTCTGCTTTTGGGGTCACTTTAGAACGTGAAGTAAATATCCTGTGACGAAACCTTACATAGGAGTTAATTTTTGATTTTGTTGCCGTGCCAAAAAACTTTGGTACTAAGTTTGTTTAAGCTAAAGTGAAAATGGAGAACAGTTCATTTGTTTTTAATCCTTACCCTAAAGCTAAAAATCATGACAAAATTCGAATTTGACCATCTAGTTAACCACCACTCTGTATCCCTTAGATCTTATGCTTTAAATTTCACAAAAGATGCTGAAGATGCAAATGATTTAGTTCAAGATACAATGCTTAAAGCAATAACATATTATACTAAATTTAAAGAGGGTACTAACTTAAAAGGTTGGTTATTTACGATAATGAAAAATACTTTCATTAACAATTACCGTCGTTTGGTAAAAACTAATACACTAATTACTCAAAGCGAAGATATTTCTTCTGCGAATCTTTCATATAGTGCCTCTAAAAATCAGGCTGAAAGTAAATTTGTATTAGGCGATATTGATAAAGCATTGGCACAATTACCAGAAGAATATTACGTGCCATTTATTCGTTATTTCGAAGGTTTTAAATACCATGAAATTGCAGATATGTTAAATATTCCAATTGGAACCGTTAAAACACGTATTCACGTTGCAAGAGGTATTCTTAAAAAATACCTTAAAACATATTCTAAAGATATAGCTGTTGCAGAAATGGCTTAATAACACATCAATTGAAAAACTGAGGCCCCGAAATTTTCGGGGCTTTTTTTATGTCAAAAATTTAACATTCTAACTCTGCTAAATTTATAGTTTAGCAACAAATAAAATTAATTTATAATGAAAGAACAGGCCTTAGAAATAACAAACCCAGAGGGCATTTACGATCCAAGAGCGCATGGTTATTCTCATGTCGCATCAGTTTCAGCAAAAGATTTACTTGTTTTTGTTGCTGGCCAGGGCGGTAGTAAAACTGATGGAATTTTAAGTAATGATTTTAGGACACAAGTAAAAATAGTGTTTGAAAATATTGAAATTGCTTTAACTAGTAAAGGTTTGAAAATGCAGAATATTGCTAAACTTACAACTTTGGTAGTAAATTATGACGATGAAAAACATCAAGTTCTTATAGAAGAATCTAATAGGGTATGGCCAGATTTAAAGTTTCCTGTTAATACTTTAATACCTGTAGCAAGATTAGCTTTAGATGGTATGCTAATCGAAATTGATGCAACTGCTGTAAGTTTTTAATTTTGGGAATGGAAAAGAACGAAAGCAAAAACGTTTTTAAAGTATATAATAAGATAGCTAATTGGTTTGCTGAAAACAGATGTGTAGACTTAATAGAACAAAATTATCTTGAGGCGTTAATTTCTGAAATAAAAAGCAATGCTAATGTGCTTGATATTGGTTGTGGCACAGGTAAACCAATTCTTGAATATTTATTGAACAAAAATTTAAATATTATTGGGGTTGATGCCAGTAAGGAAATGTTAACAATTGCCCGAAATAATTTTCCAACAACTGAGTTTGTTTTAGAAGATATGCGGAAACTTGCATTGAATAAAAAATTTGATGCAATAATTGCCTGGCATAGTTTTTTTCATTTACCTGCAGCTGACCAACCTAAAATGTTCGAAATTTTCGAATCTCATATTAATCCAAAAGGAATTTTATTATTTACATCGGGTTCAGAAAGGGGTGAGGCTTGGGGAATTAATGGTGGCGAAAATCTTTTTCATGCTTCGCTGAATACGGATGAATATCAGCAGCTTTTAAAGAAACATAATTTTGAAGTTTTAAATCATATTGTAAATGATGAAAATTGCGGGGGCGCTACAGTTTGGATGGCAAAATATAATCCCTAACAAAATAAATGATTTAACTTTGTAGCATGAGCGAACAAAAAAATAATCCCTTACATGGAATTACACTCGAAAAAATTGTAACTGACCTTCAACTACATTATGGCTGGGAGAAATTAGGCTCATTAATTAGGATAGATTGTTTCAATAATAACCAGAGCATTAAATCGAGTTTGAAGTTTTTGCGAAGAATGGATTGGGCCCGCAAAAAGGTAGAGGATTTATACTTGGATACTTTTCATAAATAATTATATTGGGTTGCAACCCTTTAGCTTTATTTCTCGTCATAGGTTTATATCAACTCGTAAATCTAAAATGAAAAACTACACAATCTTTTTATTGCTGCTTCTATTTTTTAGCAGTTGTTCGTTATCTATCCATTCTGTAAGCAAAGGTAAAATCGATACACCTTCGAAAGAAAGTTATCAAGTTACCTATCTGGCTAATTTTAATGATAGTTTTGTTAGTAAAATTAGTTTTACCAATGAATATGGAGATGTAGAAAATGCTAAAGAAACTATCAAAAGTTGGAATAAAACAATTGTAATTAAGGCAGGTAAGCATGTTAAATTTTCAATTGTAACAAAAGGCAACCAAGCAAGAGGCGAATACAAAGTTTTGGTTGATGGAAAAATTTTAGATCAACATATTTTAAGTGGCAAGAAACTAAAATATAATTTCGAATTCGATTTGCCGTGATCCATCAAATCCCTCATTTACACAAAGCAAAAACGGTTACTGCTAAAGTATAATACAAGCTTAAAATTAAATAGATGAAACCTCGGCATAGTCGGGGTTTTTCTTTTTAAAAAAAAAATGCAGATTTACTGTCACACTTTACATATTCCTGCGTCTTGTATTTTGTAAAGGGTTTAAGAATCGTTTTACGCAAATCCAAACAAAAACTATAAATCTGAATATGAAAACTATTTTTTACGTAATCCTATGCGTTTTATCTACGAAGGCTTTCGCACAACAAAGTATCAGTGGAAAAATTTTAGAAGAAAAAACCAATCAACCAGTAGAGTATGCAGGTGTTATTTTGACAAGCAAAGCTGATTCAACAAAAAAAGTAGGAGTAGTGACTAATCCTGCTGGTGAATTTGTTATTAGTGCTATCGCTAATGGCGAATACAAAATTAGAGTTTCGGTTGTTGGTTATAATCCTTTGGTTAAAAATATTACTGTAAATAATAAGCCCTTAAACTTGGGCGTATTGAAAATTAAAGAAGATGCAATTAATCTTAAAGATGTATCTGTAAATGGCAAACTTGCCACTGCTACAATAAAAAAAGATACAGTAGAATTTAATGCCGATGCTTATAAAACGCAACCCAATGCAGCGGTTGAAGATTTATTGAAAAAGCTACCAGGTGTAACTATAGATAAGGATGGAAGCATTTTGGTACAAGGGCAAAAGGTTACACGTTTAACCGTTGATGGGAAAGATTTTTTTGGTACAGATCCAAAAACTGCTACTAAAAACTTACCTGCCGATGTAATTGCCAAAGTGCAATTAATAGATAGCAAAACGCTCGAAGCAAAAGCAACGGGCATTGACGATGGGCAGCGAGAAAAGGTTTTAAACTTAACCATTAAAGAAGACAAGAAGAATGGTTGGTTTGGTAATGCGAACTTATCGGGCGGAACTACCGATCGGTATAATGGTTATTTAAGTGCAAATCATTTTAAAAAGAAAATGCAATTTGCCATTTTGGGGATGAGTAATAATGTAAGTAATGCGAGTTTTCAATATGAAGATTTAAGCAGTTTCACAGGCGGTAATCTTGGTAACATCTTTGCGCCTCCAGGCGGCGGAGGTTTTTCAATAAATGTAAATAATGGCCGTACAACTATCGGCGGCTCTGGTGTTTTTGATAACAGCGCAATGGGCGAGGTTACCACAAATAGTGGTGGTTTAAATTATAGTAACAGTTGGGGTTTAAAGGATAAACTTTCGTTAAGCAGTAGTTACTTTACTTATTTTAGTAAAGGCTTGGGTAATAAATTATCTAATCTTCAAGATGTCAATCAAAATGATGTTTTAAGAACTGATGAAACTTCGAACCGAAATTCTGATAATCAGGCACACCGTTTCAATTTTAAATTAGAATTCCATCCAGATTCGTTAACAGATTTAGCTTTTCGTTCGAATGCGATTCTAAATTATACAACAAATATTAACAACCGCGTTTTTAACTCTACGTTTGATTTGGCAGGAAAAATTAATGATGGAAATCAGTTTCTTAATCAGAAAAACTCTACACCAGCTTTTTTCGGAGAACTATCTGCTACCCGCCGATTAAAAAAAGGATCAATTATTATTGGCTTAAATGGGTCGCAAAATACCTTTAACTCAAATTGGTTAAATAAGTCTTTAATTAATACATATAATGGAAGTATAGTAGATGTTACCGATTTAAATCAGCAAACGGAACAGGAAAATGCATCTAAAAACTATAGTGTTGCGGTGAATTATATTCGTCCGCTTTTTAATAAGAAATGGAGCGGAAATATTGCATATATGAATAATGGAGGCTACGTAGATGCGCAACAAATTACATTCAATTATAATCCGTTAAATAATTCTTATAACACCATTGTTCCTGATTTTTCGAATACACTAGAGAATAAAACATGGTCGCAAACGGCTCGTTTAGGGTTAATTTATAACAGAACAGAATGGACATATAATCTTGGTTTGGGCTTTCAGGAAACAGGTTTAGATGCTTCTACTTTTAGTGCAGCGGGTGTAAATACCAATAATATTGAGCGTAGATATTACAATATTCTACCACGATTAAATATTAATTTTAGAAGTAAGACTAAGCAAACCCTACAATTAAACTACAATGCGAATGTAAGTCTTCCATCGGTAAATGATTTACAGCCTGTTCAAAATAACAGCAATCCATTATATCAAAGACTGGGTAATCCAAATTTGGAAGCAAGAAAAAGTCATCGTATGTCAATTAACTTTAACACCTTTAGTGCCGATAATAATAAATACTGGAATGGTTATTTTCTAATTAACTATGCTTTGGATGACATTGGCAATAGTATTAACTATGTAAAAGGTGTTCAGTACGTTCAGCCTGTAAATGTTGATGGAAATTATTATATCAATACAGGTACGTTTTTCGGTATGCCAACAAAGTTGAAAGGTATGCGGATGGGATATGGTGTTAATTTATTTCTTTCTCATACTTCGTCTTTCATCAGCAACGAAAAGAATACTACCGATCGGTATAATATTGGACCAAATGCTAATATTAGTTATGATATTGATAATAAATTAAATGCTGGAATTTATTTAGGTGTTCAATATAGTAAAGTAAATAATTCATTGCCAGCTGCGCTCGATAATAAGTATTTCAACTTTTCTAATAGCGCAAGTTTAAGCTACGAATTTATTAAAAACACAAGGTTAAATACCGAGCTACAGCATAATGGCACTGCAGGAAGAGCAGATGGATTTAACAACAATGTGTTTTTACTGAATGCTGGTTTAGAGCAATATTTTATGGAGAGAAGAATAACGTTGGCATTAAAGGGTTTCGATATTCTAAATCAAAATACAAATATTGATAGAACGATTAATGGAAGTAGGATAGAAGATATACGTTTTAATACCATTACCAGATATTTCTATGTTTCTTTAAATTATAAAATCAGTAAAGTAGGGGCAAGCAAGGAAAGGAGTAATCCGAGAAGTACGGTGAATTAAAACATTTTGGGTTAAAAACTTGATTAAGGCTTATGAAATTTCATAAGCCTTAATTTTTATATCTCTTCTTTCAAACTAATAAAGCAATTCTACGCTAACATATTCTTCATACAAATCTGAGGAGGTTGAACCTCATAAGTTGTTATAAGCGGAAGATTTAAATCGAATAAATTTCGTTTAGCCAAATGATATCTGCCTCTCCAAACAAGTTTTTTTGTGTTGTTATTCTCAATTCAAAATAAACCTGATTTCCATTCTAAAGATTTTGACCATGATTAAGCTTTAGTTCAATTTTTATTTTCCAATATAAGAACAAGCAGGTCTTAACAAATTTTAACGCAAACGATTGATAAAAACCTGTTTTAGATTTATTTTTTAGTCAAAAGCTACAAGAAGCAAGCAATTAGAGGCTAGTAATAAGTTTAAGGCGATGAAAAACCTACCTAGATAAAGCTTAGAAACAGTAATGCTCTTAAAAATGCTGAATTCAAAATAATTTAATCAGAATTGATTTTAGGATTCTCATAAATGTGTTGGTTTGATCAAACGTTTGCGTGGAGTTTGTTGGTTTTTAATGTTTTCAATCACATAATTTAGAATTTAATTAGGATTTAAAAGTTCCTAGTAATTAGCAGATAAGCTGAAATTCCAACTAAAATTTTAACCAACTAATCAACTGTATTATGCTGTAATGTGATCAAATTATTAGTATCAATTCCAAAACAAACTAACTAACCATTTTAAACTGTAATTCTATAATGAAAAAGTTATTTCTATTATTTTTTCTAAGTGCTTTTGCTATTTTAGCCAGGGCACAAAATCTACCAATAACCGGAACGGTTAAGGATCTAGAAGGCACACCGATCCCAAGTGTGTCTGTAAAAGTTAAAGGCACTACTCGTGTTTCATCTGCCAACTCTTCTGGTTATTTTAGTATTGAAGCAAAAATTGGTGAGGTCTTAACCATTAGCTATGTTGGCTTCACTTCTAAAGAAATTGCCATTACCAGTCAATCTCTGGGAGATATTACACTTGCAGAATCAACTGAATCACTGAATGAAGTTGTTGTTGTTGGCTATGGTGTTCAAAAAAGAGAAAGTTTAACGGGAGCATTAAGTACCATTAAAGGGAGCGCATTAAAAAACATCACTTCCCCAAATGTACAAAATCTCCTTGCTGGTAAAGCTCCTGGTTTATTCGTTGCGCCAGGTTCTGGAAGACCAGGCTCAGCAGGAGCAGTAATCATTCGTGGGCAGGCTACTTTAGGTGGCACAACTAGTCCGCTATGGGTAATCGATGGTGTAATTATCGGCTCTAGTCCTGGAGATTTAAATCCAGAAGACATTGAGAATCTTACCGTATTAAAAGATGCCGCATCAACTGCAATTTATGGTTCTCAAGGCGCAAATGGCGTAATCATTGTGACTACCAAAAGAGCCAAATCGGGACAAATGACAATTGACATCTCATCCAGAGTAGGCATAACACAACTTACAAACGGTAATCTTCAAGTAATGAATGGTGCTGAATTATATGATTATTTTGCATCATTCTCCAACGCAAATACCATTAGTTTCCCTAGGTGGAAACCAGAGTTACGCAACAGCAATTTCGATTGGTGGGATTTAGCAACAAAAGAAGGCTTTAATCAAAATCATAACATTTCCTTTCAAGGTGGAACTGAAAAGTTACAATCAATGCTATCTATTGGTTTCTATGACGAATCAGGAGCTATAAGAGGATATGATTACGAACGCTATAATTTTAGGTTTAATACCGTTTACAAGCCTTATAACTGGCTTACCATTAAACCATCATTGGTTGGAGCCCGCCGTGGTGTTGTGGATAAACAATATTCTGTAACATCAATATATTCGAATTTACCATGGGATAGCCCATATGATGCCACTGGAAATTTAGTTCCTCATCGTTCGAGCACCTGGGTAAATAGCGTGTCTACCAACTACCTGTATGATTTACAATGGAATAAAGGTTCTAATACGAACTATGAATTGATGGGAAATTTTGATTTTGATATCAAAATAACGAATAAATTAACTTTCTCTTCTGTTAATAATTATAGGTTTAATACCTATTCGGCCAGTAGTTATACCGATCCCCGTTCAAATGGAGGGTTAAGTGTAAACGGGCGGATTACTGAATACAGAGATGAGTACACACGTCGTTATACCAATCAACTTTTAACTTATAATAATTCTTGGGGAAAGCATAGTCTAAATTCAGTTGCAGGATATGAATTTAATGATTACAGAAGTAAATCATTAGATGTTTACGGAACTGGATTAATTCCAGGATTTGAGGTGTTGGATGTTGTGTCTAAGCCCGAACGAACTAAAGGAGGCATTAGCGAATGGGCAGTACAATCTTTGCTTTTTAAAAGTAGTTACTCTTATGATGATAAATACCTGGCACAAGTATCATTTCGTAGGGATGGCGCATCGAATTTTGGCAAGAAATATGGAAACTTCTTCTCGGTTGGAGCAGGCTGGAATATTCACCGCGAAAATTGGTTTAACGCTAAGTACATTAATAACTTAAAACTTCGTGCTGCTGTTGGTACTGTAGGTAACCGTCCTAGTTCATTATATCCACAATTCGATTTATACGCTGTAAATCCAGCGGCGAGTTATAATGGGGTTCCAGGGCTTTTAATTAGTCAGCTAGGAAACGAAAACCTTACCTGGGAAGAAACTTATACTAGCGGCTTAGGTTTAGATGCTGCTGCTTTTGATAACCGACTTAGATTAAACTTAGATTTCTATATTAAAAACACCAATAATATTCTTTACAATGTGCCTATTTCGGGTTTAACAGGGGTAACTAGATTGTACCAGAATGTTGGTAAAATGAGAAACCAAGGTATAGAGATCGCACTTGGAGGTGATATTATTCGTAACAAAGACTTAACATGGAGTCTGGATATGAATTTAGGACACAACGTTAATAAGCTTACCGATATATACAAAACCAGAAACTTGGATGGCAGCTACACAGCCAAGCCAATTATTGTAGATGATGGTTTAGGTATAGCTGGTTCGGCTACCCGAATACTACAGGTTGGCTTGCCAGTGGATACATACTATATGCCAGAATGGGCAGGAGTTAATCCAGATAATGGTTTACCTCAATGGTATAAAGTAACCAGAGATGCGAATGGAAATGAAATAGACAGAACAAAAACATCTACTTATGCTCAAGCTACTCAAGAAAAATTATCAAAAGCATCACCTGATTTCTTTGGTGGTATTACAACTGCCTTAACCTTTAAAAAGTTTGATTTAAATGCTGTTTTTGGTTATTCAATAGGCGGGAAAATTTACAACTATTCACGTCAGGAATATGATTCGGATGGAGCTTATACGGATAGAAACCAAATGAATTTAGTTGATGGTTGGAGTAGGTGGCAGAAACCTGGAGACATTGCAACCCATCCTATAGCTCGATATAATAATCAAGATAAAGGCAACTCTATGTCTTCACGTTATTTAGAAAGTAGCGACTTTTTCAGAATGCGTTCATTGGCACTGGGTTACAGTTTCGATTTGAAAAAATATAAGGTAAGAAATTTAAGGGTGTTTTTATCAGGAGAGAACTTGTTTGTTATAACCAAATATTCGGGTGTAGATCCAGAATTACCTGCTAACGATGGCGCTGTTTTATTTTCTACAGGACCATCGGTTTATCCTATGTCAAGAAAATTTATGTTCGGTCTTAATGCTTCATTCTAAATAAAATAAAAATGAAAAAGATATTAGTTATCATCTTTGCAACAATTGCTATATCATCTTGTAAGGTTGACAGAGGGCCATATGGATCACTGCAATCTGAAAAGATAAATCAAAATCCAGAAGAATCCATAGATGGGTTACTTAATGGTGTATATGCACAGCTTAAAGCCTGGTCAGATCCAATGCATCGTTTAGGCGAATATGCGGGCGATAATATGATGATCAGAGGATCCTCTACAGATCCATTTTATGAATTTATCTCCTTTGCAAGGACCCCAAATAATTCAAGACTAACAACTTTTTGGGATAGTGGTTACAAGGCCGTTGCTCAAGCATCAAATGTCATTAACTTAATTCCACAAGGTAAAAATGCCACACTTGACAGTAAGTTAGGAGAGTGCTATTATGTTAGAGGAATGATGTATTTTTATTTGGTTCGTGCTTTTGGCCGCCCATACTACCAAAGCCCAGAAACCAATTTAGGCGTGCCTATTGTGAACGGTACACCTAAAGATGTTATTAATTTAAATTTACCAGATAGATCTACAGTTAAGGCAACTTACGAACAAGCAATTTCTGACTTAAAAAAAGCAGAAGAGTTAATTACTGTTAATAAAGGACCTGTTTTTGCTTCTAAAGGTGCTGCACAGGCTATGCTTTCGAGGATTTATCTTTACATGAGCGGAACATATGAAAATCCCAATCAAGCTAATGCTCAGCTGGCTGTAGATTATGCGAACAAGGTAATCGCTAGTTCAACTACTTATAGCCTGTTACCAAGGGATCAGTTTATGAAATACAATACTTTAACACCTGAAAACAACAGAGAAACTATCTTTGCAATTAAGCGTGTCGCATCAGAGTTCTCTGGTTCCGATCATTATTATGGTATTGGTGGTATGTACTCTAACATTGGTGGCCAGGGTTGGGGAGAAATGTATGCAAGCGCAAAATATATTGGTTTGTTAAATGAAACAGGTAGAAATGATTGGCGACCAGATAAATATAAAATTGTTGATGCCAGAGCTGCATTTATAGAGCCAACTTATTCGAAAAATGCTGCAGGTGCATATACTGAGGTGTTTAGATTTATTAAAGATGATGCAGGTAATGTAGTAAACTATGTGCAGGCAACTGTAACTAGAAATGGAAATACAATTACTTGTACTGAAGGTACCGATGTATATACACTAACGCCATTAAATGCGGCGCAAGAAAGTTATACCATAAATTATAAAAACGGAAAAACTTACACTGGTTTTATTGATTATTTTATAACACTGAATCGTGTTTATCCACAATTCTACATTGTTAAAGATTCGCGTGAAGGTGAAGATTCGCAATTACATTCTCCTGTAATTAGCAGGTTAGGCGAGGTTTATTTGAACAGAGCCGAGGCGTACGCTAAATTACAGAGATTTACCGAAGCACTTGGCGATTTAAATACGATAAGAACACGTTCTATTGTTAATGGTGGATATGCTTCTTTAAATGCTGCAAACGCAGGAGATTTAATTGATAAAGAAAGACAATTGGAACTAGCTTATCAGGCTGAGCGTAGCTTTGATGTATTCCGCAATGGAAAAGAACTTAGCCGTCAGTATCCAGGGCCTCAAAATCAGAATGTAAGTATTGTAGCTACTGATTTTAGAGTTATATATTATATTCCTCAGAGTGCGATTAATTCATACCCAGGAAAATTAACTCAAAACCCAACTCAGTAATAACTGAAAAATATAATTACTGATAATATTTCGAAGAGGCTGATCATTATTTATGATTCAGCCTCTTTGCATTTGTATTATGCATACTAATTACTTAAACTTTTGCTAAATTTTAGCCCTGCAGTTAATGTTTGTTGCAGAGTTGGTTGTGATCTAAACCCGATATACGCGTAAAGCCGCCGATTTTTCTTCGGCGCTTGAAGCATTAGCGGGGCCGAACCCAACAAAAGGATTGCAGCAATTGTTTTTCAAAAAAAAATCTTCGCACAGGTATATAAAATGCTGAAGCAGATTTGATAGGACGAATGCGCAATCTTGAATGTCTGGATTTACAACTGCTTCATGCTCAACTTAAAACTTATTACTTACTGCGTAAAATTTTTTATGATAACCCCTTGATTCTTAAAAAGAATTGTTCTACTTTTGCAGTCCGTTTTATGGGCTATCTGTAAGGATGCCGGGGGAGCGGTAAATAATTAAATAAAAAATTAAAAAAGCACAATGCCAACCATTCAACAATTAGTTAGAAAAGGTAGAGTAGCACTGGAGTTCAAGAGTAAGTCTCCAGCGTTGGACAGCTGTCCACAGCGAAGAGGTGTATGTACACGTGTGTACACCACTACCCCTAAAAAACCAAACTCAGCAATGCGTAAAGTAGCCCGTGTTCGTTTAACGAACGGTAAAGAGGTTAATGCATACATTCCTGGAGAAGGTCACAACTTACAAGAACACTCAATCGTTTTGATTCGTGGTGGTCGTGTTAAAGATTTACCAGGTGTACGTTACCACATTATTCGTGGTGCATTAGATACATCAGGCGTTGCTGGTCGTAACCAACGTCGTTCGAAATATGGTACTAAACGTCCTAAACCAGGTCAAGCAGCTGCTGCACCTGCAAAAGGAAAGAAAAAATAATCGGGAGGAAATAAGAAATGAGAAAGTCAAAACCAAAGAAGAGAATTATTCTTCCTGATCCAAAATTTAACGATGTTCAAGTAACTCGTTTTGTAAACAATATGATGTACGATGGAAAAAAATCTATCGCTTATTCTATTTTTTACGATGCTGTTGAAATTGCTGAGAAAAAAGCAGGTGAGAACGGTTTAGAGATATTCAAACGTGCTTTAACTAACATTATGCCAGCTGTAGAGGTTAAATCTCGCCGTGTTGGTGGTGCTAACTTTCAGGTTCCAACTGAGGTTAGACCAGAGCGTAAAACAGCTCTAGGTATGAAATGGTTAATTTTATACGCTCGTCGTCGTGGTGAAAAAACGATGAAAGAGAAATTAGCTGGCGAAATCGTTGCTGCTGCTAAAGGTGAAGGTGCTGCTGTTAAGAAGAAAGAAGATACGCATAAAATGGCTGAGGCTAACAAAGCGTTCTCTCACTTCCGTTTCTAGTAGTTTATTTACAAATTAGTAAGATTACACAGATTTAATTAGAAGATTATACTGATTAGATAAATTACACCGATTTGTTGTTTAACATAATCGGTGTAATCATTTAAAATCAGATAAATCAACAAAAAAATATAATGGCAAGAGATTTAAAATTTACAAGAAATATTGGAATCGCGGCTCACATTGATGCAGGTAAAACTACAACAACTGAGCGTATTCTTTATTATGCTGGTGTAAGTCATAAAATTGGTGAAGTGCACGAAGGTGCTGCAACAATGGATTGGATGGCACAAGAGCAAGAGCGTGGTATCACGATTACTTCTGCTGCAACTACGGTTGATTGGAATTACAGAGGTCAAAAATATCATGTTAACGTTATCGATACACCAGGACACGTGGATTTTACCGTAGAGGTAAACCGTTCGTTACGTGTATTAGATGGTTTAGTATTCTTGTTTTCTGCAGTTGATGGTGTTGAGCCTCAATCAGAAACTAACTGGCGTTTAGCTAATAACTATGCAGTTCCTCGTATTGGTTTCGTTAACAAAATGGACCGTTCTGGAGCTGACTTCTTAAAAGTTGTTAAGCAGGTTAAAGATATGTTAGGTAGTAATGCAGTTCCATTGCAATTACCTATCGGTTCTGAAGATGCATTTAAAGGTGTGGTTGATTTAATTAACAACCGTGGTATTGTTTGGAATGAGCATGATAAAGGTATGACCTTTACTGAAGTGCCAATTCCTGATGATATGTTAGATGAGGTTGCAGAGTGGAGAGAAAAATTACTAGAATCAGTAGCTGATTATGATGAGACTTTGATGGAGAAATTCTTCGAAGATCCTAACTCAATTACTGAGCGTGAAATTTTAGATGCTTTACGTGCAGCTGTTTTAGATGCTAAAATTGTACCTATGGTTTGTGGTTCATCTTTCAAAAACAAAGGTGTACAAACTATGCTTGATTACGTGATGGAATTATTGCCTTCACCTATGGATAGCGAAGGTGTAATTGGTACTAACCCAGATACTAACGAAGAAGTTTTATTAAAACCAAGCATTAATGAGCCATTTGCAGCTTTAGCATTTAAAATTGCAACTGACCCATTTGTAGGCCGTTTATGTTTTATCCGTGTTTACTCGGGTAACTTAGAAGCTGGTTCTTATATTTATAATGCTCGTTCTGAAAACAAAGAGCGTATTTCTCGTATCTTCCAAATGCATGCTAACAAGCAAAACCCAGTGCCTAACGTTGCTGCTGGTGATATTGCTGCTGTAGTTGGATTTAAAGATATCAAAACTGGTGATACACTATGTGATGAGAAACACCCAATCGTTTTAGAATCTATGGATTTCCCTGAGCCAGTTATCGGTTTAGCTATTGAGCCTAAAACTCAAGCTGACGTTGATAAATTAGGTATGGGCTTAGCTAAATTAGCTGAGGAAGATCCAACATTCAGAGTACAAACTGATCAAGAAACTGGTCAAACTGTAATTTCTGGTATGGGTGAGCTTCACTTAGATATCTTAATCGATCGTTTAAAACGTGAATTTAAAGTAGAGGTTAACCAAGGTGCACCACAAGTAGCTTACAAAGAAGCTATTTTCGGTACAACTCAACACCGTGAAACATACAAAAAGCAATCAGGTGGTCGTGGTAAATTCGCGGATATCCAAGTTGTTATTTCTCCAATCGATGCTGATTTCGAAAAAGGTGGTTTACAATTCGTAAACGAAATTACAGGTGGTTCAATTCCACGTGAATTTATTCCTTCAGTAGAAAAAGGATTTGCTGCGGCAATGGCGAATGGTGTATTAGCTGGTTATCCACTTCCAGATATGAAAGTACGTTTGATTGATGGTTCATTCCACGCAGTCGATTCAGATGCTTTATCATTCGAGCTTGCTGCTCGTATGGCATATCGTGAAGCTTTACCTAAATGTAAGCCAACTTTGATGGAGCCAATCATGAAAATCGAAATCTTAACCCCTGAAGAAAACATGGGTGATGTAATCGGTGATATGAACCGTCGTCGTGGTCAATTATTAGGTATGGATACTCGTAACGGTGCCCAAGTAATTAAAGCAACTGTGCCTCTTTCTGAAATGTTCGGTTATGTAACTCAGTTACGTACAATCACTTCAGGACGTGCAACTTCTACAATGGAATTTGACCACTACGAAGCTGCGCCTAAAAACGTACAGGATGAAGTAATTGCTAAATCTAAAGGAAGAGTAAAATCTGAAGACTAATTCTTAGTATTGAGACAAAAGTATCAAGTATCAAGATGGATTATCGATCTTGATACTCGATACTAAATACTTGCTACTAAAAAAGATAAATCCGATTCCTGTTGTTAATAGCTCTAACAGGGAATCATAATTAAAAATAAGATGAGCCAAAGAATCAGAATTAAATTAAAATCTTACGATTACAACTTAGTAGATAAATCTGCTGAGAAAATCGTAAAAACTGTTAAACCTACGGGTGCAGTTGTAAGTGGACCAATTCCACTTCCTACAGAGAAAAAAATCTTTACTGTATTACGTTCTCCACACGTAAACAAAAAAGCTAGAGAGCAATTCCAATTATGCGCTTACAAACGTTTATTGGATATTTATAGCTCTAACTCTAAAACAGTTGATGCTTTAATGAAACTTGAATTACCTAGCGGTGTTGAGGTTGAAATCAAAGTTTAATTGATTTTAAATCGAATTGAAAAGGTCTTGATGCAAATCAAGGCCTTTTTTTGTTTAAATACTTTGAAACAAAAGCCAGATTATTAGGTTTTATTAATATGACAGATCCGAAAGAGAAAGATGAAAATTTACCAGTCGAGGGTCAGGATTTTGCTGATCCTAAAGAAGAATTAAATGAAAAACCTTCATCTCATGGAGAAGTGGGTAATCAAAAAGGTGGAGATTTTTCTGAGTTAGAAAAAAGTAGAATGGAACATCCGCCTAAGCAACGAGATGAAAATGGCTCGGAGAAAGATGACGCGGACAAATTAATAGGATAAAATTCCTTTTAAATTATATAGTACGGCAGTTATCTTCAAATATCTGGCTGCGAATTAGCAGGGTGAATTTTATATATCTACACTAATTTGAAGTAAAAGTTAGTATTTTACCTCAAATTAATGTAGCGTTAATCGAATAATTAATTTTTCAATAACCTATCTTAATACAAATCACTAGTTTGATTAAAATCTTGCTTTATTTGTTCTCCAAATTTTTTAGCCTTTTCCATATATTCTGGTGCTTGATCTTTTAAATCATCTACTAATGATTTTCCGTCAATATCTCTTTTTTTAGTAGCGTACTTGTAGCCGTACACAGCGGCTGCGCCAAGTATTACATATTTTAATAAACTCATATTGTATTTTTTTAAATTCCTGTATTTAACACATCGTCCTCACTTCTGCGGACTATTTTATTTTCTTTAAAATCTTCAGAAGAACTTCCAGTACCACTTTCAGCGCTTTTAACTGTAGGATTTTTGTCTTTACTGTGATAACTATCGTCGCTTAAAGAATCTTTGCCTTGCGTACCAGTATTGTCGAATCCATCTTTCACAGTAATTTTTCCAATCGTTTTCTTTATTTTATTGGCTTTGGCAGTAGTTTCCTTTCCAAAACTGGTTACTTCTCCATCATCGTTCCCTTTTTCATATTGCTTTTGAACATCTGATTTTTCCTTCGCCTTTTCGTCAGAACCAACATAGCCTTCCAAATGTTCTGCCTTATTATATATGTTCGTTTTCATTAGCATTTGTATAAAGTAATTATAAAACACATTAAGTTCCAGATGGTTTGAATAAAACTAATTTTAATAATTAAGGGTTGGCGTTTTTTAGTAAATAATTTCGTTAGCATTTTTGGCTTTTGCTTAACTTGGCCATCAATTTAAAAGGTTTGTATTTAATGGAGTGGAAAAAATTACTTTCAAATAAACGTTTTGGTCAGGAGCAGTATGGTGCAAGTTCGGATAGGGCAAGATCAGATTTTCAACGCGACTACGACAGGTTAATTTTCTCGTCACCTTTTAGAAGACTTCAAAATAAAACACAGGTTTTCCCTTTGCCCGGTAGTGTTTTTGTTCACAACCGATTAACCCATAGCTTAGAAGTTGCCAGTGTTGCACGTTCTATGGCTAATATCTTTTTAAATAAACTGGAAGATAAAAATCCGCAATTAATTAAAGATGTGCCGTTAATTAATGAGGTTGGAAACATTGTTGCAGCGGCAGCATTAGCTCATGATTTAGGTAACCCAGCTTTTGGTCATTCAGGTGAAGCTGCAATATCTCGATATTTTACTGATGGTGACGGTAAAGTTTATCAAAAGGAAATGAATGATGCCCAATGGCACGATTTGATAAATTTTGAGGGAAATGCAAATGCAATTAGAATTTTAACTCATCCACTAAAAGGAAAAGGAAACGATGCTTATGCCTTAACGTATTCCACCTTGGCATCGATAGCCAAATACCCATGTGCATCTATCGCAGGGAAACAAAAGGGGTTATTACATCGTAAAAAATATGGTTTTTTTCAATCAGAAGAGGATAGCTTTAAACGCATAGCTGAAGAATTAGGCTTGGCACAAGAAGAAAACGAATATTTGATTTATAAACGTCATCCATTAGTTTATTTAGTAGAGGCTGCCGATGATATATGTTATAGTATAATCGATTTGGAGGATGCGCATCGTTTAAAAATTCTTTCTTATGAAGAAGTAAAAGGTTATTTATTACCATTTGCTAATTCAAAAACAATAGAGGATAGATTGCTAAATGATTATGAAGATGACGATGCTAAAATAGGCTTACTAAGGGCAAAAGCTATTAATACGTTAACTCAAATCTGTGCCGAAATTTTTTATAGAGAACAAGACACTTTACTTAAGGGAGAATTAAACAGGAGTCTAACAGATTTGATTCCAGAGCCCTACATAACTGCCTGGAAAGCGGTAGAGAAAGTTTCAGTAGAACGGATTTATAATTTCTCATCTGTAATACAAAAAGAGGTTGCTGGTTATAAAATTATGGCTGGTTTGCTCGAAGAATTCGTTCCTGCTTTAATACATAATAATACACATTACTATCAAAAGCTTGTTAAATTAATTCCAAAACAATACCATACTGATAAAACGGATATTTATTCGCGAACTCAAAGCGTATTAGACTTCGTTTCAGGAATGACAGATTTGTACGCGGTAGATTTATACAGGAATATTAAAGGAATTTCTTTTCCATCTGAAACGTAGTTCTTTTTAAGTAAAAAAACACCTGTAAGTTGTATTAATAGGTGTATATCGTTTATTTTAGATTAAAATTCCGCCATTAAAACACCGTTTTGTGTAAAAAACTTATTTCAAATATTTCGTTTTGAGCTTATTTACCCCTTAAAGACGGATTTTCGTGTAAACAGCTAAGTGTAGCTTATACTAATTATTAGATTTGGGAGTTAAGCTGTGAATTCATCCACACGATTTAAGCTAAAGATCATATCCCAATAAATGAAAAGAATGTTACTATTTGCCATGCTATTGTTTAGTATGGCCCTTACTGTGCAAGCTCAAACGCCACAACAGTTTAATTACCAAGGCGCAGCCCGTAATACAAACGGAACCCCGCTAGCCAATAAAAATATAGCTTTAAGAATTAGTATTCTTGATGCTTCTGCAACAGGAACTTCACAATACACCGAAGTTAGAAATGTAATTACGAACCCATTTGGTTTATATAGTGTAGTTATAGGCAGTTCTGGTGCAACTTCAACAACTGGTACAATTGGCGCAGTAACCTGGGGTGTTGGTTTAAAATTTATAAAAGTTGAAATCGATCCTGATAATGGAAATAACTTTACTGTAGCAGGAACAGCTCAATTACTTAGTGTTCCGTATGCACTTTACTCTGCAAACGGACCAACTGGTGCCAAGGGCGATACAGGTGCAACTGGTGCAATCGGCCCTCAAGGTGCTACTGGGCCTGCAGGGCCGACAGGTGCAACAGGATTAACTGGCGCTAAGGGCGATACCGGAACGACTGGTGCAACTGGTCCGCAAGGTGCTACAGGACCAGCTGGACCAATCGGTGCAACGGGATTAACAGGTGCAACAGGCGCAACTGGTTCCCAGGGTGTTGTGGGAGCAACAGGGCCACAGGGTCCGATCGGGCCAACGGGTTTAACAGGTATAATTGGTCCACAAGGAATTGTTGGGCCTGCTGGAGCAGTTGGTTTAAAAGGAGATAAAGGCGATAAGGGAGATACAGGTACTCAAGGGCCAGTAGGGCCATCTACAGGTGTTGCTGGTGGCGATTTAACTGGTAACTACCCTAATCCAACAATTGCTAATTTGCAAGGAAAAACTTTAACTGCAGCAGCGCCTTTAAATAATCAAGTTTTAATGTTTGATGGAACAACATGGAAGCCTGTAACGTTAGATGTATCTAATATTACTGGTGGAAAAGCCTTATCATCAACAGATTTAAATATTGATGCAAATGGAGCATCAGCTTTGCTTAAAGATGTTGTGGTAAATATTAACACTGGAGCTGTTACTACAGTTAAATTGGCTGACGGTGCTGTAACCACAATAAAAATTGCCGATGCTGCTGTTACCTCAACTAAAATTGGTAATAAGGAAGTTAAAACTATAAACGTTGCAGATGCTGCGATTGAGACCTTACAAATTGCCGATGCTTCGGTTTCTGTAGCTAAACTAACCACAACAGGTGTAGCCGATGCTAATAAAGTTTACATTACCAATACCACAACGGGTGTGCCCGAATTGATTAGCAGAGCAGCATTTACAAACTCTACAGGTTGGGCTTTGAGAGGTAATACAAATAGTCAAGATAATACCAATAATTTTTTGGGTAATACTGATGATGTTGCAATCAATTTCTTAATTAATGGACAAAGGTCAGGACGTTTAGGGAATTCTAATGATTTAAACTTGTCATTTGGTTATAAAACATTTATTTCGAATGTATCTGGATTTAATAACAGCGTTTTCGGTAAGGAAGCATTATCATTAAATATTTCTGGATTTGAGAACAGTGCCTTCGGACATATGGTTTTAAATCGAAATTTTAGTGGCTTTAATAATAGTGCTTTCGGCTCGTTATCAATGGCCACTAATACTGTAGGTAATGATAATACAGCTTTTGGTGCGCATACCTTGGCTGCAAATATTACAGGAACAGGAAATACAGGTGTTGGAAGTTATGCTCTAGCTTCAAATACGGGCAATAATAACACAACCTTAGGTTACAATGCAGGTACAGCAAACACATCAGGTGCAGGAAATACTTTTATAGGTAGTAATGCAGGTGCGGCAAATACATCAGGTGCTGGTAATATTTTTATAGGAAATAGCGCAGGTAGTAGCCTAGCTGCTAATGCTAACACATTAATTATTGCAAATACGAATACAACATTACCATTAGTTTCAGGACAAATTGCAACAGCTGGTGGTTACTTAACGTTAAATAATGGTTTAGGTGTTGCAACTTCGGCTCCAGCATCGACAAGTACGTTAAATATTAATGGCTCATTTGCAACAGGTATTTTAAGTTACGCAGCAGGCGGAGGTTTAACACTAAACGAAAGTCATCATACCATTAGAATTATCACCGCTTCTTTATCTGTTACTTTACCAGCTGCTAATACCGTTAAGGGCAGAGTTTATGTTTTAATTAACGGAGCTGGGTTAACGTTTGCAACAACAGTGGTAAATCCTGATGGAACTACAATTACAGCTCCAACACTTAATCAGGTAATTACTATACAGAGTGATGGAACGGATTGGGTAAAAATCTCTCAATAGTTAAAGCTATGAATAAAGTTTATACACTTTTTTGTATGCTAATGGTTTGCTTGAGTCTTCAAGTCAAAGCTCAAAATACTACGTTGCCGAGTACCATCAACACGGCAAGTAGTTATGGTAAAATAAATAATCTGTATTTCGATTTTAGCTTTGGCGAGATGGTGTTAGTACAAACCTTTCAATCCAATACTGTTAGCTTAACACAAGGTTTTCTGCAACCAATTTTATTATCGCAAAATACCGTGGATTTGGTTATTACTAATAATATTATTACACCAAATGGCGATGGAAGGAATGATTTTTTTGTAGTTAAAGGATTGGAAAAGTACCAAAGTAATAAAATAAGCATTTTCGATAGGGCAGGTCGCTTAATTTTTAGTGCTTTTAACTACCAAAACAATTGGGATGGTTATTATAATGGCAATCCTTTGGCAGAAGACACTTACTATTACATTATAGATTTAGGTAATGCTGGTTTAGCCAAGGGTTTCATTTCTATATTATATAAAAAATAACAGCTTTGAAAAAGATAAAAATATACATAATCGGGCTGTTGTTGTGGTTTGTAGCACCCGCTGCTTACAGTCAGCTTAATCCAATGGGTAGCATTTACTACCAAAATCAGTTTCTGGCAAACCCAGCATTAGCTGGTATTGATACAATGGTTAATTTAAATGGTGCATTTAAAACGCAGTGGATGAGTATTAACGGCGCACCTAAAATTCAATATGTAACCGCCGATTTATCGCTTAAAAACAGAAAAGTGGGTTTGGGCTTCCTTTTTTATAATGAAAGTGCTGGGGTAATAAATCGAACGCGTGCAACATTAAGTTATGCCTATCACCTAAAATTAAATAAAGATTCGAGCTTTGTCGATTTTGGCTTATCAGCAGGATTAATGAACGAATGGATTGATTTGGGTAAAGCAATAGGTGATTTGGGTGATGAGGTTGTTGGTAGCTTTAACGATAGAAGACTTTACTTAGATGGAGATTTTGGCGTGGCTTTTAGAAGCAAAAAAATAACTGTACAAGCATCTTTACCAAATTTAAAACGCTTTTTAAAAAGAGATGTTGTAAGAAACGTAGTCGATCGCTCGCTTTATTTTGCTGCTGCGAGTTATAAAATTAAAATTAAGGGCGGTGCATTAAATTTGGTTGAACCAAAAGTTGTTTATCGTGGTGTAGAAAACTATAAAGGCATTTTAGATGCAGGTGCAAATCTTTTATTTTTGCAAGATAAATTATCTTTAACTGGTATTTATCACAGCACGAATAACGTAACTTTTGGTGCTGGTGTAAACTATAAAAATAAATTATCTATTTTATTGCAATACACCACTAATACTTCAGCAATGCAAAATTATAGTAATGGTGAGTTCGAATTGGGCTTGCGATACAGATTTAAAAAATTATAATATTACAACTGTCTCAAAATAATAAACCCCATGGATATTTTTTATCCATGGGGTTTATTATTTTCTATTTAGTGATTAACGTCTTCCAGTTTCATCCCATTTATTTCTTTCGTCTTGTAATTCTCTCGCCAGTTTCATTTCTTTATCTTTTGCTTTTACTTTATGCGCCTGAAACTCATCAGCTACTTCCTGATAAAGCTGCGTACGATAAGTAGCCTCTTTTCTAAATTTGCCTGTTTGTAAAATCACAATTGCCAATCCTGCAGCCAAAACAATAATAATTGCCCATACAATCGTGTTGTATGTACCTTTATTAAAAGATATTCCAAGAAAACTAATCTCGTTTACCGATGCGGTTGCACTTGCTAATGAATTTTCTTTTCCAGTTACTTCGCCCTTCAAACCAGCAATATTATCCGCTTGAGTTTTAATTTGCTGTTTGGCAACTATCAATTCCTTACGCTCTTTTCTCAAAGTATCGTTTACACTTTTCCAAACGGCTGATAATCTTGATGGGTTAATTAATCTAGCTCCATACAAGCTTTTCGATTTTTTTAACATGAACTGGTACTGACCATTCAATGATGGATCAGTGTTTTTTGAAGTGTCTTGCTGTGCATGAGCAAATGCGACGTTTAAAAGTAATAACGCCCCTAAACAATAGATGATGTGTTTAAATTTCTGCATAGTTTAAATGTAAATGTTAAAATGTAAAACTACATTTTTATACAATTTATTATAAATTAATTTCGGATAGATTACATTTGTTTCATGCAAATAGGAATTATTGGTTTGGGCGATATGGGTAAATTGTACGCTCATTCATTTGTAAAGGCAGGTTATAGGGTTTGTGGATCGGATATGCCTTTGCGTTTTAATGATTTAAAAAAAGAACTTGAACCAGCAGGAATAGAAGTGCTTAACGATGGGCATGAGGTATCAAGAAAATCAGATTTTATAATCTATTGCGTTGAGGCAGAAAAGATTGATGAGGTAGTTGCTGCTTTTGCGCTCTCAACAAAGTACGGTGCAATTGTTGCTGGACAAACCTCTGTAAAACACCCCGAAATTGCTGCTTTTGAGAAACATCTTCCTAAAGAAACTCAAATTGTTACCTGTCATTCTTTACACGGCCCCGCATTTAATCCCGAAGGACAAACTTTGGTTGTGGTTAGGCATCGTGCAAGTGATGAAGTTTATCAGCAAGCGCTAGAGGTATATAAATCACTTAAATCGAATATTATTGAGTTAGATGATTACAAAGAACACGATCGAATTGTAGCCGATACACAAGCGGTTACACACATGGGTTTTGAGAGCATGGGGTCGGCCTGGAAAAATGCTGGATTTTTTCCTTGGGATAACCCTGCCTATGCAGGTGGAATTGATAATGTCAAAATCCTAACTACACTCCGGATTTTTAGCTACAAATCGCACATTTATGCAGGCCTGGCAATTTTAAATCCTTATGCTCAAAAACAGGTTAAATATTATGCGCAAGCAGAATCTGAACTTTTTAAGTTAATGATTTGTGAAAATGAAGCTGAATTTAGAGCAAAAATTTACGCTGCCCGCGATTTTGTATTTCACGAAAGTCGTAAACTACTGCTATTGGATGATAACATTATGAAGGAATTTAGCTTATCTGATGCCGAGCATAAACAAAAACCTAACTCGCACTTAAGCTTATTGAGTATGGTTTATGCCTGGTACAAAATGGGTGTAAATCCTTACGATAACCTAATTTGCCAAACGCCACCATTTAAACTTCGTTTGGGCATTGCCGAATATCTATTTAAAAATGAAGCGATGCTAGAAGAATCTATTTATACGGCTTTGTACGATAAATCTATCCGCGGCGATGATTTGGAATTTCATACAGCTGTACACGAATGGGCATCGATAATTGGATACGGAGATTTGAAAGGTTATAAAGAACATTTCGAAGCTGCAAAATCTTTCTTCGCTAACCGATTAAACGATGGAAGGGATTTAAGTGCTGAGATGATTAAAAGGTTAGGGAAATAACTTTGGTATGAAGGTTAAATTACAGAAACCAGAACTCATCATTTTACTGAAAGAGAAATTATCAGAATTGGAGAAGCTTTGTTCTGTATTTGATTCTGGTAATGCGGATGTGATTACCAATATGGCCGAAGTTATTAGTCGTATATTCCAAAATACAGAAACATCTAAATCCTTATTAAATCAACTTAAGCTTAGCCATGTATCTATTTATTGTGGTGCTGAATTCTACAATCCAAAAAGTTTAATTAATTACCTTGGCCTTTTAAATTTAAAACGCAAAGCTGAATTTGGATGGAATTATTACCCAAAACTGAATCTGGAAGATTTGAAATTAGTTTCTTCCGAAAACTGGTGGCAAAATAAAAAGGTTATTATTGATTCGCTTGGTGTTTCGTATTCTAGAGCTAAAATTATAAAATCAATTTCCGCAGATGATGGTGAATTGGATCAGTTAGATACTTCTGGTTGGACCATAAAAGATGGTAAGGGAATTAAAATAAATCCAATAGCTGCAACAGTTAGGCAAATCGCCTTTGAGTTGTTAACATCGTTTAAAACAATTGATCTCGAAAAAGAAAGTAAACTACATTATAAATTATAGAATGAGTGAGTTTTGATTAAGTACTTTGCACTTGGTATTCATTGATTAAAAACCCATTTGATCAAAATAAATTCCAATTTTCCATCGCACATCTTACATCATCCATATAACATATAGACTTTATTTTATTACTTAAAACCTTCTTTTAGCCTAAAACATTCACTTATATTTGCCCGCATGTCGGTATTATTATTTACCATAATTGTCTTAGTGGGCGCTTTTTTAGCGGGTTTATTGGGCTCTTTAACAGGTTTGGGAGGTGGTGTAATCATCATTCCTTTATTAACTTTGGCTTTAGGTGTAGATATTCATTATGCAATTGGAGCGTCTATTGTCTCTGTAATTGCTACATCATCAGGTTCGGCCGCGGCTTATGTAAAAGAGGGGATTACCAATATTCGAATCGGAATGTTTTTAGAGATTGCAACAACCGTAGGTGCAATTTGTGGAGCCATCATAGCCGTTTATCTTAATGCAAATTACATTGCGATCATATTTGGTTGTATTCTTATATTTTCGGCCATAATGACTTTAAAGAAAAAGGTTGATCATTCAACTTTAGACGATTCTGACAGATGGGCTAAATTTTTTAAACTTAATGGTTCTTATCCTGATAAGGGAATGGAACATAAGTATGCAGTTAAACATGTTCCAGGTGGTTTTTTAATGATGCTTTTTGCTGGAACTTTATCAGGTTTACTGGGCATTGGAAGCGGTGCTTTAAAAGTAATCGCTATGGATAACATCATGCGTTTGCCATTCAAAGTTTCTACAACAACCAGTAATTTTATGATGGGCGTTACTGCTGCTGCAAGTGCGGTAGTTTATTTGCATCGTGGCCAAATCGACCCAGGTATTGCAATGCCAGTTTGTATTGGAGTTTTAACTGGTGCAAGTATTGGTTCGAAAGTATTGTTAAAAACCAATACAGGTAAATTAAAAATTGTATTCGCTGTTGTGGTTACATTTTTAGCCTTGCAGATGATTTATAAAGGAATAAGCGGATTATAATGAGTACAGCAAAAAAGGAAAATTTAAACGACAGAGATATTCAGGTGATTTTGGGTACGCTTTTACGAGCTGGCGTTATCATTTCAATGAGTATAGTATTAGTTGGTGGTTTTATTTTTCTTATTCATAACAAAGGCGTAATTACAGATTATAAGGTTTTTAAGCCAGAGTTATCAAAATTCTCTTCTATAGCTTCTATTTTTAAAGGTATTTTAACTTTTCAAGGCGATGCAATTGTACAGTTTGGAGTTCTTATGCTCATCTTTACACCCATTGCCCGCATTGTTTTTGCCATTTTTAGCTTTTTAATCGAACGCGATTACCTTTATGTATTGATTGGTTTAATCATATTAACCATCATAACCATCAGTTTAAATGGTGGTTTAGCACATTAAGCTATCTTTTTAGGTAAATCCCATCATATCAGCAATTTATTTGAAAAAATATTTCGCTAACTATTTGAAAATTAATAATTCTTGTCTATCTTTGCCGTCCCTTTCGGGGGATGTACAACCACCTTGAACGAAGCCCTACTGCTTCGATGGGTGTTAAATTAAAAGATAAAATGTCAGGAATTATTGGAAAAAAAGTAGGAATGACCAGTATCTTCGATGCAGATGGAAAAAACATTCCATGTACTGTAATCGAGGCTGGGCCTTGTGTAGTTACACAAGTGAAGACCGAAGAAAAAGACGGGTATTCATCTATTCAGTTAGGATATGATGAGAAAAAAGAGAAAAACACAACTCAACCGTTAAAAGGCCATTTCGCGAAAGCAAACACAACTCCGAAACGCAAACTTGTTGAATTCGATTCGTTTACAACTTCACTTAACTTAGGTGATGTAGTAACTGTTGATGCATTCGCAGAAGGCGATTTTGTTGATGTTGTAGGTACCTCAAAAGGTAAAGGTTTTCAAGGTGTTGTAAAACGCCACGGATTTGCCGGTGTTGGTATGCAGACTCACGGTCAGCATAACCGTTTACGTGCCCCAGGTTCATTGGGAGCATCGTCATTCCCTTCACGTGTATTCAAAGGAATGCGCATGGCTGGAAGAACAGGTGGAGACAGAGTAAAAGTTCAAAACTTGCAAGTTTTGAAAGTTTATGCTGAGCAAAACCTATTAGTAGTTAGTGGTTCCATTCCAGGAGCTAAAGGTTCTTACGTAATCTTAGACAAGTAATCAGATGGAAGTTAAAGTATTAAACATTTCAGGTAAAGAAACAGGTGCCAAGGTGCAACTTCCTGAATCGGTATTCGGTATCGAGCCTAACGACCACGCGATTTATTTAGATGTTAAACAGTATTTGGCTAACCAACGTCAAGGTACTCACAAATCTAAACAACGTAACGAGATTGCTGGTTCAACCCGCAAACTATACAAACAAAAAGGTACAGGTGGTGCAAGAGCAGGTAGCATTAAATCTCCGTTATTTAACGGTGGTGGTCGTGTTTTCGGTCCTCAACCGCGTGATTACAGTTTTAAATTGAACAAGAAATTAAAATCATTAGCACGTAAATCTGCTTTAGCTTATAAAGCAAAAGATAACAACGTGGTAGTTTTAGAAGATTTCAACTTCGATACAATTAAAACTAAAAACTATACAAGTTTATTAGCTGCATTAAATGTAGGTACTCAAAAAACTTTGTTGGTTTTACCTTCACAAAATAATAATATCTATTTATCAAGCAGAAACGTAGAGAAAACTAAAGTAATTACTGCGGCAGATTTAAATACTTATGATGTATTAAACGCTGGTGTACTTGTGTTAACTGCAGATTCTGTTAAAACTTTGGAGGAGGCATTTGCCAAATAATATGGAAATTTTAAAAAAACCAATATTAACCGAAAAAGCTTCAGCTTTAACTGAAAAATTAAACGTTTTTACATTTAGTGTTAACCACAAAGCAAATAAATTACAGATTAAGTCTGCAATTGAAAAACTTTATGGTGTTACAATCACTTCAATCAACACTATGGTTGTAGATGGTAAAGCTAAATCTCGTTACACAAAAGCAGGTTTTGTTTCTGGCCGTAGCCCGAAATACAAAAAAGCAATTGTAACGTTAAAAGACGGTGAGACAATAGATTATTACGCAAATCTTTAATTTAATTATTAATTATAACTATGGGCTTAAGAAAATTTAAACCAGTTACTCCGGGAACCCGCTTTAGAGTAGGTGCCAGCTTTACGGAGATTACAGCAACCAAGCCCGAAAAATCATTGGTTGTATCATCAAAAAAGTCTGGTGGACGTAACAACACAGGTAAAATGACTATGCGCTACATGGGTGGTGGTCATAAAAAATCATATCGTTTAATCGACTTCAAACGCGATAAATTTGATATTCCTGCAACAGTAGCTACTGTTGAATACGATCCTAACCGTACTGCCCGCATCGCATTATTAAACTATGCAGATGGCGAGAAGCGTTACATTATTGCTCCTGAAGGATTGCAAGTTGGTTCGGTATTATTATCGGGCGATACTGCAGCACCAGAAGTAGGTAACACTTTAAAATTATCGAACATTCCATTAGGTTCTATCGTTCACAACGTAGAAATCCATCCTGGAAAAGGAGCACAGTTAGCTCGTAGTGCAGGTGCTTACGCACAATTAGCTGCCCGCGATGGTAAATATGCTACTTTAAAAATGCCTTCAGGCGAAACCCGTTTAATCTTGACTACTTGTCTTGCTACTATCGGTGCTGTATCTAACTCAGATCACGCAAACGAAGTATTAGGTAAAGCAGGTCGTAAACGTTGGTTGGGCCGTCGTCCGAGAACTAGACCGGTAGCGATGAACCCTGTCGATCACCCAATGGGTGGTGGTGAAGGTCGATCATCAGGTGGTCACCCACGTTCAAGAAATGGCGTTTTAGCTAAAGGCTACAAAACCAGAGAACTTAAGAAATATTCTAATCGTTACATCATAGAGAGAAGGAAGAAATAATGGCTCGTTCGATAAAAAAAGGACCTTATATTGACCATAACGTAGAGAAAAAAGTAAACTCTATGAATGATTCAGGCAAAAAGTCTGTAATCAAAACTTGGTCTCGTAGATCAATGATTTCACCAGATTTCGTTAATCATACATTTGCAGTACACAATGGTAACAAGTTTATCCCTGTGTACGTAACAGAAAACATGGTTGGTCACAAGTTGGGAGAATTTGCTCCAACCAGAACATTCAGAGGACACGCTGAAAAGAAAAAATAATTAGACAATGGAAGCAATAGCAAAATTAAACAATTGTCCAACCTCACCGCGTAAGATGCGTTTGGTTGTAGATCTTATCAGAGGTGAACGTGTAGAGAAAGCATTAAGCATTTTAAAGTTTACCAACAAAGAAGCAGCAATAAGAGTTGAGAAATTATTATTATCTGCGATTAAAAACTGGGAATCTAAAAATGAAGGTGCTCGCCCTGAAGAAAACCAACTTTTTGTAAAAACAGTTATGGTTGATGGTGGTCGTCAGTTAAAACGCTTACGTCCAGCTCCTCAAGGCCGTGGATATAGAATTCGTAAACGTTCTAACCACGTAACGCTGATTGTAGATAGTAAAAACACAGAAACAACTCAAAACTAATTAGGAAATGGGACAAAAAGCAAATCCAATAGGTGCCAGGTTAGGAATTATCAAAGGATGGGATTCTAACTGGTTCGGTGGCAACAACTACTCCGATAAATTAGTTGAAGATGAGAAAATAAGAAAATACCTTTCTGCTCGTATTGCTAAAGGTGGTGTTGCAAAAGTAGTTATCGAGCGTACGTTAAAACGTATCACTGTAACTATACACACAGCTCGCCCAGGTATTGTAATCGGTAAAGCAGGTGCTGAGGTTGATAAAATTAAAGAAGAGTTAAAGAAATTGACTAAAAAGGAAATTCAAATTAACATTTTCGAGATTAAACGCCCAGAGCTTGATGCACAATTAGTTGCAGAAGGTGTTGCAAAACAATTAGAAGCAAGGATCTCATTCCGTAGAGCAATGAAATCTTCTATCGCATCAACAATGCGTATGGGTGCTGAAGGTATTAAAATCATGACTTCTGGTCGTTTAGGTGGTGCTGAAATGGCACGTACTGAACAATACAAAGAAGGAAGAGTGCCTTTGCATACATTCCGTGCTGATATCGATTACGCTTTAGCTGAAGCTTTAACTACTTACGGTAAAATAGGTGTTAAAGTTTGGATCTGTAAAGGTGAAGTTTATGGAAAACGTGATTTGTCTCCAAACATTGGTGCAGCAAATAACGGTCCTAAAGGCCAATCAGAGAAACCAGCTTTCGGTGGAAGAGATAACAGAGGTGGAGGAAGAGATAACCGTGGCGGTGGTAACGACAGACGTGGTGGAAACCAAGGTGGTGGTCGTGGTCCAGGCCAAGGTGGTGCAAACAGAGGTGGTGGCGCAGGCGCTAACAGAGGTCCTCGTAAATAATTGATTTATTAACATCGTTTAACGATTAGAACAAAATAAAATGTTACAGCCAAAAAGAACGAAGTTCAGGAAGATGCAAAAAGGCAGAATGAAGGGTTTAGCTTCTCGTGGAGCTGAATTAGCATTCGGATCTTTCGGTATCAAATCTTTAGAAGCAACTTGGATTACAAGTCGCCAGATAGAGGCTGCCCGTATTGCCGTAACTCGTTTCATGAAACGTGAAGGCCAAGTATGGATCAGGATTTTCCCGGATAAACCGGTAACTAAAAAACCTGCCGAAGTACGTATGGGTAAAGGTAAGGGTGCTCCTGAATACTGGGTTGCAGTAGTAAGACCAGGACGTGTAATTTTCGAAGCTGAAGGTGTGCCTTTAGAAGTTGCTAAAGAAGCATTACGTTTAGCTGCTCAGAAATTACCAATCCAAACAAAATTTGTAGTACGTAGAGATTACGTAGAAGCATAGTAAAGTTGTTGAGATGAATGTTGTAAATACTTGTTTATTATAACCGCTACACTCAACCGTAAAGAAAAATAAAAATGAAAAATTCAGAAATCACAGGGCTTTCAAAAGAAGAATTAGTAGCTAAGATTGCGGAAGAAAAAGAGAACTTATCAAAATTAAAGTTCGCTCACACTATTTCAGCTATCGAAAATCCTTCACGCATTGCAAAAGTAAGGAAAGACATAGCCCGTTTAAACACTGAACTGACTAAAGTGAAAAACGCTGAGTCAGCTACTGAAACTAATTAATTTGAGAGTCGAAATGGAAAGACAATTAAGAAAAACAAGAACCGGGTTGGTGGTAAGCAACAAGATGGATAAATCTGTTGTAGTGAGCGTGGAACGTAAAGTAAAACACCCGATTTATGGTAAGTTCGTAAAGAAAACTACCAAATTTATGGCTCACGACGAGAAAAACGAATGTGGTATCGGTGATACTGTATTAATTATGGAAACTCGTCCTTTGAGTAAGAACAAGAACTGGAGATTGGTACAAATTTTAGAAAGAGCTAAATAAGATGGTACAACAGGAATCGAGATTAAACGTTGCTGATAACAGCGGCGCTAAAGAAGTATTAGTAATTCGCGTGCTAGGTGGAACCGGCAAACGTTATGCTTCAATTGGTGATAAAGTGGTTGTTACTGTAAAAAGCGCTTTACCGTCAGGTAACATTAAAAAAGGTACAGTTTCTAAAGCAGTTGTTGTAAGAACTAAAAAAGAAATCCGTCGTAAAGATGGTTCTTATATCCGTTTTGACGATAATGCAGCTGTATTATTGAACGCACAGGATGAGCCAAGAGGTACACGTATCTTTGGCCCGGTTGCGAGAGAACTACGTGAAAAACAATTCATGAAAATTGTATCATTAGCACCGGAGGTATTGTAAAATGGGAAAGAAATTAATTATTGCACCATCAAAACTGAAAATCCGCACTGGAGATTTAGTTAAAATCATTGCTGGCGATTCAAAAGGTCAACAAGGAAAAGTACTTTCAGTACTTACAGATAAAAACAGAGCCATTGTAGAAGGCGTTAACTTAGTATCTAAACATACTAAACCAAATGCTGCAAACCCTAACGGTGGTATTATTAAAAAAGAAGCTGCTCTTCACATTTCTAACTTGATGTTGGTTGATCCAAAATCTGGTAAAGCTACCCGCGTAGGTCGTAAACTTAACGCAGATGGTAAATTGGTTAGAGTTGCTAAAATATCAGGAGAGGAGATTAAATAATGGCTACTACACCAAGATTAAAAAGCAAGTACAAAGAAGAAGTTGTAAGTGCGTTAAAAGAAAAATTTCAGTACAAAACTGTAATGCAGGTTCCTAAATTGGAAAAAATCTGTATCAATCAGGGTGTTGGTCGTTTTTCTGTAACAGATAAAAAGATTATGGATACCACAATCGTTGAATTGACTACTATTACTGGTCAACAAGCGGTTCCGGCTAACTCTAAGAAAGATATCTCTAACTTTAAATTACGTAAAGGTATGCCAGTAGGTGTACGCGTTACTTTACGTGATAACAATATGTATGAGTTCTTAGATCGTTTGATCTCTGTAGCTTTACCACGTATTCGTGATTTTAAAGGTATTAACGATAAAGGGTTTGACGGTAAAGGTAACTATACGTTAGGTGTTACTGAGCAAATCATTTTCCCAGAGATTAATATCGATAAAATCAATAAAATTTTAGGGATGGATATAACTTTCGTAACTTCGGCAAAATCTGACGTTGAGGCTCTTGAGTTATTGAAACAATTCGGATTACCATTTAAAAATCAAAAAACAGCAGAATAATGGCAAAAGAAGGTGTAAAAGCACGCGAAGTTAAGCGCCAAAAATTGGTAGCTAGATACGCTGAAAAACGTGCAGTTTTAAAAGCTGCAGGAGATTTCGAGGGTTTAGATAAATTACCTAAAAACTCATCTCCAGTACGTTTACACAACCGTTGTAAATTAACTGGTCGTCCACGTGGTTATATGCGTACCTTTGGTATTTCAAGGGTTACGTTCCGCCAAATGGCGCTAGACGGTAAAATACCAGGTGTTAAAAAAGCATCTTGGTAATATAGCTTAAAGCTGATAGTTCAAAGTCTAAAGTGATATTAGTATCGCTTTAGTCTTTGTGCTTTAGCCTTTTTGCTTAAATAAAGAATTTTAACCGGTAGCAGGTCCCACAGCTGGGTAGCAGAAGGAAACCACTATCAAAAACAATAAAAAATGAATACAGATCCAATAGCAGATTATTTAACAAGAGTAAGGAATGCCATTAAGGCCAACCACCGTGTTGTAGAAATTCCTGCATCAAACCTTAAAAAAGAAATCACTAAAGTTCTTTTTGACAAAGGTTACATCGCGAACTACAAGTTTGAAGATACTACAGTTCAAGGCACAATCAAAATTGCTTTGAAATACAATCCAATTACTAAAGTTCCTGCTATTCGTACTTTGATGCGAATTAGTAAACCAGGTTTGAGAAACTATGCTGGTGTTGAAAATATGCCAAGAGTATTAAACGGTTTAGGTATCGCAATCTTATCTACTTCTAAAGGTGTAATGACTGATAAAGAAGCAGCCAAATTAAACATTGGTGGTGAGGTATTGTGTCACGTTTATTAATTATTAGGAGAACAGCACAATGTCAAGAATAGGAAAAGCCCCAATTACAATCCCTTCAGGTGTTACAGTTACCGTATCTAAAGATAACGTAGTAAGTGTAAAAGGCCCTAAAGGTGAATTAACACAAGCAGTAGATACAGATATCACTGTAAGTCAAGAAGACGGAATTTTAAATGTAAGCCGTCCTTCAGAACAAAAGAAACACAAAGCATTACATGGTTTATACCGTTCATTGCTTAACAATATGGTTATTGGTGTTACAGAAGGCTACAAATTAACTCAAGAATTAGTAGGTGTTGGTTACCGTGCTACAAATGCAGGTAATACATTAGATCTAGTTTTAGGTTATTCTCACCATTACGTATTTCAATTACCAGAAGAGATTAAAGTAACCACTACATCAGAAAAAGGTCAAACTCCTAAAATCATTTTAGAAAGTATTGATAAACAACTTATCGGTCAGGTAGCTGCGAAAATTCGTTCGTTACGTGCTCCAGAGCCTTATAAAGGTAAAGGTATTAAGTTTGTAGGTGAAGTGTTAAGAAGAAAAGCAGGTAAATCAGCATCTAAAAAATAGTAATCATGGCAGGTAAAAAATTATCAAGAAGAGATCGTATTAAAAAAGGGATCAGAAAGAGACTTACTGGTTCTGAGGAACGTCCAAGGTTATCTGTATTTAGAAGCAATAAAGGGATTTATGCTCAGGTAATTAACGACATCACAGGTACAACAATAGCTTCAGCATCATCTTTATCAAAAGATTTTTCTGGAACAGGTAACAAAAGTGACCAATCTGTAGCTGTAGGTAAATTAGTAGCAGAAAAAGCAATTGCTGCTGGTGTTAAAGAAGTTGTTTTCGATAGAAATGGCTATTTATACCACGGTCGTATTAAATCGTTGGCAGAGGGTGCCCGCGAAGCTGGTCTAGTATTTTAATCTGAAAAGAAAAGTAAGATGTCAACTATCAATATAAAAAGAGTAAAAACCACCGATATCGAATTAAAGGATCGTTTGGTTAGTATACAACGTGTTGCCAAAGTAACCAAAGGTGGTCGTACTTTCAGCTTCTCAGCAATTGTTGTTGTTGGAGATGAAAACGGTGTTGTTGGTTTCGGTTTAGGTAAAGCGAAAGAAGTAACTGAAGCAATTGCTAAGGGTGTGGATGATGCTAAAAAGAACTTAGTTAAAGTTCCAATTTTAAACGGTACTGTTCCTCACGAGCAAATCGGTAAATTCTCTGGTGGCTTTGTATTAATCAAACCAGCAGCAGTAGGTACAGGTGTAATCGCAGGTGGTGCAATGCGTGCTGTATTAGAGAGTGCTGGTGTTCATAACGTATTAGCAAAATCTAAAGGTTCATCAAATCCTCACAACGTGGTAAAAGCAACTGTTGATGCATTAACAAAAATGCGTGATGCTTATACAGTAGCTCAAACTCGTGGTATCGATTTAAATAAAGTTTTTAACGGATAATATCATGGCTAAGATCAAAATAACACAAGTAAAAAGCGTTATCGACAGAAGCGAGCGCCAAAAAAGAACCGTTCAGGCTTTAGGTTTATCAAAAATGAACCAAAGTGTTGAAGTAGAAGCTACACCGCAAATTATCGGTATGGTTCGCAAAGTGAATCACTTAGTAGCTATCGAAGCAATTTAATAAAGTTTGAAGCTAGTATAGGTAAAGGCCTGTACTAGCTTTATATATGTTTAATCGTTGTACCTGTTTAGTGAAAGCGAAGGGCAACACAAATTCAAAAAAATGAATTTAAATACTTTAAAACCTGCAAAAGGTTCTACAAAAAACAGTAAGAGAATTGGTCGTGGTACAGGTTCAGGCCGTGGTGGTACTTCAACTCGTGGTCACAAAGGTGCTGGTTCTCGTTCTGGTCACAAAACTAAAATCGGTTTTGAAGGTGGTCAAATGCCTTTACAACGTCGTGTGCCTAAAGTTGGTTTCAAACCAATTAACCGTACAGAATATGTTGGTGTAAACTTAGATGTATTACAAACTTTAGCTGAAAAATTCAGCTTAACAACTATCGATTTCGCTGCTTTACAAGCGCATGGTTTAGCTTCAAAAAATGACTTAGTTAAAATTTTAGGTCGTGGTGAAGTAAAAGCAAAATTAGAGATTACAGCACATGCGTTTTCTGCAACCGCACAAAAAGCTATTGAAGCAGCAGGTGGTTCAATTGTAAAATTGTAATTATTAAATGAAGAAGCTATTTACTACTTTAAGTAATATCTGGAAAATTCAAGAATTAAAAGAGCGTATATTATTTACGGTCATGATTCTTTTGGTATACCGTTTTGTATCTCACGTGGTTTTACCAGGTGTGGATCCTAATGTTTTAGGCGCAAACGAGAAATCAGGTATCTTAGGCTTACTGGATATGTTTGCCGGAGGTTCTTTCTCTCGTGTGTCTATTTTAGCTTTAGGGGTAATGCCTTATATCTCTGCATCCATCGTGGTGCAACTATTAGGTATTGCTGTTCCTTCTTTCCAAAAAATGCAGAAAGAAGGCGAAAGTGGTAGAAAAAAAATGAACCAGATTACCCGCTATTTAACCGTAGCAATCACAATTGTTCAATCAGTAGGTTATGTTAAAACACAAGTTCCTGCTGAAGCTATTTTATTACCAAACACTTTATTTTTAGTTCTTTCTACATTTGTTTTAACTGCAGGTACATTATTTGTGATGTGGTTAGGTGAGAAAATTACGGATAAAGGTATTGGAAATGGTACATCATTAATTATTATGGTGGGTATCATTGCTCGTTTACCTCAGGCAATTAGCCAGGAGTTTTCGGATAAAGTAGGTGCAGCAAGTACTGGTGGTGGTCCGGTTGCTTTAGTATTAGAGGTTGTTGCCTTATTTGCGATTGTAATGTTTACTATCTTAATTGTACAAGGCGTTCGTAAGGTGCCTGTACAGTATGCAAAAAAGATAGTTGGCAATCGTCAGTTTGGTGGTGTACGTCAATACATTCCTTTAAAGGTTAATGCAGCAGGTGTAATGCCAATTATTTTTGCGCAAGCATTAATGTTTATTCCAGGTGCTTTAATTCAATTTGTTCCTTCTTTACAGGGTTCATGGTTAATCCAATTCAGCAACACAACATCGTTAGCTTACAGTTTAACTTTCGCGTTTTTAATTATTGCCTTTACGTTCTTCTACACAGCCATTACGGTTAATCCAACTCAAATGAGTGATGATATGAAGAAAAATGGTGGTTTTATTCCAGGTGTTAAACCTGGTTTTGCAACGTCAACTTTTATTGATGATGTAATTTCTAAAATCACTTTCCCAGGAGCAGTATTTTTAGCGATTATAGCTGTATTGCCTTCGGTAGCTGTGAAGTTCGGTATTAAACAAGAATTTGCTCACTTCTTTGGTGGTACATCGCTATTGATTTTAGTGGGTGTTGTTTTAGATACATTACAACAAATTGAAAGTTATCTTTTAATGCGTCATTATGACGGTTTAATGAAAACGGGACGTGTTACGGGCAGAACAGGAGTTCCTGCTGCTAGTAGCAACGCTGCGTTGTAGTTATAAATAATGTCTAAAATTTATTACAAGTCTCTTGATGAGATTGAGTTAATAAGAGAAAGTTCTTTACTTGTTTCGAAAACTTTAGCTGAAGTGGCTAAAATTATCGGTCCAGGTGTTACAACAAATCAGCTGGATAAACTAGCTTATGAGTTTATAAATGACAATGGAGCAATTCCTGCATTTCTAAACTATAACGGTTTTCCAAATTCTTTATGCATTTCGCCAAATGAACAAGTTGTTCATGGTTTTCCAAGCGATTATGTAATTAAGGAAGGTGATTTGATCTCGGTTGACTGTGGTGTAATTAAAAATAATTATTTCGGCGATTCAGCATATACCTTTTCGATAGGAGAGGTAGATGCTGAAAAGCAGAAATTAATTGAAGTTACCAAACGTTGCCTTGAACTTGGGATAGAAAAAGCAGTTGTTGGGATGCGTACTGGTGATATTGGTTTTGCCGTTCAGCAGCATGCAGAAGACAACGGTTTTGGAGTAGTTAGAGAACTTGTAGGACATGGTGTGGGTGTTAAACTTCACGAGAAACCAGAAGTTCCCAATTATGGAAAACGTGGGAGTGGGCCAAAACTTGAAGAAGGAATGGTTATCGCAATAGAACCTATGATTAATGCAGGTGTAGCTGGCATTATGTTTCATAAGGATGGATGGACTGTGACAAGTAAGGATAATAAACCTTCAGCTCATTTTGAACACACAGTAGCAATTAAAAAGGGGCAGGCAGATGTTTTATCGACCTTTTCTTTAATAGAAAAAGTTTTACAACAAAAAAAATAAATAATTAAAATTTTTTATTTAATTTTGCATCCCTGTTTAGAAGCAGCTAATTAAGTAACAATCAACAAAATATGGCTAAACAAGCCTCAATTGAACAAGACGGAGTAATAAGAGAAGCATTATCTAATGCAATGTTCAGAGTAGAACTCGAGAACGGGCATGAAATTATTGCGCACATTTCAGGAAAGATGAGGATGCACTACATCAAGATTCTACCTGGAGATAAAGTTAAATTGGAAATGTCGCCTTATGATTTAACAAAAGGTCGCATAACTTATAGATACAAATAAAATGAAAGTTAGATCATCAATTAAAAAACGTAGCGCTGATTGCAAGATTATTCGCCGTAAAGGTAAACTTTACGTTATTAACAAGAAAAATCCAAAATACAAGCAACGTCAAGGGTAATTTGAAAATATTGTAATGTGCTGTACAACGGTGGCCCGCCGTTCAGACTTACTAAAAAACATAAACAAATATGGCAAGGATTTCAGGTATTGATTTACCAAGAAACAAAAGAGGAGAGATTGGTTTAACTTATATCTACGGAATAGGTAAAACAACTGCACAACGTATTTTAACGACTGCTGGTATCGACCTTAACAAAAAAGTACAAGACTGGTCTGATGATGAGTTATCAGCAATCCGTACAATGATTAACGATGAGATTAAAGTAGAAGGTGCTTTACGCTCAGAGGTTCAATTAAACATTAAACGTTTAATGGATATTGGTTGTTACCGTGGATTACGTCACAGAAAAGGTTTACCTTCTCGTGGACAGCGTACAAAAAATAACTCACGTACTCGTAAGGGTAAGAGAAAAACAGTTGCTAACAAGAAAAAGGCTACTAAATAATCATTAGTAGAACGTAATAAACATGGCTAAGAGTAAAAAAGTAACCAAAAAACGTATCGTTGTAATTGAGTCTGTTGGTCAGGCGCATATCAATGCTACTTTCAACAACATTATCGTTACCTTAACAAACAACAACGGACAAACCATTTCATGGTCGTCTGCTGGTAAAATGGGCTTTAAAGGTTCTAAAAAGAACACTCCGTATGCAGCTGGTCAAGCAGCTTCAGATTGCGGTAAAGTTGCATTTGATTTAGGTTTACGTAAAGTTGAAGTGTTTGTAAAAGGTCCAGGTTCAGGTCGTGAATCTGCAATCAGAACTTTACAAGTAGCAGGTATCGAAGTAACATCTATTAAAGATATTACTCCACTTCCTCACAACGGATGTCGTCCTCCTAAAAAGAGAAGAGTTTAATTAATTTTAAAGCTAAGAATCTTCGGTTTCAGATCGAATGATACTTTAAAACAGAAAAAAAAATGGCAAGATATACAGGCCCAAAATCAAAAATCGCCCGTAAATTCAGAGAACCAATTTTCGGTCCTGATAAGGTGTTAGACAGAAAAAATTATCCTCCTGGGCAACATGGCTCATCAAAAAGAAGAGGAAAACAATCTGAATATGCTATCCAGTTAATGGAGAAACAAAAAGTAAAATATACTTATGGTGTATTAGAAAAACAATTCAGTAACTTGTTTAAAAAAGCATCTTCTCGTGCTGGTATTACCGGTGATAACTTACTTCAGTTATTAGAAGCACGTTTAGATAACACAGTATACCGTTTAGGTATTGCAACAACCCGTTCTGGTGCACGCCAGTTAGTTAGCCATAAACACGTAACCGTGAATGGTGAAGTTGTAAATATCCCTTCATATCAGTTAAAAGCTGGTGATGTAGTTGCGGTTCGTGAAAAATCTAAATCTTTAGAATCAATTAGTAACTCAGTTGCAGGCAGAACAATTAATAAATTTGCTTGGTTAGAGTGGAATGCTAGTGAGTTAACAGGTAAGTTCTTAACTTATCCTCAACGCGACGAGATTCCTGAAAACATTAAGGAAAACTTAATCATCGAGTTATACTCAAAGTAATAAGTGATCTAGTTAATTACCTCAAAAGGGTAATTAACTTTTTTCATGTTACTATATATTCAATAACGAATTTAAAAAAATATAAATGGCAATTTTAGCATTTCAGAAACCAGACAAAGTGATCATGCAGAAATCAACTGATTTCGATGGCATATTTGAATTTCGTCCTTTAGAGCCCGGTTTCGGTGTAACAATTGGTAATGCCTTAAGAAGAATATTACTTTCTTCATTAGAAGGTTATGCTATTACTACTATTCGTTTTTCAGGCGTTTCGCATGAGTTTTCTACCATGAAAGGTGTTGTAGAAGATTTAACTGATATTATCTTAAACTTAAAACAAGTACGTTTTAAGAAAACAGGTGATTCTGGTGATGCTGAAAAAGTTTTCATCATTGTTAACGGTCAAGATCAATTCAAGGCTGGTGATATCACTAAATTCTCTAATAACTTTACAGTTTTAAATCCTGAGCATGTAATTTGCAACATGGATAAATCTGTTACTTTAGAAGTAGAGTTAACCATCAATAAAGGACGTGGTTATGTACCTGCTGAAGAGAATAAAGTTGCTGATGCTGTTGTAGGTGTTATCGCTATCGATTCGATTTACACTCCAATGAAAAACGTAAAATACACAATTGAAAACTTCCGTGTTGAACAAAAAACGGATTACGAGAAATTGGTATTAGATATTTCTACTGATGGTTCAATTCATCCAGAAGAAGCATTAAAAGAAGCGGCTAAGATTCTTATCCAACACTTTATGTTATTCTCTGATGAGAACTTAGTATTAGAATCTCAAGCTAAAGAGGAAACTAAAGAAGTTGATGAGGAAATTTTACATATGCGTAAAATCCTTAAAACTGAATTAGTTGATATGGATCTTTCAGTTAGAGCATTAAACTGCTTAAAAGCGGCTGATATTCGCACTTTAGCTGATTTAGTATCTTACGATGTTGCTGATATGTTAAAATTCAGAAACTTTGGTAAAAAATCTCTAACAGAGATTCAAGAACTTGTAAAATCAAAAGGTTTATCATTTGGTATGAACCTGTCTAAATTTAAGTTAGACGAAGAGTAAGAGTTGTGGGTTATAATTGATACGTATTACGTAAAACTTATAACTTATTTCTTTAATAATAAATTATTATTTCACAGTGTATAATTCCCTCAGCTTAATTGCAACGAGACGGTATACACTCAATTAAAAAACAATGAGACACGGTAAAAAAGTAAACCACTTAGGTAGAACTGCAAGCCACAGAAAAGCGATGTTAGCTAATATGGCTTCATCACTTATTTTGCACAAAAGAATTACAACAACTTTAGCTAAAGCAAAAGCTTTACGTACTTATGTTGAGCCAATTATCACTAAATCTAAAAGTGATACTACTCACTCACGTCGTACTGTATTCGCTTACTTACAAGATAAAGAAGTAGTAACTATTTTATTCCGCGAAATTGCTGAGAAAGTTGCAACCCGTCCAGGTGGTTACACTCGTATCATTAAATTAAACAACCGTGCAGGTGATAACGCTGAAATGGCTTTAATTGAATTGGTAGATTACAATACTGTTTACGGTAAAGATGTAGAAGTTAAAGAAGAGAAGAAAACTACTCGTCGTGGTAAAAGCAAAACTGCTGCTGCTCCAAAAGCTAAAGAAGCGAAAGCTGAAACTGCTGAAGAAGTTGCACCAGAAGCTACTACTGAAGAAGCTCCTGCTACTGAAGAACCAAAAGGAGAATAATTTTATTTCCCTTAAGATAAAAAGTCCTGTTCGAAAGATCAGGACTTTTTTTGTTTATATTCAAACGGAATAATATTATACATTCGAATTATGAATAAGCTAATTTTAACACTTTTTACACTATTTATTACTGCATTAGGATATGGTCAGAACATAACAGCTGTAAATCAATTAAGTATTAAAGACCATACAGTTACGCTTAATGGTCTTGATGTGGAAATTAATTCCGATGGCTTCTTAAAACAAATTCACACATTTCATAGTCAGGATCATACAGATGAAGGCCAACCGTTATTTTATGAACCCATTCATTTTCATTATTACACTACACCGAAAAGCCAAATTAAATTAAATCCATTAAATTTTAATTTAACATCATCAGTAAAGGATTCGATTACTTGGAATGCTGTAAGTAGTTCTGAGGATCTAAAGCAAGAAATTTATGGAGAAATTTTAGCCAATGGCTTAGTTAAATATAAAATTAGAGTTACAGCATTAAAAGATGTTAGGCTTGCTAGCATTAACTTTCACATCCCATTTGAAAAACCTACTGCTAAGTATTTGGCAGGATTAAATCAACGAGCAGGTTTACGCCCCGATACCGTGAAGTGGAATAATCATGATAAGACTGCTCCTGTAGTTTGGATTGGCGATGAAAAACAGGGACTTTATGTGAGTTTAATTAACAAAAAGGATTTTGAGAATGCTAATACCAAAAATGGTTGGATAAATGAGGGGAAAGGTAAACTCCAAATAAATATTAAAGGCAGTTCAATGCTTTTTGATTTTAATACTGAAAACATCGACTTAAAAGAAGGTGAAGAATTAAGCTTTGATTGTAATTTGATTCTATCACAGGAAGAAAATTCAAAGAAAGTATTTAATCCTGGTAAAAAATTTAAAGGATATCGTAAGCTCGAAAAAAGCACAAAATAGAATATTTAAAGAGCGAAAGTCCGCGCTTCGCTCTTTAAATAATTACTGGTTAAATCTTCACATTCTGCATGCCGTATTGCTTTAAAACATCATCGGGCACGCCAGCCCATTGATTAGGTGTGTTACCCGCATACCCAATATCTTTCACACCAATTTCGGTAGTGTAAAAACCTGAAGCGGTTAAATCACGCATTTTATTAAAGAAAGCTACACCAGCTTGCATTTCTGGCCTCGCTTTTTTCGGATAAGCAATTTCATCGACTATAGAAATTTGTTCCTTATCAGAAGCTTCTACAAATGATTTCTGGAATTTATTAAAGCAGTAAATATCTAACCATTTTAGGCCACCACGCATTGGTACTTTATGTTCGGGTATGTCTTTTACAATAAATTCTATAAACTCGGGTACTTTAGCATCTGATGCACTACCTGAAACATCATCCTTTGGAATAATAATATCTGCCAAAACAGTTATTGTAGCCATTTCGTGCTTTGTGAAAAATGTTTCAGATTTTAATTTCTTATCCCTATCAATTTCCCATTGCTCTCTACCAGCTTCTTTAGCGGGCTCTTCTGCGGTAGCAGCTACTTCGGTTTTAGTTTCGGGTTGTTTACAGGCTTCTATCAGCACAGTTGTGCTTAAAGCGGTTAAGCCTAATGCTTTTATGGAATCACGTCTGTTCATAATTCTTAAATGTTTTGTTTTTTCTTTTGTGCCAAAATATATTCGGCCGTTCTCATTGATAAGGCTAAAATTGTCCAGGTTGCATTTTTATCACCTTGTTGAACAAACGGACCAGCATCTACTACAAAAAGGTTTTTGCAGTCGTGTGCCTGGCAATATTTGTTTAATGCAGATTTTTTAGGATCATCGCCCATGCGAATTGTACCTACTTCGTGAATAATTTTTCCTGGATTTAACAAACCGTAGTTTGTATCCGCTCCATGAATTTCTGAAGTTACAACGGCACCCATTTCTTTCATTATCGAAAGGAAAGTTTCTTGCATATGCTTAGCTTGCAAAATTTCTTCTTTTGCCCATTTATAATTGAACCTTAATACTGGAATGCCGTACTTATCAACCATATTCGGATCTATTTCGCAATAATTATCTGCTCTGGCGATTGCAGTGCCGCGGCCTGCCATACCAACTCCAGTTCCATAGAAACGGCGATAATCATCTTTTAATGATTTGCCGTAACCTCCTGCATCTTTCATTTTTCCGTTTCGATCTGGTACCATACCATTTATTTTAGAAACGCCACCTCCGAATCCATAAGAAGGCATGCCCATACCGCCACCATATTCAATATGATAGCCTCTTGGAAAGTTTAATTTTTTATTATCAAGCCACCAAGGCGAATAAATATGCACACTTCCTAAACCGTCCTCGTTATAACGTTTTCGATCCATTAATTGCGGTAAAAAGCCAGAAACACCCGCACCTGTAGAATCGTGTAAATATTTTCCAACAACACCGCTGCTATTTGCCAAACCGCCTGGGTGTGCCGAAGATTTAGAATTTAAAAGAATACGAGCTGATTCGCAAGCGCTCGCCCCTAAAATAACCAACTTACCGCTAACCTGATATTCTTGTAAATCTTTTCTGTTAACGTATGAAACGCCCTTTGCATTTCCATCTTTATCTGTGATTACTTCACGCACCATTGCATCGGTAATTACGGTTAGGTTTCCTGTTTTTACAGCAGGAATAACCAAACATGAGGAGGCTGAAAAATCGCCATACACTTTACAGCTTCTACCACATTGACCGCAATAGAAACAAGGTGCACGATCGTTGTTTCCTTTAATAGATTCAGTCATTACCGCTCCACGGCCTGTAATTACTTTAACGCCAGCCTTTTCGGCACCTTTTTTTATAAATAATTCATTTAATCTTGGTTTGGGCGGTTTCATGAAAATTCCGTCAGGCTCACTTTCAATGCCTTCAACGGTCCCGTAAATACCAATCATTCGATCAACCTTATCGTAAAAGGGTTTAACGTCTGCATAAGTTATTGGCCAATCATCGGTTAAACCATCGGTAGGTTTAAAATCTTCTGGACCCATTCGCAAAGAAATTCTGCCCCAATGGTTCGTTCTGCCACCAAGCATACGCGATCTAAACCACTCAAATTCTGATTTATTCTTTTGAGTATAAGGTTCGCCTTCTAATTCCCAACCTCCATAAGAAGCATCAAAATCACCGAAAGGTCTGGTTGTAGATGCTCCTCGACGGGGAGATTCCCATGGCCATTTAAGCTGATGAGAATCCATTCTTGGATCAAAGTATTGGCCAGCTTCTAGCATTAAAACTTTTTGGCCAGCATTTGCTAATACGTATGCTGCCATTCCGCCACCAGCTCCCGAGCCAACAACAATGGCATCGTAAACAGTAGGCGATTTTTTTATTTGAAAGTCACTCATGTGTAATGGTTAGAAAATAAAACGATATTCTAATCTAAAGCATTTTTTTTTGAAATAAAAGGGTTGGCCATCTTTTGGAATGATTATAGATAATATTAGTTTAAGATATTCCTAAATCGTATTACCTCAATGTTTTCTTAATTGATGTTTAGAGAATATTTGATCTTATTTCTATTGAAAATTTTAGTTTTTGATAAATGAAAAAGTCGCTCAATTGTTACATTCTAAGTCTTAATATTATCTCCAGATAAATTGGTTTATCTTTGTTCTTTAAAATTTATCAATGGTATTTTCAGAACATATAGAACAATTTATTTCTGCCTTAGAGGAAAGCTTAAGCTTAAAAGATTTCGTTAAAATTTCATTAGGAAATTACAAAGGTGAAGAAGAATTATTAAAGCAAATTTTAGTTCGTAAAGTTTTGATTAAACGCGAGGATAAATTGGCCTTTACCTTTCGCTACAAAACACGTGATGTTGTAAAAAACTTTGCAGTTGTTGAGGGCGTAAACTTAATTTCTGAATATTTACGAACAGGCTTTAAAATTGGAACATTATTTACTACCCAAAGAGATTTGATTTTTGAAGAATTGAATAATGGTAAAATTGTTTTGAGGGAAACAAAAGCGAGTACAAAGGAAATCCCTGCGGTTAATCATGATCAAGAAAAAATAAGGTTGATTAAACCAGATTCAAAACCCTATTTAACTGAACTAAAGATTACCGATGCGGATGGAAAAGTTTTCAAAAACGCTCAAGATAAGTTTAGGCAGATTAACCATTATATTGAAATTCTGAGTTCCCTAATAAAAGAACTGCCTGAGGGCACGATAAAAAAAGTTGCCGATATGGGCTCAGGCAAAGGTTATTTAACTTTTGCTTTATACGATTACTTGCATTCAGTTTTAAAGTTAAATTCTGAAGTTGTTGGTGTTGAATACCGCCAGGATATGGTTGATTTGTGCAATGCTGTGGCAGAAAAGTCTGCTTTTGATAAATTGAACTTTGTTCAGGGAACTATTGAAGATTATAATGCCGAAGATGTGAATTTGTTAATTGCACTTCATGCCTGCGATACCGCGACTGATGACGCAATTTTTAAAGGGATTAAAGCTAATGCTGAATTAATTGTGGTTGCGCCTTGTTGCCATAAACAAATTCGTAGGGAGATTGAGCAAAACAAAGTGAAGAATGATGTTTCGTTTTTAACTAAATATGGCATCTTTTTAGAGCGCCAAGCTGAAATGGTTACCGACGGAATTCGTGCTTTAATTTTAGAATACTTTGGTTACAAAACAAAGGTTTTTGAATTTATTTCTGATGCTCATACACCGAAGAATGTATTGGTTGTGGGGATTAAAAAAGCTGAAAGCTTAAAGACCAAAGCAGAAAGTGAAAGGCAGGCAGAGATTTTAGAGAAGATTAAAGCAAGTAAATCGTATTTCGGTATTGGTTATCATCATTTGGTGCGACTTTTAAATCTATAAGGTTATTGGAATGACGAACATTTTATTCAAGAGCTTGCTTAGAAAAAATACATATGAGAAATGTATGAAAATATATGTAAGAGGGCTGATATGTTTTTAATGTTTAAAATCGTTTATGAATTATGATGTCAAAGCAATTCGCTTTTAAACGTAAATCCAAAGTAACACTGGCTTTTTCTTTGTTTTTAGAAATGCATCTATTTTACGCATGACTTCGTCAGCCAAAACTGGGCAACCAGCACTTTGACCAAATAAGGTTTGAGGATAAATTTCTTGATTGGGAACTGGAGTGTATGAATGCAAAACTACAATCCGCTTGAATGCATTGCTATTTGTTTTTTCAAGGCCATGCATTTTATAGTGAATATTAATTCCCCAATTGCTGTACGAACGACCTTTAACTTTATACTTTCCCAAAGAAGTGCAGTTACCGCCAATAGCATTACTAAAAAAAGGTTTAGTTGCCGTACTTCCGCCGCCTACGCCGTGAGCACAAAGTCCCTCGACGGTGATTTGTTTTTTCTTGAAATCGTAAACGAAAATTCTGTTTTTACCCGAATGGATACTCATATCTACCATAATACAAATGGTGGTATCCATATCCTTTTTCCTGCAAAATGCTAAAGCCTCAGCAATTTTTGGGTCACTTATTTTATGGTTATAAGATGGTTTAAAACTGAATAGGGTAAAAAGGATGATGACGATTGTGAGGTTTTTCATGCTTGTTGCTTACCTCAAATGCAATAAAATCAGTGCTACCAAAGCTGGAATGGATTGTACATAAAGAATCTTTTTACTAGCAGTTGCTGCGCCATATAGGCCCGCTACAATTACACAAGTTAAAAAGAATATAGCCACATAAAATCTCCAGTGATGATCATCTATGCAAAGCGACCAGATTAAGCCAGCAGCCAGAAAGCCGTTATACAAGCCTTGATTTGCCGCTAATGTTTTTGTAGGTACGAATAAATCTTTAGGAATGGTTTTGAAAACTTTTGGTGCTCTGGTTGTCCATGCAAACATTTCTAACCACATGATGTAAATGTGTATGGCGGCTACGATGCCGATAACGATTTCTGCTGCTAATTGCATGTTAATTTGATTTGGTAAATGAAGATACAATAAATTTGGGTTAATCATTGCCGTTGGTTTCAACTAACGGCTTTTTGGGTTTTTCTTTGTATAGGCCAGATAGGCTTTTCACTTTTTCTTGATAAAAAGCAACAAAACCGAGCATTTCTGCGAACTCATGAATACAGTTAAAAACAATAAATACTAATGAATTATCAAAGCTTGCGCCTAATTAGGTAAAAAAAACGTCAAACCGTTTTTGAAAATAATTTCTATTGGATATTTATTGTTTTAAATTGAAATAGACCATTTTTTACCATGTACTGGCCAAGTTCCCTTCTTTGTTTTTAAGGAAGGGGCGGGGTAATGTCATTAACTTAAGGGTAAACAAAAAAGAATGGTCATCCTGAGAGTACTCGAAGGACGGATTTTTTTTTGTTTTCGACCATCGAACTGGTCTTCGACCGCGCTCAGGCTGACAACATTTGTGCTTAAATTAATGACATTGAGGGGGCGGGGTTGTTTATTACCAAGATGGGAGTTCTTTCATTCCCCAAGAGCAATAAACATAGTTAATAAAACGACGGAAGCGAGCACGGAGTGTAACGAAGTAAAGCGAAGCGGGACGGGTGTTCCCTAAGAACTTCTAATTATCATTTTCAAAATAATTTTAATGAATTTCGCTTTTGTTTTAGTCTTTCAGCTTTAATCTTTAACCTTATTTCTGTCATGCTGTCAGTAAACAAAGGCACTATTTTTTACATTTTATCAGTCTTTTAGCAATATTTTCTGCCAAAAACCAATTGGCACAAGCATTGTTTAATAGGTGTAGAAATTATAATACTTTAAAAAGAGAAAATAAAAATACAATGGGAAAAATTATTGGAATAGACTTAGGAACAACAAACTCTTGCGTGAGCGTAATGGAGGGCAATGAGCCTGTAGTTATCGCGAACAGTGAGGGTAAACGTACTACACCGTCTATTGTTGCTTTTGCAGAAAACGGTGAGCGTAAAGTTGGCGAGCCTGCTAAACGTCAGGCTATAACCAACCCAACAAAAACGATATATTCGATTAAACGCTTTATGGGTAACAGCTACGACGAAAGTTCGAAAGAAGCTGGACGTGTGCCTTATAAAGTGGTTAAAGGTGATAACAATACACCTCGTGTAGAAATCGACGACAGAAAATATACTCCACAAGAGATTTCTGCAATGATTCTGCAAAAAATGAAAAAAACTGCTGAAGATTTCTTGGGTCAGGAAGTTACTGAAGCGGTTATTACTGTACCAGCTTACTTTAATGATGCACAACGTCAGGCTACTAAAGAAGCAGGCGAAATTGCAGGTTTAACTGTAAAACGTATCATTAACGAGCCAACTGCAGCTGCTTTAGCTTATGGTTTAGATAAAGCACACAAAGACATGAAAATTGTTGTGTTTGACTGTGGTGGTGGTACACATGACGTTTCTGTGTTAGAATTAGGTGATGGCGTTTTCGAAGTAAAATCTACTGATGGTGATACTCACTTAGGTGGTGATGACTTTGACCACATTATTATTGATTGGTTAACTGACGAGTTTAAATCAGAAAACAGCATGGACCTTGCAAAAGATCCGATGGCATTACAACGTTTAAAAGAAGCTGCTGAGAAAGCTAAGATTGAGTTATCAAGCACAACTTCTACTGAAATTAACTTGCCATATATTACTGCTGATGCTAGCGGCCCTAAACACTTAGTACGTACATTATCTCGTGCTAAATTTGAGCAATTAGCTGATAGCTTAATTAAACGTACTATCGAGCCTTGTAAATCTGCTTTGAAAAATGCTGGTTTAAGCACAAGCGATATCGATGAGATTATCTTAGTTGGTGGTTCAACTCGTATTCCTGCAATTCAGGATGCTGTTAAAGCTTTCTTCGGTAAAGAGCCAAGTAAAGGTGTTAACCCTGATGAAGTTGTAGCAATTGGTGCTGCTATTCAAGGTGGTGTGTTAACTGGTGATGTAAAAGATGTATTGTTATTAGACGTTACGCCTTTATCATTAGGTATCGAAACTATGGGTGGTGTAATGACTAAATTAATTGAGTCTAACACAACTATCCCAACTAAAAAATCAGAGACTTTCTCAACTGCAGCTGATAACCAGCCTTCAGTAGAAATTCACATCTTACAAGGTGAGCGCCCAATGGCTGGTCAAAACCGTACAATTGGTCGTTTCATTTTAGATGGTATTCCACCAGCACCTCGTGGTGTGCCTCAAGTAGAAGTATCTTTTGATATTGATGCTAACGGTATCCTACACGTAAGTGCAAAAGATAAAGCTACTGGTAAAGAGCAAAAAATCCGTATCGAAGCCTCTTCAGGTTTAACTGATGCTGAGATCAAAAAAATGAAAGAAGAAGCGGAAGCTAATGCTGCAGATGATGCTAAGCAAAAAGAAGAAGCTGATAAAATCAATGGTGCTGATGCTTTAATCTTCTCTACCGAGAAACAATTAAAAGAGTTTGGTGATAAATTATCTGCTGATAAAAAAGCACCAATCGAAGCTGGTTTAGAGAAATTGAAAGCAGCTCATTTATCTCGTAACTTTGCCGATATCGATGCAGCTTCTGCTGAATTGCAAGCGGCATGGAACGTAGCATCTGAAGAAATGTACAAAGATGGCGGTCAGCCTCAAGGTGGTGAGCAACCACAAGCTGATGGTCAGCCTCAAGGTGGCGGTGATAACGTTACTGATGTTGATTTCGAAGAAGTGAAAGAAGAAAAATAAATCTTCAATTGTAGATCGAAAGATTTATAACAATATAAAAGCGTTCCTGATTAATTTCAGGAGCGCTTTTTTTATGAGTTGCGGTTACCAGGTACGAAGATAACCCTAATGCGCTTGTTATTCAACCTAAAGTTGTAGGATTGCTTCGTATCTCCCAATGACGATTTTTTTTTGGAAATTAATGGTTTGGTTCGTTTCGGAAATTGCAGCCCCGCTCCCTGTATCTTTTGGTAGAAAAAACCAAAAGTATGCCGCTACAATCGTGTTTATAAATTAAGGTTGTGCTGTTCGTTTGAGTTTAATAGCGAACGCCCATTTTGCTGTTCAATAAGTAAATACGTCTTTTTTTATGCCGTCATTGCGAGGTACGAAGCAATCTTAATGCGTTGGTTATTTCACTTAAAGCTGTAGGATTGCTTCCTATCTCGCAATGATGACCAAACTTAACGTCATTAATATCGATTTTTATGAAATAAATTAACCTCCTCAGCACGACAGTATTTTCATGCCGCGAGAAACAAAGAATATTTTCGCTGATGTCGGGTTTAAAAACGAAGACTGTACTCTGGCAAATTGAATCTGCTAATTGCATCATTGCCGTTGTTCAAACCAAAGGATAAAAAATTGCTAATCATTAAATGAAGATAAAAAAACTAAACTAAATTCTCTTCAATTATGTCTTGCAATTCTTTCTCATTTGCAGATAACTCGCTCAGTAATTTAAATTGATTTTTTGCTCTATCTAAATTTTGTGTTTGATAATTTATAGGGTAGTAAATGTTTCCGTTTAAAAAATCAGTTAAGAAACGCAAAGCTTGCATATAAATCATATACTTTCCAGAAAATAATACCAGCTCTTTTTCAGTTTCTGTTAAAATACTTTTCATTTCAGAAAGATAACCTTTAACTGTTGCCTCAAAAAAGGATAATCGGATTTTAACCTTATCCAAATCGGTTTCATTTTCAGAAAAGGCACATAGATACGTACGCATCATGTCGCCTAAATCAGAAATAAATTTACCAGGCATTATTGTATCTAAATCGATCACGCAAACACCTTCAAAAGTTTCATTATCTAATAAAACGTTGCTGATTTTGGTATCGTGGTGCATCACACGGTCGGGAAAATCGACTCTGTGCGAATAGGATTTGAAAAAATCAAGGATATATTTGCGCTCTAATGCATCGTCTATTTGAGGCTTCGACAAACCTTTAAGTTCTTTCGGTGCAGTGCTTAAAGCCAGCGTAAACTGTTCGAAACGTAAAGCCAAATTGTGAAAGCCTGGAATTGATGGTTCTAGTTTTGAAGCATCAAACTTATTTAAAAGCCGACTAAGCTTACCAAATTGTTTAGCCGCTTCGTAAGCTTGCTTTTCGTTATCCAGCACATCTAAAGAAGTGGTATTGGCAACAAAAGGCAACATTCTCCAATATTCATTATTTACATAAGCCAGTTCATCCCCGTCAACGGTAGAAACAGGTTTAATAAAAAGATAATCGGGATAGGTAGAAGCAATATAATCGGCGATTGCTTTGAGGTTGTTTGCAATTGCCTGTGGGTTTTTAAAAACAGAAGTATTAATATTTTGAAGAATATATTTTTTATCTTCCGATAGGGGCGAAAGCAAATAAGTACGGTTAATTAAGCCCGTACCTATTTGATTTATTTTTATATTTTCTTTAGTGTACCCGTATGCTTTTAAAACTTCTGGATCTAAATTTATTTCCATAGTTTTTCTGGGTATGTTCCGTTCTTAACCAATTGGTCAATACTATCCTGAACATAAGGCTTGTCTTCTTTGTAAGTAACCCCAAACCATTTGTTTGATGTAGGAACAACTTTAAAAGTTGCTTCACCACTTTTAACTAAGTTTTCGCCAATTAACGGGATAAAGAATTCTGCTTTAGGTTTATCTTTATTAGCCATTGCAAATTCTACAAATAGCTTTTCGGTAATGTTGAAAACAGCAGGAGTGAAGCCCCAGAAATTCATCGAAACTGGTGTTTCAAATGCTAATGGAAATTCTTCACCATCTTCTTCGTAAAAGATTTTTCCATCCTTAGGATAAACCTTTGTACGCTCGATAATTTCTTCTAAGTTACCAGAAGCATCTACTTTACAAACCCCACGAGAAACAGCTCCAAATTCTGAAAGCGTTTTGCCAATTTCATAACCTATGATAGAGAAATTGCTGTCAGTAGCCTCTTCATTTAAGAAATCAACCATCTTTTTAAATGCATCATAACCATAATAGTCATCAGCATTAATTACGCAAAACGGTTCTTTAACTACTTTTCTGCCAGATAAAATTGCATGGGCAGTTCCCCAAGGTTTTTCTCTGTATATCTCCTCTTCGATACCAAATTGTTTTAAATCGAAATTTTGAAAAACGTAATCCGTTTCAATTTTTCCATTTAATTTAGGTTCGAAGATTGATTTAAAGTTTTCTACAAACTCTTCTTTTATAATAAATACAACTTTGCCAAATCCAGCGTTAATTGCATCGTAAATTGAATAATCTATGATGGTTTCACCATTAGGTCCGAATCCATCAATTTGTTTCATACTTCCATAACGGCTTGCCATACCAGCAGCCAGGATTAATAAGGTAGGTTTCATATTGCGAAAATAGTAATCCCTAATCAAATTTCTGATTAGAGTGGCGTTTAATTTTAGTTATTTATTAAAATATGTGAATAATTTATTTAAATCTTCATCTTTTTTAAAGTCAATTTTTTCCAGCTTCAAATAATCATTAAGCTGGTCTTCTTTAATACCGAATAAAGTAATAATTGTTTTCCTATTTAAAGAAACTTTTACCAAAGCCTCATTTTGTAATAAGTAATAGTTGTAGGTTGTATTAAACGACTTGATTGTACTGGCCGAATTATATTGTTTGCTTTCGGTAACGAATTTTCCTGTGCGTTTAAAAAGAGGAATCTTTCCATCATAGATGATTTGAAAATACGATTCTGAATTCAATCCATTTGATGCTGGTAAACCATTTCTGAAATGTAAAACCTTTAAATCTTTACTTAACAAATCGAATGCTCTAACAGGCTCTGCAAAATGCATTAAAGTTCCGTCATCATTTTTGAAGATTAATTTATCATCAATTAGATCGTACTTTAGCGAATCATTTGAATAAATCTTTCCATTCTTTAAGGTTACTTTTCCTTTAACCCAAAAATTATATAAATATGGGTTTCCTTCTACATCCGTATATTTTATTACGGTCAATGGAGTCCTTTTAGCGTCGCCAAAAGGTTGAATTTCTGATTGTGCATTTGCTGCAACAGAAAAGAAAAATAATAAGAACAGAAAGTTTTTCATAATTTCTATTTAAAACCCAAATAAACCGCCGCCACTTTTACTGCGTGTTTTTTTTCCTGTTAACATTCCAAAAAGTCCACGAACTATTTCTTTTCCAATTTGACGGGTTATTGTAGCACCCATAACCCGCTCAACTAAACTTTTTTCGCCTGGTTTAGGTTTACTATCTATTTCAGCTTGCTTTTGTTCGGCAGCTTCTTGTTTTTGTTCCGCTTCGGCTGCAACACGCTCATTTATTCTTTTTGTTAAAATATCATAAGCACTTTCAGGGTCGATTGGGTCTTTGTATTTTGTATACATCGCACTACCTGTTACTACTTTATCGAAATCGGCAGAGGTTAATGGCCCCATCACAGCCCTGGGCGGAGTAAGCATGGTGGCCGAAACTTCCGTTGGAATTCCTTTTTCGTTTAACACAGTAACCAATGCCTGTCCCGTACCTAAAGAAGTTAAAACCTGATCAATTTGATAAAAAGCTGATTTAGGGTATGTATTTACTGTTTTTTTAAGTGCATCTACATCGTTTGGCGTAAAAGCTCTTAAAGCATGCTGCACACGGTTTCCTAATTGGCCCAATACACTCTCAGGTACATCGGTTGGAGATTGCGTACAAAAGAAAACGCCCACACCTTTCGATCGGATTAACCGGATGATGGTTTCAATTTGCTCTAAAAATGTTTTCGAAGAATTGTTGAAAAGTAAGTGGGCTTCATCAAAAAAGAAAACCAATTTCGGTTTATCTAAATCGCCAACTTCGGGTAAAGTATTAAAAAGCTCTGCAAGCAAACTCAATAAAAAAGTAGAGTATAAAACGGGTTGATTTTGAACATCAGCAATATTTAAAAGACTGATTACGCCTTTACCATCTACACGTTCGAATAAATCCTCTGAATCAAAAGATTTTTCGCCAAACATACCCGATAAGCCTTGTTGTTCGATGGCAACAATTTTTCTTAAAATAGTGCCAGATGTTGCGGTAGAAATGGTACCATAACTTTCTTTTATTTCTGCCGCTCCCGCACCTTCTGATAAATAAGAAACTAACTTTTTTAAATCATTAAGATCGATAATTGGCATTTTGTTATCATCAGCATATTTGAAAATAACAGCCATAACGCCAGATTGTGTATCATTTAAATCTAACACTTTAGATAAAAGTGTTGGCCCAAATTCTAAAACGGTTGCACGCATTTGCGCACCTAATTTTCCTGAAAGCGAATAAATCTCTACAGGAAAGCCTGAAGGTGTAAATGGTTTTTTTAACTGAGCTGCACGCTCTTCTATTTTAGGGTTAACGCTCCCTGGTTGATTTAATCCTGATAAATCGCCTTTAACATCGAGCATGAAAACAGGAACACCTGCATCAGAAAGTTGCTCAGCTAGCAATTGAAGTGTACGGGTTTTTCCAGTACCAGTGGCACCAGCAATTAAGCCATGCCTGTTCATCATCTTTAATGATAAATTTACTTCGGCATCGCCATAAACCTGTCCATCTAAAATACCAGATCCGAGGTAAATATATGAGCCTGTAGGGGCGTAAGAAGCTTTTATTTTTTCAATAAATTTTAAAGAAGAATCACTCATTGTTTTAATTTTAAAGCCCCAATTTAATAAACTAATATTAAAAAAAGGATTTTATTATTATGGCCTTAAAAGGCTATCATTTTAAAACAATGTAATTCTTTGTAATGATGGATTCAGATAAGTTCTGTTAATAAATCTTTCAAAATTGATTAAAGTTTAGAAAGCTGTTCGAACAGTTCTTTTTGCTCAGCGTTAAGATTTGTGGGCAATTTTATATGCCACTTAATGTATAAATCTCCAAAATGACTTTCTTTTTTGTAAACAGGGAAGCCTTTCCCTTTTAACCTTAACGTTGTATCGGGTTGTGTTCCGGCTGGAATATTAAGTTTTACCTTGCCATTTAATGTTTCTACAATTTTCTCACCACCTAAAATGGCTTTGTATAAATCAACATTTTCTTGCAGGTAAATATCATTACCTTTTCTTTTAAATTTAGGATGTTCGGCAATATTAAAAGTAATAAATAAATCGCCTGCAGGGCCATTGTTTGGTCCTGGAGCGCCATAACCTGGAAGTTTTATTTTTTGTCCGTTTTCTACACCTGCAGGAATGTTTATGCGAACTTGCTTTCCGTTTACATTAAGCGTTTGTTTGTGTGTAGTGTAGGCGTCTAATAAATTTAAATTCAATTCCGTAGTAAAATCCTGGCCTTTAAATGGCGAACGGCTGTTACTTCTGCTTCCGCCACCACCGAACATCGATGAAAAGAAATCAGAAAAATCACTGCCACCAAATCCACCTCCAGAAAACCCTCCGCCGAAACCACCACCTTGCGATCTTTGGCGTTGTGAGTTAAACTGATCTGCATTTTGCCAATTCTGACCGTATTGATCATATTTTTTGCGTTTTTCAGTATCACTTAAAACTTCATTAGCTTCATTTATCTGCTGAAATTTTTTATTGGCTTCTTCATTATTTGGATTTAAATCGGGATGATATTTTCGGGCAAGCTTTCGGTATGCTTTTTTAATCTCATCTGCCGAGGCATCTTTCTTAATTTCAAGAACTTTGTAGTAATCGATGTAATCCATAATAAATAAACAAAAACTGTTTTAAACGTTCGGGTTTTGATTGAAATGCAAAATTAGACATTATAACCAAACAATGCTAAGTTTTAAACCTAGGTTTTATAATCTTAATCTTAAAAAAAAAGCCCCGATCGGGGCTTTTTATAGACAGAAAAGGGAATTTTACTTCTTGTTTTTTACATATTTCTCTAACCATTGGTCTTGCTCCCAAAGTACATGTAATATGTTTTCTTTACCACGATAACCGTGAGCCTCAAATGGCATAAATACAAATCTAACAGTACCACCTAAACCTTTAATGGCTGCAAATAAACGCTCACTATTAATCGGATAAGTACCGGTATTGTCATCAGAGTCACCGTGTATTAATAGTAATGGTGTTTTAATTTTATCAGCATAGCTGAAAGGGCTCATTTCATAATATAATTGAGGAACTTCCCAATACGTACGGTCTTCATTTTGGAAACCAAAAGGAGTAAGCGTACGATTGTAGGCGCCACTACGAGCAATACCTGCTGCAAATAAATTAGTGTGCGCTAAAAGGTTTGCCGTCATAAATGCACCGTAGCTGTGGCCACCAACTGCCATACGTTTTCGATCTCCAACACCTAAATCTGATAATTTATTAATAGCTGCTTCTGCATTTAAACTTAACTGATCCACAAAAGTATCGTTTGGTTTTTTACCGTCTTTAGCAACAATAGGCATTTCTGCATTATCTAAAACAGCGTAACCACGAGTTACCCAATAAATTGGCGAACCCCATGCAATTGCTGTAAACTTGTCTTTCGATCCACGAATCTGTGCGGCATCTGCAGCCGAGTTAAATTCGCGTGGATATGCCCATATAATTGCAGGCAAAGCACCATCTTTCTCTTTATTGTATCCTTTTGGTAAGTACAGGTCTCCTGTTAAATCAACACCATCAGCACGTTTATAAGAAATTTTTTCTTTTGTTATGCCATCTAACGATGGATAAGGATTAGCAAAAGCTGTTACAGGTCTGTCAGCAATGCGAAGTACTAAATTTTTAATGTAATAATTAGGCACTAATTTCTGGCTCTCTTTACGGGTAAGTAAAACCAGTTTATCAGCATCAATTACATCACTAACATATTCAAATGTACCTTCGGCACTGCGCCAAATAATATCATTTTTCTTCGTTGCTAAATCAAACTTTGCAAGGAAAGGTAAATCTCCTTTATCTGATGATCCAACAGTATTATTCATTAAAAGTTTAGTGCCGTTATCTACGGTACGAATAACCGAACGACCATATTTGTTTTTTGTAGTAACTGGTGTTCCTGGGTTACCATAGGCATCGGTTTGATTACGGGTATAAAGTTCTTCCAATGCCCCGGTTGTTGGGTTGTAAGTATTTACTGTATTGGTTTGTTTACTTCGCAAACCTTCCATTACCAATGCCAAATTAGCATCGCCCCATTGTATGCCGCGATAACGGGTTTTAGTTTTGAATAGCTCTTTTTCTGTACCAGTAAACGGAGCACTTAATGCATAAACAGCATCATGGAATGGTACGTTTTTCTTAATTAAACCACTATCTAAAGGTTTAGACCACACAATAGTTGCAGGTTGGTCATCACGCCAATCAAAACCACGAACCACATTTTGTGTATTATCATAACCCGAAGGTGTTCCTTCTGCCGATGGCAATTCTGCTAACACTTTAACTGCTTTTCCAGCTAAATCGGTAATGGTAACTGTAGATGGAAATCCGCGTGCCGTAACCAAGTAAGAGAACGGTTTGCGGATGGTTTCAATAAGCATATAGCTTTTATCTGGCGATAAACTTACCGAAGAATAAATTGCAGGTTTACCAATTGGTGTTTCAACACCAGCTGTATTTTTCACCAATTGCGAAGTTGCAAAGAATTCGAAAAGCTGCTCATCAAAAGGCGATTTTATTAAATCCTGATAAGTTGGACTTGGAGCCGCCTTACCCAAATTCTGCTGAACTGTTGGTCCTTTTGGCATTAAAGGTTTTACTGGCGCAGCACTTGCAGGTTTTGTAACCGCTCTATACATAATGGTATTATCATTTAACCATGTTAATCCACTACCTAAAACAACATTTAAAAAAGCTTTGTTGGTTTTAGTTGCTTTCTTGGTTGCCAAATCAATTATATAAAGGTCAACACCTTTTTGTGTGGTATGGGTAAATGCAATTTTATTTTGTGCCGGGTTCCAGCTAATATTACTTGCATATAATGGAGTCGGTAAGCCCGTAACAGGAAATGTCTTATCCGTTTTAATGTTTTTTAAGCTAAAATTATTAATGTAAGTAATACGGCTTGGAGAATAATTATTCGGGTTTAAACGTAACCCTGCAATGCGGTATTCGGGCATTGCTAATTCTTCTACCGATGGATAAGAATTTCTTTCGCTGAATAAAATCCATTCCGCTTTATCATCAATACTTACACCAGGAGTTGGTTTGGCAAGCAATAAATCGGCAATTTCTTTTGGTGGCGTTTGGTAGCTAACAGCATCTTGTGCAGCGGCATTTAACGAAACACAGGTGCCAGCTATTAAAAAATAGAGGTGTAGTTTTTTTAACATAATCCAGTTTGGTTATTTGATCTTAAAGAACAATCAAATATTGTAAATTAAATCGAGCTAAAGCTTCGCGTAACCGCTTATTTACATGTTTTAAAAAGGATCTGAAAAGCAAAACCTGTGGTTCTTTTGGTTTATCAGCCCTGCTTTCACTAATAGTCCTCGCCCAAAAAAAATGGGCTGCGGGCTAACCGTTCAATCAGGTTTATTTTGCAATAGATTGCTATTCGGCTGCTAAAAACCTAATCGTATAAACTTTTAATATGCGCTATCGAATTAACAATCAGTTTCTGCAGAATTTTAACATCTATATCACTCAGTTTTTTAATGTAAATGCAGGCCTTCGCTGTTTTATGTTTACCAAATTCAGCCAAAAGCTTTTCTTTTTCATTTAACTCCGATGTGAGATAAAGAGAAATTGAGTCTTTTCTCGGCGAAAAACCAGCTAATGGAGCATCGCCTTCTCTACCACTTGCATATTTATAGTGGTAGCTGCCAAATCCAATAATTGCAGTACCCCACATTTTTGCTTTAAAAGAAGAAGCTTCTTCAAATATTTTAATTAATTCAAAACTATCTTTTCGCTTCTGTTCATCCTCAACAGTATTTAGAAATGAAACTACATCATTCTCGTTTTCTGTGGTTTTGTTCTGAGCCATATTTAAAAGGTTAAATAACTAAAGTAATAAAAAAGGCCTGAAGAGTTAACTTCAAGCCTAAAATATTATCGATGTTTAAATCTATTTAAACTCTCTAAAATCCTGTCCGTCTTTAATGTTTAATAAGCTTTCGTAAATTAAACTAATTACATTATCAACATCTTCTTTGTGCACCATTTCTACGGTAGTATGCATATAACGCAACGGTAAAGAAATTAATGCCGAAGGAACGCCACCGTTCGAATATGCAAAAGCATCTGTATCTGTGCCTGTTGAGCGAGAAGAAGCCTGACGTTGAAAAGGAATCTCATTTTTCTCAGCAGTTTTAATTAACAACTTATTCAAATTCGTTTGTACCGCAGGTGCATAAGAAACTACAGGACCTTTTCCTGCAGATAAATCTCCCTGGATGTTTTTGTTAATCATTGGTGTTGTTGTATCGTGTGTTACATCCGTTACAATGGCAACATTTGGTTTAATGCGCTGTGCAATCATTTCGGCACCACGTAAACCAATTTCTTCTTGTACCGAGTTAACAATGTACAATCCAAATGGAAGCTTTTTCTTGTTCTCTTTTAACAAACGAGCAACCTCGGCAATCATAAAACCACCAACTCGATTATCCAATGCACGACCAACGTAATAACGATCGTTTAAAATCATAAATTCATCTTCGTAAGTAATTACACAACCAACATGAATCCCTAATTTTTCAACTTCTTCTTTTGAAGTGCAACCACAATCTAAAAAGATGTTTTTTAACTCAGGGGCTTGTTCTTTTTCACCATGACGGGTGTGAATTGCTGGCCAACCAAAAACAGCTTTAATCAAACCTTTTTCGGTGTGGATATTTACCCGCTTAGAAGGCGCAATTTGATGATCGGAACCACCATTACGGATAACATAAATTAATCCATCACTGGTAATGTAATTTACATACCACGAAATTTCATCGGCATGGGCTTCGATTACAACTTTATAGGCAGCTTTTGGATTAATTACGCCTACCGCAGTGCCGTAATTATCAATAAAATGCTCGTCGATATAAGGTTTTAAATAATTTAACCAAAGCTTTTGTCCTTCCCATTCGTAGCCAGTAGGAGCAGGATTGTTAATATATTCTTCTAAAAATTGTAACGATTTTTTTGTTACAACAGCAACGTGTTTTTTCTTTTCGTCTTCTTTTTTCTTAGCCATACTTGTTTTAGATTTTAGACTTTCGGTTTTAGTTTAGCAATAGATAAACCATTCGATAACCTAACTTTTAATATTTCTATTTTGTGCCGATTTAAATCGCAATTCTCAGATGTACAATTTAAAATTTCAATTCCATTATAACAAAATCATAACCATCTTTAAAAAATGTATCCTTTGTTTCGTGGAAACCAAATTTAAAATAAAATTCCTTAGCATTTACACGGGCATTGCACCAAAGCTCGGTTGCTTTCTGAATTTTACAAAAATCTAAGATATACTCCATCAGTTTCGATCCTAAACCCATCTTTTGCGCTTCATTTAAAATCGCCAGCTTTCTAAATTGATAAACATCCCCCTGATGAAATAATGAAACCACACCAGTAAGTTTATGGTTAAGGTATAAGCCGAAATGTACGCCATCAAAATCGTCTTTCAGTTTTACCGAATCGAAAGGCATATCTGGATACATAACCTCATGACGGATTCGCCAGGTTAGTGACGGAAATATTTGCTCGATTTGAATAAGTGTTTCCAAAATTAAAATTTCTTACTTCCGTAAAATTTATAAATTAACATATTAATAAAAACGATGCCTGTTATGCCATAACAAAATAAAGCCCAGCCACCTTTATCCCAAAGCCATAAGCCTAAAGCCGAACCGCAACTTGCACCAATAAAACTTACCGACATAAAAATTGTATTTAGTCGGTTTCTTGCTTCGGGTACCAATGTGTATATACGTGTTTGGTTGGTTACGTGTATGGCTTGTTGGGCAATATCAATTAGAATAACGCCTAAAATAAAAACAAATAAATTGCTGCCGGTAAAATAGAAAAGTAATGCACTTGCCAGTTGCAAAGCAAAACCGATTTTTAAATTTTTCCGAGGATTGCCTTTGCCGCTAATTTTACCAACCAAAGGCGCTGCCAATGCACCTGCTGCGCCAGCAATACCAAACAAACCGATTTGATAAGCCTGAAACTTAAAGGGCTCGTTGGCTAAAAATAAAACCATGGTGGTCCAAAATGCCATTATAATTGCAAAAGCAAAGAAATTTATAATTGATGTTTCTCTTAAAACAGGTTGGGTTTTAATGTAGCCAAACATCGATTGCATTAAGGCTTTATAGTTTCCTTTAAAAGTTGGTAAGCTTTGCGGAAAGCGCTTAGCCATTAAAAACATCAATAAACTGCACAAAATGGCTGCCATAAAGAAAACCGCACGCCAACCTAATAAATCGCCTACAGTACCACTTATCGCTCTCGATCCTAAAATCCCGACCAGCAAACCGCTCATAATTATGCCAATATTTTTACCGCGTTCTTCATCATTACTTAAGTTGGCGGCTAATGGTAAAATTAACTGCGGAACAATTGAGGTAATGCCAATAAAAACAGAAGCAATTTGAAGCAGAATAAAGTTTTTAGAAATTGCAGCGAGTAATAACGATACAATTGCAATGGCTGTGGTGGTTAAAATTTGTTTTTTACGCTCCAGCATATCGCCTAGAGGAACCAAAAGAAACAGCCCTACAGCATAGCCAATCTGTGTTAAGTAAGTTATATGACCAGCGTAGCTTTCCGAAATTTTAAAATCTTTAGCAATCAAAATAACCAGCGGCTGGCAATAGTAGATATTTGCAACAATTAAGCCAGTGCAAAAGGCCATTAAAAGAATATCGGCTCGTTTTAACATGTAACGTTATATAGGATGTATATATAAGATGGATCGTGTAATTGGTGAATACCAGTTACCCATCCATTTTCTATCCTTACAAAGGTATGTTTCCGTGTTTTTTACGAGGGCTGTTTACCACTTTATTTTCTAACATCTTAAAAGCTTTTATCAACTTTATACGGGTTTGCGATGGTTCGATCACCTCATCAACAAATCCACGTTCTGCAGCCCGATATGGATTTGCAAAAATATCCGAATACAATTTTTCTTTCTCCAGCCATTTCTCTTGAGGGTTTTCTGCCGTTGTAATTTCCTTTTTGAATATAATTTCAGCAGCACCTTTTGCACCCATAACTGCAATTTCGGCACTTGGCCAGGCGTAGTTCATATCGGCGCCAATATGTTTACTGTTCATTACATCGTAAGCACCACCGTAAGCTTTTCGGGTAATAACCGTTATACGCGGAACAGTTGCCTCGCTAAAAGCGTACAGCAATTTAGCGCCGTTGGTAATAATGCCATTCCATTCCTGATCGGTGCCAGGTAAGAAACCAGGTACATCTTCAAAAACCAGCAACGGAATATTAAAACAATCACAGAAGCGAACAAAACGAGCTGCTTTAGTTGATGAATTACTATCTAAAACTCCCGCCAGGTAGGCCGGTTGATTTGCTACAATACCAATACTTCTACCCGCTAATCGGGCGAAGCCCACAACAATATTTTCTGCGAAATCTTTGTGTACTTCCAAAAAGCTATCAGCATCGGCAACAGATGAAATGATTTCTCTAATATCATACGGTTGCGAAGCATTTTCAGGCATAAAAGTATTCAGTTCCAGTCTGCTTTCATCCGTCGCTTCATAAGGCAAGGCTTCAGCCATTTCCTCGCAATTTTGAGGCATATAACTTAAAAGCTTTTTAACATGATTTATGGCTTCAATTTCATTTGCACAAGCAAAATGAGTAACACCCGATTTTGTAGCATGTGTATTCGCACCACCCAGCTCTTCTGATGTTACCTCTTCATGCGTAACCGTTTTTACCACATTCGGACCAGTTACAAACATGTAAGAGGTATTTTCTACCATCAAAACAAAATCGGTTATTGCAGGCGAATAAACAGCGCCACCCGCACAAGGGCCCATAATGGCCGAAAGTTGTGGAATAACCCCCGATGCCTGAACATTTTTATAGAAAATATCAGCATAACCACCTAAAGAAACCACACCTTCCTGAATACGGGCACCACCGCTATCGTTCAAGCCAATTAAAGGCGCACCATTTTTCATGGCCATATCCATTAATTTGCATATTTTTTCGGCATGTGTTTCCGACAGAGACCCACCAAAAACAGTAAAATCCTGAGAAAAAACATACGTTAATTTGCCATTTATTGTGCCGTAACCTGTAATTACCCCATCGCCCAGATATTTTTCGCGTTCCATGCCAAAGTCGGTACTTCGGTGGGTAACCAGCATGCCAATTTCCTCAAAACTACCTTCATCCATTAAAAAGTGAATGCGTTCCCGTGCAGTAAGTTTGCCCTTTTTGTGCTGGCTATCAATACGATCTTGTCCGCCGCCAAGGTTGGCCTGGTTTATTTTATCTTTAAGTAAGGCAATTTTCTTATCCATATTTGGTCGTAATAGATTTTAAAATTAAAAATTAAATTTAGATGTAGCGCAAAGGCAGTACATCTAAATAACATTGCTCCCGTTTTTTGCTCGTACGCTTCACTTCGTCGATTCCTCCTCGTTGCAGGGTACCGCTTCAACCGGGGCTATTATCTTCTTTGGTTGCTTCGTTTTAATGGATTGCAAATTGCCAGGTATTTTATCTAAAATCCTGCTTAATCTGAAAATACTATGGGTTTTAGAAGGTTAGCTATACATTTTAAAAAGAAACAAAAATAATTTAGTTACCTTTTATTGCATTTTTTTTACAACATAATGCATAAAAAAACCAATTATCCGATTACTTTTGCAATACAACATTAGAATAAGATTAGAATTAGATCGATGTTTTTAAGAAAATACAGGTACATCATCGTAGCAGCATTTATGTTCATCTTCAGTTCGAAGATGGCTATTTCTGGTGCGCCTGTTTTTTGTGGAAGTATTGATAAGGAAATTATGAATGCCGTAATCATGCAAATCGAGTTAGAGCATGAAGGGGGCAAAGATACTTCTAAAAGCTCCGCAAAATTCACCGATTTTAAACTCAATGAACTAAACTACCCAATATTCTCTTACGAGTTTTCTTCAAGCCACATCATTCTGAAGAACAGTTTTATTGAGCATTTCAAAAGATATGTAGATCCATATCATGCTACCGTTCCAACACCACCTCCCAACTTTATCTAGTATTTTTTTATTGGGGCAACCTTTTATTTTTCTTTCGTAGAATTAATTATTAAAATTCGGGTTTATTACACGCGTTAATAATGTTATTCTTTTGAAAAAATTATTAAGGATTTTCCCACGATTTATTCGTTAAAATTTACCTGATAATTATATCATTATGCAAAAGTTTAATCCAGCCTTTTCTGGCTCGGACATGAAGAAATATTTTCTTAAAAAGAATTTAAAGAAAGATTTACCTTCAAGTATTGTAGTTTTTTTAGTGGCATTGCCACTGTGTTTAGGTATTGCCCTTGCCTCGGGCGCACCATTATTTGCTGGTTTAATTACCGGAATTATTGGTGGTATCGTTGTCGCTTCATTTAGTGGCTCACAATTAAGCGTTAGCGGTCCCGCTGCGGGTTTAACCGTTATTGTGTTAGGTGCAATAACCTCGTTAGGAAGTTATCCAACCTTTTTGTTAGCTGTGGTTTTAGCTGGTGTGTTTCAGGTAATTTTGGGCATGGTTAAAGCTGGCACAATTGGTAATTATTTTCCTTCGAGTGTTATCGAAGGAATGCTTGCCGCAATTGGTTTAATTTTAATCCTTAAACAGTTGCCTCATGCTTTGGGGGTAGATAGCGATTTTAGTGGAGATGAGGGTTTCTTCCAGAAAGACCACGAAAATACCTTTTCTGCAATTTCTGCTGCCTTTAGTCATTTTAGTTTAGCTGCAGTTGTTATTAGCTTATTATCGATCGGTATTTTAATTTTCTGGCCTAAATTTAAAAAACTAGCTATAGTGCCTGCACCGCTTTTAGTTGTTATACTTGGAGTAACAGCAAGCTTTCTTTTTGCAGGAACAAATTATCAGCTACGGGCAGATCAAATTGTAAAAATTCCTGTTGTTAGTGGTGCAAGCGAATTCTTTAGCTTATTTACAATGCCCGATTTTTCTCAATTGGCTAATAAGGATGTGTACATTGTTGCCTTAACTATTGCAGTAGTAGCCAGTTTAGAAACTTTACTTAGTATAGAAGCGATAGATAAAATCGATCCGATTAAACGGGTATCGCCAACCAACAGAGAATTAGTTGCCCAAGGTTTAGGTAATATAGCCAGCGGTATGGTAGGTGGTTTACCAATGACATCGGTTATTGTACGAAGTTCTGCCAATGTAAATGCTGGAGGCCGAACAAAAATGTCGGCAATATTTCATGGTGTTTGGTTACTGCTTTCCCTGTTATTTATTCCGCAGGTTATTAATATGATTCCGCTTTCATGTCTTGCGGCAATACTCTTGGTAACAGGTTATAAATTAACCCGAATAGCTTTGTTTAAACACATGTACCATAAAGGCTGGAGCCAGTTTGTACCATTCGTTATCACGATAGTAGCGGTATTATTTACCGATTTATTAAAAGGTGTAGCGGTTGGTATGCTCGTATCGATTTTCTACTTATTGCGTACAAATATGCGTAATCCTTTCTTTTACAGAATTACCAAAGATGGCGACAAAAAGAATATCCGAATTAAATTGGCTGAAGAAGTTTCTTTCTTAAATAAAGCAGCAATACAGGTGGTTTTAACAAATATACCCCGTGAAACAAACGTAATTATCGATGGTTCTAACGCCCGATACATCGATCCTGATGTATTGGAAACCATTTTTAACTACAAACATAACGCCTATACAAAAGGCATTATAGTAACTCTAGAAGGTGTACAGAAACATTATACTGTACCAAAATTAAATAATACAATAATAGAAGACATTAATAAATAAAATTATGTGCGCTAAGACAATAGAAACAAAAGATATAACATACGATAGTTTATTACAAGGAAATAAGGATTGGGTGAAAGATGTGATTGATCAGGACCCTACTTTTTTCGATAAACTTTCCGATGGACAAAGTCCGCCAGTATTATGGATTGGTTGTTCTGATAGCCGTGTGCCAGCAAATCAAATTACCAATACGAAGCCAGGAGATATATTTGTACACAGAAACATTGCAAATGTTGTTGTGCATACCGATATGAATATGCTTTCGGTTTTAGATTATTCGGTAAACGTATTAAAAGTAAAACATGTAATTGTTTGCGGCCATTATGGCTGCGGTGGCGTTAAAGCTGCTTTAGGCAATAAACAAGTTGGTATTATTGATAACTGGTTAAGAAATATTCGCGATGTATATCGTACCCACGAACGTGAAATGGCCACCATTAAAGATCCAGACCAAAGATTTGATCGTTTGGTAGAATTAAACGCCATAGAAGGCGCTGGAAATATTATGAATACCTCAATTGTACAAGCTGCATGGGCCAATGGCCAGGAATTAGCCGTACATGCCTGGGTTTATAGCTTAAAAACAGGGATAATTAAAGATATGAAGGTTACCTGTACCTGTCTAGATGACGTTGCACCTGCGTTTAAGGTTGGCTAAACATCTCTTTAGATGTAGTTTTTAGTTGTTTGTTAAGCCCTGGTCTTTATTGATCGGGGCTTTGTTTTTGCTCCGAATTTGGCATATTGCCTGCGTGGCCCTTGTTACCTTTTTCGGCATCTTCACGAGCTTCCTCTGATCCAAAATCACCTCTTCCAAAGTTCCTTCCGAGGTTTCCAGCATCCGATTTTACTTTGTTCTTTTCATGGTTTTCATCGCTATGATGGCGAGGAACCAACTGATCGGGCATATTGGTTTTGTCGGCTGAATTGTCTGCATTTTTATCTTTTAAGTTCTCATTGTTATTTTTCTCGTTTTCCATGATATTATAATTTAGCTATAGAACAGTTGGAAATGACTATAGTTTTAAAGGATTTGGAAATAAATGCTTCAGGCACTAAAGATGCTGAAGTCCCGTCATTTGGTATAGCCCTGGTAAAAACTCGGGCTGTCGCGGCTGTCGGGTTTAGGTTTAAAGAATGTGCTTTCTACATCATGCAGCCCTAAATAGTTGCAGAGACTTTATTACATAAACGGGATTGAAACAACATTTTTTCAGTTGTCTTTTCGAGTGCAGTCGAAAAATAGGGCTAAAGATTTATTATAATCCGATTAATGTTCGTACTGGTTTTTGCCTTAAAAAAATAAATTACTACGTAAATATCGTATCAATAAGGTAACCTATTAGTAATGCGGTAATCATTGAGGTAAGCATGCCTAATACATATGCGAAAAGCGCTTTTACATAGCTTGATATTTTTCTTTGATCGAAAAACTGACCAATTGCCCAGCTAATGTAACCAAATGAAAGCATGCCAGAATATTGCATTAGGCCAATTTTTGTAACACCTTGAATTAGTGCAAAAAGTGCTAAAATTAACATGGCTACGCCGATAACAAAGCACAATAGAATTAAGATTTCGAAAAAATTATAGTCATACTTTCTGAAAAACAACTTTAGCCAGGCGGCAATAAACACCCCCATAATAATATTTGCATAGCCATAATGACTTTGAATCCAGCCAAAAATGCTTGTTATTGCCTTGCTTTTGACTTCGTGAACACTGATATAACCATCCTCTATGTGGAAAAAGTGATTAATTGTTGTGTAAATTAAGGAAGTGATAATGATAAAGATAACAGGTTTTACCAGTCGGCTCCGATCATCGGAAATAAATCTTTTTATGCTTTTGCCTGGCCTGATCAGTAACGCTTTTATGGTGTATAAAATGCCCTTATCAAAATGCAGGATGTGTTCGATTTCGTGAAGGATATAATGCCCGTCGATTCTTTTTAATTGTGCTGGCTGAGCACAGTTGTTGCAATATTTACCAGCAAAATCATTGCTACAGTTAGTACAAGTAAGTATCATCAAAGTTAATTAAGATTAAATGAGTTTAACGCTATGCTAACTTGTTCAAAGTTATTAAGTGTTGGTAGAAAAATGATTACCAGGGCAATTATAATTTGTAAAAAGGCAAAAGCGTATTTGCCTTTCATAAATACGATGTACATAATTGCACATACCAGAATGGTGCATATTATGCCTGCTGAAATGATAAGGCCTTTAAGTTTCATTTTGTTTTTGGTTAACGCCTTTAAACTAAGCTTAAGAGTGTTTTTTTGGTTTAGTAAATGATCAGCGAACTTAACCGATCTAAATTTTATTGGCGCTACACTTTAGTGTAATTTTGCTATTTTAGTTTGCTAAATGAAAACAACTGTTAATACAAGTTTACTTACCAAAAATAAAATCAATCAGTTAACGCCAGATAATAATCTACAGTTAACTGATTATCTGGAAGTGGTTAAAGCTTTTGCCCGTTTAACCTATCAAAGTGTGTATGTAATCGATTATGCGCAAATGAAATTCGAATATGTTTCGCCTAACCCATTATTTTTAAGTGGTTATACTGCGCAGGAAGTTTTGGAATTGGGTTACGAATTTTATTTTAATAACGTGCCCGAAAGTGATTTAAAATTACTGACTTTAATTAATGAAACGGGGTTTGATTTCTTTGCAAAATTACCTGAATCGCAAAGAAAGAATTATAGCATTACTTATGATTTCAACCTGATTAAAAAGGATGGAAAACCTGTTTTAATTAATCATAAACTTACGCCTCTTTTTCTTACTGACGACGGAAGAATCTGGAAAGCCATGTGTTTAGTTGCGATTTCGAATAATCAAAATGCGGGTAATGCCATTATCGATAAGCAGGGATCGGATGAGGTTTGGAAACTTAATCTGGAGAACGGAATTTGGGGTAAGGTGCTAAAGCCAAAACTCAACGAAAGAGAATTAGAGGTTTTACGTTTATACGCCCAGGGTTTAACAATCAACCAGATTGCTGATAAGATATTTGTTGCGCCAGATACCGTAAAATACTATCGAAGAAGAATTTTCGATAGCTTTAATGTAGGTAATATTGTAGAAGCACTTTCTTACGCTGTTAACAACAAAATAATTTAGAAAGAACCATTAGTGATACGAATTTACGCTTTGCAACCCCAAATAGTTGCACATACTTTGCCATTTAAACGAGATTAAAACGATATACTTTTTAGCCTGTCATTCTGAGCGGAGTCGAAGAATAAGGCTAAAAAGATAAAGTGTAAAGCCCGACTAACCTTAATCTTTATGCTGTTTTTGCTTTCCAAATTTCTGTAAAAAAGAAAAACCCCTGATTGCTCAGAGGTTTTTATACTATTCGTGGTCTGTGGCTTCACAGATCGAAATATCAATCTTCAGCTAAGAAAGGATAACGATAATCAGTTGGCGATTCGAAAACCTCTTTAATGGTACGTGGAGAAACCCAACGTAATAAGTTAATCATCGAACCCGCTTTATCGTTCGTACCCGAACCTCTGGCGCCGCCAAATGGTTGCTGACCAACAACTGCACCTGTACATTTATCGTTAATGTAGAAGTTACCAGCTGAATTGCGTAATGCATGACTTGCTTTATCAATCGCATAACGATCTTGTGCAATTAAAGCGCCTGTTAATGCATATGGTGAAGTGGTATCAATAACCTTTAAAATCGAATCAAAATCCTGATCAGCATAAACATAAACGGTCAATACAGGGCCGAATAATTCTTCGCACATGGTTGTATATTTCGGGTCATCAACCACTAAAACAGTTGGCTCAACAAAATAACCTTTGCTCTTATCGTAGTTACCACCAGCAATAATTTCTACACCTTTATCTTTCTTCGCCTGGTCGATATATTTAGCTAATTTATCGAATGAGCGCTCATCGATCACGGCATTAATAAAATTGCTGAAATCTTCCGTCCCGCCCATTTTAAATGTTGCTAAATCGCGTAACATTTGTTTTTTAATTTCTGGCCATAAGCTTTCGGCAATGTAAACACGACTCGCAGCCGAACATTTTTGTCCCTGATATTCGAAAGCACCACGAACAATTGCCGTGTTTGCAATATCAACCTGGGCCGAAGGGTGTACTAAAATAAAATCTTTACCGCCAGTTTCGCCCACAATACGAGGGTACGATTTATACTTGTGGATGTTAGTGCCTATTGTTTTCCAGATTTCCTGAAATACTTTTGTAGAACCTGTAAAGTGAATACCAGCAAAATCAGGGTGATTGAAAATTACCTCGCCAGTTTCTGGTCCATCAGCATAAACCAGGTTGATTACACCATCAGGTAAACCCGCTTCGCGAAAAATTTCCATTAACAGATTGGCTGCATAAACTTGTGTATCTGCTGCTTTCCATACTACAACATTACCCATCATCGCTGCCGAAGCAGGTAAGTTAGCAGCAATAGCTGTGAAGTTGAAGGGGGTAAGTGCGAATACGAAACCTTCTAAGGGGCGTTGCTCTACACGGTTCCAGTTTCCACGAGGCGAAACAGGAGGTTGTTGTTTGTAAATATCACTCATGTAACTTACGTTAAAACGCAAGAAATCAATTAATTCGCAAGCCGCATCTATTTCTGCCTGATAAGCATTTTTGCTTTGGCCAAGCATGGTGGCCGCGTTTAATTTATAACGGTATTTACCTGCAATTAAATCAGCTGCCTTTAAAAAGATTGCTGCTCTATGCTCCCAAGAAAGGTTTTCCCAATCTTCTTTCGCAGCTAAAGCGGCATCAATAGCTTGCGCAACATGGGTTTTGTCGCCAATACTATATTGCGCTAATATATGTTGATGATCGTGTGGTGGAACAACTTTACCCTTTTTAGTGGTATGTACTTGTTTGCCTCCAATATACATCGGGATGTCTTGTTGGTGCGAGCGAGCTTCAGCAAGGGCTTCTTTTAGAAGAGCACGCTCTTTACTGCCTGGACCGTAATTTAATATAGGTTCGTTTACCGGAGTTGGTACGTTAAAAAATCCTTTAAGCATAGTGTATTTTTTATGAGTTGCGCAAAGATAAGGCTTTTGCACGAAGGCAATTCTATTATTCTGTAAAGAAAATGGGGCAAACGTTTGATTGATTTTTATCTTCAGAGTCTATTTATCTCATCGGGATGACAGTTAGTATGCTCCATAAGTTAATCTACCGATCACTGCGTTCCTCCATATTCAAATCCGTATCAAAAGGGCTTTTCGTAAAAGGATAAATGGTTTGTTTCACAAAGCCTTTTGGGTATTCTGCTTCATGAACGCCAGTCCCAGCTGGCCAATCTTTGCCTGGTAGGTAATATGTTCCAAATATCATATCAATAAAAGGGAATATCGATGCAAAGTTATGCCCATAATATTTAGGGTCTTCGCAATGGTGCCAATGGTGGTATTGAGGGGTGGTAAAAATGTATTTCAATGGGCCAAAATTTATCCTCGTATTGGCATGAATTAATACGGCATGAATGGCAATGAAAATGATATAAACATTAAATACTGTAGATGAAAAACCTAAAATATACAATGGAATAAATGTCATTGCTCGGGTAAAGAAGATATCAATAAAATGCGTTCGGCTTCCTGCCAGCCAGTCCATATTTTGTGTAGAATGGTGTATAGAGTGAAAACGCCATAAAGAAACTCTAGTGTGGAAAAAGCGGTGCGCCCAATATTGAAATAAGTCGGTAGCGAAAAAAGCCAAGAATAACGCAACAATAAAAGGCAAGCCTTGTACCCAGATGTGCAGTTGATCTAGACCCATCCAGCCGAAAAACAATACAGCAGGTTTTTGCGTTACAATACCAAAAAACTGAATAAACAAATGACTAATTACAAAGTAAGTTAAATCGGTTCGCCACTCTTCATGGAATTTGGTTTGCTCGTTATTTTTCGGAAAAAACAATTCGAGCGGAACAAAAATAGCAACCATTAAAAGTAAATCCAATATCATCCAGTCTAGACCAAAATGCCAGTTCGATTTTACAACATCTCTGCCTTCGACACTTAGTGCGCCTAAAATTACAGCTAAGGCTGCAAGTAAAAAACCTGGCCAACCCCATTTCAGTTTTTTGCTTAGTACCACACTTAAAGCAGCAAAAAAGAAGGAAGCAATTACGCCACCAAGCATGAGCACTTCCATACTGTCTTTGGTGTAAATTTCTCTAAATTCTGGGGTGGTTAATTTTTCTGGATAGTGAAAGCAGAGAATTCCAAGCAGGGCTAAAGCCGCTAAAAAGATGGAGATGTAGCCACTAATTTGTCCTTGGCCGATTACTAAACGTTTATTTGGAGACATTAATGTATGTTTTGTTTGAGAACAAGTATAGCAAAAATTTGGAATGATGTCTTACATCAAAAACAATAAATGATTTTTTAGCACTCACATTCAACAATTTGTAATTCCTTCATTTGCAAAAATATATGGAAGGTTTCTTTTCTTTATTTTGAAATTTAAAGCCTTTCAAGGCGCCTAAAAAATAAAACGAGACTGATATTTCTATATAACACAGCCTCGTTTGGAATTCTTTTTATTAATTCATTCTCTGCTACTCTTTTAAAAACACCAGACATTTCTCGCAAACTTTAAACAATAGTGGCGGTAAGGTTTCACTTTCGTAGGGATGACTGGCTCCATACACATGATTTGCGCCTTCGATTTTAACTAATCTACTGGATGGATTTGCATCTGCAAGTTTTTGTGCATTTTCGAAAGGAACATTTACATCATCATCGCCCTGTACAATTAACCAGGGAATGTTGATGCGTTTTGCAGCATCAATGATGTTAAGTGTATCAGCATTTTCTTGAAAATCTTCGAGCAAGGTTTTATTTAAGGGCATTTGCTCTTTTGTGCGGGCATTGGTTACATAGATTTTTCCTGTTTTTAACCATTCTGCTTCCTGGTCCTTTTTCCATAAAGAGCTAAAATCGGTAATGGCGCTCCAGGAAATCAATTTGTTAATTCTTAAATCGTTGGCCGCTTCTATAATGCTTAAGCCGCCACCGCGACTATGGCCAATTAGGTTTACTGGGGTTTCTTTACCGTATGCTTTTTCTATGTAATTCAAAACTTCATTCAAATCAAAAAGCTCTTTCGAAACGGTATTATTTGCAAAACCATCTAAGTCGGTCACGTCTTTTGGATTGCTTGCGGGTACACCACTGTATGTGAAATTGAATTTTATGTAGCGATAACCGTTGGCTGCAAAGTGGCGGGCAACTAAATTATGTGCGCCCCAATCTTTAAAGCCTTTAAACCCATGAACAAAAAGTACAATTGGCGTATTTGGGTTTTTATCATCAAATGTAATATCGCCAATAATTAATTTTCCATCAGCGCCGCTTAGGCTAAAATCATTTTGTTTAATCATAATTTAAGGTATTGGTATAAAATATAAACCTACAAAACAAGAATTTGTTGTTCGGGTTGATCTGCTTGTGTTTTTGAAGTGAATTTATTTATTCTTTTTTTTTATTGGTATGTGGTTTGATTTATTCTGCTTAAAAAACGCATATGGCTACAGAAAACCAAACCCCAAATCAGGAATCAGAAAATGGATTTTTCGATAATTTAAAAGGGAAATTGAATGAATTTACAGAAAAAGCTGGTGATGCCTTTGATGAAATAAAAGACAAAGCTGAAGATCTTTGGGAAGATACCAAAGACAAAGCTGAGGACTTGAAAGAAGAGGCTGAGGAAAAATGGGAAGATTTAACATCAAATGATGGGGATAAAAAATAAACTTTTGGGGTTTATAAATTGGAAACGGGTAAGGTTTAAATCTTACCCGTTTTTTTTGCGCTCTTGCATTGTTTTTTACAGAAACTTCGGGGTTCTAAATCCAATTGCAGTGAAAATCCTTTTTACCAAGCCTCCGAGAGGGGATTTGGGGTAAAAAGATTGAAACGAAAAGCGGGACTAACATTAAACAAAACCACTGCCTTTGCTTTTCATATTTCGACAGGCTTCTTATAACTAGTAGTGTAAATCCAGGCCCACCAGATGAAAAATGCTTGAAAAGGGATCCGAATCCAGGCGATTAATGGTGTAATTTCAATTGATTTTAGCATAAATGGTGCTTTCTGAATCATGTAAATATGGGCGGGCATAAAGGCTAAAAGCATCAGGATAATTAGCCATGCGGCAAGTTTTCGCGTTCTCTTAAAAAGCAGCATAATGCCAAAAGTAATTTCAGAAATGCCCGATAAGTAAATTAAAAATTTGTGGGCGGGCAACCATTCGGGCATAACTGCGTAATAACCTTGGGTTGATAGAAAATGGTTAAAGCCTGCTGAAATGTAGAATAAGGCATAAATGCACAGAACGATTTTAAAAGTTAGGGAAGGATTGTCAGTGTTTTGCATTTATTTAAAACCGTTCTAAATTGATGTAAATTACAGATTAATGACGGTGACATGCGTTAACCGTGTTACTTTTGTATCCCGATAATAGTTAACAACGGAGCACTTGGAATATTTAAAAGTAATAGCTTTTACGCATCACCACATCGACCTGAAATCTTTAGGGAAATTAGTTATTTGTGACCAGAGTTTAGATAGCAGGTTGAAGAATATTCAAACGGAACTTCCTGTTAGCGAAATTTTCTACCTTGGTACCTGTAACCGTGTAGAGTTCGTTTTCCTTACCAAAGAAAAAACCGATAAAGAATTCATCACTAAATTTCTAACGGTTTTAGATATGGGCTTGCCTCCTGAGTTTATGGAGCGTTTCCTTGAAAATGTTACCGTTTACGAAAATGAAGAGGCTTTTAATCACTTGCTTAGAACTTCTTGTTCTTTAGAAAGTTTGGTTGTTGGCGAAAAAGAAATTCTTGCTCAAATACGTAAAGCTTACGAAAACTGCCGTGATGCAGGTTTTACAGGCGATTATATGCGTATGATTATGGAGCGGGTAGTGAAAACGGCAAAAGAGGTTTACACGCACACCAATATTTCAAAGAATCCAGTTTCTGTTGTTTCGTTGGCTTATCGTAAGCTAAAAGAATTAAATATGTGTGGCAATTCACGCGTATTAATTATTGGCGCTGGTGAAACCAACCAGAATATTGCAAAATACCTGAACAAGCATAAGTACTCTAATTTTTCAGTTTTCAATCGTACGCTTTCTAAGGCCGAAACTTTGGCTGAAGAGTTAAATGGTAATGCCTATCATTTAAGCGCATTAGAAACTTTTACTGAAGGTTTTGATGTAATTATTACTTGTACTGGTTCTACCGAGGCTATTATTAACGAAGAACTTTATGCCAAATTGCTTAACGGCGATACGGGTAAAAAGGTAATTGTAGATTTGGCGATTCCAAATGATGTTGCCCCAGCGGTTATTCACAACAATCCTGTTCATTACATTGAGGTTGAATCTTTAAAAGAGGTTGCCCGCAAAAACATTCAGGAGCGTTACAATGAATTGGTTCATGCCGAAGATATTATTAGCAATAACATTACCGAGTTTTTTACAGTTTTAAAACAGCGCCGCATCGAATTAGCTATGCAAGATGTTCCCCGTAAGATTAAAGAAATTAAAAACACAGCACTTAATGGTGTGTTTGCCGATGAAATTAGTCAGATGGACGAGGCTTCTCGTGAAGTTTTAGAGCGTGTAATGAACTACATGGAGAAAAAATGTATTTCTGTTCCAATGATTATGGCTAAAGAAATTTTAGTTAATCAATCTTAATTCAACCGTTTTTTATTGTCGTCATTTCGAGATGCGAAGCAATCTTAAGGCTTTGAGCCATTACTTTCCCAGGCTTAATTTTTCTTAATGGTTAAATTAATTCTGAGTTTAAAGAATCTGTTCCATCGGTTGCAGATGCTTCGACTACGCTCAGCATGACAGGCTATTTAGGGTTGCTAAATGCAAAAGAGATTTTCGCTGCAGTTAGGTTTATTGACTTAAACGCCGTGCTTTTAGTTCAATAACCACCCCGCCCTGCGGGCACCCCTCCAAAGGAGGGGAATTCCCCTCAAAGTTTAAATATCGATGGATTAAAGCAGATCGCTAAGCCTATAACTGTTTTTTATTATCGTCATTGCGGGGTAAGAAGCAATCTTAAGGTTTTGAGTCATTACTTTTCCAGGCTTAATTTTTCTTAATTTCTTAATGGTTAGATTAATTCTGAGGTATGAAAGATCTGTTTCATCAGTTGGAGATGCTTCGACTATGCTCAGCATGACAGGCTATTTGGGGTTGCTACAAGCAAAAAGGGCTTTCATTGCAGTCAGGTTTATTGACGTAAATACTGTGCTTTTAGCTCAATAACCACCCCGCCCTGCGGACACCCCTCCAAAGGAGGGGAATTCCCCTCAAAGTTTAAATATCAATGGATTAAAGCAGATCGCTAAGCCTATAACTGTTTTTTATTGTCGTCATTGCGAGGTAAGAAGCAATCTTAAGGTTTTGAGTCATTACTTTCCAGGCTTAATTTTTCTTAATTTCTTAATGGCATAATTAATTCTGAGGTAGGAAGAATCTGTTTCATCGGTTGGAGATGCTTCGACTACGCTCAGCATGACAGGCTATTTAGAGTTGCTACAAGCAAAATGTGTTTTCATTGGATTCAGGTTATTGACGTAAATACTGTGCTTTTCGCTCAATAACCACCCCGCCCTGCGGGCACCCCTCCAATGGAGGGGAATTCCCCTCAAAGTTAAATATCAATTGATTAAAGCAGATCGCTTTAATCAATTATGTAACCTCACTGTCTCATTTTTAAACAATTTATGGTATAAGCACTATTTACCTTAAATTTGCGGCACATTAAAAGTTTATAGTGAAGAAATTAACCATCGGAACACGCGGTAGCGAACTTGCATTATGGCAGGCTAATCACATTCAAAGTGAATTGGCGGCTATCGGAATTGAAGCAGAAATTAAAATTATTAAAACGCAGGGGGATAAAATCCTGAATTTATGTTTAGATAAATTAGAGGGAAAAGGCTTTTTTACCAAAGAATTGGAAGAAGAGCTTTTAGCTGGAACAATCGATTTGGCGGTTCATTGCCTGAAAGATTTACCAACTAATCATCCGGCTGGGTTAACTATCGCTGCAATTCCTACACGTGAAGAAGCAACAGAATATCTTTTGATTTTAAAAGATTGCGTTGATGTTTCGCAGAAGCTTTCTTTAAAAAAAGGGGCGATGGTAGGTACTTCTTCAAACAGAAGAAAAGCGCAGCTTTTAGGTTTGCGCTCTGATTTAGAAATTGAAGATTTACGTGGAAACGTTCCAACCCGCATTCAAAAACTTCGCGATGAAAATTATGATGCTATCATGCTGGCGAAAGCAGGCATTAAGCGTTTAGGTTTAGATGTAAGCGAATTTCATATAGAGGAATTAGAACCAACTGAATTTGTTCCAGCGCCTGCACAAGGTGCTTTGGCCATTCAAATCAGAGAAAATGACCATGAACTTTTTGATGCTTTACAAAAACTCCACGACCCAGCAACAGCTGAAGAAGTTGGCGTAGAACGTAAAGTATTGAATATTTTTGAGGGCGGTTGCCACATGCCTTTAGGTTGTTACTGCAAAAAAGAAGACGGCCAATTCGAAGTGTGGACTTCAAAAGCAGAAACTGCCGATGATTTTCCTGAGCGTTTGTTTCTACGTTCGGAAACGACAGAGGGTTTAGCCGAAAAAATTGTAGCTAAATTTGACAAGGAAAGAAAGAAACCTGCCAAGGTTTTCATCTCCCGTGAAATTGGTGAACATAGTTATTTCCGTAAAGCTTTAGAGAGTAATAATATAGAAATAGAAGGACGTTCGTTAATTCGTACTTTTCCAATCGTTACTGTTTTAGATCAGTTTATATTAAAAAATATTGACTGGATTTTCTTCAGTAGCCGAAATAGTGTAGAGTATTTCTTCAATTTAAAACCCCAGTTACCCAAGAAAACACAATTTGGCGTAGTAGGTAGAGGCTCTGAAGATGCTCTGCGTAAGTTTGGGCATTTCGCTGATTTTGTTGGTACAAGCGGCGATATTAGCGAGGTTGCAGAAGATTTTGCGAAATTGGTTTCTGGCAAGAATGTATTGTTTCCAAGAGCACAGGATTCTTTACAGTCGATTCAAAAATCTTTGCCAGCGGATGCGAAAATCATCGACTTACCAATTTACGAAACGGTAATTGAAGAAAATATAGACCAAAGTTATGCCGATGTACTGATTTTTACCAGTCCATCGAATGTTGATGCTTATTTCGCTGATAATTTATTAGAACCTGGTCAGCAAGTGATTGCGATCGGTAATTCTACAGGGAAGAAATTTGACGAAATGGGCGTAAAATATGTTTTGCCATATTCGCCTGATGAAATCGGATTATCGGAAGCAGTTTTTGGGATAGAGATTAGGTAGGGGTTGAGGGTTTAAAGGTTTAAGGTGGAGGGTTTAGGAGCAGAAAGCTGAAAGACAAAAGAATAAAGCGAAAAGCAAGACCACATCGTCATTGCGAGGTACGAAGCATCTGCAACCGATGAAGCAGATGCTTCGTGCCTCAGCATGACAGGTTTTAAAAAAGATTGAAAAGAAAAGCGGAACTGTAATTATCGAAGTAAATTGCTTTTCATGTTTGGAAGGGCTTTAAAAATAAAAATGTTTCGTGAGGACACGAACCATGACGTTAGAAGGATAGAGATTAGGTAAAGGCTTTAAAGCGAAAAAACTAAAGCTTAGTGCGAGCAGCCTGGCCATTTCGTCATTGCGAGGTACGAAGCAATCTTAATTCGATGGGTTTTGAATAGCGATTGTTGTTGGATTACTTCGTACCTCGCAATGAGGACCGTTAAAAATTAACTGCTCGAAATAATAATAATACAAGATCAAGTCTTGATACTTGATAATAAATACTTGATACAAATAAAATGTTACATCGTCCGCGAAGATTAAGGAAAAACCCGTTGGTTAGAGAGATGGTAGCCGAAACCCGACTATCGAAAGATATGTTTGTGTACCCTTATTTTGTGGTGCCGGGAACGAATGTTACACATGCAATTGATGCCATGCCTGGTGTAAACCACTATTCGGTTGACACTTTGGTTAAGGATGTGGAAGCTGGAATGAAAAAGGGCCTGAATAAAATCATGCTTTTTGGTGTTGGCGATGAAAAATCGGCTGATGCGAAATCTGCTTATCACGACCATTCGTTAGTGCCAACGGCGGTTCGTGAATTGAAAAAACAATTCGGCGAAGATTTATATGTAATTACTGACGTTTGCGTTTGTTCTTATACGAGTCACGGTCACTGCGGAATTATGGAGAACGATTATGTTCAAAATGATAAAACAGTTGATGTGATTGCGAAAATGGCTTTAACACATGCGCAAGCAGGTGCTGATATGTTTGCACCATCGGATATGATGGATGGCAGAATTAAGGCGATGCGTAATCTTTTAGATGAAAATGGTTTTGTAAATGCGGCCATTATGAGTCATGCCACAAAATTTGCATCGGCTTATTACGGTCCGTTTAGAGAAGCAGCAGATTGTGCGCCAAGTAAAGGCGATAGAAAAGCATATCAAATGGATTTTAGAAATCCTTTGGAAGCTTTACGTGAAGCGCAGTTGGATGAACAAGAGGGTGCAGATGTTTTGATGGTTAAACCTGGTTTGGCTTATCTGGATATTATCCAGCGTTTGAAACAAGACACCAACTTACCAATTGCGGTTTACAATGTTTCTGGAGAATATTCGATGGTTAAGGCTGCTGCAGAACGGGGCTGGATTGACGAACAAAAAGTAGTTATGGAAACTATGCATGCCTTTGCAAGAGCGGGAGCAAGCATTATTACCACTTACCATATTAAAGATATTTTAAATAACGATTGGATGTAATTTGAGCTGAAAGCTTAAAGCCGAAAGATCAAAGCCACTTTAAAACGCTTTATATCCACTTTCAGCTTTAGTCTTTCAGTTTTAAGCTTAATAAAAATGTTAGATTCATTAAAGAAAATGTTTTCAGGCAACGAGGCCGATATTCCAGTAAATACAGGAAGTAAACCTGATATTTCGAGGGTAAAATCTGCGGAGTTATATGAGAAATCGAAAACGTATTTCCCTGGTGGGGTAAACTCGCCTGTTAGGGCTTTCAAATCTGTTTATGGTACACCACTTTTTATCGAAAAAGGCGATGGCTGTTACATTTGGGATGCTGATGGAAACCAGTTTATTGATTTCTGCGCAAGTTGGGGTCCGCTGATTTTAGGGCATAATAACCCGAAAATACGCGAGAAAGTGACTGAGGTGATGCAAAACGGAATGAGTTTCGGTGCGCCAACAGCTTTGGAAAATGAACTGGCAGAATTAATTATCAAGAACAATCGTTTTGTTGAGAAAATCCGATTCACAAGTTCTGGTACAGAAGCGGTTATGTCGGCGATTCGCTTGGCAAGAGGTTTTACGGGAAGAGATAAAATTTTGAAATTCGAGGGTTGTTACCATGGTCACAGTGATTCGCTTTTGGTTAAGGCGGGCTCAGGTCTGGTTACTTTTGGCGAAACTTCTTCAGCTGGTGTTCCAAAATCTTTTGCTGAAGAAACCATTGTAATTCCTTTAAACGACAAGGCTGCAATTGAACAAGCTTTTACACAATTTAAAGACCAAATTGCCGCGGTAATCATTGAGGGTATTCCTGCTAACAATGGCTTAATTTTGCAGGATGAAGAATACATTCACTTCTTAAGCAAAATTTGTAAGGAGAATAATTCGCTTTTAATTTTTGATGAAGTGATTACTGGTTTCCGTGTTGGTTTTGAGGGCGCTGCTGCGTTTTATGGCATCACGCCTGATATCGTTACTTACGGAAAAATTATCGGTGGTGGTTTACCTGTGGGCATGTACGGTGCGAGAGCCGAAATTATGGCACATATTTCACCTGATGGCGGCGTTTATCAGGCAGGTACTTTGTCTGGCAATCCAGTGGCGATGGCTGCGGGAATCGCAACCCTAACAGAGCTAAATAAATCTAGCTTTTATAAGGACTTAAATAATAAAACTCAGGATTTCGTAGCTAGTATTCAGCGTTTTGCAACTGCTAGAAATTATAAATTTAAAGTGTTTACGGTCGGTTCTATTTTCTGGTTCGCTTTTACGGATAAGGATAAAATTCAATCGGCTGATGATATTGATGCGGGTAGCATGGAGAAATTCAAGGTAATGCACCGAGAATTATTGAACCGTGGGATTTATTTAGGTCCATCGGGATATGAGGTTGGTTTCGTATCTTCAGCACATACGAAGATAGAATTGGAGAAAGCGAAGAGAGCGATTTTTGAGGCGCTTGATTTGGTGTTTAAGAAATAGGTTTTTGACCACAGAAGGGACCGAGGTTTTCACAGAGTGGAAAGACTTTTTTAACCATATAAGAATATAAGTAAACGAAAAAATTGGTTCGTGAGGACACGAACCATGGCGATTCGGGAGATTGGGAAGACTTTTTTAACCATATAAGGAAATGTAAGGTCAATATGTCGTCATTGCGAGGTACGAAGCAATCTTAAACCGAGGGATTTAAATTCGTAGCGATAGTTTTAGGATTGCTTCGTACCTCGCAATGACGAGAGTGTGAAGATACTTTGAGGGGTATCTCCCTTTGGAGGGGCGAGGGGAGGATTTAAGTTTGATGCACAAACGAAAGTTCGCTAAACCCGATTGAAGTGGAAATACTTTTTTATGCAGCAACCTCGAATATGCTGTCATGCTGAGGTGCGAAGCATCTGCAAGCTATGAAACAGATGCTTCGACTACGCTGAGTATGAAAAAATTGTTTCGTGAGGACACGAACCATGGCGAATGAAATAACCAAATGAGCAAAAATTGCTTTCCATACTTCAACGCTGAGTATGAAAAAAAACGTTTCGTGAGGACACGAGCCATGGCAATAATGGACATGCCTTTTTTATGCAGCAACCTCGAATATGCTGTCATGCTGAGGTACGAAGCATCTGCAAGCTATGAAACAGATGCTTCGACTACGCTGAGTATGAAAAAAAATGTTTCGTGAGGACACGAACCATGACGATAAATAATATAATTTAGCATCTAAGGAATAATATCTTAAAATCCTTAAATCATAAAAATCCTGGTAAAGACAGATGAAGAAATCCATTATCATATTTTACGCACTATTACTTTACGCATTGATTCAGCTCATTTCTTGGGGTACTTTGGTGGTGCGTTTGCAGCCGAGTCGCATGACGATGATTATGGGGGAGGGCTCGGTGTTTTTGTTTCTGCTTTGTATTGGCGGTTATTTTCTCCATCAATCATTAAAACGCGAAGATAAACTAAGAGAGCAACAGCAGAATTTTTTGATGTCGATTACCCATGAGTTGAAATCGCCTTTGGCTGCGATAAAACTTTCTATCCAAACCATTGTTAAAAGAGATTTAGATAAGGCCCGACAGGTTTCGCTTTTAAATAATTCGTTAAAAGATATTGAGCGTTTGGATGATTTGGTTGAAAATATGTTGTTAGCAACCAAGATTGAAAATCGTTCTTACACTTTTCCGAAAGAGGAATTTAATTTTTCGGAACTGGTTTATAAAATTACGGATCGGTTGCAGGTTCACTCTTGCGGAAACGAGCAACTGATCAATGCGCAAATTCAGCCAAATTTGCAGTTAATGGGTGACAAGTTTGCCTTATCGTCAGTTGTGACGAATTTGATTGAAAATGCGGTTAAGTATTCAAGTCCTTGTGATGAGATAAATGTGCTTTTAGGCCAAGTTGACGGGCATATTCAACTGAGTGTGATTGATAAAGGACCAGGTATTTCAGATGCCGAAAAAATGTTGATATTTGATAAGTTTTACCGAGTTGGTAACGAGAATGTCAGGAAAGCGAAAGGAACAGGTTTAGGCTTGTTTATTGTGAAAGAGGTTTTACAATACCATGATGCAGATATTACAGTAAAAGACAATTTGCCTCAAGGAAGTATTTTTGAAGTAACATTTAGTTAATCTCAATTATGTCACAAAAATTAAGAATTCTATTGGTAGAAGACGAGGATCACTTGTTAGATGCTATCAAATTAAACCTGGAACTTGAGGGTTATAAAGTTCACGCCGTTAAAGATGGCAAAACCGCTCTTAAAATATTTAAAGAAGAACGCTTTAATCTAATTATTTTAGATGTAATGTTGCCTGAAATGGATGGTTTCCAAGTTTGTGAAACAATCCGTTTAGAGAATGCAGAAGTTCCGATTATGTTTTTAACTGCTAAAAACACGTCAGAAGATCGTGTTTTGGGTTTGAAAAAAGGTGCTGATGATTATTTAGTTAAACCTTTCAACTTAGAGGAATTAATTCTTCGTGTTGGTATTTTGGTAAAACGCAGTTTAAAATCGGATGATTTAAAAGAGCTAAACTCTTACAAAATTGGCGATAAAACGATCTATTTTAACTCTTTCGAATTGAAACACGACGATGGTACGATTACGCCATTAACGAAAAAAGAAACGATGTTGTTGAAGCTTTTAATTGAGCGTAAAAACGATGCGGTTTCTCGTGAGCAGATTTTAGAAACGGTTTGGAATTATGATGTTTATCCATCGACCAGAACGATTGATAACTTCATTTTAACGTTCCGTAAGTATTTCGAGCCAGATCAGAAAAATCCTGTTTATTTCCACTCGATTCGTGGTGTAGGCTATAAATTTACTGATATTCATTAATGTACAATAGTCTCGGTAGGTATGTGTTGATGGCCGTTTTTGTGCTTGCTGCGTTGGTTTGTGTTTATTACAATCAATACCAGCTGGCGGCGGTTACGGGGTTTTTATTTTTATTTATTATTTGGAGTCATTTCAGGCATAGTTCTGTTTTAATGGCCTCAAAATATTTTAAAAATAATGAGTTTGATAAGGCGAAGTTGATGCTAGCGGAAGTTCCGAATGCAGAAAGACTATCGAAAAACCGAAGAGGCTATTATGAATTTATGCAAGGCAACCTGGCCTTAAAAGAGGAAGATTACGAAAAGGCTGAATATCACTTTCAGTTAGCCAGTCGTTTTCCTGTTGGCGGAAAGAATGAGAAAGCTTATGTATTAATACACCTGGCTAATCTCGCTTTGCGAAAAAAAGATAAAGAAAAGGCAGAAGCATACACAAAGTTGGCCAAGGAACTTGCAGAATCATCACGTTCGAAAGATATTATTGTGAAAATAGAAAAGGAAATAGGCAAATTATAATACTAATATTGTCATTTTGAATAACGAAGCACCAGTTTAGGAATAAAAAGGTACTTCGTTTTTTTTTTATTTATACCTTTGCGCAATTAAAATTTTTAAGCATTAAGCTGTTAAGCCTTTTTTTGGTTCTTAATACCTGAAATACAAATCATGAAGAATAATTTATTTTTAGACGCTGCATTTTCAAAACAAACAGAACGTCCTCCAGTTTGGATGATGCGTCAGGCTGGTCGTTTTATGCCACAATATTGGGAGATTAAAAACAAATACTCTTTTTTAGAGATGTGTAAAACTCCAGAAATTGCTGCAGATGTAACGATGCTTCCTGTTGATTTGTTGGATATTGATGCGGCGATTTTATTCTGCGATATTTTAGTAACAGGTGAGGCTATGGGTGGCGATTTGAGCTTTACTCAAGGCGTTGGACCGAAGTTTGCAAATCCTGTGCGTAATGCACAAGATATTGAAAACTTAAATGTTGATTGTTTGGATGAACTACAATACGTTGCTGATGCGATTAAAGTGATTCAACAGCGTTTAAATGGTCGTATTCCTTTGATCGGCTTCGCTGGTGCACCTTTTACGGTAATGAGTTACTTAATTGAGGGTGGTTCTTCTAAGGATTTTAAATTAACGAAGCTTTTTATACACAACCAACCAGAATTGGCGCATAAGCTTTTAGCTAAAATTGCTAGAGTAACGGCTGATTATTTGAATCTTCAAATTGCTGCTGGTGTTAATGCTGTTCAAATTTTCGATAGCTGGGCGCTTGCATTATCTTGGAATGATTATCAGGAATTTTCACACCGTTATATCCAGGAAATTATCTCGAACTTAAATAGAAAAGATATTCCTGTAATTTCTTTTTGTAAAGGAAGTTCGGTTTTTGCGCCAATTATGGCAGAAGCTAAACCTGATGTAATTTCTGTAGATTGGAATGCCGATTTGTTAAACATAAAAAATGCTTTGCCAAAAGGTATTGCTGTGCAGGGAAATTTAGATCCCCATATTTTATATGCGGATCAATCGGTGATTAAAGCGCAAATTCATAAACTGTTTGAGCGTATGCGTGGAAGGGAGGGATTTATCTTCAATTTAGGTCATGGTATTATGCCTGATATTCCTTTTGATAACGTGAAATATGCAATTGATGTGGTGAAGGAGTTTAGGTATTAATTTCAACTCATTTTGCTTATATTAGCGTAAATAATTTACGAGCCATGACAGTCAAATCATTACGTGACGAAGATAGATTGCCAATTAAACAGGTAATTAACGCCATAAATAAAACGATGGATGAGGTTCTTCGCGTAGTTGATGCTATGGATTTAGGTAGAACTGAAGTGAAAGCTGATGGGGTTTATAGAACTTTCAATAACGGCGAAATCGTAAAGATTTCTTCTGGGAACTTCACTAAAAAAAGAGTAGGTAAAAAAAGAATTAAACTGTTTTAATAATGGCTATCAAGCCTAAATTGAGAGTTTTCGCTGGGCCAAATGGTTCTGGTAAAACAACACTTTATAATTCAATTAAGCCAATTTATTTTTCAACCAAGCTTTTTGTAAATGCAGATAATCTTGAATCAGATTTTAAGAAAAACAATTTTTTAAATCTATCAGAGTTTGATATTATCTGTTCACATACCGAATTTGAGCAATTCAGCATTTCAAATGGATTATATTAAAAGCAGGTTTCAAATTCGAAAGTTGGAATCTCGTTGTAAAAGAAAATGTTATCGTAAAAGGAGAATTTGATGACATCGAATATAACTCTTATCATTTTGCAATAGTTGCTGATTTTATTCGCCACAAATTAATTGAGTCTAGAAAATCATTTTCTTTTGAAACAGTTTTTTCTCATCCATCTAAGTTAGCACTCATCGAATTCGCTCGTCAGAATAATTATAAGGTTTATTTATATTTTGTTGGAACAGAAACACCTGTGATGAATCTAGAACGGGTAAAGGATAGGGTAAATAAAGGTGGTCATTTTGGTTGATGGTAAAAAGGTTGAGAAATGCTATTTTCTTACAATGGATTTACTTATAGATATGTTAAAAGAAGTTGATGAAACTTATCTTTGGGATAATTCTGGTTCCAAAAATAATTATATTGGGAATATAAAGAATGGAATTTTAAATCTTGAATATACCTAATTGGATAAGCACCTATATTTTGAATAAAATCAAATCATGATAGAAACCCTACAGCCATATTATTACTACTTTCTTGCGGTACACATCGTATTTGTAATTAGTTGGATGGCGGGTTTATTTTATATTTTAAGTCTGTTTATTTACCACACGGAGGCCAACGAAAAACCAGAACCCGAAAAAAGTATCCTACTAACTCAGTTTACTAAAATGGAGGCTACATTATGGAAAATTATTGCGACACCTGCAATGGTTATTTCAGTTTTGGCTGGCATTTCTATGCTTACTTTGCGCCCAGGTTTATTGCAGGCAGATTGGATGCATGTTAAACTTGGCTTTGTAGTAGGTTTGTTGATTTATCATTTCATTTGCCAAAACATTGTAAAACAGCTTAAAAATGGTCAATTCAAGATGACAAGTTTTCAATTGCGTTTATGGCGTGAGCTGGCTACTATTTTTATGATTGCGATTGTATTTGTAGTGATTTTAAAGAATGCCATTAACTGGGTTTACGGCTTAATTGGTATAATGGGTATTGCATTGGCAATAATGATTGCGGTGAAGCTTTATAAGAATTATCGGTTAAAGAATAAGAAATAAATTTTATTTTGTGGAACGTTCTTAGTTTTAGCATCTTCAGAATAAAGAAGATGCTAAAACTATACTTTTTTGCCTTGTTAAGTCTAATTTTAAAAATTAACAGGGTAGAAGCGAAAACCATTTCAGTTGATCCTGATTCAATATATCAACAACAAGCAAAAATTTTCATCAACGACATTTATGCAGAAAAGCTGAAATCCAAAAGATCCGTGCTAATCAATGAACCACAATTTTATCGCCATGGCTTAGAAGATTCAGATACTAGTTTTTTTGATACAAAAGAATTGTCTTATATAAAAAAACAAATTCAAGAACCGGAATTAAAATCTTGGCGAAATTTAATTAGTACGCAGATGAATTGTATAAGTAAGGATTCTCTTAACCGCATTCTTAAAAAGGAATATTTGAGATTATATAATGGATGGGATTATTTTTATAGGTATGTCGGTAAAGATATTCACATTTTTTCAAGCCCTATATTTATAAAGAATTATCAATATTGCTTATTTTATACTGAAATATCGTGTGGGTTAGGATGTGCTAGCGGAGAAACTTTTCTCTACCGTAAAAAAAATGGAAAATGGGCAAAGTTTAAATTAATTTATAGCTGGATAAGTTGATCTTATTTGTTAATAACAAAATTTAGGCAATTTCCTTTTCAAGGAGAAATTTTGTTTGCTTTTCGTCAACTTGCACCTGGTTCTTAATACTTGATACCTGCTACTTTATACTTTACCAAAAAACTATCCTAAATTTGGGCGATAAAATCCAAGCTCATGTTTACAACCACAGGTTTGAAAAAAACCTTACTCTTTATATCTTTTCTTTTCACAACTTATATTGCTTCGGCACAGTTTAATCAATCGGCTTTAGAAAACAGAATCCGTCCAGATAGTAGCTTAACCAACGAGGTACATTTTAGCTTCTATAACCTTAATTACGTTCGTAATTACGAATACACAAATGATTTCCATGACGGTTATACTTTGTACGGAACGCAGTTACAACCCCAAATTGTGTATTATGCGCATCCTAATTTGGCGATAACGGCTGGTGCTTTTATCCGCAAAGATTTCGGTAGAAACGGAATTACTGATGCTAAGCCTTTGTTTAACTTAAAATACCACAAGCGTAATTTAACCTTGATTTTTGGGAGTTTAGAGGGAGGGATTCAACATAAATATATTGAGCCTCTTTACGATTTTGAGAGAACAATAACGAACCCTATTGAATATGGCACGCAGTTATTAGTGGAGCGTAAGAAATTTAATTTAGATGCCTGGATTGCCTGGCAGAAAATGATTGATAAGGGCGAGGCTGCAAAAGAAGAAATTGTCGGTGGTTTATCTACAGAAACCACGATTGCAGAAAACAACGGCTGGAAGTTTAGTTTCCCTGCACAGTTTTTAGCTTTCCACCAAGGTGGACAAATTGATATTTTAAAAGAGATTCCGATTAGTACGGTTTTTAACGGCGCAGCTGGTTTGAAATTACACAAGGAGATAAATACTAATATAAAACAGGTTTATACCGATAATTATATTGCTGTTTACAAAGATTTATCTCCTGATAAACGTCGTGCTTTTCAAGGCGGTTTTGGCATGTGGTTAAATGCAGGAGTTGAAAGTAAATGGGGAAGTCTGGTGGCTTCTTACTGGAAAGGAAATAACTTTATTTCGATTAAAGGAATGCCTTTGTACGAATCGGTTTCGAGTAATTTATACACCAACGGTTTAAAGCAAAGCGGTAGAAATATTGTTTCGTTGCGTTATGCTTACCAAAAAGAATTAATTCCGCATTTGTATCTTGATGTTCGCTTTGAACCGCATATTGATCTGGATAATACGGATAAACAGCTACAGTTTAATCATTCGTTTTTTTTAACTTATAAACAGGATTTTAGATTGTTTAAGGCAAAGAAATAAATTTTTGTCTTAGCCAGACGGGCTTTTTTCTTTTGACAACAAAAGAGACAAAATTGCCAGCTGAAAATTTTTGTATCGAAGTTAGTAATTTGGCTTGGTTAATGCATCCCCAAAAATTTGTTAGGCTGGATATAAGATTAACGAAGATTTTCTGCCTGGGCTTTGCTGGATGGAAAAAAATAATTGCATTAGAATACCGTTTGCTGAAGCAGACGGCAAGGAAATGTAAATCGTTTTAAAATAGCTATTCATTGCCGTTGGCTTTAGCCAACGGAACTATAAATATACTTTTCGGCTTTAGCCAAATTCTCCGCTTTGCTGCTTTGTGTTGAGCACTCCTGGCGTTTCTAAACCCGATAGCAGTGCAAATACTTTTTGATGCAGCAACCCTAAATATACTGTCATGCTGAGGCACGAAGCAGCTGCAGCCGATGAAACAGATGCTTCGTGCCTCAGGATGGCAGAAGTTAAAAAAGATTGGAACGGATAGCGGGACTAACGCCTCAAAAAATCTCCTGCCATTGCTTTCCAAATCAAAAATCTATATCTTTCTTGAAATTTATTTAATATTTATCTTACTGATAATCAGTGTGTAAAAATGAATTTTAACTTTTATTTAACTTTTTCTTACTCCTCATGCAACCAATGTTTGTAATCTGCCATCTTCTATATACAAACACACAATGAAATTGACGCGAAGCTATACGATAAACGATTTGATGGAAGGCTGCAAAGCTGGCGACCGAAAGATGCAGGAGCTGCTTTATAAGCAAACTGCCTCGAAAATGTTGGCCGTTTGTATGCGCTACGCAAAAGACAGAATGGAGGCCGAGGATGTATTGCAAATGGGATACATCAAGATTTTCCAAAAGATTAAGGAATACCGTGGAGATGGATCTTTTGAGGGCTGGATTAGAAGAGTAATGGTAAATACTGCAATTGAAAGTTACCGTAAAAATTTACGCAGCTTAAATGTGGTAGAAATTGATGAGGCTTATGAGCAACCTTCGACAGGGTTTGATTTTGGTACACTGGGTATGCAGGATTTGATGAAAGTGATACAAAAATTGGCAGATGGTTACCGAATGGTTTTCAATATGTATGTAATAGAAGGCTACTCACACAAAGAGATAGGAGAAACTTTGGGGATCTCGGAAGGAGCAAGCAAATCGCAATTATCAAGAGCGAGAGCAATATTAAAAGAAGAAATTATAAAAATGGAGGGATTTGGTTATGCAACCTATACAGGATAAGGATTTTGATAAGTTATTTAAAAATGCTTTTGAAGATGCCGAAATTACGCCATCGAGAGATTTATGGAGCAGTATTGAAAGTGAAATTGAGCCAAAGAAAAAAAGGATTATTCCAATTTACTGGTTGTCGGCAGCGGCGGTTTTACTTGTTGCAACAGTTGGCTTTTTGATTTACCAACAACAGGATGTTAAGCCAAAGCAATACGCTAATAATGTTACGCCGAAAGTTGAAACACCAGTTATAACGAAACAACCAACTCAGGATTCGGCGGTTTCGATTGTAACGCCAGTTGAAAAGGTAGAACAAATCTTGCCTATTGTAAATGCTAAACCAGTTACTACTTTGGCTAAAACCATGGTAAAAAAAGAGGTTAAGCCTGTAGAAAAACAGAAAGTGGTTACCGCACCTGAAATGCAAAAACAGGAAATTATGATTGCGAAGGTTGAAGAGCCAAAACAGGATATTAAAGAAAAAATTGATGCTGCTGTTTCCAAGGCTAATTCTGAAACAGTTTATGCTTCAACAGCTTCAGTTATTAAATCGGATGTTGTTGATAGTGAAAACAATCAAGCGGAAAGTAAAGGAATTAGAAATGTTGGAGATGTTGTAAACTTAATTGTTAACAAAGTTGATAAAAGGAAAGATAAGTTTATCCAATTCCGTACGGATGATGATGATTCTTCTCTCTCATCAATAAATATTGGCCCGTTTAAATTCGGCAAAAAGAAAAAATAACCAGGATTGATTAAGATTTAAGGATTTTAAGATCGGATGTTTAAATCTATCATTTAATAATTCATTCACTTTAAAATATAAACACACACAAAATATGAAACGTCTAATTTTTACAGCACTTATGGTAGGTGGACTTGCCAGTGCTTTTGCTCCAAGTGCTTTTGCACAACAAGATACAGTAGTTAAAGACTCAGTAGTTACCAAGAAAAAAGCTAAATATAACTTAACCATTGGCGGTGGCAATCTTATTACTAAAATTGGCGATTCAACAGATAATTCAAAAAAAGGTCGCTTTGTAGGTGGAGTTACTTTTACCCGAGTTGATTTAGGTTTCTCCAGATTAATTGATAACGGAAGTTTTAATTTATCTCCAAATAATGAATTTTTAGATTACAAAGGTGGTAAAACAAGTACATTCTCTTTCGATGTTTTGCAATTCGGTTACCGTTTTAACTCTAACTTTAAGGTTTATGTAGGGGGTGGTTTCGATTGGACATTAATTCGCCTTAGAAAAGATATTACTATTGCCAAAAATTCAAGTGAGTTTGTTTACACCGAACAGCCTGTTCAGTTCTCTAAAAATCGTTTCTCGAGCAGTTATGTGCATATTCCTTTAAACTTCGAATTCCGCACCAATCAGAGTTCTAAAGGTAAAAGATTCTACGTGGTTTTAGGTCCTGAAGTAGGTTTCTTATTAAACGGTAAAATAAAACAAGTTAGCGATGAGCGTGGCAAAGAAAAACAGTACGATAGCTACCATTTCCAATCGGTACGTTATGGTGGTACGGTTAGAATTGGTTACGGAGGCTTAGGGTTGTTTACTAAATATTATTTCAACGATATGTTTACGACTACACAACAAGCTGGATTGAAAAATATGAGTTTCGGGGTAACCTTTGGCTTAAATTAAAATATAACAACACACAAATAAGTTAAATCCTGTTTCGGTTAGGCGGAACAGGATTTTTTTGTATAACAACAATTTCGATTTAGACTTTAGTCTTTCTGCTTTAAGCTTTATATTTACTCCGTGAGCGATAATATAATCAGTGTAAAAAACTTAACGAAACAATACCAGGCTGAGCAAGCTGGAGGAATTAAAAATATTACTTTCGATATTAATCGGGGGGATGTAGTAGCGATTATTGGCGAAAGCGGTAGCGGTAAATCAACTTTATTAAAATCTATTTATGGTTTATTAAAAACCGATAATGGTGAAATATTTTTTGAGGAAGAGCGAATTAAGGGGCCAGATGAACAGCTGATTCCTGGGCATAAGCAGATGAAAATGGTTACGCAGGATTTCTCGCTCAATATTTATGCTAAGGTTTACGATAATATTGCCTCACAGCTATCTAATACTGATTTAAAAACCAAAGCCGAAAAAACCCTGGCTATAATGGAACATTTGCGGATACTTCCATTACAAAATAAAAAGATAATTGAACTGAGTGGTGGAGAACAACAACGTGTTGCAATTGCCAAAGCGATGGTTGCCGATACTAAAGTTTTATTGCTTGACGAACCTTTTAGTCAGGTGGATGCTTTATTAAAGAACCAATTACGTGCAGATATTAAGCGGGTTGCTGCAGAAACTGGAGTTACGGTAATTTTGGTTTCTCACGATCCTGCTGATGGTTTGTTTCTTGCTGATCAGCTTCTTATTTTACGGAATGGTGAACTTTTACAAACTGGTAAACCATCTGAAATTTATCAGCAACCAAAACATATTTATACGGCCCAGATTTTAGGAAATGCAGTGGTTTTATCTCGCGGCGACGCAGAAAAACTGGGTTTGAAAACTTTTGCAGGATCAGTTGTTTTCTATCCGGAATGGGCAGAAATTAATAGCAATTGGAGTAGCAGACGTTTTGAAGTTAAAGACGTTTATTACAAAGGTTTTTATGATGAACTGTTGCTTGAAAGAAACGGTGTTACTGTTCGGGCGTTGCAATTGAATAGGGGCGAGCATAAAAAAAACGACCACGTTCAGTTGAACATTAGTCGTTTTTTAGAGTTTTAATGTAAGTCTTTTAATCTGCAGAAGAGGCAACCAAAACAATTCTTGCACCAATACTAGCCGTAGGTCTAACTGGTAAAGTGTTTCTATTGTTATTAAATTGAAGATATACCCTTATTCTACCTGGAAAAGAACTGTAGCTGTAAGAGTCGGTTCCGTAAGTAAATGGTAATGCATCATAACCATCGTCGTTAAAACGGGCAAATGACAAGATTATACCATCATCTTCATATTGTTCGATTCTGTTGTCGGTGATATCTACATAGTAAAAAAGGCCATTTGCATCACTTCCCGAAGTCCACTGATTTGGCTGAATAGTTTTATACAGTGTAATGTTCGGTGTGTTTTGAACAATCGTGTCCTTTTTGCAAGATGCCAAACCTAGTGTGACAATGCAAAGCATTAAAATAGTTAGCTTTTTCATATTGATTAGTGTTTATTTGTGTGTGTTGCTTTGCGTATTACAAAACAACTGCCAAAAATTCTGAATCACACATTATGGATTAATAATTGTTTATCAAATAGAACACGACATTGAAATTTGAATTCATATCTTTTAAAAATGAGCGTAATTTTTAGAGTTTTACCCTGGTTAATTTTATTGGTTGCGGGATACTTTTTTATTTCGAAAAAGTTTAGCATTAATACTTCAGTTGAAAGTAAACATCAGCTTTTGGTAGAAAAAATCGAGGCTATTGGTAAATTAGAGCTGGTTCGCTACCAAATTAGCGATGTATTGGAACATAAAAACAAAACGGATTTTTTGCCTGAAGCAAGCGTTTTACTCATTGTAAAAGCAGAAGCTGTTGGCTGTATCGATCTTACTAAAATAACTAAAGATAATATTGAAATTGATGCGGATACAGCTGTAGTAAATTTACCACAGCCAGAGATTTGTTATGTAAAAATTGACCACAAAAACTCTAAAGTTTACGATACCAAAATGGCTTTTTTCCGCGAAGCGGGATTAGTTGATGAAGCTTACAAGGCTGCAGAAAAACATGTTGCTGCCGAAGTTAAAAAATCTGATATCTTAGTGCAAACAAAAACCAATGCATTAAATGTGCTTAAGCCAATAATTGAGGGTTTAGGATATAAAAATGTAAAGCTGACTTTTGATTAGATTATTTCTTTTATCATTTTAAATCTTAGCACAGCTAAGTTTAAGCAGTAACCAATATTATAAAAAATCTTCACGGTGTGGATTAAAAATATCAACCAGTATTCCAGCCTCCAGGCAAACTACACCGTGAAATATCATCGTTGGAGCAAAGAAAACATCTCCTTCATTTAGGATTTTCTTATCATCGCCCATGGTAACTTCAAAACTCCCTTTCGCCACATAACTTAGCTGCAAATGTGGATGATTATGAATTGTGCCAATTGCATCTTTTTCAAAGGCAACTTTAACCAGCATCAGGTTATCATCAAAAGGCATTACTTTACGTTTCACGCCTGCACCCAAATCATCCCAATCGATGTCTTTGTCAGTTATTAATGTTTTGTTTGTTAGATCTTTGAAGTTCATTTTCTTATTGGATTTTGTCCAATTGAGCTTGTCGAAACGTTGTTCTTCGACAGGCTCAGAATGACAATTTTATAAAATGTTCTTTGCTTTCTCTGCGAAAAACTTAGGGTTCTTTTCGGTTAAACCTTATACCAAATACTCAAACAAAGTTTGATCCTGATTCAGTTCTATAATCTCGAATTTAAAATCCTTCATTCGTTGCAATAAACTGGCATAATCATCTTTATCAGTTAACTCAATACCAACCAAAGCTGGGCCATTTTCTTTATTCGTTTTTTTGATAAACTCGAAGCGGGTAATATCATCATGCGGGCCTAAAACCTCGTTAACAAATAATTTTAAAGCACCTGGTCTTTGTGGGAAACGAACGATGAAATAATGTTTCAAGCCTTCAAAAAGCAATGATTTCTCTTTGATTTCCTGCATGCGTTCGATATCGTTATTGCCACCACTGATCACGCAAACGATATTCTTTCCTACAATTTGATCCTTTACTTGTTCTAGTGCCGCTACCGACAAAGCTCCGGCAGGTTCTACAACAATTGCATCTTCGTTATAAAGCTTCAAAATAGTAGTACAAATTTGGCCTTCAGGAATCAAATAAGTCGAGCTGAGCAATTCCTTACAATATTGGTAAGTGATCCAGCCCATTCTTTTTACGGCCGCACCATCCACAAAACGTTCGATGTTTTCAACAGTTATTGGTCCACCGTTTTTAAGGGCTTCGCTTAACGATGGCGCACCCATTGGCTCTACACCGAAAATTTTAACTTCAGGTTTTACGGTTTGCAAATAAGCACTTACGCCAGAAGCTAAACCACCACCCCCAACAGGTACAATTATGGCATCTAAATCAGGTAGATCCTGAAAAATTTCCATCGCAACCGTAGCTTGTCCTTCAATTACCTTTTCATCATCAAAAGGAGGGATAAAGGTCGAAGATTTTTCTTCACAATAAACTAGAGCCTCCTTTAAACAATCATCAAATGTATCGCCCACTAAAACAATTTCGATATTGTCGCCACCAAACATATTTACCTGTTTGATTTTTTGCTTAGGCGTAATTTCGGGCATAAATATTACACCTTTAATGCCTAACTTTTTGCAAGAATAAGCGACGCCTTGAGCGTGATTGCCAGCGCTGGCACATACAATTCCGTTTTTTAAAGCATCTGCATTTAAAGCACTTATTTTATTATAAGCACCACGTAATTTATAGGAACGTACAATTTGTAAATCTTCCCTTTTTAGGTAGATATTTGCATTGTATTTTAACGATAATCCAGCATTAAATTCAAGAGGAGTACGTTTCACTACACCTTGTAAGGTTTTAAATGCGCTTTCAAAATCGAAAGTATTTTTTATTGTATCATTCATTTGTTCAGTATAAAGTTGTAAGAATCAAGTATCAAGATTTGACTCATACTTATTTTTTTTGAAAAGCATGTTCAGTGCTTTTCGGTATTGCAGTCCTCCCCAACATTGTTGGGGATTGCAATCTTTTTTAGCTTCTGTCATGCTGAGGAACGAAGCATCTTTTTCATCGGTTGCAGATGCTTCGTTCCTCAGCATGACAGAATATTTTAAGGTCGCGTCAAACAAAGTATTTCCGCTACTGTCAGGTTTGAGTTTGGGCCGTCATTGCGAGGGACGAAGCAATCTTACAACTCAATATTATTTTCTTTCGCTTTAAGATTGCTTCGTACCTCGCAATGACGATTCCCTTTTTACTTTCAGCTTTGATCTTTCTGCTTTAACCTTTCTTACAAAAACTTATTAATCGCATCTAAATATGCATTTGCCGATGCTTTCACAATATCAGTGCTGAAACCAAAACCCACAAAAGATTTACCCTCATAATCCACTTTCATATTTACCTTACTCACATCATCGCTACCGCCATGCATAGCCTGGATAGTAAATTCTTTAAGTGTGATATCTTTATCTATAATACTTACAATTGCATTAATCGTTGCATCAACTGGGCCATTTCCTTCAGCTTTAGCTTCTTTCTCTACACCTTCGTATTGTAATTTAATATTAGCCGTAGGTTTAGCCTGGTCGCCGCAAACTACCTGAAGTAAGTTTAATTTATAGCCGTTCTTGTATGATTCAATTTCGCCATCACTCATCAAGAAAAGTAAATCATCATCTGTGATGTCTTTTTTCTCATCAGCTAAAACCAAGAAACGTTCGTAAACATCATCAATATTGATTTTTTCAATATCGTAATCTAAACGCTCTAAATGATGTTTTAAAGCATGACGACCGCTACGAGCAGTTAAAATGATATCCGCACTGTTTAAACCAACATCTTCAGGATTAATAATTTCATAGTTTTCACGATGTTTCAAAAATCCATCCTGGTGGATACCAGAGCTGTGAGCAAAGGCATTTTTACCAACAATGGCTTTATTTGGTTGTACTGGCATGTGCATCATGCGACTAACCATTCCACTGATTTCTGTGAAATATTTACTGTTAATCCCTGTATGTAAACCTAAAGCATGTGTTTTAAGAATCATCGAAACTTCCTCCAAAGCTGTGTTTCCAGCTCTTTCGCCAATTCCGTTAATGGTACACTCAATTTGACGGGCACCATTTAAAACTCCTGCAATGCTATTTGCTGTGGCAACGCCCAAATCGTTATGACAATGAACAGAAATAATGGCCTGATCTATGTTTTTAACGTTCTCTTTTAAGTAAAGAATTTTGGAGCCATATTGGTCTGGCAGGCAATAACCGTTTGTATCAGGTATATTAACAACCGTTGCACCAGCTGCAATTACGGCTTCAATCATTTGCGCCAAAAATGCATTGTCTGCTCTTCCTGCGTCTTCCGCATAAAATTCCACATCTTCCACAAACTTTTTAGCATATTTTACAGCCTCAACTGCTCTTTCTAAAATCTTTTCGCGGGTACTGTTAAATTTGTACTGGATGTGCATATCCGATGCGCCTATACCGGTGTGGATACGTGGGTATTTGGCATATTTCAAAGATTCTGCAGCAACATCTATATCTCCTTTGATCGCTCTTGTTAAAGCACAAATTGTTGGGTTTTTAATCGCTTTTGATAATTCCACAACACTTTGAAAATCTCCAGGACTTGAAATTGGGAAACCGGCTTCAATTACATCAACGCCAAGTAATTCAAGTGCTTTGGCAATCTCAATTTTTTGGTTGGTGTCTAACTGGCAGCCTGGAACCTGTTCGCCATCGCGTAAGGTGGTATCGAAAATATATACTTTATTTGGATCGTGTATCATGATGCTTGTGTTGTGGATGTTTTTTGGGATAAAAATTTCAATACCAATTTGCCCATTTCGGCTGTGCCTAAAACTTTAAATCGGTTAGTGGTTTGGTCGGCAATGTCATGTGTTCTGAAACCTTCTTTCAAAACCGCATCAACGGTATCAACCAGTAATTTGGCTTCTTCTTTTAGTCCGAAACCAATTTCTAGCATCAACGCAGCCGAGAGGATCGAAGCTAAAGGATTAGCTAAGTCTTTACCGGTAATATCATGCGCAGAACCGTGGATTGGCTCAAAGAAACCAGTGCTTTCTCCAACAGATGCCGATGCCAGCATACCCATTGAACCGGCTATTTGTGAGGCTTCATCAGTTAGGATATCACCAAATAAATTTGCAGTTAAAACCACATCGAATTTCTTAGGGTTTTTAATGAGCTGCATCGCTGCATTATCAATAAACATGTGCTCGGTTTCTACATCAGGATATTGTTTTGCAATTTCCTGAACGGTTTCTCGCCATAAACGAGAACTTTCTAAAACATTCGCTTTATCTACCGAACATAATTTTTTACTACGTTGCTGAGCAGCTTGGTAAGCTTTGTGCGCAATACGCTCTACTTCGTAACGGTGGTAAATCATTAAATCAGAAGCGGTATTTCTATCTTCAGAACGTGTTTTTTCGCCGAAATAAACATCTCCCGTTAATTCGCGGAAGAATAAAATATCCGTTCCTTTTAATATTTCGGGTTTAATACTCGATGCCTGAAGAAGTTCATCGAATAGTAATATCGGGCGGAGGTTTGCAAATAAACCAAGTTCCTTGCGGATTTTTAATAAACCTTGCTCAGGTCTAACTTTTAAACTTGGGTCGTTGTCGTATTTGGCATGGCCGATGGCACCGAAGAGGATGGCATCGCTTTTTCTTGCTTTCTCTAAAGTTTCGTCTGGCAATGGTTCGCCTGTTACCTCAATAGCCGCGTGGCCCATTAAAGCTTCATCAAACACAAATTCATGGCCAAAAATTTCTGCAATTTTTTCTAATGCTGCTTTTCCCCAGGTGGTTACTTCTGGTCCAATACCGTCTCCAGGTATTACTAAAATGTTCTTCTTCATTTTCGACTTCTATTGTTTTCAGCTAATCATTTGCCACGGAGACTCGGAAATTGGGAAAAATTGATTCCGTGTATTCTGTGTTTCTGTGGCAATTCTGCTTTAGCTTAGTATTTCTATATTTAAACTTTCAACGACTTTTACCTCGCCTTTTTCTAATAATATTCTTTTCTCGATGCAGGTTGGCAACTGCGATTCAAAATGGCCAACATAAATTAAGGTCATTCCATTGCTGCACAACTCATCAACCAATTGGTTAAAATGTACCGTTTGCTGTTGGTCTAAACCTTGGCATGGTTCATCCAGGATCAATAATTCTGGATTTTTGATGATGGTTCTTGCCAATAAAACCAATCGTTGTCTTCCTAAGGGGAGCGAACTTAAGAGTTCGTTTTTATTTTCAGTTAAACCGAAATATTCTACCAATTCATCAACTTGTTGGCCTTTAGTATAAGGCAGCTGTTGAAATAATCCAACAGTGTCATAAAAACCAGAAGCAATACTTTGCCAAACCGTTGCCGAAGCATCAAAATACCAATGAAACTCAGGTGAAATTAAACCGATATGCTGTTTAATGTCCCAAATGCTCTCGCCGCTTCCACGTCGGTTGCCAAACAGGTAAAGTTCGTTGGCGTAAGATTGTGGATGGTCGCCATTTACAAGGCTTAATAAAGTTGATTTTCCAGAACCATTATGTCCTTGCAATAACCATTTTTCGCCAGCTTTAACTTCCCAATTGATGTTTTTTAAAACCTGTTTTTCGCCATAACTGATGTTTACATCAATCATGTTAACAATATTCTCGGAAGAATAAACAGGCGATTCTTTTAGGAAATCTGGAATTTCTTTTGAATGTTGATCATCAGAAACTGATGTTATAGTTCTTGAATTAGAAACTGAAATTTGACCATTTACTATTTCCGCAAAGCGATGAATAGAACTTGGTAACTCCGAGTCATTACAAATTAAAATCAACTGAACACCATCCGTTGAAACTTCATCCAATAAAAGGTTAAGGTTTTTACGTGATGCGGCATCCAGGCCTGTATAAGGTTGGTCGATAATTAACAATTGCGGCTTTAACCATAAAGCTTTAACGAGCTGCAATTTTTTATGTTCTCCGCTAGATAATTCAATCAATTGCGAACTGGCAAATGAAGAAAAGTTTAGCGCTTCTAAAATGTGTTCAACTTTATCTAAATGAATTCCTTTTTCTTTACCATAATTGACCAATTCGGCATGAACAGTCAAGGTGTCTTTCGCCTGCTGACTGGTATAACGTTGCTGATAATAGAAGTTTGCAACGCCCTCTAAGTTTTTAAACTGATACCAGCTTTCTACGAATAAAACCTCTGCTGGTAAATGACTTTCATTATTGAAATTGATTTTTACCTCGCCAGCCGCATTTTGCAAGCCTGCAATAATTTTAGCTAACGAAGTTTTTCCGCTTCCACTCGTGCCACCTAATGCCCAGTTTTCGCCACGATTAATAGCCCAAGTCAAATCCTTTAACACCGATTTTTGTTGGTGTTTTAGGTTTAAATCCTGAATACTGACGAAACTTTCTTTCATGCTATTTATTTTTTGCCATCTTAAAAACCTTAGTAAATCTAAGTTGGGTATTGTCGTTTTTTTTAATCGTGGTTATTAGGCGGTCGTCATTGCGAGGTACGAAGCAATCCTACTACTAACGCTATACCCTTCGATCCCTTGCTTTAAGGTTGCTTCGCGCCTCGCAATGACGTGGTTGTTAGCTATAGGTTTTAAGCCCCTTTTAGGGTGTTGGGGGTTTCAAATTCCTCAATCAAATCTTTTTGCGCCAGGATGAAATCGATATCATCATAGCCATTAATCAAGCACGATTTTTTGTAAGCGTTAATCTCAAAAGATTCCTGTACACCGCTTTCAACAATTGTAACCGTTTGGTTTTCTAAATCAACCTCTAAAGGAGATTTTGCATTGATATCTACAGCTTTAAAAATTTGAGCTAAGAAATCTTCGCTTACCTGGATTGGCAATAAGCCATTGTTCAGGGCATTACCTTTGAAAATATCAGCAAAAAAACTACTGATTACCGCATCGAAACCTGCATCCTGTATAGCCCAAGCTGCGTGTTCACGACTACTGCCGCAACCAAAGTTTTTTCCTGCCACTAAAACTTGGCCGCTATATGTCGGGTCGTTTAACACAAAATCAGCTTTAGGTTGATTGTCGTTTTCATAACGCCAATCGCGGAACAAGTTTTCGCCAAAACCCTCACGAGTTGTTGCTTTTAAAAACCTCGCAGGGATAATCTGGTCGGTATCAATGTTCTCTATGTTTAAAGGCACTACTGCCGATGTTAATTTTGTGAACTTTTTCATTTTATTAGTATCAAGTTGCGAGTAACAGGATCAAGAACCCTTTTATCGCTTTATTTTTTTATTTATTTGCAGCAAAAACTACAAAATTGTAATACTGATAATAACAATTTGCATTTTGTAGTCCTGCATTTTCAAGCCATTCCAATTGCGGTTTTAAAGGCGCCATAATGTCAACCTTAATTCGCTCGAATGCACTTTGTTTTTCTTCTCCTGTTAAATTCGGGTTCTGTTCAACATGGTTTTTCCAGTTTTCAGTAAAAATTTTTTCTGCCACTTCAGTTTCGCCTAAAACTTGATCAGCGTTGATAAACCAACCTCCAGGTTTGAGCGTTTTTGTAATTTTGCCAAACAACTGTTGTTTCAATTCATTTGGTAAATGGTGTATTGCGAGTCCTGAAACCACTAAATCATAATGATTTTCTGGTAAATCGACAGTGGAGAAATCGGCGTTTAAAAAACTAATGTTTTCATTTCCCTCGAAACGCTCCTCTGCTTTTTTAAGCATCTCTTTAGAGATATCAACCAAAGTTATTTTCGCCTCAGGATACTTCTCATGAAAGAACGCACTCATCAATCCAGTTCCTGCACGAACATCCAAAATGCTTTTAACTGCTGGAACATTTTCCGACAGCGCTAAAGCGGTCCCGTAAAAATCATCAAAACAAGGAATAAGAAAACGCCTTTGCTTATCGTACTTCTCAGATACTGCGTTAAATTGGTTTTGAATTTCTTCCAAACCCCCCAACCCTATAAAGGGGGCTTCTGTTCTATCGTTTATGCTTATCGAATTAGACATTTCTACTTTTTGGGTTAGGGGGTTAATAATTCCCTAACATCCGTAATCACACCTGTAACAGCAGCAGCAGCAGCCGTTAACGGACTAGCCAATAAAGTTCTAGCATTTTGCCCTTGTCTGCCTTCAAAATTTCTGTTCGATGTAGAAACACAATATTTTCCAGCTGGAATTTTATCTTCGTTCATGCCTAAACAAGCGCTGCAACCCGGCTCACGTAACTGGAAACCTGCAGCTTCGAAAATTTTATCCAAACCTTCGTTTTTAGCTTGCTGCTCTACTTGTTTCGAACCTGGAACAATCCAGACCGTAACATTATCTGCTTTGCGCTTATCTTTTACAAAATCAGCTACTTCACGCAAATCTTCAATACGAGAGTTGGTGCAACTTCCAATGAAAACATAATCAACTGGTTTCCCAATTAATGAAGCATCATCATCAAAACCCATGTAGTCCAATGCTTTTTGATAAGAAAGTTTTTCTTTTTCTGGTTGAGCATTTGTTGCAGGGATGTTTTCCTGGATACCCATTCCCATTCCTGGGTTGGTTCCATAAGTAATCATTGGTGCAATATCTGCCGCATCGAAAGTTAAAACGCTGTCGAATTTTGCATCAGCATCGCTGTATAACGTTTTCCAATAGGCTAAAGCTTTATCCCACTCTTCGCCTGCGGGCGCAAATTCTCTACCTTTTATGTAATCGAAAGTAATTTGGTCTGGAGCAATTAAGCCACCTCTGGCCCCCATTTCGATACTCATATTGCAAATTGTCATCCGAGCTTCCATACTTAAACTCTCGATTGCCGAACCAGCGTATTCGATGAAATATCCAGTTCCACCAGCTGCAGAAATCTGAGCGATGATGTATAGGATGATATCTTTTGCGCCAACACCTTTTCCAAGTTCGCCATTAACCTCAATTTTCATGGTTTTAGGTTTCGATTGCAACAAACATTGCGTTGCGAAAACCTGCTCAACCTGTGATGTGCCGATACCGAAAGCAATCGCTCCAAAAGCACCATGGGTAGAAGTGTGGCTATCGCCACAAACCATCGTTTTTCCTGGTAAGGTAATACCCAACTCAGGGCCAATTACGTGAACAATTCCTTGAAATGGGTGTCCTAAGCCATAAAGTTCAATCCCAAATTCTGCACAATTTTTGGTCAGCATATCCACTTGGTAGCGAGAAAGCTCTTCTTTAATTGGCTGTAATTGGTTTAACGTTGGCACGTTATGGTCGGCTGTTGCCACCGTTTGTTGTGGACGAAAAACAGGCAGACCTCTTTTGCGCAAGCCATCAAAAGCCTGAGGAGAAGTTACCTCGTGTATTAAGTGTGTATCAATGTATAAAATATCAGGAAATCCTTCTTCACTTTTTACAACGTGTGCATCCCAAATTTTTTCTACTAATGTTTTTGACATTTTATTTTGTATTTAATGTTGTCGGTCTGAGCCCGTCGAAGACCCTTTAAAGAATAAAAAGAATCCTTCGACAAGCTCAGGATGACATTCTTTTTATTCTATGCAGTTTTAATTGCTTTCATCGCAGTCATTGCTTTACGTAAAGTAGCGCCAATTTGTTCTACTTCATGAGAGCGGATCGCTTCGTTAACATCGATTAATTTTCTGTTATCAACAGCGCCATCTTTACCATCGTTAAAGTTTTTACCAACTAAATCAGTATCCACTTTTTTCATGAAATCAGCCAATAATGGTTTACAAGCCTGGTCGAATAAATAACAACCGTATTCAGCGGTATCAGAAATTACGCGGTTCATTTCAAACAATTTCTTACGGGCAATAGTGTTTGCGATAAGCGGTGTTTCGTGTAGCGACTCGTAGTAAGCAGATTCTGGTTTAATTCCAGCCTGAACCATCGTTTCAAAAGCCAATTCAACACCAGCACGAACGAAAGCAACCATTAATAAATAGTTGTCGAAATACTCTTGCTCGCCAATTTTAACATCGCCAGCAGGAGTTTTTTCGAAAGCAGTTTCGCCAGTTTCAGCTCTCCATGCCAATAAGTTTTTATCGCCAGCAGCCCAATCTTCCATCATGATACGGCTAAATTCGCCACTCATGATATCATCCTGGTGTTTTTGGAATAACGGACGCATAATATCTTTTAATTCTTCCGAAATTTCGAAAGCTTTAATTTTAGCAATGTTGCTTAATCTATCAACCATTGCAGTAATACCTCCTTGCTTTAGCGCTTCCGTAATTACTTCAACACCATATTGAACCAGTTTAGATGCATAGCCAGCATCAATTCCTTTCTCAACCATTTTATCGAAAGATAGGATGGAACCTGTTTGCAATAGACCACAAAGAATGGTTTGTTCGCCCATTAAATCAGATTTGACCTCAGCAACGAAAGATGATTTTAAAACACCAGCTCTATGACCACCTGTACCAACAGCATAAGCTTTTGCTTGTGCTAATCCTTTACCTTGAGGGTCGTTCTCTGGATGCACAGCAATTAAAGTTGGTACACCAAAACCACGAACATATTCTGCTCTAACTTCACTTCCAGGGCATTTTGGAGCTACCATAATTACCGTTAAATCTTTGCGGATTTGCATACCTTCTTCCACGATGTTGAAACCGTGAGAGTACAATAATGTAGCGCCATCTTTCATTAAAGGCATAATTGCATTTACAACCGCAGTGTGTTGTTTATCTGGTGTAAGGTTAATTACCACATCCGCACCAGGAATTAATTCTTCGTAAGTACCAACTTTGAAGTTGTTTTCAGTTGCATTTTTCCATGAATCTCTTTTGCCTTCAATCGCTTCTTTACGCAACGTGTAACTTACATCTAAACCACTATCTCTTAAATTTAAACCCTGATTTAAGCCTTGAGCGCCACAACCTACAATCACTAGTTTTTTGCCTTTCAAAGCGCTAATGCCATCTAAAAATTCGTTGCTATCCATGAAATCGCAAACACCCAGTTGGTTTAATTTTTCTCTAAGAGGTAATGTGTTAAAATAATTTGACATCGTTTTTGTTATTTATTTTATGGTTCTATTTTCTAATTAGTTCGTTTTTTGCAGGTTTTACCGCCGTGGTTCGTATCCTCACGAACATTTTTGCCATTGAGCGTAGTCGAAATATATAAAGCAATTTTTTGTGCTTTTTAGTTATTTCAGTCCTCCCCAACATTGTTGGGGATTTCAATCTTTTTTAACTCCTGTCATTTTGAGGAGGGAAGAATCTGTTTCATCGGTTGCAGATGCTTAGTGCCTCAGCATGACAGTTTTGGTGAAAAAAAAGTATTTCCACTTCAATCGGTTTATTTTACTCAGGTTCGGTGTTGTTACCCTAAACCTTAAACCCTAAACCCTTTCTATACCTTTCTTCAGCGCCCAGGCATATCCGTAATGCACATTATCATGACCGATAGTCGTAATCAGCACTTCTTCAATGCTTTTCATTTCCACACCATAAGTTGATGTTGAAAAAGGCGTGATGTTCGCAAATACACCATTTGCATAATCTTCTTTTATCTTTTCAATGCTATCAAGTGCTAAAGCTTTTAATTCTGCAACTCCTTCAGCTGTTACAGTAGAAGTCGGACGAGTATCTTTTTTATAAAACTCATTGAATTTTACCGAGCTGGCATCAGCCAAAATCCCTGTACGGACATAACAAAGCGTTTGCGTACTCACTACCACATGCCCGAAATTCCAGATGATATTGTTGTTGTAACCTTCGGGAATTTTATTCAACTGCTCAATCGTTAAGCCATCCATCAACTGAATAAAAGCTTTACGGGAGTTAATTATAAAATCAAATATTTCGTTCATTTTTTCTATTGTTTTAGGTCTTAAGTTATACGTTTTACGTCCTGAACTTATAACTTACCACTTATAACGTAGTACTTATTTACATGGTAAAAATCTTCTCGCCTTTATCTAAAAACTCATTCTCAACAAGTTCTTCTCCAGGTTCAAAAGCTTCAAATTCTTTTAATTTTTCGTGGAAACCAGCACTGTCTTTAATAATCGCAACCCTGGCTGAACGCACAAACTCAATCAGTTCATAAGGTTCTAAAGCTTTCACTAAAGCATCAGTTTCTTCTCTGTGGCCAGTTACTGCAAAAACGGTATAATCTTTACGGATTACCACCGCACTCGCACCATATTGTCTAAGTAATCTTTCTACAGTTACTTTCTCTGCAATTTCATCCGTAGATACTTTGTATAAAGCCAGTTCCTGCCAGATGATTTCTTCGTTGGTGTTGAAATAAACTTTCAAAACCTCAATTTGCTTCTCAATCTGACGAGCTAATTTTCTAACCACTTCATAGCTCTCCGTAATCACAATATTGAAACGGTGTATGCCATCAATTTCGGATGGAGAAGTATTCAAACTTTCAATATTGATTTTTCTCTTCGAGAAGATAATCGCAATCCTGTTTAATAAACCGATACGATTTTCAGCATAAACCGTGATGGTATATTCCTGCTTTCCTTCTATATCAGCTTTGTCTATTTTATGTTCTATCGTGTTTTCAGTACTCATGATAATTTCTTTTGGCAATGATTTTCGCTTTAGTCTTTCTGCTTTACTCTTTTCAGCTTATTTCAACCTAATCTCGCTTACGCTCATTCCTTGTGGAACCATTGGGAAGACGTTATTTTCTCTTCCAACCATTACTTCCAGTAAATACGAACCTTCGTGATTAATCATCGTTTCCAAAGCGGTTCTCAAGTTAGCACGCTCATCAACTTTATCAGCTTCGATGTAGTAAGCCTTAGCTAGTGCTACAAAATCAGGACTTGTAATGTTTACCGATGAATAACGTTTATCATTAAACAGCTCTTGCCATTGGCGAACCATCCCTAAGAAACGGTTGTTCAAAATCAGGATTTTAACAGCTGCACCAAATTGCATAATAGTACCCAGTTCTTGTGGAGTCATTTGGAAACCACCATCGCCAATAATAGCAATTACAGTTTTGTTTGGCGCACCATATTTCGCACCAATTGCAGCAGGTAAACCAAAACCCATTGTGCCTAAACCACCTGAAGTAATGTTACTTCGTGTATTATTAAATTTAGCGTAACGGCATGCTACCATTTGGTGCTGACCAACATCGGTTACAATCACTGCATCGCCGCCACAAATTTCATTGATGTTGCGTAATACTTCGCCCATCGTTATTTCATCGCCTTTTGGGTAAAGTTCAGGTGTGATGACCTGGTCGATTTCCTGCTGATTGTAATCTTTGAATTTAGCAACCCAATCTTCATGTTTATTTTCGTTAACCAGATTGGTTAATAGGGGTAAGGTTTCTTTACAATCGCCCCAAACACCCACATCAGCTTTAACATTTTTATCAATTTCAGCTGGGTCGATGTCGAAATGAATCACTTTAGCCTGTTTTGCATATTTATCTAAACGACCAGTCACTCGGTCATCGAAACGCATTCCGATGGCGATTAATACGTCACATTCGTTAGTTAAAACATTTGGTCCGTAATTACCATGCATCCCTAACATACCAACATTTAGAGGATGCGAAGTTGGAATTGCACCTTCGCCCATAATTGTCCATGCAGCTGGAATACCACTTTTCTCAATGAATGCTTTAAATTCTTCTTCGGCGGTCCCTAAAACAACTCCTTGTCCGAATAATACGAATGGCTTCTTCGCCGCATTAATTAAAGCTGCTGCCTGTTCAATATACTCAACCCTAACTTTTGGTTTCGGACGGTATGAGCGGATATGATTACACTTCACATATTCAGGAAATTCCTCAATCTGTATTTGTGCATTTTTAGTAATGTCAATTAAAACTGGTCCTGGTCTTCCGCTTTTAGCAATGTAAAAAGCTTTAGCTAAAACTTCAGGTATTTCTTTCGCATCTGTAACCTGATAATTCCATTTGGTAACAGGTGTGGTAATGTTAATTACATCCGTTTCCTGAAAAGCATCGGTGCCTAATAGATGAGCGAAAACCTGACCTGTAATACACACTAAAGGCGTACTGTCGATTTGAGCATCTGCCAAACCTGTAACCAAGTTGGTTGCGCCAGGTCCGCTTGTTGCGAAACAAACACCCACTTTACCACTAGCTCTTGCAAAGCCCTGAGCAGCATGGATACCACCTTGCTCATGGCGAACCAATATGTGCTGTAATTTATCAGTGTAATCGTACAATGCATCGTAAATTGGCATAATTGCTCCTCCAGGATAACCGAAGATGGTGGTTACGCCTTCTTCAATCAATCCATTCAACAAAACCTGCGAGCCTGTTCCCTGGAAAGTTTTTGAGGTTTCTGCCTTCACCTCGGTTTGTTGTATTGTATCTTGTGCAGTTTCCATAATTATGTTTTTGCGGTTCTATTATTCTTTAATCTCGATGTCACAGATGTGACTTCAAGTCATCATCTCACGTTGTGATGATTGGTGTCTTAATTATATGGGGTCACAATTTGTGACCGGTTTAAATTTGACCTTTTTCTCCCCCCTCCAGGGAGTTAGGAGGTTAATATTCATCAGTTACGCAACCACTTGCTGCATCTGATACTGTTTTAGCATATTTATATAAAACACCTTTTGTCACTTTCAATGCTGGTTGAACATATTTTTTTCTTCGCTCTGCGATAACATCTTCGCTCACCTGTAAACTAATGATGTTATTTACAGCGTCGATTAAAATTGGATCATTGTCCTCAACCAGACCAATTAAACCTCCTTTGTAAGATTCGGGAGTAATGTGACCTACCACAAAACCATGAGTACCTCCAGAGAAACGGCCATCGGTAATCAAAGCAACGGATTTACCCAAACCCGCACCAATAATTGCAGAAGTAGGTTTTAGCATTTCAGGCATACCTGGAGCTCCAACTGGACCTGAGTTTTTAATTACGATTACATCCCCAGGCTGAACACGACCACTAGAAATACCCGCAATTAAATCATGCTCGCCATCAAATACACGTGCTGGACCTTCAAATTTTTCTCCTTCCTTACCAGAAATCTTTGCAACAGAACCTTTTTCTGCTAAGTTTCCGTAAAGGATTTGTAAGTGACCTGTTGGTTTGATCGGTTCGCTTAATTTTTGAATGATTTTCTGGTCATAATCCATAATCGATTTCACATCAGCCAAGTTTTCAGCCATTGTTTTTCCAGTTACGGTTAGGCAATCGCCATGCAATAAACCTTCGTTTAATAAAAACTTCAACACCGCAGGAATCCCACCATATTGGTGTAAATCTTGCATTAAGTATTTTCCACTTGGTTTAAAATCGGCCAATACTGGTGTGATGTCACTCATCTTTTGGAAATCATCTTGCGTAATTTCAACACCAATCGCTTTGCCCATTGCAATGAAATGCAATACCGCATTTGTACTTCCACCTAATATAATGATTGAACGAATTGCATTCTCGAATGCTTTTCTCGTCATGATATCAGATGGTTTAATATCATTTTCTAATAAAACTTTGATGTATTTTCCAGCATCCAAACACTCTTGTTTTTTCTCAGGACTAACTGCTGGATTTGATGAAGAATAAGGCAAACTCATTCCTAAAGCCTCAATTGCCGATGCCATTGTGTTTGCGGTGTACATACCACCACAAGCGCCTGCACCAGGACAAGTATGTTTAATAATGCCTTGATAATCTTCTTCTGATAAATTACCACATATTTTTTGACCTAAAGCCTCAAAAGCCGAAACAATATTTAGCTCTTCGCCTTTGTAATGACCAGGGGCAATTGTGCCACCATAAATCATAATCGATGGACGGTCTAAACGAGCCATTGCCATAATCGCACCTGGCATGTTTTTATCACAACCTGGAATCGAGATAATTCCATCATAATATTGTCCACCACAAATGGTTTCGATACTGTCTGCAATTACATCACGACTTACTAAGGAGTAACGCATGCCGTCAGTTCCATTGCTCATCCCATCACTTACGCCAATGGTGTTGAAAACTAAGCCCACTAAATCATTTTTCCAAACGCCAGCTTTAACATCTTTTGCAAGGTCGTTAAGGTGCATGTTGCAGGTGTTGCCATCGTAACCCATACTCGCAATACCGACTTGCGCTTTTGCCATATCTGCATCGGTTAATCCGATTCCGTAAAGCATTGCTTGCGCAGCAGGTTGTGTTGGGTCTTGTGTAAATGTTTTACTGTACTTGTTTAATTCGCTCATTGTTAAAATATGTTGTGGTTCTGTAAGTTATTCTGTTTCGAGGTAAAAACCCTCATTATTTTTTTACTGCGATTAAAATCCCAGTTGCCCAAACTTGTTTGATTAAGTGCAAATCTTCTCGAGATTCTAAATCCGCTATCAACTTAATGGCTTTCTCCTCATGTCCTTCAGGCCAATTCGGTTGAGGTAACATATCATCGATTATGTAAAATCCACCTTTATTTAGCATTCTTATTGCTTCTTCTAAAAGCAAATATTTTCCATGCCATGTATCAGCAAAAATGTAATCGAATTTTTTTTCTTTATTGTTTTCAAACCAATCACCACCATCTGATGAGACTAGTTCTAAACGTTTATCATCTTCCAAAAATGTTTTGGCAATGTTTAAAAATTTATCTTCATTATCTATCGAAATCAAAGTTGAACATTCATCGATCCCATCCAAAATCCAAGAAGTTGATAAGCCTGTGCCAGTCCCTAACTCTAGAAAACGCCCAGCAGGTTTCGATGCTGCAAGCGTTTTTAACAAGGCACAGGTCAACACATCTGAAGCCATCTCAAATCCTGATGCTTTAGTTGCATCATTAATTTGCTGGTAAGCTTTTGGGAATGGTTGATTGATATCCTGATTCATAATGTTGTTGGTTAGATTATCACTTCGTAGTTTACTTTTTCAAGTACCAGGTTTTTGTAAGCACGTTGAATGGTGTAACCAATTGACTCTCTCCAAAGAGTACGGAAAACAATATCATCTATGGAAGCAATCCCCGCAATTTCGGTAGCCGTGCCGCATAAGAAAGCACTGTCTGCTTGTTTCAAATCTTCAACTGTCAATTTTTTCTCGATGCATTCGATATCTAGAACAGTACAAAGTTCTTTAACGGTGGCTCTGGTAATTCCGGGCAAAATATTTCCTAAAGATGGCGTGAAAAGTTTGCCATCTTTTTCTAAGAAGATGTTTGCTCCCGAAGCTTCGGCCACAAAACCGTGCATATCTAAAAGCAATGCCTCATCGTAACCTTTAATGTTGGCTGCGGTAGTTGCTAAGATGGAGTTCACGTAGTTTCCGCTCAATTTCGCTTCCATTGGAGTCGATTTAGGATTCGGTCTTTCGTAATCAGAAATGGTTAATTTTAAAAGTTTATTACCTGAATAAGCATCCCAATCCCAAGCACAAATTAAAATCGAAACGCCGCTAGGTTCATTCAATTTCATATTTGGGTGGCAAAAAACCAACGGACGGATATAAGCATCCTTCAGTTTATTTAAAGTAAGTAACTTATAAGTTTCCTTAATCAGTTCCTGCTTATCCCATGGAAAAGGAATGTTTGCCAGTTGACAAGAACGTTCTAAGCGATCGAAATGGGCAGCAGCTTTAAAAATGCGATTGCCATTATGCGTTTTGTAAGCTCTAATACCCTCGAACGCTGCATAGCCATAATGTAACGACTGTCCGTAAAGATCAGTACTGCTATCAACAGCCTTTTCAAACTTTCCATCAAGGTAAATAATCGTATTAGAATTATAGTATTTCATAATACCGTGTTTTGTTATTTAAAAAAAGCGTCCTGTTTGTATCAGGACGCTTTAGGTATATTTAGTTTTTTAAATCTATTTAAAAGCAGTCCGTTTTCTTCCCTAAAATATTTAGGAGAAGCAGGTTAAGTAAAATGACAGATAATAACACAATGTTTCCAGCTGCAATTGCAGTAGAGTTATTTAAAAATGTGTTATTTGATGTGATCATTACTATTGCTTTGTTTATAAAACCAATTTAGTTTTTGGTTCATAAATATGCAAGAGAAATCAGAAAAAAATGAAATAAGAATATAATTTTGATTTTTTATATTAAATCAGAACAATATTCTTATTCTGTTTAAGATTAGTGATTTAATCTCGACGACCGTAGACTGAATATCAAAACGGTATACGGTCTATTTGTTATGCTTGCATTATAAATTTTCTAATTTTCTGCCTAAAATTGCTTTTAGTGCTTAAATATTTAAAAAAATACTACCAAAAATGAAATCTGTTCAGTTGAGTTTTTACTTGTTGATATCTGAATTTTCACAGTGCATCATCTTCATCCCATAAAGCCATCGATCTGGAATATTTAAAAGACTTCCTTCGGATTCTAAGCCAGGCAACATTTTCGAAAGTGCATTTTCTTTTCTTAATGTTTTTTGAAGTTTGTTGATTGTCCTTGCTTTAAGTTGTTGGTATAGTTAAATAAAAGTGGGTTTACTTATCAAAAGGAATATAGAACCCACTGTTTGAATACCACTGTAGTTTTTTATAATAAGTTAGGTTAACATCGCCTTGATAAGGAATGTAGCATGTAAGTCCAGAAAATGTTTTTATCGGTGTGCCTAAAAAGTTTGCAGTAGCAGCTTTATATAAAATGGTTTTATCTAATTGAGCATAAATACTCGTCAAGTCATTATTTGCAAAATTATGATTTAAGAAGTCTCCAAAATCATAATTAGCCACGGGGAAATTAGTAGTGAAATCTAACCGTTGAATATTATCGCTAATAAATTTATTACCATAAAGTTTTGTTTTAAGCATAATTGCTTTCATTTCCGTAGCTAATTGCACAAGTTCGCTTGCTTTGACTAGCACAACCGTAGCAGATTGTCTATCGTCTGTATAAGCATTATAATAATCGTAATATGCTTTTGCTACATCTTTTAATTGAGCTGAACCTTGAAATAAGTAGGGCGTAATTTTTTGATAGGGAAAACTTTCTGCAATGGTTTCGGCGGGGGATGCGATAATGTATTTCGCTTTATCTTTAAATTCATACAAAACTTCTACGCCACCCATTGAGCAGGCATCGAAGATGATAAATTCAAGATTATTTGGTAAAGCGTTTTTTAAATCTATAATATCGATCTCTTTTCCAGTATCTCGCCCAAATGATTTTGTTTTAATTATTGCTGATGTTGGGGGAGCCCATGAAGTGGCATGCGACCAGAGTATAAGTCCGTAAGTTTCTGCAGGATACTCTGTTTGAGCATACTTAACTACGTCTTTTAAAAATTCAGGGTCTGAATTACTACTATTCTCGAAAGTTTTAACGGTGTCGCTAACAATTTTGTTTTCATCAGGATCATATTTAATCTTTAATAGATAAGAACGAACGCTACTGGTTTTAATGTACACCAATAATGTGCCATTAATGTTTGCAGCACCTTTTTCCATTTGGTTGATGCTGTTTAAAGCATCGTAACGTAAATCGTTATTTGCCTCCATATAAACCAACACCATCTTCGACACTTTTATCTTTTCAGGCGTTACATCGATATTTTTCTTACAGGAAGACTGAAGAGAAATTATACCAATAATAAAGAGTGATTTTAAAAAAAAATGTTTTAAAGATTTCATGACTGTTTTTTAGCAGAGCAAAAGTACTTAAATTCTATGCCGACTAAAACGAACGACTCTAAAGTGAAGATTCATGATGCATTGAAATTTTTAGGTTTAAAGAAATGCGAGAGCTATAAACTTAAGATTTCAAAATAATTTTTGGAGGTAACCTAAGTCATTAAATACAACTGATATAACTTTAACTTTAGTTTATCTGATTGTTATACAGTTGTTTAAATATAATTTTTATCTGCCTCTTGCTATTTATTTAAGCTTTTAGCTTTAAGAAATGTGCCTATTATGGCTACAAAAAGTTATGTTAACAAACCATTATTATTTATTTTTTTTAGCACCGAAGCTTAACGTAAGCTTCTTTTTCGCTTAACTCAAAGCGTACTGTATTGGCCTTTCTTTGCAGTAACATTTAACTAATCATTTTCTAACGGGGCGCCAATAGTGCTCATTAATGTATAATAAATCAGACGTAATCTCAATCATTCCTTAAAGTTTTAGGCGCTTTCAGCCTCAAATAAAAAACACAAAAACAAATAAATTTTTAACATAACGAACAAAAATGAAAATCAAAAATTTACAATTTGGCTCTATTGCTATGCTCATGCTTTTAGGTACTGCCTGCCGAAAAGACAATGCTCCAGAAGTTGTTAATGAAAATCGTACTGCAGTACAGTTTTCATCTTCAATTAACGGACAAATTAAAACAAAAGCAGCAGATAACAGCTGGAGTGCAAATGATGCAATCGGCGTATTTATGAAAACTGGTACAGGTTTAACCAATGTTTTATCTGCAAATAAAGTTTATTTAACGCTTGGCGATGGCGAATTTAAACCATCAAATTTAGAGCAGACCATTTATTATCCTGAAGATGGAAAAGCAGTAGATTTTATCGCTTATTATCCATTCGATCAAAATCTTTCTGGTAACATTTATTCAGTAAATGTTAGTGCACAAGGTAACCAACCTGCAATCGATTTACTGTATGCAAATAATGCAGTGGGTTTAAGCAAAACCAGTACGAATGCTAATCTTGTTTTCTCTCACCAATTATCCAAAGTAGAATTTACTGTTAAAAATGGTACTGGTGTTGCAGATTTAAATGGCTTATCAGTAAGTATAACTGGTTTAAAAACTAATGCCAATTTCGATTTGGCAACAGGAACAATTACTCCTCAAAGCCAAACAGCAACTATTTTAGCTAAAACTGGTGTTCGAAATGCAGCCACTGTTGCTGAGGCAATTTTAATTCCAACTACTGACGAGGTAGGAACAAAAGTGATATTTACATTAGGTGCTAAAACTTTTACCTGGGCTTTACCGGCTGGTACCAAATTCGAAAAAGGTAAAAAATATAGCTACGAAATTGAATTGAAAGGCGAAGGCACAAGCCCTGTAGGAACTGCTGCATTTATTAAAGCAAGCATTATAAACTGGAATGATGTTCCTTCTGGTTCATACAATCTTGATCAGGAAACCGTTGTTGTAACTCCTCCAACTTTGTCTGGTTATATGGAAACTCCTGCAATTACAACTGATGAGAACACCGTTTACGTTTCACACGGTTTTCCTGGAAAAACAGGTGTAAGAAATTACGCAATGTTATACGATAAAAAATATAAAATGGCTTATTGGGTAGCTTATCCTTTACATGCATCTTATATTGGAAGCTCTGGCCGTTCTGATGCATGGGCATTTGATCCTTCAATTGCCTCAAGCGATCAGGTTGATTTGGGTAGTTCTTTTGGTAATGGTTACGATCGCGGTCACCAAATTCCTAGTGGCGATCGTACAGCTTCTAGAGATTTAAATGCAACTACTTTCTATTATTCTAACATGACTGCTCAAGTTTCTTCCATGAACCAAGGCATTTGGAACAATTTAGAACAACAAGTTAGAACCTGGACTGCACAAAGTGATACACTTTATGTAGTTACTGGTGCCGCAATTAAAACAGCAACTGATCAAAACATTACTTATGCTAAAGGTTCTGCTATTCCTAAATATTACTATAAGGCGTTAGCAATGAAAAAAGGGAGTACATATTATACAATAGGGTTTAGAATCAATAATCAGGTTATCCCTTCGGGTAACAACTACAATACTTACCGTGTAAGTGTAAGTGATTTAGAAAAAGAAACAGGTTATACTTTCTTCCCTAAACTTTCTGCTGAGGTTAAAGCAACCGTTGATAACACGATCTGGAAATAAACAAACATAATAATACTTTAAAACGAACATGAGAAATCAAAACATTTTATTCGCGACAGCAATTACGCTGTTTGTAATGAGCAGTTCTTGTAAGAAAGATAACGCTCCAGTTGTAACTAACCCTAATGCAACGGCGGTTAAATTTTCTTCAAGCATTGATGGCCAAATTAAAACTAAAGCATTAAATGATGCCTGGGAAAGCAGTGATGCAATTGGTGTATTCATGAAAACTGGTACAGGTTTAACTTCTGTTATTTCTGCAAACAAAAATTACAATACAACAGGTGATGGCGAATTTAAACCATCAGCAGCTGATCAAACCTTATACTATCCAGAAGATGGTAAAACAGTAGATTTCATTGCTTACTATCCATTTAAGCAAAGTCTTCCTAGTAACAATATTTATGCTGTTGATGTAAATAATCAAACCAGCCAAAGTGCAATAGATTTGTTATATGCAAACAATGCAACAGGCTTAAGCAAAACCAGTACAAATGCAAACCTTGTATTTTCTCATAAACTTTCGAAAATAGAGTTTACCGTTAAAAATGGTACTGGTGTATCTGATTTGAATGGCTTAAGTACAGCCATTGCAGGTTTAAACACTAAAGCTGATTTCGATTTAGCTACAGGAATTTTAGCTAATCAAACTCAGGCTGTTGAAGTTGTCGCTAAAACTGGTCTTAGAGGTTCTGCTGTAGTTTCTGAAGTTATTGTATTACCAGTTGAAGATGCTTCTGGAAAACAAATTACTTTTAGCTTGCCAGCTGGAAAATTCAAACTGACTTTACCAGCTAATACTAAATTTGAGCAAGGTAAAAAATATAGCTACGAAATTGAATTGAAAAATGGCGGTACAGCTACTCCTGTTGCTGTTGCAATTTCTGCTACTATTACCAACTGGAATAACGTTCCTTCAGGTTCTTATACTGTTGATCAGGATGTGGTTGTGGTAACTCCACCAGTTGGCGAAGATAAAGTGCTTTATACAGAAGGTTTTGGTACGGGAACAATTGGTACAACAAAACCAAAAATTACAACTTATACTAACTACGATAACAAAACTTTCACATTTGCTGATAGCTACGGAAATGCAGATTTAAGAACTATTTCTACTTATGGCGACGGAACAAATGCACATGTTTGGTTACCTGCAGCTAAAGATGCTTCAGTGGTAATTTCTGGAGTTACTGTTAGTGGGTATTCGAAATTAAAAATTAAATATGATGCAGCAGCAAATATTCAAGGTTCAAGTTCAACTGGTAATTTGAATGTGATCAAAGTTAAAGTTAACGGCGTAGAATATGCGGTAACCAGTCAACCAATTGTAGGTGCTGATACAAATAAATTTTACACGTTAGAAGTTGTAGGTGATGTTCCTGCACTTGCAAATAACACAGTCGAATTTTTTGGTCCAGCTGCTACAAACACTTTAGGTTTACGTTTAGATAACGTTATAATTACAGGTACAAACAAATAAGAAGACTTATTAATAATATGAATAGCTTGTTTTGCTTCGGCGAAACAAGCTATTTTGTTATAAAGAATATTAAACCAAATTACTTTCAAGGTTCGGAAAAACTTGCCTTAGGGGAATTGTTTTTCAATAGAAATGAGAAATTCTTTGATCACAAAAAAAGCCTTTCCAAATTAATTGAAAAGGCTTTTTAAATGAGTTAAGTTATGTTATGCAATGCCTTCTGCCAAAACTACAATCTTATTATGAATAGCTTCAACTACGCCACCTTTAATAAAGAAACGTTGTTCTTCATCTTTGCCTGCTTTTATAATAACTTCTCCATCTTCTAAAGTTGAGATGATTGCCGCATGGTCTCTCAAAATTTGAAAAGAACCTAAAGTTCCAGGAACTGTAACTGCGGTTACTTCACCTTCGAAAACTTTTTTATCTGGAGTTAATATTTCTAAATTCATTTTTTTTGATTTGAGTATCAAGTAGCTAGTATCAAGTATCAAGATTTTATTGTTGGTCTTGATACCTGATACTCAAATTTCGATACTAGTTCGCTTCTGCTAATAATTTTTTACCTTTTTCAATAGCGTCTTCCATGCTACCAACCAAGTTAAATGCAGCTTCAGGATATTCATCAACTTCACCATCCATAATCATATTGAAACCTTTGATGGTATCTTTAATGTCAACCAATACACCTTTTAAGCCTGTAAATTGCTCAGCTACGTGGAAAGGTTGAGATAAGAAACGTTGAACACGACGAGCTCTAGATACTACTAATTTATCTTCTTCAGATAATTCGTCCATACCTAAGATCGCGATGATATCTTGTAATTCTTTATAACGTTGTAAAGTTTCTTTAACACGTTGTGCAGTGTTATAGTGCTCATCACCTAAAACGGCAGGAGAAAGGATACGTGAGGTAGAATCCAATGGATCTACCGCTGGGTAAATACCTAACTCAGCAATTTTACGAGAAAGTACCGTAGTTGCATCTAAGTGGGCGAAAGTTGTAGCTGGCGCAGGGTCAGTTAAATCATCCGCAGGTACATATACAGCCTGTACAGATGTAATTGAGCCACGTTTAGTTGAAGTAATACGCTCTTGCATTAAACCCATTTCAGTTGCCAATGTTGGTTGGTAACCTACCGCAGATGGCATACGACCTAATAAAGCCGATACCTCAGAACCTGCCTGAGTAAAACGGAAGATGTTATCAACGAAGAAAAGGATATCTTTTCCAGCGCCTTCGCCATCACCATCACGGAAATATTCTGCAACTGTTAATCCTGATAATGCTACACGAGCACGTGCACCAGGAGGCTCGTTCATTTGACCGAAAACCAATGTTGCTTTAGATTCTTTTAATTTTTCAGTATCAACTGCGTTCAAATCCCATCCACCTTTTTCCATTGAGTGTAAGAATTCATCACCATAGTTAATTACGCCTGATTCGATAAACTCACGAAGTAAATCGTTACCCTCACGAGTACGCTCACCAACACCTGCGAATACTGATAAACCAGCATAAGCTTTAGCGATATTATTTACCAACTCCATGATTAATACAGTTTTACCTACACCAGCACCACCGAACAAACCGATTTTACCACCTTTTGCATAAGGCTCTAATAAATCGATAACCTTTATACCAGTAAAAAGTACTTCAGTTTCTGTTGATAAATCTTCGAACTTAGGAGGAGTAGCGTGAATCGGACGACCGTCAGCTTTATCTACTGCAGTGATTCCGTCAATTGCGTCACCTACTACGTTAAATAAACGACCTTTAATTTGGTCGCCAACTGGCATTTTAATCGCTGAACCAGTATCAAGTACCTTCATTCCACGAACTAAACCATCAGTAGAATCCATAGAGATTGCACGTACGCGGTCTTCGCCTAAATGCTGTTGAACTTCTAAAACAATTTTTTGTCCATTTTCTTTTGTTATCTCTAACGCATCGAAAATTTTAGGTAGATGGGCATCATCAGCAAAGCTAACGTCAACCACTGGGCCGATAATTTGTGCTATTTTTCCTAAGTTAGGCATATCTGTTGTGAGTAAATTTATTACAGTCAATGAATTAAAGCTGTTTGTAAGGGCTCCAATTCGGTTGGCAAAGTTAAGTTATTCTTGCTATATTTTAAATATATATTATAAAATTTTTAAACAAGGTTTTTATAGATAATTTAGAGGCATAAAATCATCAAATGAAAACCATTTTAGTAACTGGCAGTAACGGCCTTTTAGGCCAAAAATTAACTGAAAAAGTTTTAGCCGAAGGACGGGTAAAACTCATTGCAACTTCAAAGGGTGCTAATCGTTATCCTATTGCAAACGGATATGAATACGCCGAAATGGATATTTTGAATAACGGGCTGGTTAAGCAAGTTATCGAAAAGTATCAGCCCGATGCGATTATACATACCGCCGCAATGACTAATGTAGATACTGGCGAGGCTGATAAAGAACTTTGCCATCAATTAAATGTAGATGCAACTCAAAACTTAATATCGCTTTGCGAAAAAAATAATATTCGCTTTATACATTTAAGTACCGATTTTATATTTGATGGAGCAGATGGTCCATACAAAGAAGAAGATGCGCCAAATCCTTTGAGTTATTACGGAGAAACTAAACTATTAGCTGAATTAGCTGTTAAAGAATCGACAGCAAATTGGGCCATTTTGCGCACTATTTTAGTTTACGGTATTACTAATGATATGAGTCGTAGTAATATTGTGCTTTGGGCGAAAGGTGCATTAGAAAAGGGGCAGGCTATAAATGTAGTAAACGATCAATGGAGAATGCCGACCTTGGCCGAAGATTTAGCAGAGGCCTGCTTGTTAGCAGTAGAAAAAAATGCGCAAGGTATTTATCACGTTTCGGGGAAAGATTACATGAGCATTGCAGATTTAGTGAGAAAAGTTGCCGATTATTGGTCGCTCGATAAATCGATAATTTCTGAAATAAGTTCTGAGAGTTTAAATCAATCGGCTAAGCGACCAATTAAAACTGGTTTTGTATTAGATAAAACAATAAAAGATTTAGATTATAAACCACACAGTTTTGAAGAAGGACTGAAAATTGTGGATGAGCAGATGAAAAAAGTAGCAAGTGTTTAGTAGCAAGATTGGGAGACAGTAATTAGAAAACGAAAAACGTAACGGCCGATTTGTGAAGCCACAGCTGCAGTAAACCTTCAATAATAAAATATTTACAACAATTTAATAATAAAAAATATGTCATTACAAGTTGGCGATCAAGCCCCAGATTTTAAATTATACAGTTCTGATTTAGCGGAAGTTTCTTTATCAGCTTTTAAAGGTAAAAAGGTTATTATTCATTTTTTTCCGATGGCTTTTACGGGTACTTGTACTGAGCAATTGTGTACAATGAGAGATAACTTTAGTTTTTACGAAGGTATTAATGCGCAAGTATTAGGTATTTCAGTTGATTCTCCTTTTTCTTTAGCAAAGTTTAAAGAAGTACAGAATTACCAATTTCCATTATTATCCGATTTTAACAAAAATGTATCAGAAGAATATGGTGCTTTGTACAACGAATTTGTATTCGGATTGAAAGGTGTTTCTAAAAGAGCAGCATTTGTTATTGATGAAGAAGGAAAAATCGCTTATGCTGAGGTTTTGGAAGATGCACACGACTTGCCTGATTTTAAGGCGATTGATGAAGCCTTAAAAGGTTAAGTTTAAACTTGCAATATATAATTTTGATTTTTTTTAAAATTTAATTGGAAATTAAAATATCAAATTATACCTTTGCAGTCCGTTAACAATACGGAAACGCATTTGTAGCTCAATTGGATAGAGCATCTCACTACGGATGAGAAGGTTTGGGGTTCGAATCCCTACAAGTGCACGAAAAAGAAAGCCTTTGAGAAATCTGAGGCTTTTTTTGTTGTATCGCGTTCCATTCAAAATGTCGGATTATTAATAATTAGAGCCTGTGATTCGTCTATTGTAAACAATGACTTGTTTGTACAGCAAAAGTTAATCGAATTTTGTCCGCCGGAGTTTTAAAAACTCGAATTTGTTTTAAAGTATAAAGCAGGAAATTTTTTATTCCTTTTTCGGCATTCAATTCTGCGACTTTTTTTGCGGCACTCAATTACCTAATTAAACATTTTCTTATTGCGGATTAATTTTATAGCAGCAAAGCCAACACCATCAGTCTCATTTCCTGTTATTAGTTCAAGCGTTTTGAATTTGTTCGCTCACGCAACGAATTAATTTTTTCGTGCCTAGGATACAGAGCCCATCTGATTCTTTATTAATCTTGATAGTATGCGAAAAAACACCATTCTTGGATCTTTAGACTGGAGAGTGGGGAAAATTGTCGGGCTGAACTGTATATTAAGCAATTTTGCTAATGGATGCTGCATCATGCTCATTACGCAAGGAGAGCACTTTGGCTGCATCGACGATGTTCATTCTCAAATCTTCGCTAGCTTTTCTTACTTCTCTTGATGTCCATATCATATGCTAATATAGATATCAATAGGCAAATGATTTACATTTCCGAATTTTTTCGATCAATGAGCATGCTTCTGTCAAAAAATGGTTTAATTTTTTTATCGAATTAATTCTTGTGGGCAGTGACTTTTTACTGAACAATAAACCAGGGAAATTGTTATCTTAACCATATGCAGATTGAAACGGAAATCCTTGTAATCGGTGGCGGACTGGCCGGCTTGACCGCGGCGCTGCATTTACAGCAATCTGGATTTCACGTCACGCTAATCGAGAAAAAACCTTATCCACATCATAAAGTTTGCGGGGAGTATGTTTCCAATGAAGTACTGCCATATTTAAGCTGGCTTGGCATTTCTTTTGAAAGCCTGAAGCCGGCTTTGATAACCAGCTTACAGTTTAGTTCTGTTTCCGGATCTTTCCTGAATGCGAGTTTGCCGCTCGGCGGATTTGGGCTAAGCAGGTATGTGATGGATGATTTCCTCTACCAAGAACTCTTAAAAAGAGGTGTGTCGGTGCTTTTCGATACAGTTAATCAGGTACTATACAAGAATGATCTTTTCTATGTGGAGACTAATGCAAATAAGCAATTCGTTGCCAGCCATGTTTTAGGAGCCTTTGGCAAAAGATCCTCACTTGATAAAACGCTTGGACGGGATTTTATGCAGAGTAAATCTCCTTACCTTGCTGTAAAGGCGCACTATGAGGGAGAGTTTCCGTCTAACCTGGTTGCCCTGCATAATTTCAGTGGAGGATATTGCGGGATTTCAAAAGTTGAAGATAACAAACTTAATATATGTTATCTCGCGAATTTTAACCGTTTCAAGCATTTTAAGAATATCGAAAGCTATCAGCAGGAAGTGCTATATAAAAATAAGTTTCTTAAAACTATTTTAGAGGATTCAAGAATGATTTTTGAAACGCCGCTAACTATAAGTCAGATTTGCTTTGAGTCAAAGGAACCTGTTTTTGATCATATTCTCATGATAGGTGATACTGCAGCTTTAATTCATCCGCTTTGTGGAAACGGCATGGCAATGGCCATACACAGTGCTAAAATTGCATCTGAACTTCTGATTAGATTTTCCCAAAGTAAAGGACTTTCCAGAAAGGTGATGGAAAAGGAATATACAAAGCAGTGGAAAGGTCTTTTTCAAAGAAGACTCTTCGCGGGAAAAATCTTGTCCGCTGTTTTCAGTAATCCCACTATACAGAAATTAGCCCTGGGTACTTTAACTAAAATGCCTGGTCTGCTTTCAAGAACGATCAAAATGACGCATGGAAAACCACTATCAATTTCTCAATAAATGCCAATAGATACAAAATTTAGAAGCACAGCTGCAGAAATCATGGATGACTTCGCAATGGAGGGAGATATCTTAACGGATGCCTTGGATAAAATCGCGGCAATAAACAAACTCCTTGGGGGAAACAAAGTGACTTTGGAAGGCGTTAGAATGTTGATGCCGAAAAATAATGCTGCTAAGCTAAGCATTACTGACGTAGGTTGTGGTAACGGAGCAATGCTTAGAATGCTCGCGGATTATGCCCGTAAAAATCATTTGAACTTTGAGTTGAAAGGAATAGATGCTAATAAATGCACCATCGCACATGCCGTGCGCTGTTCTTTGAACTATCCGGAAATACAATATCAGTGCAGTGATATTTTTGATCAAAGCAAAGAAACTGAGCGATGCGATATCATGCTCTTCACCCTCACCCTGCATCATTTTTCCGACGGCCAGATAACTAATCTTTTCAACAACCTTATCAAGGGGGTTTTCGTAGGTATAGTTGTCAATGATCTGGAAAGAAGTGGTCTTGCATACCGTCTTTTTACCGCGTTGAGCTATGTGTTCAAGCTTAATAATATGTCAAGGGAAGATGGTCTAGTGTCAATTCTTCGTGGATTTAAGAAGGCAGATCTAAAGCGCTACGAAAAAGCCTTAGACATTACTTCAAGTTATATAGGCTGGAGATGGGCTTTCAGGTATTTATGGGTTATTAAAACAAGATGAGCGTAAAAATTAAAACAATAAGCAAAGCTTTACCTGAGTTCTCCAGAACAACTTCTGAAATTCTGCCATTTTTGGATATTTGGTTAGCTGGACAGGACGACCGATTTATCAGAAAGGTTAAAAAGATATTTGAAGGTGCTGCAGTGGACAAGAGGTATTCAATTATGTCACCCGAAGAAGTATTTTCCGACTTGACTTTTGAAAAGCGAAATGATATATATGTTCGGGCGGCAATTAAGCTCGGCATACAATGTCTTTCTTCTGCTCTGGAAAAGGCAGACTGGAAACCAGTCGATTTAGATTTTATCATTACCGTAAGTTGTACGGGGATTATGATTCCCTCATTGGATGCGTATCTAATCAATGCCCTTGGCTTAAGGCAAGATATTGTTAGGCTTCCAGTTACTGAAATGGGCTGCGCAGCAGGTGTGTCTGGGATGATTTATGCTAAAAATTTTTTAAAGGCAAATCCTGGAAAAAGAGCAGCTGTTATTGCTGTTGAATCCCCGACAGCAACATTTCAGCTAAATGACTTTTCCATGGCCAATATCGTCAGTGCGGCAATTTTTGGAGATGGGGCTGCATGTGTGCTGCTAAGCTCTCATGAATCTGATCAGGGGCCAGAGATCCTTGCAGAGGAAATGTATCATTTTTACCACGCAGAAGATATGATGGGTTTTAAGATTACCGATACCGGACTTCAGATGGTGCTTGATGTGGGGGTACCCGAAACCATCGCGGAGCATTTTCCAGAAATAATTCATCCTTTTTTACTAAAAAACGGGTTGGAAATTTCGAATATAGACCATCTTATTTTTCATCCCGGAGGAAGAAAAATCATCCAGGTGGTAGAAGCACTATTTGGTCAGTTAGGCAAAAATATAGATCATACCAAAGAGGTGTTGAGACAATATGGTAATATGAGTAGTGCTACGGTACTTTACGTTTTGCAGCGTCATATGGAAACGAATCCCGCCTCTGGTGAAACGGGTTTGATGCTCAGCTTCGGTCCAGGCTTTTCTGCCCAAAGAATACTTTTGAAGTGGTAATATGACTAAAGCAGAAATTCTAAGCAAACTTCCTTACGGGAAGGACTTTTTATTTGTCGGGGAATTGTTATATGTCGATGAAGATGGCGCAAAAGGTACCTATACTTTTGATAAAGAGCTTTCCTTTTATAAGTCACACTTCAAGGATTTTCCGATTACTCCGGCAGTCATACTTACAGAAACCATGGCGCAGATTGGTGTGGTGTGTTTAGGGATCTTCCTGGTTGGAGAAACCTTGATGGAAAAAGGTTTTGGACTCGCGATGACCTCCAGTGAAATTGATTTTTTGAGACCTGTCTATCCTGGAGAACAAGTTTTTGTTACAAGTGAGAAGATTTATTTCAGGTTTAACAAACTATCCTGCAAAGTGGTTATGAAAAATTCAGCAGGGGAAACAGTTTGTAAAGGTATAATATCGGGTATGTTAACAACGAATGCAAATGACTGAAAATAGGGTTGTAATTACTGGCTTGGGTGTATGTGCACCAAATGGAACAACTGTTGAGGAATTTCTTCATGCCATAAAAAATGGGCTATCTGGAATAAGCCATCAGCCCGAACTTGAAAGACTGGGTTTTTCTTGTCAGATAGCAGGCAAACCTACTCTTGATGAAGCGCGGATAGCTCAATATTTTACCCCTCTTGAAATAAGAAGCTTAGCGAGTTCTGGAATTGTTTATGGAGTTATTGCAGGACTTGACGCTTGGCGGAATGCAGGCCTTGAAATATCCGCCGCGGCTGATCCTGACTGGGATAGTGGAACTTTTTTTGGAACTGGAACTTCTGGGATTGATAAGCTCAGATGGGCAATTAACAAAATAGATGAACTTGATATAAGAAAGCTAGGTAGCAGTGTTGTAGCGCAAACAATGGCCAGTGGTGTGAGTGCTTTCATCAGTGGTAAGCTTGGATTAGGCAACCAGGTTAGCACAAATTCTGCAGCCTGTGCAACAGGCACAGAAAGTATCTTGATGGCTTACGATCACATTAAATCTGGAAAAGCGAGGAGAATGCTTGCAGGAAGTACAAGTGATAGTGGACCATACATTTGGGGGGGATTTGATGCGATGAAGGTTTGTACCTTCAAACACAATAATTCACCTGAAAGTGGTAGCAGGCCAATGAGCGCCACTGCAAGTGGGTTTGTTCCTGGCAGCGGGGCAGGTGCAATCGTATTGGAATCTCTCGAAAGTGCGCAGTCCAGGAATGCCAGTATTTATGCTGAGGTAATCGGTGGTCATATCAACTCGGGTGGTCAGCGTGGCGGGGGGACAATGACCGCTCCTAACCCAGGGGCTGTTCAGCGTTGTATCGTAAAAGCGATTGAGAATGCCAGAATTAATCCTGAGGATATCGATGTTATTAACGGGCATTTGACTGCAACAAGCAAAGACGCACTAGAAATTGAAAACTGGAAGCATGCACTTGGCTCCTCCAAAGAAAATTTTCCATATATAAATTCGTTAAAAGGAATGATTGGTCATTGTATTAGCGCTTCAGGGAGCATCGAATGCGTTGCATCCGTGCTGCAGTTATACGAAGAATTTATCTTCCCAAACATAAACTGCGAGGATTTGAATTTGGAAATTTCCTCACTGATAGATGAGCGTAGGGTTCCTCGCCAACTTTTGAAAAGAAGTTTTAATATTTTGGCCAAAGCGAGTTTTGGTTTTGGAGATGTGAATGCCTGTTTAATTTTAAAAAAATACCGCAATGGATAAAAAAGAAATAATTGCTGAACTTAGGGAAATTGTTTCCCTTTATAGCGAAAACCAGGATTCATTGGAAAACATAAATGAACACACTGATTTCATTACGGACTTGAAAATAAATTCAGCTAATCTTGTGGATATCGTACTTGATATCGAAGAAAAGTTTAATATCTCAATCGACAATGATTCGATGGCGAGAATGCTAAATATTAAAGCTACAGTTGAGGTCATTGAAACTAAACTTGCTGAAAATGCTGGGTAATGATGTTATAGATCTAAGACTTGCCAAAACGCAAAGCAACTGGAAACGGTCAAACTATTTGTCTAAGGTTTTTTCTTTAAATGAGCAGGATATAATTTATAATTCAGACAATGCGGACCTGATGGTATGGCTGATGTGGAGCATGAAAGAGGCAGTCTATAAGATTGTAAACCGGCGAACGGGAATTCGTGTTTATGATCCAAAGGCATTCATTTGCGGATTCGATCTGAATGGTTCGAAGGCAAAGGGTTCTGTCGACTATTTTGGTGAAAAATTTTTAACAAGAAGCGAGGTTGCTCAAAACTACGTTCATACGCTGAGTTTTAAGACTTATGCCAGCTATGAAAAGTGCAGGATAATTCACGCAAAAAACTGTACCGACTACTTAACTCTTTTTAACCGCGATCATAACGATTTATTTCTGCAAACAGATGAATCGGGACTGCCTGAAATCTTTAGGAAACAGGCGATGACACATCATATCACGACAATAAGCCATCATGGAAACTTTCTATTTATTGCTTATCTATTATAGTGATCAATTTTGGACCAGCTTAAATGGGATAAATTGCAAATTTTGTATTCCTATTTGATGCTATCGTTGGTTAGAAATTCGGGTGGCCGGTTTTGCACGGAATCACATAATTATTTTTTCGATACTTCGTCAATTCAATTGAAGATTCTAATTTCATAGTACCTCTTAGGTTTTAATATCACACAACTTCCAGCCAAGAACAATATTCATGCTCGAACTATAAGTTGGATTAAGCTTGTATTCGAAATGTGATGTGATTAAAATTCGAAAAGAGAGGGAAAAAAGGTATAAAACAAAAAGCCATCATTTCTGATGGCTTTAGTTTCGATTTTTTTTGAAGTACTCGGGGCGGGAATCGAACCCGCACGCCTTTGAAAGCACAGGATTTTAAGTCCTGCGTGTCTACCAGTTCCACCACCCGAGCATTAGCCTGTTCCGAAATCCTTCGGTAGGTTAATTTTTAATAAATGCTTTCTGGTAGGAAAACATTTAGAGCGAAAGACGAGATTCGAACTCGCGACCCCGACCTTGGCAAGGTCGTGCTCTACCAACTGAGCTACTTTCGCAAATTAATACATTGCTGTATTCCTTTGGGGTTGCAAATATAGGGATATAATTTTCAGTACCAAAAATAATTGAAAATAATTTTCAATATTAATATAGATATCGCGAATGCTAAAAGTCAAACTAATATTTGTACCTGCTTTCGGATTATTTTAGTGTACTTGAAAGTTGATATCAATCGCATCATTAAATAATTTTTATCAGACAAATAATTAAATGTTTTGGGAAACGACTTGCATACGAATAGAATATTTGGTTAAGTGTAAACAAGACCTAAGATTCTTTGCAAAAGCATTTAGAATGCTTTTAAAATGGGTTTATTTTCAAATAAATTCTCAATTATAAATAGCATCTAAATTAATAATTATATATTTGCAGCCTTGAAAGCAACGCTTTAATTTAATATTAGGCGTTAACTTTCATATTTAGTACAGCCATAGGAATAAGGCTTTTTTAATTTTAAAGACAACCTAAACAACTTGAATGCTTAATTTAGTTCTCTTTGGCCCTCCAGGGGCGGGTAAAGGCACCCAATCTGAAAAACTGATTGCAAAATATCAGTTGGTACACGTTTCAACAGGCGATCTATTTAGAGCACACGTTAAAGGAGAAACAGAATTAGGAAAAAAAGTTAGTCAATTGTTAGCTGATGGAGAATTGGTGCCAGATGCGATTACAATTGCCATGCTTGAAGAAGAAGTAGATAAAAACCCTGATGCAAAAGGATTTGTATTTGATGGTTTTCCTCGAACGGTTCCGCAAGCAAAGGAGCTTGATTTATTTTTAGAGCGTAAGGACAGTAAAATCGCTGGTGTTATTGCTTTAGATGTTGATCAGGATGAATTAACAAAACGGATAGCTGAACGTCATAAAATTAGTGGCCGTCCAGATGATGATGCAGAAAAGTTAAAAAAACGCATTTCAGAATACTTCGATAAAACTATCCATGTATTACCTTATTACGAGGAGCAGGGGAAATTGAAGAAAGTAAACGGAATTGGTGAAATAGATAGAGTTTATAATGATCTTTGCGCTGTAATAGATCAGTTTTAAATAATCAATTTTTTTAAATATAGCATCCGCAAAAAAGGCATTAGTTGTTTTTTGCGGATGTTTGTTTTTTAGCGATTTTTGTAATCTAAAATCGTTAATAGTAAATACAATAAGAATTCATCGTCGATTTTTTTTAATCTAAATCGTCAATCTAAAATCGTAAATAATATGTCACAGGGTTCGAATTTCGTAGATTATGTAAAAATTTGTTGCCGTTCTGGTAAGGGCGGGGCAGGTTCAGCACATCTGCATCGTGATATTTTAACATCTATGGGTGGGCCTGATGGTGGTGATGGCGGTCGTGGCGGCCACATTATCGTTAAAGGTAGTAGCAACATCTGGACATTATTACACCTTAAATACCGTAAGCATATTATTGCTGAAGACGGTTTGGCGGGAGGAAGTTCACACAAATTCGGCCGACAAGGTAAAGACGAAATCTTAGAAGTTCCTTTGGGAACTATTGCTAAAGATGCTGAAACTGGAGAAGTTCTTTTCGAAATTACAAAAGATGGCGAAACTAAGATTTTAACGGCTGGTGGCCGTGGTGGTTTGGGTAACGCACACTTTAAAAACTCCGTTCAGCAAACACCACGTTTTGCACAACCCGGCGAACAAGGACAAGAAGTTTGGAACGTTCTGGAACTTAAAGTTTTGGCTGATGTAGGTTTGGTTGGTTTCCCGAATGCAGGTAAATCTACCTTGCTTTCAGTAGTTTCGGCTGCTAAACCAGAAATTGCCGATTATCCTTTTACCACAATTGTTCCTAATTTAGGTATAGTAAGTTATCGTGGTGGCAAGTCGTTCGTAATGGCCGATATTCCAGGTATAATTGAAGGTGCTTCGAAAGGAAAAGGTTTGGGCTATCGTTTTTTACGCCACATTGAACGTAATTCTGTATTGTTATTTATGGTTCCTGCAGATACGAGCCGTTCAATAAAGGAAGAGTATGAAATCCTTAAAAGGGAATTAGAATCTTACAATCCCGAATTAATGCAAAAACCACATGTTTTAGCTATTACCAAATCGGATATGTTAGATGAAGAATTAATGGCAGAAATGAAACAGGACTTGCCAAGTGTGCCATCAATATTTATATCATCGGTTGCCGAAAAGAATATTTTAGAATTGAAGGATATGCTTTGGAAAGCAATTGAATCTTAAGTTGAAAAATTGGGCAAGTAAGAAACAGTTTAAAGCTGAAATTTGCTTGCACAGTTAATCATTTTATTCAATTATTAAGATCTTATTCCATCTACAACATACCCCACCCATTCTTTTAAAAGTATTTCCCAAGAGCCTAGGGCCGAAGCATTTGGAATTATGAAATCACCAAACTCATACTCAACCACGCCTCTAAAATCTGTAGGATAATAGTCTAATTTATTTTTGCTTTGTTTGTTAAAGATAAGTTTAGTTCTAGGGATGTGCCATGCACTGGTAATAACCAAAACACTCGCTTGTGGTTTTTGCTTTTCAATTAAGGCTAAGCTAAATTTCGCATTCTCTATGGTGTTTCTACTTTGATTTTCAATTAATATAGTAGAGTCTGGAATACCAATCAGCTTTAAATAAGCCACTGCTAAATCGGCTTCCTTAACTTTTTTATCAATTAAATTAGAACTTCCGCTGCTTAAAAGAATTTTACCGATTTTACCGTTTTTGTAAAGCTCAATTGCCTGAAATAACCTATCTCCCGAACTTCCAAATGCGATTTTATTATTTCGTTTATTGAGCCCAGAGAATCCGCCCAGTACAATTGCTACATCATATTTTCTATCCTTTTGTGGATATCCAGATTCGTAAAAGTTGAAAATTTTTCCAACTATAAAAGCGTTAGAAAAAAATATTAATAAAGCTAACGCTGCAAAAAGCAGCCTCTTTCTGTTCGGTTCATATTTTTTGCAAACAGCTAAAATTAAGAGTAAGCAAATCCAAAGTATTGGTTTTAGTAGAAACAAGAGAATCTTCGAGAGGATAAATATCATAAAAAGCGAAATAGTCTTGTAAAACTAAGATTATTCCGCTAATTGTCAATTATCCTTGTCCTTCTTGCACTTGTCCATTTTCGTGCGCATGTTCTAAAATATCTTGCACATCCGATTTACGTTTCTTTTGTACTTTATGCTTAAAATGAGGCACCTCATGCTCTACAATATCTTCTTCAATAGCCTCAACGCCAAATACTTTTTCTTTTAACAGGTTATATTTATCCTGAAAACCAAAACGAAGATTTCTTGCTCCACCTGCAATTTTTCCACGAGTTCCAGCGCCACTATCTGGTGCAAATAATACACTGATAACCGCTCCAGCCGCTAAGCCTGCAACTAAAGCAATGGCAATTTGTGCGTTATTATGAGATTTGTGCGCTAAGTATTTTCCGATTAACTTTCTGTATTTCATAGCAATATATTTTAAAAAGAACAAATGCCATTTAATAATGTTTCGTTATTTTTAAATGAATGACAATTTCATAATCTTTAAAGGATTATTTGCTGAAGCGCAAATGCACAACATCTATTAAAATCAGTCCCGCTCTTCGTTTCAATCTTTTCAAACTCCTGTCATGCTGATACACGAAGCCTCTGTTTCATTTGTTGCAAATGCTTTGTGCCTGCGCATTACATCATATTTACGGTTACTGCACCAAAAAGTATTTTCACTTCAATCGGGGCTAAAAGGCAGAGGCAGATTTTTATTTTGGCGGTTTGCAGGGTGCTTAACCCATTGTTTATAAATCTGATTTTAATGAAAAGCACGCAAGCGAGGTACGAGTGCGGATTTGTAATGGTAAGCAGGACTGCAAACCTCCAAATAAACAGAACCTTTCATTTTCAATAAATTATTATCTTAATGTTTAAAATAAAACCAATATTTGATTTCAAATTTTAATAAACAATGGTAAAAGCAACGATAAATAAAGAACATTATGCTTGTTCGGTTACAAATGGCGCTCATGAAGTTATAGTAGATGAGCCTGTAGAATTAGGTGGAACGCATAAAGGTTTTGCGCCAAAAGGCTTGCTTATGGCTTCGCTTGCATCTTGTGTGGCCATTACGCTGCGCATGTATGTGGATAGAAAGGGTTGGGCGGTTGATAAAATTGAAGTGGAGGTAAATATGGGCATCGAAAATGCGCAAAACATTTTCCTCGAAGAGATTACTTGTACAGGCGATTTAACCGAAGAGCAAAAACAGAGACTGGAAGATATTGCGACGAAATGCCCAGTGAGTAAAATTCTTACGGCGGGTAACGAGGTTCGGTCGAAAGTGTTATAGTAAATGGTGCAAAACTCGTTTACCATTTCCTTAAAAGCTTTAATATCTTTGTAACTCTTCAATTTTGTGAAGTAAAAAATTATTTATGGCTACCGAAATTAAATGTCCAAACTGTGCTCATGTTTTTCCGATGGAAGAAGCAATGGCCGAAGATTATAAGAAAGAGCTGAGAGAGAAAGCGGCGGCTTATGCCAGACAAAAAGATGAAGAATACCAACGTAAACTTCAGGTTTTTGAGGCAGATAAACAGCAACAACAAAAAGTTTTCGACGCTAAATTGGTGGAAGAAAAGAATAAACTAAAAGGGGATTTGGAAGAAAACCTGCGTAAAAGTATCGCGTCGGATTTTGAAACCAAATTGCAAATGTTGGAAGGCAATGCAAAAGAAAACGAAGAGAAATTAAAACTTGCCCGCGAAAAGGAATTGGAGTTTTTGCGTCGTGAGCAAGGTTTGAAGCTAAAAGAGGAAGAAATGGAATTGGCTTTCCAACGTAAAATGCAAGAACAACGCAACGAGTTGGTGGAGCAAATTCGTAAACAAGAAGCCGAGAAAAATAGCATTAAAGATACCGAGCATCAGTTGCGTTTAAGAGAACTTGAAAAACAACTCGACGACCAGAAAAAACTGGCAGAAGAAATGAAACGCAAAGCGGAGCAAGGCAGTATGCAATTGCAGGGCGAAGTACAGGAGTTGATTTTGGAGGAATTACTGCGTAGTAATTTCCCATTCGATTTAATAGAAGAGGTTGGGAAAGGTGTTCGCGGAGCCGATTGTGTACAAGTTGTGCGTAACCAATTCGGACAGGAGTGTGGCAAAATTATTTATGAAAGTAAGCGCACCAAAGATTTCGGTGGCGATTGGATTGAAAAGCTGAAAAAGGATATGCGTAGTATGGGCGTTGATGTTGCGGTAATCGTAAGTCAATGTTACCCGAAAGGAATGGATTGTTTCGGTCAAAAGGATGGTGTTTGGATTTGCTCTTTCGAAGAAGTGAATGCAGTTGCTTATGTATTGAGAGACGGAATTTTGCGTTTATCTACAGCAATGAAATCTCAAGAAAATCGTGGCGATAAAATGCACATGCTTTATGATTACTTAACAGGAGTAGAATTTTCTGAGCAATGGAAAGCTATTCGCGAGGGTTTTATGAGTATGAAATTATCCATCCAACGCGAACGTGATGCAATGGAGCGTTTGTGGAAAGCCCGCGAAAAACAGCTCGAAAAAGTTTTGTTAAACGCAACACATATTCGTGGCTCGATTGAGGGTATTGCAGGTAGCGATAGTATTCAGTTAAGTTTGACTGATGATGAGGATGATACATTGTTATTGGATTAACTGGAAAAGTATGTCGTGCTTAATGGAGTGAAGATCGTGTAATAGCTGCGAAGTAAATCTGATGAAATAAAAGGCTGGCTTTTAGGTATAGTAAATCAAAAAAGTGGGTTAATTTTATGCAAGGCTTTTAGGTTAGGTATTCTTCACTGCGTTCCGAATGACAACAAATTAATATACGATAGTTCCCGAGCTAAATTCGGCATGGCGATAAATGAAACAGAATTATAAAATAAATTATATAAAGTGAATAAAAACCTAAACAACAAACCCTTTAACCTCTCAAAATTTATGGCATTAATTTGCCTTTTGCTATTTTTCGGGAACGTTTCCGCTCAGGAATTAAAATCGCCTGATGCAAATTTGATTGCAAATTTTTCTTTAGCAGATGGTGGTGTACCAACTTATAGCTTAAAGTACAAGGGCAAGGATGTTATTAAAACGAGTAAGCTTGGTTTGGAGCTTAAGGATGGTAAAAACTTAACCAATGGTTTTACAATAAGCGATGCCAAAACCAGCACATTTAACGAAACCTGGAAACCTGTTTGGGGCGAGGTAAAGCAAATTGTAAATCATTACAATGAGTTGGCTGTTACTTTAACGCAAAAGGAAACCAATCGTTTCATTATTGTTCGTTTGCGTTTATTTAACGATGGTTTGGGTTTCAGATATGAATTTCCAGAACAGAAAAATCTTGATTATTTCGTAATTAAAGAAGAAAAAACACAATTCGCGTTAGCTGGCGACCATAAAGCTTTTTGGTTACCTGGCGATTATGATACGCAGGAATATAGCACCGTAACTTCTAACTTATCAGAAGTTCGTGGTAAAATGAAAGATGCGGTTACACCAAATGCATCGCAAACTACATTTTCGCCAACGGGTTTACAAACGCCTTTAATGATGAAAAGTAAAGATGGTTTGTATATCAATATCCACGAGGCAGCATTAATTAACTATTCTTTAATGTCGTTAAATTTGGATGATAAAAACATGGTTTTAGAATCGTGGTTAACGCCAGATGCGGTAGGAGATAAAGGTTATATGCAAGCGCCTTGTTTAACGCCTTGGAGAACAATTATTGTAAGTGATAAGGCAGGCGATATTTTAACCTCGAAATTAACATACAACTTAAACGAACCTACAAAATTTAAGGATGTATCGTGGATTAAGCCGACGAAATATGTTGGCGTTTGGTGGGAAATGATTACAGGCAAAAGCACCTGGGCTTATAACGATTTAACCAGTGTTCAATTGGGTATAACCGATTATTCGAAAACTAAACCTAATGGAAAACATGCCGCAAATACTGCTCATGTAAAAGAATATATAGATTTTGCTGCTAAAAATGGTTTAGATGCTGTTTTAGTTGAAGGTTGGAATGAAGGTTGGGAAGATTGGTTTGGTAAGACGAAAGATTATGTTTTCGATTTTGTAACACCATATCCTGATTTTGATGTGAAAGAATTACATCGCTATGCGGCAAGCAAAAACATTAAAATGATTATGCACCACGAAACTTCTTCATCGGTTCGTAATTATGAAAGACACTTAGATACCGCTTACAAATTTATGAAAGCAAACGGTTACGATGCTGTGAAAAGTGGTTACGTGGGCAATATGATTCCTCGTGGCGAACATCATTATGGTCAATGGTTAAACAATCATTATTTGTATGCGATTGAAAAAGCTGCAGAATATAAAATTATGGTTAACGCCCATGAGGCGGTTCGCCCTACTGGTTTGGCCCGTACTTATCCTAACTTAATTGGAAACGAATCGGCCCGTGGAACAGAATACGAAGCTTTTGGTGGTAATAATGCCGACCATACGACCATTTTACCTTTCACGCGTTTAATTGGCGGTCCGATGGATTATACGCCAGGTATTTTCGAAACCAAAGTAAGTGCATATAATCCAGAAAATAATTCATTCGTACATACTACAATTGCCCGTCAGTTGGCGCTATATGTTACCATGTATAGTCCATTGCAAATGGCTGCCGATTTACCAGAAACCTATAATAAATATATGGATGCCTTCCAATTTATTAAAGATGTAGCGGTCGATTGGGATGATACTAAAGTTTTAGAAGCAGAACCTGGCGATTACATCACTTTTGCCCGTAAAGCAAAAGGCAAAAACGATTGGTTTGTTGGTAGAACGAATGATGAGGTTGCCCGTACTTCGAAGATTGATTTTAGCTTTTTAGATGCTGGTAAAAAATATACAGCAACCATTTATGCTGACGCAAAGGATGCGCATTACGAAACGAATCCAAAAGCTTATACCATTCGTAAAATGGAAGTAACCAATAAAACGAAATTAACATTGAATTGTGCTCCAGGTGGTGGTTATGCAATAAGTATAATGGCGAAATAAGTTTACTGATTTAAACGCAAAGAGCCTAAAGTTCTTCGCGAAACTTATAAGTTTATTTCAAGTCGTTCCTAATGGGACGACTTTTTTGTTTTAATGATGATTTTTAAAAAAAAATGCTCCCAAAGATTTCGCTGATTTCAGCCGATTTATGATTTCCTCTATGATTTATTATAGATGTTTCGTTATTGCGAAAGCACGAAGCAATCTTAAAACCAAAAAGTTTCAATAGCTACCGTGTTAGGATTGCTTCGTGACTCGCAATGACGTGCATGGTAGTAATAGTGGTAGAGTTTTATCTAAAAAATCCATCTTCGCTTTCTTTGCGTTTTCACTTTTTGTACTTTGCGGTTAATAATTCAAAGTTATAATCATGGCCAGAAAAAAAAATCACATCGAATTACAGTTTTTAAGCGAACCATCTGATGTAAATTATGGAGGAAAAGTGCATGGTGGAATGATGATGAAGTGGATTGATCAAGCTGCTTTTGCCTGCGCTTTACAATGGAGCGACTCTTATTGTGTAACGGTTTATGTGGGTGGAATTAGATTTTTTCATCCAGTTCACATCGGTCATTTGGTTAAAATGGAGGCTCGCATAATTTATACAGGAAAAACCAGTATGCATATTGCTGTCGATGCCTTTTCAAAGCCTGTTGGTCAGTCAGAATTTGTTAAAAATACCCACTGCATAATAGTTTTTGTCGCTGTTGATGAAAACGGACAGCCTAAAACAATTCCATCTTTCACTCCCAAAACAGAAAAAGAAAACGCGATGCATGGTTATGCGATAAAACTAATGGAACTTCGAAAAAGCATCGATAAAGAAATGGAACCTTACATCGTTTAAAATACAAATTCCAAGAGTTAATTAAGCCCTGCTGCTGTTGGGTCGAATTTACTAAAAAGAGTTATCCAGGTGAAAAATTCACCTTCAACTTAACAAAGTTAAATATTTAGTAAAAAAGAAGAGGTTATAAAAAGCAAAAGGCCCGGAAAAAATTCCTGGCCTTTTTGCTTATCATATATTTGGTTAGTTGATTCTTATTTTTTATTTCAACAATCTGCCTTCTCTCTAATTTCGAAACAAATGCAAACCTCAGTTAATAATGTGTTTTAACTATGTTTTGCAGTGTTTTTGTTTTGTGGTTATAAAGATAAGGGAAATTTTAAATTTGTCAAGCTTTTTTTAACTTTTTTTTTATTTCTTTTGCTACCACCTGTCCAGAGATGATTGCAGGCGGTACGCCAGGGCCTGGAACCGTTAATTGGCCTGTAAAAAAAATATTTTTTACTTTGCTTTTCATTTTAGGTTTCAAAAAAGCCGTCTGTTTCAACGTGTTAGCTAATCCATAGGCGTTTCCTTTAAAGGCATGGTAGTCTTCAATAAAATCATTCATAGCATAGCTTCTTTTAAACAAAATTGCATCGCTAATATCGTTACCTGTTAAATCTTTAAATCGGTTAATCAGCAAATTAAAGTATTCTTCTCTTTTGGTTTCGCTGTCTTTCAATCCAGGTGCAATCGGAATTAAAAAAAATAAATTTTCACAGCCCTCAGGCGCAACCTGTCGATCTGTAATCGAAGGACAACAAGCATAAAATAATGGTTTCGATGGCCATTTTGCTTCCGTATAAATTTCTTCGGCGTGCTCATCAAAGTTTTCGTCAAAAAATAAATTATGATGAAGGATATTAGCAAGCTTTTTATTTAAACCTATGTAGAACAAAAGGCAAGAAGGTGCCATTGTTCTTTTATCCCAATAATCTTCACTGTAGTTTCTATTATTTTGACTTAAAAGATGTTGTTCTATGTGATTATAATCGGCATTTCCGACAATAAAATTGGTTTTAAAAGTTCCCTTATTCGTTACAATTTCTTCGGCAATATGATTTCTTACTTCAATTTTTTGCACCTCTGTATTGAAATGAAAATTTACACCTTGTTCTTCGGCAATACTTTTCATGGCAGAAACAATTTTATGCATGCCACCAATTGGGTACCAGGTGCCTAAAACCAAGTCGGCATAGTTCATTAAACTATATAATGCTGGTGTGTTTTGTGGTGTGGCGCCTAAAAATAGAACTGGAAACTCTAAGAGTTTTCTAAGTTTATCATTCTTAAATAGGGTATGAACATGTTTGCGCATGTTGCCAAGCAGTTGTAATTTAATTCCACTAATGGCCAGCCTTGGGTCGAAATATTCCATAACGCTATGCGAAGGCTTAAAAACATATTCGTTCATGCCTACATCATATTTGTATTTAGCTTGAGCGAGAAAAAGTTCTAAATTTTTACTGCTGCCTGGTTCAAGAGTTTCGAATAAACTATTCAGAGCATCTAAAGTTGCTGGAACATCTAAAACATCATCTTTACCAAAGTATATCCTGTACGATGGGCTAAGTCGTTTAAGTTCATAGAAATCGGAAGTCGTTTTGCCAAAAAGCTTAAAATAGTTTTCAAAAACGTCTGGCATCCAATACCAACTTGGCCCCATATCAAAAATAAAACCGTCTTTTTCCCAAGTTCTGGCTCTTCCTCCTGCCATTTCATTTTTCTCGAGAACAGTAACCTCGAAACCATCCTTGGCTAACAAAGCGGCTGCAGCCAAACCAGCAAAACCAGCTCCAATTACAGTCACATCAGCTTTTTTATTCATTTTGTAAATAAAGCAATTTTAAAGGGTTTTGTTTGAATTTTTAATGGTGGTTTACAGCATTTTCGTTTAGTTGGATTTTTAGCTACCGAAAGGCGATTGATTATTTCTGTCCTTGTAGCACTATAATTATGTTTTATTAACTTTACCCAATCAATGAAATATAAAAGCCTAATTTTTTTTCTTCTAATTTTAATAAGTAGTGTTGTAAAAGCACAGCTTTCTACTAAAGAGATTTCGGTACTTAAAACCAATTTGGTTAAAGCAGTAGAAAGCTCGAAACTAACCGATTCGCTTTATAAAAAACTAATTAAGCTCCCAAATAAAACTGCACTAATAACCGCATATACGGGTACTTTGGAAGCGCTTAAAGCTAAGCACTCCTGGAATCCTTACAATAAAATTAAATATGTAAAGGTTTCGCTTAAAACCATGCAGAAAGCCATTAACATGGATAAAGAAAACATGGAAATTCGTTTTATGCGTTTTTCTATCGAGCATTTTACCCCATCGTTTTTAGGTTTTAGTAAAGATTTAACGGCCGATCGAAAAGAAATTGTTAAACATTATCAAAACAACAACTTTGGCCTCGCCGATGAAATTCTGATAAAAAATGTTGCCAAATTTATGATCGACAGTGAGCGTTGCACTGACGAAGAAGTTAAGATTTTTAAGAAATACATTTAAATGAATTATATTTATTTACTCATCAACATTGCCGTATTATTCTTTCCGTTGGTTTTATCTTTTGATAAAAAAGTGCATTTCTTTAGTAAATGGAGATTTGTTTTGCCCGCAATTTTAATTACAGGCTTGGTTTTTTTGGTATGGGATTTACTTTTTGTAAAACTAAATGTTTGGTCATTCAATCCCGACTATTTAATTGGACTAAGCTTTTTTGGTTTACCATTAGAAGAAATTTTATTTTTTCTGACCGTTCCATATGCTTGCATATTTATTTACGAATGCTTAAACGCTTATTTTCCATCAAATTATTTACAAAAATACAGTTTAGCACTTAGTCATTTAATATTGGGCATTTCTATCGCAGTTTTATTCTTCGGTTTTAACAGATGGTACACGCTTATAAACTTTGGTTTCTTGTTTTTAGTGCTGGTTTATGTAGAGTATGTAAATAAACTTAGATTTATGTATAAGTTTTATAGAGCATATTTGGTTTCGTTAATTCCGTTTTATATCGTTAATGGTTTTTTAACTGCAATTCCTGTGGTTATTTATAACAGTAAAGAAATTTTAGGCTTTAAAGTTGGTACAATTCCTTTTGAAGATCATTTTTATTTAATGAGTTTGCTGCTAATGAATATTTATTTGTACGAATTTTTTAAAAGTAAGACTGCTAAAAAAGCGTGAGCTTAATAAAATTAGAAAATGAGCGTTAGGTTAATTTGGCGCTTGCCGTCCTGACATTTGCTATAGCCCTCATAGCAAAAATTTGGGGCTGCCGCTATTGTCTGCTTTAAACACAAAGTTTGCGTCAGGCCAACCGTAAAAATAAATTTCCTCAGTTGCCATTTAGGAGCGGTTGTAGCGCTACCCTGCTGTACCGAGGTAAGAGTTTGCTAAGCGTAAAACGGGAAGTAACGTATTATTTTGTAAAACAATTGCGCTTCAAAATCACATTAGAATATTAATTTAAATGGATTTACCAGTTTATACCAAACAACAACTCGCTTTACGAAACGGACAAGATAAACCGCAGATTTGGGTAGCCTACAAAGGTTTTATTTATGATATGACCGAAAGCCGCTTATGGCGAAATGGCAGGCACTATGAACATTGGGCGGGGCAAGATTTAACTGATGAATTGTCTGATGCACCACATACAGAGGCCGTTTTTGAAAAATTTGTGCCAATTGCCGTTTTAGCTTAAACGGTATTAAGTTTTGTTAAAGTAGATTGCTTCAGCTCTTTAAATTCTGATGGTCTTTTGCCAACCACTTTGTAAAACGTATTGCTAAAGGATGAAATACTGTTGTAACCAACTGCGTAAGCAATTTCGCTAATGGTTAAATCAGTTTCTAATAATTTCTCCATCGCTTTAATCATTCTCGCCAGTTTTAGGTATTGGAAAAAAGATGTTTCTAATGCCGATTGAAATAACCTAGATAAAGTCCGTTCGCTAAATCCCATAGTTTTGCTTACGCTTTCCAGGCTTAATGCGTCGTTTGATAAATGATCTACAATATGTCTTAATGCTGGTCTTAATCTTTGGTTTTCGGTTGTTGGTAAAGCAATTGGCAAAGGATGCTCGCTTACAATTGGAAGAATGTTTTTTAGTGTACTTAAAAAATCGTATTCCTTCGTTTTGGGCTCGATGTTTCCATTCCATCTTTCCGAAAACAAGAACATCTCCAACAGCAAATTGTTTACAGGGTAAATTCCAATTTGCTTGTAAAATGGGTTTTCTTCATCTGTTGTGGTATCGAAGTAAATATTACGAACAATTGCTGCATGATAGCGGTGTTGCAAATGATGTTCTACACCAGCGGGAATCCAAACGTAATGCCTTGCGGGTAAAAAGTAGGATTTTTCCTTAGTGTACAAGAAAATGATTCCACCTTCTACGTAAGTGAGCTGGCCTTTTAAATGAGCATGATCTTTAAAACGGTCTTCGAACCGACTATGCCAAACATACATAGTTTCTGGTTTTTCGTCGATTGCAAATAAAAGGTCTTCATTGCTAACTTTTATCATTTGGCTGGTTTGAATAAATATATGTCGGTTTAGATAAAACAAAGAAACAAATCTCTATCGAAATTTGCAGCATTAATTAATGAATATGAATTTTATAAGGTATAAAAGAAATTTATGGCTGTGGATGGCTTTTCTTTTATTAACGGTTTTTGCTCATGCGCAAGATATACAAAATGATAATTTAACCATTAATCGGGTTTGGGCGCTTGTTGATAGTAATAGCAAAAAACTTGAAATGCAAAATATTAACATCGCCGCAAATGAGGCACACTTAAAGGTGAGCAAGGCGGAACGGTTACCAGAAATTTCTGCTGGCGGAACTTACGCATACGTTTTTCCATTACCCATTTACGAAAATGGTTTGTTTCATACGCCATCTCAATTTCCAGTAGTATCCACTTATTATAAAGCTGGAGCAGACGCCTATTTAAATATTTATAACGGTGGTAAAACCAATACCGAAATAGCGGCATCGAAAGTAGAATATGAATTAAGTAATGTGCTAAGAAATCAAAGCAGACAAGAAATTCATTACACAGCCGCGGTTTATTTTTACGATGTTTTTCGAAATATTTCTTACAAACGATTGCTGGAACAAGATATTAGAGATCGGGAGAAACAGCTAGCGGAAATTAATCAGCTCTACAAAAACGGAGCGGTTTTAAAAAGTGATGTTTTGAGGGTAGAGTTGCGTTTATCGAAACAGAAAATGCTGTTAACTGAAATTGAAAACAGTATAAAAATTGCTTCTCAAAAACTAAATATCTTAACTGGTGGAAAAGACGACGAACTCGTAAATCCTCAAATCTCAGAATATGAAACCGATGCTATTGCATTGAAAGAAATTGATAGTTATTTCGACTCAGCCAAGGGATCTTCTTATAAACTCCAAATTTCGGAAAAGGAGCACGAGCTGGCTAGGTTAAAGTTGAAAAACGTGAAGTCGAATATTCTGCCTACGTTGGGCTTTTTTGGTGAGTATGCTTTTGCTTATCCTCAAATTCAGTTTTATCCTTATACACTTTCTTTATATAGTAACGGGATGGTTGGTTTGAAGTTGAAAATTCCGATTTCAAGCTGGTACACCAATCAACATAAAGTTAAAGAAGCGCAAATTAGATTACAACAACAAGAGGTGGAAGATGAGGAAGTAAAAGATAACATTCGCCAGGAAGTTCAGGAGAACTACATTAGATATAGAGAATCGGTACAACGGATTAATCTGGCTGAAGAAAATATTAAACAAGCTTCAGAAAGTTATCGTATTGTTCAAAATACTTACTTCAATCAATTGTCGCTTCTAACCGATCTACTCGATGCAGAAACGCAATTACTTCAATCTAAATTTGAGCTGACCACAGCTAAGGTAAATGCTAAAATGCAGTATTATCAATTACAAAAAGCCATAGGAAATTTATAAAAATGAGCACACATATACAAAGTAAATCTGATAAAATTATCAGTAAAGTAACAACCGTAATTGCTGTAGTCGTACTCGTTGTTTTGTTAATTTGGGCAGGTAAAACATTGTTCGGTTACTTGAAATATGAAGAAACAAACGACGCACAGATAGACGAATATATTAATCCAGTTGCGGCAAGAGTAAGCGGTTACATTAAAGAAGTTAGGTTTGAAGAAAATCAGGAAGTAAGAAAGGGTGATACACTTGTTCTAATTGATGATGACGATTATACTGTGCAACAAGATGAAGCATCTGCATCATTATTGAATGCTAAAGCGCAAATTTCTGTTCAGCAAAGTAATGTAAGAACGGCTCAAAGTGTAGCTTCGGTTGCAAATGTAAAAATTGTTGCCGCCAAAGCAAAGCTTTGGAAAGCACTAACCGAGTATAAGCGTTATAAAAAACTATTTGATGCAGAATCGGCAACTAGGCAACAGTTAGAAACTATTGAAAGCGTGTGGCAGGTAGCGGAAGCAGAATACCAAGCAGCGAAAGAAGATTACGTTACAGCAATTTCTAAAACTAACGATATTAAGGCACAAAGTCATGTGCTTTTATCTGAAATAAAAAGGAGGGAAGCTGTGGTGAAAAGGAATACCTTAAATACATCGTATACGGTTATTGTAGCACCTTACAATGGGAAAATGGGCAGAAGAACGATACAAGCAGGCCAATTGGTTCAAAATGGACAAACCTTAGCGTATTTAGTTGATAGGAGTGCAGGGAAATGGGTTGTGGCAAATTTTAAAGAAACACAAATTGCTAAAATGCATGTTGGCGAAACCGTAAATGTTGAGGTAGATGCATTTCCGAATCAAATTTTTGCAGGTAAAATCGAATCACTTTCAGGAGCTACAGGTTCAAGATTTTCGTTATTACCTCCAGATAATTCCACTGGAAATTTTGTAAAAATTGCTCAGAGAATACCAGTTCGTATTCTTTTAAACAAGAATGATAAAGATTTAGATTTATTAACTGCAGGCATGAGCGTAAGTGTTAAGGTTAAAAGAGAAGGTCAGAATGATTAATAGTTTATCCATATTTAAAGTTAAAGTACCCGAATGGTTAATTGTTACCAGTATTTTTATGGTGCTATTGTCATCTGTTTTACTTTTTGCTTTGTCTACAGCCGACGGAACTGCCGCCGCAGGGTATTACGGAGCAGGACCTGCAGACATTCAATTTTCTATGCTGATGTTTTACGCTGCTGTTGCAAGTTTTGCTGTTGTAGAACGAAGATTTTTCTCACGTGTAGTAACTAAAGATTACCTCTTAATCTGTATAATTCTCGAAATTATAACAGCATACTGGTGCTTCAAAACCCGCGATATGTGGTTGATTTTCGCTCTCCGCTTTTTACAAGGGATTGTGAATTGCGGTTTAACAAGTATTTCTCTTAATTTATTGTTTAGTAGGTTAAAATCAGAACATGCTAAAGAAACAGGCTACACTATATTTTATGGAATGATACTTTGCGTATCGCCTGTAACTGCACTTTTTTCAGCTCCATTAGTAGAGAATTATGAATACAATGTTGTTTATAAAGCCATTATATTTTGTTTCTTACCAAGTGCCGTGTTACTTTTTACAATAATGAACCGTAGCCATGCCATGCGCAAAACGCCACTTTATAAGATAGATTGGATGAGTTTTGTCCTTTTTTCTACCATGTTAGTCCTTATCGCTTATGTATTAATTTATGGGCAGCAGAAAGATTGGATGGATGATTCAAGTATTCTTTATTCAATCTCGTCTATAGTATTTTTATCTATAGTCTCGATACTTAGACAACTTACTTTAAAAAGACCTGCAGTTAATCTATCCGTTTTTAAATACCGAAATTTTATCATTGGAATTGTATTTCTGGTTGTTTTATACATTATTCGTGGCGCTTTTAGTTTAACATCTTCGTATTTTGTTATGGTTTTAGGGATGGATTCCCTTCATGCCAATGAAATTATGATTTTCAATGTAGCAGGCGTTATTACGGGATCATTGATTGCAATTAAATTCTTAATCAGGCAAAAACATTTAAGAATTTTATGGATAGCGGGTTTTCTGCTGTTGTCTTCATTTTTCTTTTGGATGTGTTTACTTTTTGCGAATGAAGCAGGCACAACTAATTTCTATTTACCGTTATTTTTGCAGGGCGTTGGCGCAGGTATGCTCATGTCTCCTGTCGTAATGTTTATTATGTCTTCAGTTCCAGATGCTATGAGCCAGTCGGCTGCTTCTGTAGGAATTTTTGTTCGTTTTGCTACCTTTAGTTTGAGCTTGGCTTCCGTCAATTTTTATCAATTGTATTTCAAGGGGGTTCATTATGATGATTTGAGAAGCAATCTTTCTATTCTTGATTTTAACTTACCCGAAAGATTAAAATTGTATCAAGGCATATTAACCTCCAAGGGGATGCCAAGCGATGAAGCTGGAAAAGCGGCAGTTGGTCTATTAAGTAGAGCCGTTCAGAAACAAGCTTTTTTGCAATTTTGTGTAAGTTATTACGAATGGATTGCCATATTATGCTTAGCGACAATTTTATTAATCACTTTGCAGCCAGTAATTAGTAGGACGGCAATTAATTTGAGAGGTAAACAACCTGCTGCGGTAGGTTTTTAAGTTGCTTTTAAAAAAAAAGCTGCCTCTTATATAAGAGGGCACTGAAAAAGTAGACATAAAATTTGTCTTCAAACAGAAAAGCGGATGAATAGCTCTTA
>NZ_BAABAK010000005.1:0-187528 GCF_039537385.1 Pedobacter ginsengiterrae
AGCAGAAATTATTAACTTCTACTCCTTTTTTCTAACCCAATCTTAAAGGGACTTTTTCAGTGCCCTCAAATTATTGGCGGCTATTTTTAGTTATAAATATTTTAGTTTATTAATAATTAAGAACCAATTAATGTCAACAAAAAAAGCAGCCAAGTTTATTGGCTGCTTTCTTAATTACAAATTATAATTTCTTTTGGATTTACATCTGCTAATTATTTGCGCAGTGCAAACCATACAATTAAACCAATTATTATTGCAATTGGTAAAATCCATCTCAATACAGAACCTGCACCGTTTTCGTCTCTTTCAGTAACTGCTGGTTTCCCTGGCCCTGGATCTGCTTTATGACTTTCGTAATCTTTTTCAATCGGTTTTGGGGCTTCCCCACTTTCCGCATGTTTTGGATCTATGTTTTCCATTAGTGAATGTTTTAGTAGTTATTTGAGCCAATGGTTGTTAGAAAATCAATTTGGCTCATATTTAGTTTTCAAAATAACAACAAGTGATTAGTTAAAAGGTTTTAATTCTAAGCGCTATCTTTGCAACAAGATGTACAACAATTCTGCAAAATATAGCAAGCTAATTAAAGATGAGGCCATACGCCTTGGCTTTTTAGATTGTGGCATTTCAAAAGCAGAATTTTTAGAAGAAGAAGCGCCGCGATTAGAAAAATGGTTAAACAATAACCATCATGGCGAAATGAAGTATATGGAAAATTACTTCGATAAAAGGCTCGACCCTCGCCTGCTCGTAGATGGTGCGAAATCGGTAATTTCTCTTTCGCTGAATTATTATACTGAAGATAAACAGGTAGATCCAAATGCGCCAAAAATATCTAAATATGCTTACGGCCAGGATTATCACACTGTGATTAAGGATAAATTAAAAGAACTTATTTTTTTTATTGAAGAAAATATTGGTGAAGTTTCTGGTCGTGCTTTTGTCGATTCGGCACCAGTTTTAGATAGAGCGTGGGCAAAGCGCTCTGGAATTGGCTGGATTGGTAAGAACTCTAATCTAATAAGTAAAAATAACGGTTCGTTTTTCTTTTTAGCCGAGCTGATCATCGATTTAGAATTGGATTACGATCATCCTTTTCAAACTGATCATTGCGGAACCTGCACCAGATGTCTGGATGCTTGCCCAACTGATGCCATTATTGCACCACAAGTTGTTGATGGTACAAAATGTATTTCTTATTTAACCATCGAATTAAAAAACGAAATTCCATCAGAATTTAAAGATAGAATGGATAACTGGATGTTTGGCTGCGACATATGCCAGGATGTTTGTCCATGGAATCGTTTCTCCAAGGCGCACAATGAAGAAGCATTTAAACCTGAAAGTGGATTACTCGATTTGAATGCGAAAGAACTTACTGAAATTACTGATGAAGTTTTTAAGAAAGTATTTAAAGGCTCGGCAGTTAAACGAACTAAATATGTTGGCTTAAAAAGAAATATCGATTTTCTAAAGTCATAACTAAAGCTGTATATCAAATTTATCAATCCAAACAACCTTTCTATCGTAAGTTTTTTCGAAATTATTGATTATTAACTCTTTATTATAGATCGGTTTACGCTCTATTTTTTTAACCCCGTTCACAAAAACAACAACAGGCTTATTTACATCAACCATTTCTGGTGAAATAAATATGGATAAAGATTTTACATCTGAAGTTTCAATATTAAATAGATTGTTTTTGTAATTGCCCTTTATCGCACCAGATTTCCGAGGAAAATTAAATGCTTTTAATAAAGTATCAGTTGCCGTAATCTTATCATTTTTTTGGTCGTAGTTAACCAATTTTAAAATATCGAAATTAATATTTCTATGCCAATCGCTACGTTTTGTAACTGTATCTAATTGATTAATCTGTATCCAATCTGCTTTACCATATTTTACGTCATCACATTCCCAATAAATTGTGGGTTGAAAAGCATTTCTCTTGCGACCCGCTAAATCTCTAAAAATCATTGGATAAACAGGTTCTGATTCATCAAATTGCGGAAACCAATGTGGCCAACCAATATAACGATGATCTTGATAATCGGCTTTTAAATCTGTCATAATAACATTCAAGCTATCATTAGCGTCTGGCGGATAATAGTAATCTGCATTTGTTGAAACATTAAAATAAGAACGATTTAAAACGTTTTTAATAAATGTACCACCAGTTCTAATTTTAGATTGAGTATTGAAGCCATAAAAACCCGCAAACGGATTTTGTTGCTTCATTAAATAAGAAAACGAACCTGTTGCCCCATTTGAATGCCCAGTAATGAAGACTTTATCATCATCTATATTTATCGATTGTTTAATTTCTTTGAGCATTTCAGGAATCATAAAAAACCCATCATCAGGTGCCATCCAATTATACTTTTTTGATCCCTTTGGGTAAACCATGATAACTTGATTTAAAGCAGCATATTTAGTATAAAACCGATTCCAATCGCCCAATATAGATTCGTTTTGATATTCTGCAAGCGTATTGATTTGAACGGCACCATGTAAAAAGAACATAATTGCGTAGCTCTTTTTAGGGTTGTAGTTTGCAGGCAAACTCACAAAATATGAAGTAGATAAACTATCTGTAACCTTAAATTTTATTGAATAATTTCGCTGTTTTTTACTTTTAAAATCATTAAAAGACTTAATCATTTGATATACTTCTGCTCCAGTTTTAGCTTTAGGAAAGGTTAATGTTTTAAATCTGCCTGTTTCAAATTCAAACTGATTGTCTTTCAATTTTTTGAAAAAAATATCTTTCATACTTTGCGCTTTTCCTGCAATTAAAGTCCATCTTTTATCAACTAGTAAATTTTTATATTCTGATGTTGAATATCTGCTTGTTAATGAACTCCATGTGGTATTTAAATCGCTGTTTATTGACAAAAGTTTTTCAAGAAATTCGAAAGATTTGTCTAATTCCTTCAATTCAGCAGAGATTACGGCAGCTTTGTATAGACCTGTTTTATCAATAGAATTCGGATAAAGTTTAAAAGCCTTTTCGTACACATTAAGAGAATTTCGATAATCTGTGGTGTCTTTCGCCTCCCACATTAAATGCAATGCGCTATCTGCAAGCTTGTTGTAAGATTGTGCGTTAATTTTTGTTATTGAACAAACAAAGAGCACTAAAATCAGATATGGTTTCATCTTCTATTAATTTATAAAACAAAACTAATGAAGTGATGATATCAAAAATTGTAAAATTGGGACATTACCTCATAAAATTCCAAAAAGTATCTTCAGAACCTACAATTTTACCCTCTTTAAAAAACTGTGATGGGGTTAAATTAGTTAATTGTTTGCAAGCTTTTATAAAGTGAGATTGGTCTGTATAATGAACCTGATGAGATAATGAGGTATAATTACTTTGATGGATAGGTTTGAGCTTATAATCCATTAATTGCCTAAACCTAACTATCGTACGATATTTCTGTGGATTAGTACCAATATATTTTTTGAATAATCTATTTAAATGTTTTCTACTTATCCCTAGTTTCGATTCAGCTAATTCATCAATATTAAATTCATGATCAATGCCATGTAAAAGCGATATTGCCTTTAGCAAATAAGCATTATCGAAGTTTACAAAATTATCTAATAATCTATTATCAAGTAATGAAGTGATTTTATCTAAATTATTTTCGCCAAAAAGTTGAAGTATGAAATCGTTATCAAAAAAGCTTAAAGATGGTGAAGAAATTATTTTGCTAATATTTATATCTTCTCTAAGAAACTGATTGATTCCTAGCGGATTAAATACAATCCCAATTTTATGTACAGGACCATTTTGTGTTACCTTTAAAATTTTCTCTCTTAACGGTGTAAATATTTGAACTGGATCAGCATCTTTTTTAAAAGAGATAACCGAATGTTCTTTCAGAAAATCTACAACATGATTTTTATATAACGAAATTGTATTATTGAAATGTGGATAGCAAGTATATTGATTAAAGTAATTTAAATCATCGGCAATATCTAAGTAATAATAACTCACGTACTTTTGTATGATGTTATTTTTAGGCTTTAGAGTTTCAAATATTCTCATCAATTATAAATGACATTTCTTTTTTAAGAATGTTGCTTGTAAATTAAACAAAAAGACCATCATAAAAATAGCTTTTATGATGGTCTGAATGAAAAAAATATAATTTAATTCACTGAAAAGCTATTATCACTTTTAACTTTATCTGGTGTATGAGGATTACCCATTACAACCTTATTTAGTTTTTTGCTCGTTTTAACATTAACTGTAATCGCTGTTTCTCCCTTTTCCCAAACACCAATTGTGCTATGATTACGTTCTGTAGAACCATCATCATAAGTTAAAAGCAAATCAATTGGCAGTGCTTTTTTGCCTTTGTTTTCGATTACAATTGCATAACCTAAATCAGTTTTGGTTGCAGATTTTATAGCCAAATCCAAAACTCCACCATCAAAAAACCATGGTTTCCAAAACCAGTTTAAATCTTTACCACTTCCTTCATTCATACTGTAAAAGAAATCGTAAGGCATTGGATGTTTACCATTCCAATTTTTAATGTAATTATGTAAGGCTTTAGTAAAAAGTTCTTCGCCTAAATAATCTTTAATAAAAAGGTAAGCTAAACCTGGTTTTGGGTATGAATTTGTAAACGAACCCGAACCTTTTAAATCAGGCGTTAAAGTCATAATTGGCGAATCATCTTTACCACCAGAACTCGAAGCTGTTGGCTGTACACCATATTCATCAACGATAGTAGAATCAATCATTGGCGAAATTAACCACTCGCCTATTGTTGCCCAACCTTCATCCATCCAGCCATATTTGGTTTCGTTTATACCCATATAAAATGGAAACATAGTATGAAAAATCTCGTGGTCGGTTAAAGTAATTGCATCTTCACGCTTGTCAACAGGATTATCATTCACCATCATTGGGTATTCCATTTGATCTAAGCCATCGAAAATAGTTTCGTGATTATATGGAAAAGGCCACTTTGGAAATTTAAAACTCATTGCTTCAACCGTTTTACGGGCAAAATCAATTACTTCGTAATAATCTTTGTGTTTTGGATTAAAAACGGCATCAACCCTTGTTCTTCTTTTCGTTAAAGAATCAACTACCAAACTCGATGATTTCCATAAATAATGATCGCTTAATGCAAAAACAAAATCAGTAACATTTTTAGCTTCGAATTTAAAGGTGTTAAAAGCTTTAGGTTGTGTTACTTTTTTATTCGCTAAATCGCTTTCAGTAATTATATCAATAACAGCATTATTTTTTTCCGCTGATGAAATTCTGGAAACAATTTCTTTCTGGAAGACTTCAGAAGGATTCTTTAAATCTCCAGTCGCCCAAACGCCATAACCACCAGGAACAGTAACTTCTGCATTAAAATTATCGAAGTCGTTATAAAATTCTTCTGCTCCTGTGTATGGATATTTGTTCCACCCATCCACATCATCGTAAACTGCTATTCTAGGGAAAAAGTAAGCAACAAAATCAGAGCCTTCATCTACCTGGCCAGTACGCATATGCGAACCTTTATTTAAAGTATAGTTATAAGTAATCGAAAACTTAATTGTTTTTCCAGGTAAAACTGCAGGAACATTTACGGTCATGTTTGTTCCATCAATATTGAAATCGGAAATCCCTTTTCCGTTAGCAACCAAACTTTCGATCGCTACACCCTCTCCTAAATCTGCTTCGGCGAAGCGAGCCTTTCTTGGAACTCCTTTTTTATAAAGATTTGGATATAATTTAAACCAAATCGTTTTTAAAGTATCAGGACTATTGTTTGTGTAAGTAACATCAACTTTTCCATTAAGCAATCGACTCACAGGATTAAAATTCACTTTTAAATTGTAATTGGATGAATTTTGCCAATATTTCTTACCCGGTTTTCCATCTTTACTCCTGGTTTCCTTTAGATAAGCATTTTGAAAAACTGGCTCAATTGGTAGCTGACTTTGTGCTTTTACAGCACTTACCCAAAGCATTACAAACGTTAATATTTTAAGGAATTTCATAGTTGTTTTTTAAAAGCTAAAGGCGCCGAAAGCACCAAATATTATTTAGTGCCATCAACGCCTTTAATTAAATTTATTATTTACCGAATTTCATTTTCAACTGCTCCAACATATCTGTATTTAATGGTTGCGCAGGTTTTTCCTGGGGTTTCGGTTTGTTAAATTGAGGCTTATTTGCAGGTGCAGAATTTTGAGGTCTAGGCGCTCGGTTTTCATTTTTCTTAGCATTAAACTTCGCCCACTCTTCATCTAATTTCTTCTTGGTATAGAGTGGAAAATCGCCATTCTTCATCCAGGCATAATAGCTTGGTTCTACACTAAAAACCTGTTCGGTAGTTTTTCCTTTATGCTTCCCGAAGTTAAAACAAACTTCATCCTTATCATTGTAAACTAATCTACCTGCAAAATCTACTGGTTTATTAATGTTTGTAAAAACATGCAGGGCCTCTACGTCATTAACAACAGGTTTACTTTTTATACCTTGTTTATTTTCGAATTCTTTGTCAGCATACATATCCAACTGACCAAGCAAAACTTTATAAGTTGCAATTACATCAGCTTCTGCAGCGTGAGCATTTATTAAATCTTCGTTACAATAAAATTTATAAGCTGCTTTAAGCGTTCGTTGCTCCATCTGGTGGAAAATATTCTGAACATCAACAAATTTTCGACCGTTCATATCGAAATTTACATCAGCTCTTAAAAACTCCTCTAAAAGCATTGGAATATCGAATTTATTAGAATTGTATCCAGCTAAATCACTTTCATCTAAAAATTCGGCAATTTCAATAGCCAAATCTTTAAAAGTTGGTTCATTTGCAATGTCCTCATCATAAATACCATGTATTAACGATGTTTGTAAAGGAATTGGCATTTCTGGATTAACACGCCAAGTTTTAACAAGCTCAGTACCATCAGGCATAGCTTTTAAAATTGCAATTTCTACAATTCTATCTGCACCAACGTTTACACCAGTTGCTTCAAGATCGAAAAAGGCTAAAGGGCGTTTTAAATTTAATTTCATTACGATAAATATAAGATTGAGGCCATTTGATTTAACAAATTGCCCATAATGTTTCTTTATTCAAAAGTGCTAAAAAGGTTTGATTTGTTTTGTAAAATCTGTGGGTAAATTCAAAAATATAATTGTCAAATTATTTTTGATTGTAATGCCGTAAATCTAAATTGCAATAAATTAACCAAACTCATAATGCGTAAAATTTTCTTGCTTCTCTCCTTTTCTTTTTTTGTTATTAATGCTTTCGCTCAAAATTTTCCATTCGGAGCAGTTACTTTCGATGATAATAATTTCGATAGAAACAAAATTGACAGTAATGCCAATGCTGTTGTTTTAAAAGAATTTGGCACCTCATCTATTCAAATCAGTGATAGAACTGGAAGTTTTGAATTGATATTTGAGTACCATGTAAAAATTAAATTATATAGCAAGGAAGGCTTCAAAAAAGCTAATGTTGTAATTCCAATTTATAAAGATGGCACTCGTGAAGAATTTTTAAACACCATTAAAGCATCTACATTTAATTTCGAAAATGGCCGATTTGTAGAAACCGAAATGGATAAAAAGGCGATTTTCACAGAAATTAAGTCAAGATATTGGGCATCTACAAAATTTACACTTCCAAATATTAAGGAAGGCTCGATTATCGAATATAGCTACCGTTTAGAGTCGCCAAACCTTTTTAACTTTAAAACCTGGGAATTTCAGAGCGATATCCCAAAAGTTTACAGCGAGTATTTAGCCTACATCCCTGCTGTTTACAATTATAATGTTTCGCTTCGTGGCTTTTACAAGCTTAGCAATAATAAAAGTGAAATTGCGAGAGAATGTTTAAGAGTTAATGGTGTTCCAATAGATTGCTCTAAAATTTGGTATGTAATGAAGGATGTACCAGCTTTCGTTGAAGAAAATTACATGACAGCTGCAAGCAACTTCAAATCAGCTATTTATTTCGAATTGTCTGACTGGCAAATGCCAGATGGAAGAAGACAGATTTACTCCAAAACCTGGAAAGATGTAGATTATGAACTAACCTCAGAAAAAACTTTAGGTTCGCAAATGAGGCGTAAAGACCTTTTCAAAGAAACAATACCCACAATTACCAAAAGTGCAACAGATGATTTAAGTAAAGCTAAAGCAGTTTACGAATACATAAAAAAACAAATTAAATGGAATAATTATTACGGAACGCGAAGCGAAGATAATATTAAGAAGGCTTTAGATATGCGATCTGGCAATGTTGCAGATATTAATTTAAGTCTTATTGCAGCATTATCTGCGGCTAATTTAGATACCGAAGCCGTTATTTTATCAACTCGCGATAATGGGACGGTAAATAAGCTCTATCCAATAATAACTGATTTTAATTACTTAGTTGCAAAAGTAAACATTGGTGATAAAAGTTATCTGCTCGATGCAACAGACCCCTTACTCCCCTTTGGCTTGCTACCTCTACGCTGTGTAAACGATCAAGGTCGGGTTATAAATCTAAAAAAAGCATCTTACTGGATTGATTTAACTGCTTTTCAAAAATCAACTTCTAGCTATATTATGGATGCTAAATTAAATGCAGATGGAAAAATTACAGGTACAATAACTATACATAATACTGGATACGAAGCCCTAAACAAACGTAAAGAGATTAAAAAGTATAATTCGATTGATGAATATGTTGAAAAATTAGATGAACGTTTACCAAAATTGCAAATATTAAAACATAACATAATAAATATTGATAGTGTAGAAAAGACTTTAACAGAGATTTATCAAATTGATTTTTCTCCAATGGGAAGTCTGGGAAATGACGAACTAAATTTTAGTCCGTTTTTTATTAATCCAATAGTGAAAAATCCCTTTAATTTAAACGAAAGAACTTATCCTGTTGATTTGGGTGCTGCATCAGAAGAACGTATAATTATAAGTATTGCTTTGCCTGGGAAATTTGATGTAAAAGAAAAACCGAAAGATTTAGCCATTGCCCTTCCTAATTCTGGTGGTAGATATTTATTAAAAACAAATATTGATGATAATCTTATAACATTTAGTCAAATACTCCAGCTTAGTAAAGCAATTTATCAGGCTGAAGAATACCCATACCTTAAAGAGTTTTACAGCAAGATTATTCAAAATCAGAAATCAGATCTTTTATTAAAAAAAGTTAAATAAAATGAGAATTATACTTTGTTTTTTTTGTTTTATTTTCTTCTACTCAGCAGCTTTTGGTCAAGATAATTATGATGCAGATTTAATTCCATCGAATTTAAAGAATCGGGCAAATGCGACCATTAGATCAGAAGAAACAATTATAGATATGCGTTCGCCAGATAACGTAATGTTGAGTGTTAAAAAAGCGATTACCGTATTGAATAAAAATGGAGAAGATAATGCAAGGCTGGTCCTTTTCTATGATAAAAATACATCAATAAAGAGCATTAAAGGCGAAGTTTACAACGCTTCGGGGATTTTAACCAAAAAATTTACGCAAAGCAATTTTAGCGACGAAAGTGCAGCCGATGGCTTTTCTTTATTTGTAGATAGTCGGGTAAAACATTATCTCCCATCCGAAAATATTTATCCTTATACAATAGTTTACAATTACGAAATTAGATATAAACAAAATCTCATTATCAGAGATTGGGTGCCGCAAAATGATGATGATATTTCTGTTGAAAAAAGCACTTATACTTTTATTTGCAAGCCAGTTGATGAGCTTAGAATTAAAGCTCAAAATTTTACAGGTAAGCCTGATGAATTAATTACCGAAAAGCAAAAAACTTTAACCTGGAAAGTTGAAAACTTATTTGCCGTTAAACCAGAGCCATTTAGTCCAGCAAGAGATACTTATCAAACCACAATAAAAATTGCTGCTAAAAACTTTACTTATTATAATCACAATGGCAGTTATACCAATTGGCCAGAATTAGGGAAATGGATTTATGATGATTTACTTAAAACACGTAAAACATTAGCGCCATCAACTATTGAAATGATAAAAGACCTGGTAAAGGATGAGAAAACTGATAAAGATAAAGCAAGAAAAATTTATCAATATTTGCAAAATAAAACCCGATATATAAGTGTACAAATTGGCATTGGAGGTTTTCAACCTGTATCTGCTGCTGAGGTTGACCGACTTGGTTATGGCGATTGCAAAGCTTTGGTTAATTATATGCAAAGCTTGCTCGATGTGGTTGGCATAGAATCATATTATTGCGTTGTCGAAGCTGGTAAGCAAAAGGTAAGTTTTGACCCTACTTATGCAAGTATGGTGCAGGGAAATCACATCATTTTATGTATGCCACTTAAAGGTGATACAACTTGGTTGGAGTGTACAAATCAAAAAATCCCTTTCGGTTTTTTAAGCACTTTTACCGATGATAGAATTGTACTTGCTTGCACGCCAGACGGAGGTAAATTATTAAGAACGCCGAAATTAACAACTTCGAATAATCTTCAAATTCGTAATGCTGAATTAACAATTACTTCAAATGGCGATGCGGCTGGAAAAATAAAAACTGTTTTTTATGGTTCGCAATATGATAATAATGAAAATATTTTTGATAAGCCTTTTGGTGAACAGCAAAAACTATTACTTAATGTCTATGATATTGATAATGTCAATTTTAAGGCTGTAAACTATATACTAAAGAAAGATATTAATCCCGAAGCAATAGAAAGTATAGACTTGAATATTAGAAATTATGCTGCCTTAAACAATAACAGAATATTTATTAAAACAAATGCGTTTAATACTCAGACTAGTATTTCGGAAATAAAAAACAGAACACAGCCTGTTTATATAAACCGTGGTTTTACAGATGAAGATACTATTGTTTATAATTTACCAGATGAAGTGGTAACCAGTATGTTACCTGAACTGGATAAAAAGTATAAAACTGATTTCGGGGAATATAACACCAAAATATCTTTAAATGGTAAAAAACTAACCTACTATAGAAAATTTGTTATGAATGATGGGACTTTTCCTGCGTCTAGTTATGTCGATTTTTATAAGTTTATAACAGAAGTAAACTCCTCCGATGGATTAAAAATTATTCTTAACTTAAAAAAATAATACCAAGCGCAATCCCCACAATCATAATCAAATACATTAATATTTCTGTCGAAGCGAAGCGTTTGTATTTTGTCCAGAAAGAGTAATCGTTATCTTTATTTGGCATCGATTTTTTATTTATGCGGCAAAAATAGTGATTTTAGGCTTAATTATTTATAACAGGTTTATATGTTGTAATCTGCTTTGCCATGCCTTTAAAAAGCACAATGTGAAACGGCCACATTGCATACCAATACATTCTTCCCCATAAGCCTTTTGGTCTGAAAGTAGCAATTTGAGAAAGAAAAGCCTGACCATGAAAGTCTATAAGTTTTAACTCTAACCAAGCTTCGCCTGGTACTTTCATTTCTGCATACAGCAATAATCTTTTACTTTTTTTATCCGCCAGCAAAACCCTCCAAAAATCCAAAACGTCGCCCGCTTGGATATCGGTGTTACTAGTTCGCCCTCTTCTTGTGCCAACGCCGCCAAACATTTTATCTAAAAATCCTCTAAAATGCCAAAGCCAATCCATATAATACCAACCTCTGTTGCCACCTATACTCCAAATATTTTCAAAAACCTCTTCAGCCTTTCGTTCAAAAGGCATTTTTACTTTATACTCAAGCGTGCCATTCTGCGGAACTTTTATTTGGTCCATAAAGTTCGATTGCAAATAACCTCTATTCAATGCATCCTTCCAGCTAGAAACAATCGAATTTTGGTCAATTTTTTCGAAAGCAAGATGTAATGATGCTGCATATGTTAAACATTTTCTTGGAACCACATCATGTATTCGATTATCCTGACAAACAACCTCATTTTTCATGCTTTCGACCAAACTTCTGGCAAGCGAATATGGCACTGGTGTAATCAAATTTAACCAAAGTGATGATAATCTGGGGGTTAAAACTGGAACAGTTACAATCCATCGCTTTAAACCTCGCTCTTTTGCGTAACCTATCATCATTTCCCGATAAGTTAAGATATCTGGACCGCCAATATCGAAAGTTTGATTGAATGACTTTTTATTGTGTAAAACACCAATTAAATAGGCCAAAACATCTCTGATGCCAATTGGCTGACATTTAGTTTTAACCCATTTCGGTGTGATCATAAAAGGGATTTTCTCTGTTAAATCTCTTATAATTTCGAAAGATGCACTCCCTGAACCAATAATTATTGCAGCCCTTAAAATTGTACAAGCAATGCCAGATGATTTTAATTCTTCCTCCACAGCTAATCTCGAACCTAAATGTTCAGACAGGTGCTCATCATTCGCAATTCCCGTTAGGTAAATAATTTGCTTACAATTGGTTTTTTTAATTGCTGATGAAAAATTTGATGAAGATTTTCTTTCCATTTCACCAAATTCGGAACCACTAGATGACATGGAGTGAACCAGATAATATGTTGCATCAATATCGCTTGGTATAGCTGTTAAACTTTCGAGATTTAGTAAATCTCCTTCTATAATTGTAACCTGTTTGCTTAGATTAGATTGTGCCGCAAAACGTCTTTTATCGCGAACCATACAAATAATTTCATGTTCCTGCTCTAAAAGTAAAGGCAATAGTCTTGTTCCAATGTAGCCGTTAGCACCAGTAAGTAATATTTTCATACAAGAATTTCTTCTTGAATAACACTTGAAAACTTTCTTTGTTACAGCCATCATTAAATTGTTTTCTAAAAAATATTCCGAAGAGTTTTAAATCCCGCAAATGAAGTCATGGTAATGTAAAAGACTTAACGTTTTTCCTTTTCGTATCATCCACGTTACAATAACACTCGTAATTAAGCGTATAAGTAGTTCATTATCAAACACAAATATCCCTGAATGAGTAAAAACATAATGGGCATTGTTATGACCGTTTTATTAGGTATTAGCATTGTCGGAACAAGTTGGAAAGCTGTGGAGTCTCCACAAAAGGAACAAACAAACAATAAAGAAGAGATCAAAAGTTTATCGACCGATAGCTTGTACAACGATTACATTTCTAATCTCTATCACAAGGTTCACTTAGATTCTGCTGGGTTAAATATTAATGTATTTGAAAAAGCATTAACTGGGTTCTACAATTTTAAATCGTCTGGTTTACTGCATAACAAATCTATCTTAACCATTGCAGATTTCGATCAGGAGAGCTGTAAAAAGCGTCTTTATATTATTGATTTGGATAAGAAAGAACTTGTATTAAATACTTGGGTTGCACACGGACAAAACAGCGGCGGCGATAAACCTTCTTACTTTTCGAATGCGGTGAGTTCTAATACCAGCAGTATTGGTTTTTATATAACTGGCGAAATCTATTCTGGAAAACATGGCCGTTCTTTAAAGCTTGATGGAATGGATTATGGCTTTAATAATAATGCAAGAGAACGTGCAATTGTAGTTCATGGCGCAGATTATGTTTCCCAGGCAAGCATTAATCAATTAGGAAGATTGGGAAGAAGCCAAGGTTGCCCAGCCGTATCTTCAAAATTAGCTAACAAGGTAATCAATACAATATCAGATAAAACAGTTTTATTTATTAACAGTTCAAGTCAAAATTATACCTCTCAATATTTAAATGAAACCTTGGCTGCAAATACAGCATTAGAGCAAGAAGAAGTTTTAACTGCAAATATGAACTAACGCTTAAGATCTTTGAAGCTGATATTTTTGGGTAAAAACCAAGATATCGGCTTTTTAAAATTAGACAGAAAATCCCAAACCCAACGGTTGCTGTCCAGTTTCCTTTCTCCACAATCGATTATTTCAGCACGTTCAATACCTTTCAATACAATATCCTGTATCCATTTAATTTTAGTATTTCGATGAATGAGTAAACCGAAATAATCGCAGTAAACATGAGCCCATATTTCTACCATTAATGATCGATCAGTGATTTTTAAAGGCTTACCAAATTCAGTATTATAATCTGTTTTTATAAGCCTAATGAGTTTTATTGTCTGCGATACAACATCAATATCCAGGTAAACCCACAGGTCTTTATCGCTTTTTAAACGGATAATCCCTTCCTCCACACTAACCTTAATGCTACAGTTATCTAATTTGTAAATTTTATTCATTATTGATATTGAATAGATTAGACACTTCAAAATCAAAATTGTTATCATCTTTTTGATTTATAATTGATTATCAGATATTTTCGTTTAAAAGCGTTTTCTAAATCCATTCTAAGCAATATTGTGAGTAAAATTTTAAGTCCTACACGGATATTTTTAATCATCTTTGGGGTTTAAAAAACTGAACTTATTAATGAAGATTGTAATTGCAGAGAAACCATCTGTTGGTCGCGAGCTTGCCAAAGTTTTCGGCGCTACCACCAGAAAAGACGGATACATTGAAGGTAAAGGTTATTCTTTTACGTGGGCATTCGGGCATTTACTGCAATTAGCTCCACCTCAGGATTATGGTTTCATTGGTTGGCGAAAACAGCATTTACCAATGCTGCCTGCAAAATTTAAACTGGCAGTTAGAAAAATCAAAACCAAAGATGGATTTGTAGAAGATCCTGCGGTTAGAAAGCAATTAGATACAATTAAAAAACTTTTTGACGATGCAACTGAAATTATTGTTGCAACGGATGCTGGACGAGAGGGTGAATTAATTTTTAGGTACATTTATTACTATTTAAAGTGTAAAAAACCTTTTAAAAGACTTTGGATTTCTTCTCAAACTGATGAAGCTATTAAAGATGGTTTTAGAAATTTAAAACCTGGTACAGATTATGATACATTATTTAATTCTGCTCATTGCCGCTCAGAATCTGATTGGTTAGTTGGCATGAATGCCACACAGGCATTAAGTATATCGGCAGGAAATAGAACTGTACTTTCGTTAGGAAGAGTACAAACTCCTACCCTTGCAATGATTTGTGCTCGCTTTTTAGAAATTAAAAACTTCGTTCCGCAAACCTATTTTCAAATTAGTATTCAGCTTACTAAAGATGAGCAAACTTTTAAAGCCATATCTATTAGTAATTATAAAGATAAAACTGAGGTAGAAGCTATTTTCAATTTGGTAGAAGATGTGGCTTCTGGTTTTCCAATTGGTGGAAATATTACAGCTGTTGAAGCTAAGCCTAGAAAAGAACCACCTCCACTTTTGCACGATTTAAGTTCTTTACAGCAAGAAGCAAATAAGAAAAAAGGTTATACAGCCGATCAAACATTAAATATATTACAGAACCTTTACGAAAGTAAACTGGTATCCTATCCGCGTACAGGTAGCCGATATATTGGTGATGATGTCTTCGCAGGTGTACCGGCACTTATTGATAAATTTGTTAATCACCCCGATTTTGGTAAGCAGGCACAGTTTTTACAAACAATTTCGTTAAATAAACGAAGCGTAAATGCCAAAAAAGTTACCGATCACCATGCTGTTTTGCCAACTGGAGAAGAAGCATACGGATTAAGTCCTGATAAACAAGCCGTTTACGACATGGTTGTTGGAAGAATGGTTGAGGCATTCCATCAAGAATGTTTAAAGGAAATAACTAAAATCACGATACAATCGGGTACAACTTTTCTAGCTAACGGAACGGTTATTAGTTCAGCTGGATGGCGTTCTGTTTTTAACGAAACTGAAGACGATAAAAAGGATGAAGACAATGCAGCATTACCAAAAGTTGCCGTTGGCGAACAATTACCAATTGTAGAAAAAAGCTTGTTAGAAAAGCAAACTAAACCTAAAGCCATGTACAACGAAGCTTCTTTATTAAAAGCGCTGGAAACTTCGGGTAAAGAGATAGAAGATGAAGAGCTTCGCTATGCGATGAAAGATAGTGGTTTAGGAACTCCAGCAACAAGAGCATCGATTATAGAAACCTTAATTACCAGAGAATATATAACCAGAGAGAAACGCAATCTTGTACCTACAAATAAAGGTTTAGCAGTTTATGAAGTAGTAAAGGACAAGCAAATTGCACAAGCCGAACTAACAGGACAATGGGAAAAACGCTTAGAAGAAATTCGTACTGGGGCTTCTGTTAAAGATTTCAAATCAGAAATTACAGAATACACTAGAACAATTACAAACGAATTATTAATTGCAGGCGCAACAATATCGGGTAAGTTAGAAGAAAAAAAAGCAGAAAAAGTTTAAAGTTTAGTATCGATTAACTCTTTAGTAAATTTGTTCATGTGCTCGTCTTTTTGAATGAAACCGATTGCTCCAGCAGCCAAATAATCTGCTTCCAAAGTTGCTTTATCATTTCCTGTAAACATTACAATTTTTATATCGGGATGTTCTTCTTTAATCTCTACAACAGTTTGAGGGCTGCTATCACCATTAGGCATATTGATATCAAGTAAAAGCAAATCGAATTTTTCTGTTCTTAGCAAACTGTAAGTTTCTTCTAGATTCTTCGTTTGCATAACCTGAGCATTAACCAGATATTTAAGAAAAAAACCTCGCATAACCAATCGCATTAATTCGTTATCATCGGCTATTAAAATTTTAAGATTTTCTTTCATTTACAAATGATGTTGCACGTTTAATTAAAAAAATAACAATCATCACAAGAAAAAGTCTACTCCAGCAAAATTCTATTTTACTATCGTTTTCCAAAATATGGTTACACTAAAATGGGATGATACTGAAATGTAATTATTTTATTTGTTTAGCATAAAAAAAATAAGATTGTCCTAAAGAAATTCCCATGCACTATGGTAAGCATTTAACCCCTCTACATACTTCATAAAATCGTTATAAAATAAAGATCTCGATAAGGTAGCCCCATCTCCTACTACAACAAGCTTTTTTCTTGCTCTTGTCATAGCTACATTCATTCGTCTGGTATCAGATAAGAAACCTATTGCCCCTTCAGTATTACTCCTTGTTAAACTTATGTAAACTATGTCTCTTTCTTGTCCTTGGAAACTATCAATGGTATTAACCGAAATTTTATCATCATGCGCCATTAAAAGAGGATTCGATTGCATTAGCTCTTTCAATAACTGAACCTGTTGTTTGTAAGGAGATATAACAGCTATACTTGGAAATTTATTTTCAAAGTTTTGATTTCCGAGCGATTCAATAAACTCGGTTAAGTGATTAAGCATGAAAGTTGCTTCTTCAGGATTTGTAGTACTTGTACCATCAGCCTTTTCTTCAAAACCGCAGCCAGCTGTATCTATAAACATTAAAGGCTCATCATTTGGAAACAATAAATGATTTGCTACCGAAGAATTAGCCATTAACCGATCTTCATAAAAAACCTTTGAAGAGTAACCCATTATTTGTGTATTCATACGGTATTGCTCATTCAATAGCACGACCGACTCTGGATGTAGAATGACAGATTTCTCGAGCAAAGTAGTGCTTAGTCCGCTTTTAGCAGCTTCATTCGATTTTATAGTTGGCGAAAGCTGAAAATGATCTCCTGCAAAAATTACTTTTTCGGCTTTTAAAATCGGAATCCAACAGGCAGGCTCTAGCGCTTGTCCAGCTTCGTCGATAACAACAGTATTATATTTTAAATTTTTAACGGTATAATGATTTGAACCGACAAGTGTCGCCGTAATAATCTGCGCATTATTAAATAGATTATCCATTATATACTGTTCAGAATTTTCTATTTCCCGGCCAATTTTATGTGCTTCATCAAACAATGCCTTTCGCTGATCTCTTTCGGCTTTTCCAAAACTTCGTTTGTATTTATGAGCCATGTTTTTGTACTCATTTGCTTGCTTTTTTAGCGCTTTAATAGACTTCATTTCTGGATGTTCAGCCATTTTATAATCAAGCGTTGCATGAACTAACTTTTCAGAAACTCTCGCAGGATTACCAACACGTATAACATTTAAACCTTCTTCTGATAACTTTTCAGTCAACAAATCTACAGCTGTATTACTTGGTGCAACAACCAGTATTTTTTGGTTATCTTGTTTACTGAGTGCTTTTATTGCCTGTACTAAAGTTGTGGTTTTTCCTGTTCCAGGCGGACCATGAACAATTGCTAATTGATTTGCTGAAAGAATCTTATTTACAGCTTCTTGTTGCGATATATTAAGTTTTGGAGAAGAATAATAACCTGAATCAACCGTAAAATCAGGCTGTTGCCCATCAGTTAAAATCCGTATTAATTTATTTTTGGCATCATCATCACAAAATGTTGTCGCTTGTTTTAAAGCATTATTCATTTCATCGTAACTGTTATTATCAAATAATAAATCAACTCCGAGTTTTCCATCCCTAGTCCAATCTGGAAGTTCATCTAAACGCAAACTAATTTTCATTTTATTGCGATTAAGGTGTGTAATTACACCTTCTATCCGATCCGCTTTGGGGTCGTGATTAGAAAATAGAACAACGGTAGAACCAAAGCGAAATTGCTGCGATAAATCTTGATGAGTAGTTCTTTCAACTTCGACCGTTATGTAATCTCCACGTCCGATTTCGGTATTACGAATAGCAATTGGATACCAAGTTAACCCTAAATTTCGCCTATCGGCAGCAGAAGTGTTTTCGGTTAATTTTAAGAAAGTTTGATGATCGGCTTTACGTTCTACATCAAGCAAATCGATCAGTTTTTTGAAATAATCTTTAGACAAAGAGTAAGGATAAAAATGTAATTATTATGTATTTATAATACCAATTGTTCTTGAAGGTTGATAAGGGTTTCCTCAGCATCGACACAAAAGCCTGGATGCACTTTGGAACATTGAACAACTGTACTTCTTGTTGCTGTTAACCAACGAAAACGAGAAGCCATATCATATTGACCAATTGTTCCAGATCCTTTAGCCCCTGCACTAATGCGCTCAAAAGCTACTAAATTTTCCTCAATTTCTTCTATATCTAAACCTTTGGAAAATGCTTTTAATCTACTGTAATCGATAGTAAAAATTGCTTTTAAAAATTTTTGTTTTGCGCAGTATAAGATAATTCCAACGTTTAGAAATTCTTCGCGTTCTACCCTAGGCATTACACGAATTACAGCATACTCAAATAAGTGTTTCTCTTGCATGCTGTGCTTCTTTTAAAAAGATATCTGAATGTGCTAAGCGGGTTTCCAAAAATTTAGCATAAGCTTCGCGATGTTTATCTTTGGTTTCGAATATATTTTCGCCTTCTAACCATTCGTCTGGAATTAATGAAACAATGGCTTGAATATGTTCTGGTTTTAAAATAGCTCGAAATTCGGAATCGACAATTTCCAGGTCATTAGCCCAAGGTAATAAAACATGGTCTTTAATTAATACAAAGGGACGTTTTGCCTGCTCTTCCCAATTTTGCCACGAATGATGAAAATATAATGAAGCGCCATGATCTATTAACCACAATTCTTTATGCCAGATAAGCATATTGGTGTTACGACAAGTCCTATCCATGTTGGTTAGTAAGCAATCTAACCAAACAATTTGAGATGCAAGCTTTGAATCAACCTTTGTTACAGTTGGATCGAAAGTTATTGCACCAGATAAGTAATGAAGAGCTAAGTTAAGACCAACACTTGCTTTAAGCAAATCCTGTATTTCTTCATCGGGCTCAGTTCGGCCAAAAGCCTCATCCAAATTGGCAAAAACTAATTCGGGCACGCGAAAACCTAAAACCCTTGCTATTTCACCGCCAATCAACTCGGCAATTAATGCTCTGGGGCCTTGACCAGCGCCACGGAATTTTAATACATATAGAAAACCATCATCAGCCTCGGCTATGGCGGGCATAGAGCCACCTTCGCGTAATGGCGTAACATACCTGGTTACATTAACTGTTCTCAGTTGAATATTGTTCATAATTTATATCGTCAAATTTAGAAGAAATCTGCCATATAAATCACAATAAAGGTTTAGATATAAATTACAACTGCTAACCGTCTATTCGTAAGTATGAAGAAAGTGCATTCCTTCAGGCGTTATCGAAGAAGACCACTGAACAGCCTCGCGATTTATCCTAACATAACCTAAAGTCTCAAGTTCTTCATATTGCTCTTCCATTCCACCGAGAATAGACGAACTAACTTGTTGATCAATAATCTCAAGTAAAGATTTAATTTCTGCTCTTTCCATTGTAAAATAGTTTTAAGTGAAACGTTTGAAATTATAAAAAGTTTAATTTTTAGAAAGTTTCAAAGAGCTTAGAAAACGAACTAGGAACTATGAAAATCAAAAAAAAGTAAAAGTTTTCAAAAAAAATTCGGTTTTATCAGAACTAAATATATCTTTGCCCTTGAGAGCGTTAATTTAGATGCGGGTATACGACGAAAGTTGTATGCCCGTTTTTTGTTTAAGGCACTTTTACAGCCTCTATAACCCTTTCAAGGCATATTTTTAACCAAGGAGTATATTGTTCGGGTTTATCAATTATGTTAAGTCTTAATTTTTCTAAATCAACATATTTATACGCTTCTACCTCTTCTGTATTTATTTTTGGTAATTCATCCGATAATCCAAAAAAGACATGATCAAGCTCATGCTCAATTAAACCATCGCTAAACTCAGCCATATAGGTAAAGTGGAATCCATAACTTAAATCACAATTCATTCCCATCTCTTCGTAAAGCCTTCTTTTCGCAGCCTCGATATTTTCTTCTCCCCAGCGCGGATGACTGCAACATGTATTTGTCCACAAGCCACCAGAATGATATTTGCTTTTAGCTCTTTGTTGTAGAAGCAATTCGTTTTTCGAATTAAAAATAAAAACAGAAAATGCTCGGTGCAACAAACCTTTCTCGTGCGCTTCAATTTTTTCCATTAGTCCTGTAGGTAAATCGTTATTATCTACAAGTATTACTTGTTCAATCATTTAATTTTCAAAAAATAGGGATGCTTAATAATTATAAATATAAAATTTATATGGCATTAAGTTTATGTCTAATCATACAATCGAACATTAAACCAACTTTCCTGCCATTCGAAATGCGTATTCTTTCGTTCATTATGCGTTCGGCGGTTAAGCCTTTTATTTTACCGAACAACTTTTTATAATAAATGTATGATAGATAAACGCCGTTTCGGGAAGATGCATGTAACATTTTGATACCAATTAAAGCTTCTTCAAACTCCTTTTCTATTTCAATTTCAATTTCTCTTTTTTGATTATCGCAGAAAAGAGCAAGATTTATGTTCGGAAAATAACTCCTGTTTAAAGATTGATGATCGGCTTTTAAATCTCTCAAAAAGTTAACCTTCTGAAATGCAGAGCCTAATTTCATTGCATAAGGTTTCAACTGTTCGTATTCCGTTAAATCGCCATCTGTAAATACCTTTAAACACATTAAGCCAACAACTTCTGCAGAACCTAAAATATATTTATCGTATAACTCTGGAGTGTATTCTTTTTCAATTAAATCCATCTCCATGCTACTTAAAAACAAGGTAATTAATTGATGATCTATATTGTATTCATTTACAACCTTTTGGAAAGAGTTCAGTATTGGATTTAAGCTAATCCCCGCTTCTATTGCCTCAAAAGTATCTTGTTTAAATTTATTTAGTAGATAATTTTTTTTAAAGGAATGAAAGCTATCTACAATTTCATCAGCCAAACGAACAAAACTATATATAGAATAAATTGGCGAACGAAGTTTTTTATTTAAGAAATATATTCCAAACGAAAAGCTTGTACTGTAGCGCTTTGTTGTTAGTTTACTGCAATCTGCAGATAATTTGTCGAATATTTCTTTCATAAAAACAGGCAAATTTTACTATCGAATTCTCTAAAACTTTATTCGATTTATATTTTCTTTTGGATGGCATTTCACAAAAATGTTTATATCCATTGCAAATATCATCTTTCTTATACGTTTAACCAATCTAACTAAAATTGAATTTTATAATAATTTGTAATTAAAAAAACTTCAAGCTCAGATATTAAAACGAAAATAGTAGTATAAAGTTTCCATATAAATATTAAAACGCTTGTGTTTTTAACGCGATTTCAATTTATTTAATTAGATAGGCCTTCGTTTAAAAAAACACAAAACTACACGAACAAACACAAAACCATTACGAAGTGATTAAAAACCGTGACAAAAACATTTTTTTTTCTAAATTAGAACTGTTGACTTAATTTGCGTTCGTTTTAGCCGTTGCCATATATGAGATTGAAGTGTATTGTTATTGATGATGAAAACCATGCGGTTAATGCAATAAAATCATACATAGATACGCTTAAAAACCTTGATCTTATAAAGATTTATACAGACCCGTTACAAGCATTAACAGAAATAGGGACTGGCCCTGATGTTGACATTATTTTTATGGATGTTGATATGCCAATGATTTCTGGAATCGAGCTTTCGAAGGCAGTTAAACACAAAACTTCGAAACTTGTCTTTACAACTTCACACAGTAAATATGCTTACGAAGCCTTCGAAATAAATGCAAGCGCTTATTTGTTAAAGCCTTACACATTTGCTCGTTTTGCAGAAACAATTAATAGACTTTTTCCGCAGATCGTTCATACGACTACTTCAATAGATATTCAAAAAGAAGAAAACCATTTCTTTATCAGAAATAAGAATGATAACAACAACCTTATAAAGGTGCGGTATAATACTATTGTTGCGGTAGAAAGCCTACAAAATTATGTCAGGATTTACACGCTCGATGAAACCATAGTTTCATATATTGGATTATCCGAAATTAAAGATGTTTTAAAGGAACACCCGAATTTTGTTCAGGTACATCGTTCGTTTATTATATCCAAAAACCATATTGAAAAAGTTGATGGAAACTCTTTGAAAATGTCGAACCAACTTATTGTAAATCTGGGTAATAATTACCGTGATGAAGTTTTAACTTATATCAAAGACAAAACGATTAAAACAGGTCGTTCTTAATCTAAACAAAACTCTCTCTAAGTAATGATAAAAGCAGTAGTTAAAATCTTTAAGCATAATAATGTTTTTTTAAATTGGATAATTACTTATAAATATAGTTTTATTGGTTGGGCAGCTTTCTTGTTTTATGAGATTGTAATAGTTGGTTTGTACACGGGCAAACTTGCTAATCCAGGCACTTATATTTTTCACTACCTATTAAATATTTCTATCTTTTATTTTCATGCTTTAATTGTTTTAAAGTATGGATTAAAATATCCTAAGCAAATAATCTGGAGAATTCCTGTGCTTTTATTCTTAGAGGTAGCAGCATATTTATGTGTTACTTATATTACTTACGCTTTAATAAACAAGTACACACATATAATAAGTTCAAAAGATCCAGTATTAAATACTAACTTCTATATCGGCGGAACATTCAGAGCAGTTTATTTCATTATCTTTAGTACTGGATATTACTTTCTCATCACGTTTATTAAAGAAAGAAAGAAAACAGAACTGCTCGAGCAACAAAGGTTAAACAATATCATTCAACTGGCAAAATCAGAAAATGCATTTTTAAGAGCCCAAACCCAACCTCATTTACTTTTTAATACATTGGATTTCATTTATCATAACGCAAAAGAAAATTCTCCCGTTGCCGCAGAAACCATTATTGCACTTTCATCAATGATGAGGTATACTGTAGATAGCAAGCATGAGGAAGAATTTGTTAATTTACGAAATGAAATAGAGCAAGTAGAAACTTTCATCAACCTGCATCAATTAATAAACAATCATAGTTTACAAATTCAGCTCGACTATGAAGATGAAGTTAGAAATGAAAAAATAATACCAATGGTACTTATTACTTTGGTTGAAAATATTTTTAAACATGGCGAATTAAAAGACCGATCTAATCCTGCTTTTATTAAAGTTGTTGCCGATAACGAAAATCTTTTAATAGAAACCAAAAATATTGCTAAGAATAAAAATTTTGAAGTAAAAAGAATTGGCACTGGGATAGATAACATTAGAAAAAGGCTAGATTATACTTATGGAGGTAAAGCCGATTTCAAACACTATTTTAATGATAATGAACACTTTAATGTTAAAATTACGATAAAAAGACAAAATATTTTAAAAGATAATGCCTAAATTAGCTTTAGTTTTACTCTTTGATAAGGATAGACTGGCATAAAATCTTTAAAAGCAAAATTTTAAATTATAAATCTCAAAACCCTATAAAAATATATGCCGATTAATTGTATTGCGATTGATGATGACCCGAATTCTTTAGAAAACCTTAATTCTTACTTAAATACAGTACCAGATTTACAGTTAGTTAAAAGTTTTACAGATCCGTTAAAAGCCCTTACTGATATCTCTGTATCGGAGAAAGTTGATATTATTTTTATGGATATCGAGATGCCAACCCTTTCGGGTATTGAGTTGGCTGCTTTATTAAGAAAAAAGACCAAGCATTTAATATTTACAACCGCTCACCCTCGTTATGCTATCGAAGCATTTGGCGTAGAAGCTGATGCTTACTTATTGAAACCATATTCGATGATTCATTTTACGGAAACGATTAGTAATCTTTATCCGAATGAAAGAAACGAAACTAAAGAATTAAAAGATGATTTCTTCTTTATTCCAATGCAAAATGATTCAAATGAATTTATTAAAATAGAATTTAGCGACCTGATTTCGTTAGAACAAATTAACGAAATGGTATGCCTAAGAACGGTTAAACAAAATTACATGAGTTTTAAATTAAACTTTAGTAAAATATTAAATATCGTAAGGGAAAACCCAGCTTTTATTCAAGTAAGTGCATCTGCAATTATTTCTAAATTACATATAAAGAGTTTTTTGGGCGATCAGATTGTTCTAGCTGGTGGCACTTCTATATCTCTTGCTAATAAATATAAAGATTCCTTTATATCGTTTATACGAGAGAATTTATCAAAAAATAGATTGGTGGAAGATAATTAATGTAAAAGGCTTTGGTAAAACACCAAAGCCTTTTTTGATTTATTTGCTATTTCGATTCTACACTTACAGCCTTTAAAGAGATAGTAGCTTTATTCGTGTTTTTAATGGCTTTAAAAACAATATATACATCATGAAATTTATTATCGGTTATACCTTCAATTGGAATATTTAGCTTGCTTAAATTAGATTTACCTAGTATCATTCCATCTTGTTGGTCTAATCTTATTTCTACATCATAACCTGCATCTATAGGTTGGCTGGAAACCACTAAATTTATTGCACTAATGCCTGTTAAATCAATTAATGATAATTTTATCCATCCATTATTTTGAGTTAAGTTAAACAACTCGTTTTCATCACGATTAAATCCGTAGAAATCTTTTATATCGCTTAAATGTATTACGTTACTTTTTAAATTATAGATGTTTGTAGTTGTTAAGGATTTTAAGCCTCTTGCCCCCATATCGGTATAAGAAGCCTTTATCGTTAAAACTGATTTGTTTTTGCTTATAGTTTCAGGTGGTGTAATTTTACCAATAGTAGGAAGTGACATAATATTTGTTTCTTTGGCCGATAAACTCATTACCCACTCTACAATTTGTTTCACTTCTGTTTCTTTCATGGCTGTATGCGCAGGCATTGGTACCTCTCCCCAAACTCCACTACTTCCTTTTATTACTTTCGATGCTAAATAATCTACAGCTTTTGGCTCTTTCTGATATTTAGCAGAAATCTTATCAAATGCTGGGCCAATGGAAACTCCTGATATTTTATGGCAAGTACTACAATCTGATTTAGCCATTAATGATTTACCAATTAAAGTTTGTGCTGCCTGTTGGTGCCCTAATTGCGTTCCTGCTAAATCGGTTCCTTCTGTATATGAATTTGAAATATAAATTCTTTCTTTATTAACCACCGCACCTTTATCGGCAACTATAACCTGATAATTAACTGGCTTACCAGGAAAATAAAATGACTTATTACCTGTTAATAATATATCGACTTTTGGATGTTCATTTCCTGCAAAAACAGAAATAACCTTACTTTTTGCCGAAGCTTTTTCTTTATCGAAAACTTGAACACTAATTGGATATTCGCCCGCTTTAGTAAAAGTATGCTGCAATTCAGGAATATTAGTGGTTTTTTTTAACCCATTACCAAGGTTCCATACATAAGTTAATGGTCCTCCATCAGCATCTTTAGCCTTAACCTTTGCAATTAATTTATAAGGCAATAATCCGCTGGGCTTTTCTATAATTAAGCTAGAAACCAACGGTGGTCTATTGCCTTTTAAATAATCAATTCTGACAATTCCCGCATCTGGATTTTTTGAGAACCAACCTTTTCCATATTCTAAAACGTAAATTTTACCATCTGGACCTAATTCCATATCAATTGGTGCTGCAAAATCTAAATTAGCCATTATAGGTTCCATACTTAAATAATCTCCATTTGGAGCCATCGTAACTGCTTTTACCCAACCTCTTACCCATTCATAAATAATAAGTTTACCATTATAATATGCAGGATAGGGAGAAGCTTCAGGTTTATTATACAAAACAGGTCCAGCCATTGCTGTTCGTCCGCCTGAGCCAACCTGTGGAAATTCTTTAGATTCGCCATAAGGATACCAAATAAATGCAGCTTGAGCAGCTGGAACCGTTGCTAAACCAGTATTGTTTGGCGAATTATTTGTAGCACCTTCGGCATCGAAAGCAGGTCCATTAGTTCCATTTGTAAAATCATACGCCTTGTAAGGATAATTATTACCGATAAAATATGGCCAACCGAAATTTCCCGCTTTTCGTGCTTGGTTAACCTCATCATATCCTTTCGGCCCTCTTAATTCATCATCATTAGTTGCATCAGGGCCAACTTCTCCCCAATAAAGAAATCCTGTTTTCTGGTCTACTGATATTCTGTAAGGATTTCTATTTCCCATTACAAAAATTTCAGGCCTTGTTTTTGCCTCGCCATTAGCAAATAAATTACCTTTCGGAATACTATAAGTGCCGTCTTCATTTAACTTAATTCGAAGAATTTTCCCTCTTAAATCGTTTGTATTACCAGCCGAACGCCTTGAATCATATTGCTGCAATCCTGGCCTGTTATCTAATGGAGCGTAACCTTTATTAACAAATTGCTGTTTTGGTACATCGAAAGGCGTCGAGTTATCGCCTGTTGAGATATAAAGTAAACCCTCAGGACCAAAAGCGAGTGAGCCACCAGTGTGGCAACAAATTTCTCGTTGAGAATAAAATTCTAAAATTACCTTTTCAGATGTCATGCTAAGCATATCGTTAACCATTTTAAATCGTGATAAACGATTTACCGATTTTCCGATAGGACTATAAAAAAGATAAACATATTGATTGGACGCATATTTCGGATCGATTGTTAACCCCAACAAGCCTTCTTCTGCATTTACATCAGAAAGCCCTGTTTTAAAGTAAACATCGAGTTTAGCAACTTGAGAAAGCTTTTTTGTTTGATTTTTATAAAGCATCAACTCACCTCTCCTTTGAGCAACTAAAATATCGAGATTCGGTAAAACTGCCATTTCAGTTGGTTCGGTAAACTGCCCCTGCACTAAATTAACTTTTACAAACCTATCCTGATCAGGCGTATCAATTTTAATTTCTTTTTGCTTTTGATGGATTAAAGTTTTGCCGTTAAATGTATTATTGATTAATGTGGTTGACAGAAATATGGTAAATGCAATTCCAGAGAGTAAGATTGAAGAAGATGTTTTCATATATATGGCTAGAAAATTATTATTTCATAAATATACCCGAATGTTTTAAAAAGCATAAATGGGAATATTAAAATATGGTAATATTATTGTTCGAAAGCGGTTATATAATCTATATTTTAAAACTAATTTTCCATTTTATAAAATCTGTAGATTATCTTTGTCGTAGAAATTGCTTTACAAGTGTTTCTATTAAATCCTCCCCCATGAGAAAATTATTTTTTTTTGCTGCTTTCCTTTTAACAAGCTTTTTAGCTAAAAGCCAAACCTTAATATTAGCCAAAGATGCATCGCAGTATATTGGAAAAACTGTAACCGTTTGCGATTCTGTTTATGGTACTAAAGCTTTAGATAAACTGACTTTAATTAATGTTGGTGGCGCTTATCCAAAAGAACTTTTAACTGTAGTAGTTAATAAAGAAGATATTAGTAAATTTTCTTCTGAGCCAGCAAGTATGTTTCTTGGAAATAAGATTTGCATAACAGGAATCGTTAGCGAGTTTAAAGGGAAATTTCAAATTGTAGTAACAGAACCAAAGCAAATTCTAGTTAAATAGAGTTGATTTATTATGAAAATTCAAACCCCTCCTTTTTATAAGGAAGGGTAAAATGATGAGCGTAATAGATGTAAGCTTGAGTTATTAATTTATATTTAGTTATTTATACCTTTTTAAAGCGCTTTAGCAGCCGACAAGGAGGTAGCCCTGCCGACTGTTTGAGCTTAGATTTCCTATAATCTTATCAAATGTTGCAAATCAAAATAGTTCCTCCTAATTCGTTATACAGAAAGGCTAAAATCCTTTATGAAAGGGTTAAATTCCTTGATAAAGATTTAACAACAATTCAATACAATCTCTTATTATATGTTTTCTCAAAAACTGTAATATTTATATGTAAATAAAATTCTATTTACATTAATTTTTTACCTTGTTAAACTCTTTAACCAATATATAAATCGATTAACTATGATTAATAGATATGCATTTAATTTAGTATTTACACTAGCGATAACATTTTTATCTTTTTCTATTTCTAAGGCTCAAGCAAAGCTTAATGTGGCGGTAGCAGGTTTAAATCATGATCATATTTATCTGATTATGAACAGTTTTCAAAAAGGTGAAGTTAATATTATCGGAATAGCAGAAAATAATCAAGAACTAGTAGAACGTTTTAAAAAGCGTTATAAACTTGCCGATAGTATTTTCTTTAAAGATTTACCTACCCTATTACAAAAACGGAAACCTGATGCGGTTTTGGCATATAATGCAATTAGCGATCACTTAGCTGTGGTGGAAGCTGCAGCCCCTCTAGGTATTTCTGTAATGGTAGAAAAACCTTTAGCTATGACCGTTAAACAAGCAGAAAGGATGGTGCAATTAGCGAAACAACACAATATACATTTACTAACCAATTACGAAACTACCTGGTATCCAAGTAATCAGGAAGCTTTTTTAAATATTAAACAGCAAAACTTAATTGGCGAGATCAGAAAAATGATTGTTCATGATGGTCATCAAGGACCAAAGGAAATTGGTGTAAGTAAAGAATTTTTAAACTGGTTAACAGATCCTAAAAAAAATGGCGCAGGTGCTTTGGTAGATTTTGGCTGCTACGGAGCCAATTTAATGACTTGGTTAATGGATGGTAAAGCTCCAATATCAGTTTCTGCAATAACACATCAAATAAAGCCTGAAATTTATCCAAATGTAGACGATGATGCTACAATTTTGCTAGAATACCCTAATGCCACTGGAATAATTGAAGCCTCGTGGAATTGGCCTTTTAGTATTAAAGATATGGAGGTTTTTGGTAAAACAGGTTATATTCAAGCTATTAACGAGCATAATTTGCGATTAAGAGATAACAAAAAATCCGAATACAAAATTTATAATGCAAAAGTACTTGCACCTGCTTACTCGAGTAGCTTAGGTTATTTGGCAGCTGTTTTAAAAGGAGAAATCAAAACCATAAACGATTTATCGTCATTAGAAAATAACTTAATTGTTGTTAAAATTTTAGAAGCAGCAAAGATTTCTGCGAGAACTGGCAAAAAAGTTATGATAAAATAAATTTTATAAATTTGTTCAAATCACTTAATTAAAAATGTCTAAAAAACCGAGGATTTTAATTTTACTATTATTTATACTGATCATCAGTTTTACTTTATTAAGCGCTTTCATAGCAAAAAATCATATTTTCCCTTTTGATATAGAAGTATCATTGGCGGTTCAGAAATACCAAGATAAATGGCTAGACAAACTAATGCTGGCCATTAGTTTCTTTGGAGAATTACCCTGGTCACTAATTTCAGTTTTAGTTGTTGCATCTATATTCTATTTTAATAAATACAAAAGAGAAGGCTTTTTTATATCAACAACCTTATTCTCGGGCTTAATAATTCTTGGTATTAAAAATGTTATTAACAGACCTCGTCCCACAAGTTTTTATGTTCGTTTGGTAGAAGTTAACAGGTTTCAAAGTTATCCTAGTGGCCATGTTTTATCGTATGTTTTATTTTTCGGTTTTCTTATTGTGCTTATGCAAAATTTAAAGACCATTGCGTTAGTTTGGCGAAATTTAATTACTGGTATTTCAGCTTTTCTCATTATAACAATAGCTCCATCAAGAATATATCTTGGTGCTCATTGGTTTACTGATACTTTAGGTGGTTTCTTGCTAGGTTTAATCTGCTTATTTCCCCTTTGTTATTTCTATTTTAAAAAGACTGGGAATATAGATTAGCTGTCCACCAATAAAAACAAGTAAAAATTTCTCTCTAACTATAGGTTTTTCTTCAGAAGGAATTGGGAAAAAGGGTTTTCTAAAACGCATAACCATTTTACTATTACCTAAATTTACAATTCAAAATAAAAATTTACAATACCAAATTAAGTGTATTTTAATGGATTCTAACAAACTTAGAACTGTAATTTTTGCCATTAAAACACTACCAAAAATATGAGAGTTGCTGAAGAGTTTGAAAAATATTCGAATATTTTAAAACTAGTTTCAAATTTATAACCATCCAATTTTTACAGAATTAATCAATTAATTATTCTTAGTAACGGCTTGATGACAATATTTAAAATATCGTTTAAGAAAATACCTTTGTCGAATATTTTAAAAAATCAACATGAAATTTCACTACCCCTTCGCCTTACTTATTATTGCAATTAGTTTAATTTTAATTTCCTGGGGATATACTGGTCATCGAACCATTGGTCAAATAACTGAAAGCTACTTATCTCCTAACGCAAAAGCGGCAGTAAAAGATTTACTAGGTGATGAAAGTTTAGCAGATGCTGCCACCTGGGCAGATGAAGCAAGAAAATTTCCAGAATTAAAAGAAACAGCAAATTGGCATTTTCTAAATTTACCCTTAGGTTTAAATTTTAAAAAGTTTAAAAACATGGTTGATACCATGAAACAGGCAAATGTATATAGTGCATTGATTAAAGCCCAGGAAACACTGAAGCAAAAAGATACACCTAAAAAGGAGAAAATTAATGCCTTAAAATTTGTACTTCATTTTGTAGGCGACATGCATCAACCTATGCATATTTCTCGTGCTGAAGATAAAGGTGGAAATACGATCCAACTAAATTACGAAGGCAAAGGAACTAATCTACATAGTTTAATAGATACCAGATTATTAGAACACCGGGGATTGAAATATGATAGTCTTGCAATTAAGTTTAACAATATACCTAAACGCAAAATCAGAAAATGGCAAAAAACACCAATTATAAAGTGGGCATGGGAAAGCTATCAAATCAGTTCTAAACTTTATGCCGAAGTTGATGAAATGAAATCGCGAACAATTGGCGAAGAATATTACAACAAACATATAGGAATGGTAGAAGAAAGGATTCAACAAGCCTCGGTGCGTTTGGCAGGGCTGTTAAATGAAATCTACAAAGATGGTTATGTATCTGAAACTTCAGGTAATTAGAAAATCAAAAATCACCTTTCAAATCAACAAATAGTTATTAACAGTTTTCAACAGGTGTTTATAAATATTTTAGGTTAAAAACCTTTCAATGCATAACTTGTTATAGTTAAATAAATCACCTGAAAATAAGTCCTGTGAGCGGGGTATCCGCGAAGGGCAGGCACACCATAACAACAAAATAAACTTGAACCAAAAAATGAAAAACCCGCATAATAGCGGGTTTTTCTTTTATACTAAGTTAGTACTTTATCTAATGATGAAGACAATTCCATCATTTTTTAATTTATAGAAATATTGCCTTTGTCCTTTACTACAAACAATTTGTACTCTTTCTACCTCTCCAGTTTTCCCACGATAAACCTTGATTTGATCACCTTCGCGAATACGATCTAACTCACGAGCTGGCGTATTTTGATTTACTTCTTTCATGATAATTTATAATGATGGTAATTATCAAAGTTGATATGCAAATAATTAATTTGGGCAGCTAACGTTATGCTAGAGAAAAAAAATTGCAGGTTATCCTATAACCTGCAATCCTCTAAATTAATCATTGCTTTCAATCCTGATAAGCTATGTATGATTAACGGCAAAGTAGGCAAATTGTTAAAAAATTAGGTCGTATGAATAAACTGAATAGATTTAGTACCGCAACAATGAACAAAAACACAGATTTTTATGCCGAAGTCGTGAATCACTTTGTGAGTTATAATTTATATGCTTTAGAGAAATAAGCGTTTTTTTATTTCAATATCCCACAAAGAACACAATTAAGGCAAACAAATGTTATTCAGCCAATAAAACATTTTTTGTTTCGAGCAGCTTACCTTGTTCAGTTTCATCTAAAACTGGAAACTTGATATTCAGGCTTTTTAATTTATCCTCGATAATTTCGCTAATAGCTAAACGGGCAAACCATTTTTTATCTGCAGGAATAATATGCCATGGTGAATCAGATGTAGCCGTTTCGTTGATAGCATCTTCATAGGCTTTCATATAATCATCCCACAAAGCCCTTTCTTTAATATCGCCAGATGAAAATTTCCAGTTTTTTGTTGGGTCTTCTATCCGCTCTAAAAATCTTTGTTTTTGCTCATCTCTACCTACATTTAAGAAAAATTTTAAAATCACAGTTCCGTTAGCAGTTAAATGCTCTTCAAAATTTCGAATACTTTGATAACGTTGTTTCCAAAAATCTTTATTTACTTTTTTTACATCGCTAAAACCAGGAATGTTTTCGCTTAAAATATATTGAGGATGAACTTTACAAACCAAAACATTTTCATAATGCGAACGATTGTGAATGCCTATTCTGCCCCTTTCTGGCAATGCTTTATAATGTCTCCATAAAAAATCGTGTTCATACTCTTCAGATGTTGGAACTTTAAAACTAAAAACCTGACATCCCTGAGGATTTAATCCACTCATTACATGTGCTATAGCGCTATCTTTTCCAGCTGCATCCATTGCCTGAAAAATTATTAGTAAAGAATGTGTACCAGATGCATAGAGCTTTTCTTGTAAATGATTGATTTCAATTTTAGATTTCACTAAAGCATCTTTAGCTTTTTCCTTGTTGTAATCTCCTGTATAATCGGTTTTGGTATTTTTAATTGAAAACTTTTTACCTCCTTGTACAATTAGGCTTTTAAATTCGTTCTTCATATCTATGCGTTATAATGTTGAAATTTCTAAAATCAATAATTTAAATATAGAACTAAAAAATAAGTAAATTAAATACGTTAATTTGCATTTAGAGTTTTTTATATTTAACGCCAAAGCTTTTTCCAAATACATCATCTTAACCTTATGTTTAAAGAGATAAAAAACAAGTACTTACGTTATTCTGCAATTGGTATTTTTTTCATAGTTATATTTTTCTCTGCACTTCAAATTAACTTTTTGTGGTTATTTGGCTACTCACCTAGCTATCATGATATTAAAATCCCCACTCTTCGTGTAGGCTCTGAGTTATATACTGCTGATGGAAAATTGATTGGCAGGTATTTTAAAGAAAACAGAACACCTGTTAATTACAACGAAATTGCGCCAAGCGTTTTAAATGCTTTAATTGCTACCGAGGATGTTCGTTTCCGTAAGCACTGGGGAATTGATATACAAGCTGTTGGGCGTGCTGTTATAGGCTTTGGTAAAGATGGAGGAGCCAGTACAATAACACAACAATTGGCGAAAAACCTATATCGTACGCGTTACAATAAATCGCAGGGCTTATTATCGAAAATACCTTTGGTTAGAACCATTGTTTTTAAACTAAAGGAATGGATGACCGCTGTAAAGTTAGAATCGAATTATCCGAAAAATGATATTATTACGATGTACTTAAATACAGTTTCTTTCGGAAATAATACGTACGGAATTAAAACAGCCAGTCGCATTTATTTTGATAAAGAAGCTAAAGATTTATCTACTACCGATGCTGCATTGCTTGTTGGAATGCTAAAAGGTACATCTTTATATAACCCAACTAAAAATCCTGAAAGAGCTTTAGTACGAAGAAATACGGTTTTAAGCCAAATGAATAAGTATAACTATTTAAGTAAAGATAGTCTTACACTCTTATCAAAAGAACCGATTAAACTTAAGGAAGGTAAAATGGAAGATGGAAGTGATGGCGATTCTTATTTAAGAGCTGCTGTTGCAAAATATCTGGAAAAATGGTGTAAGGATAATGGATATGATTTATATGAAGATGGTTTAAAAATATATACAACCATCGATTCTAAGCTTCAAAAATATGCTGAAGAAGCTGTACAAGATCAAATGAAAACTTTACAACGCAGATTTTACAGCGTTTGGGGAAATGAAGATCCTTGGTATGATTCTGAAAAGAAAAAAGTTGATTACCCTGATCGTGCAATGAAAAATTTGCCAATATATGGCTTGCTTCAAAAGAAATTCCCGAATGCGCCAGATTCGGTTACAGCTTACTTCAATAAGAAGAAAAAGATGCAGATATTTTCTTATAAAGGAGATAGAGATACCATGTTTTCGACCCTAGATTCTATTCGTTATTACGGAAAAATAATGAATACAGGCATGATGACTATGGAGCCTGCAAGTGGAAAAATTAAAGTTTGGGTTGGCGGTATCGATCATAAGTTTTTTAAATATGATCACGTAAATCAAGCAAAAAGACAAGCTGGATCTACGTTTAAACCGTTTGCATACCTAACCGCTTTAGAACAAGGAATGAGTCCTTGCGATAAATTTACGGATAAGCCCGTTAAAATTCCTTATCAGGATAAAGGCGAAACGAAATATTGGGAACCTAAAAATGCTGATTACAGTGTAACCTATCGGGAGATGAGTTTGCGTTGGGCGATGGCAAAATCGGTAAACACCATTACTGCTCAGGTTACCGAAAAGGTTGGTTGGGATAATGTAGTTAAATGGGCAAAAGAATGTGGCATAGATAGTCACTTAGAGTCTGTTCCTTCTGTGAGTTTAGGTTCAAATGATGTAAGTGTTTACGAAATGGTAAAAGCGTACGGTACTTTTTTAAATAAGGGCGTAAAAACAGATCCTATTTTAGTCGAAAAAATTACCGATCAGGATAATAATTTAATTGATGATTTTAAGCCAAAAACTAAAAGAGTTTTAACGGAGGAAATTGCCTGGTTAATGTTATATATGTTCCGCGGTGGTATGGAAGAACCTGGCGGTACCTCTCAGGCTTTATGGGAATGGGATTTATGGAAAAAGAATAATCAAATTGGCGGAAAAACAGGAACTTCATCAGATTATGTAGATGCCTGGTATATGGGAATTACCAAAGATTTGGTAACTGGTGTTTGGGTTGGTTGTGATGAGCGTACTGCTCACTTTAAAAACGGAGAACAAGGAGAAGGCTCGAGAACTGCATTACCAATTTTTGCGAAGTTTATGGAAAAGGTTTATCATGACCCTACATCTGGCTACACTTACGGACCATTTCCAAAAGCAACTGTTGATATTACAAGAACAATTAACTGCCCTAGTCCTCGTATTGTACAGGATACAACCTCTACAGATAGTGTTACAGTAGATTCTACAACTGTTGCAGAACCTGAAAACCCTGAAACTGCGGTTCCTGCTACAACAGAACCTGAAGTTAAAAAAGAAGAGAAAAAGCCCGAACCTACACCTATTCAACCTGCTGCTGTTGTTCCGTTAACTAAAAAGGAAGAACGCGAATTAAAAAGAAAACAAAGACAGGAAGAACGCGAGAAAAAGAAAAATGGCAATAACTAATGCGCATTCATTATCTTAAAAAGTGTTAAAATAAAAATAGTAATTTAAACAATTGCTATTTTTATTTCCGAATATCTTATCATTTCGTTTCGTAATTATACTGCATACCACTAAACCAACTGTATGAAAATAAGCTCTACAACCTTAAAGCAATTTATACCTGCTTTGCTTTTAACCATACTTTCTTTTTCTGTACAGGCGCAATTCTTTGGCCAAAACAAGGTTAGATACAAAAACCTGGATTTTAAAGTGTTACAAACACCACATTTCGAAATTTACTATTATTTGAAAAATGAAAGTTTACTAAAGAAATTTTCTCAAGATGCAGAAACCTGGTACAAAATGCATCAAGAAGTTTTCAGGGATACGTTCATGAAGAAAAACCCAATTATTCTTTATAACAATCATCCTGATTTTCAACAAACTACAGCACTTAATGGCGAAATTGGTGTAGGTACAGGCGGTGTTACTGAAGCATTAAAAAACAGGGTAATAATGCCTGTAATGGAATTAAATAGCCAAACAAGGCATGTGCTTGGTCATGAGCTAGTTCACGCATTTCAATACCATATCTTACTCGAAAAAGATTCTATTAGCTTAGAAAATGTTGGCCAAACACCTTTATGGATGGTTGAAGGTATGGCCGAATATCTATCTATTGGAAAACGTGATGCATTTACCTCAATGTGGATGCGTGATGCAATGCTTAATAGAGATATTCCATCTTTAAAAGATTTAACCAATTCAAATAAATACTTTCCTTATCGTTACGGGCAAGCTTTTTGGACATACATTGGCTCTCAATATGGCGATACTACAATTGTTCCACTATTTAAGAACACGGCTAAATACGGTTACGAAAACGCCATAAGGTATACTTTTGGCTATGATGATAAAACACTATCTGGCTTATGGAAAAACGCCATCGATGCACACTATAAGCCGATGCTAAAAGCCGATAGTTCGCAAATAAAAATTACGGGGAGTAAAATTATAGATAATAAAAATGCAGGAAATATGAACGTTGCTCCTGCCCTTAGTCCTGATGGAAAATATGTTGCATTCTTATCTGAAAAAGATTTGTTTGGAATTGATTTATTCCTGGCAGATGCCAAAACGGGTAAAATTTTAAGAAAACTTACCAGTCAAATTTCTAATGGCCATATTGATGATTTTAATTTTATAGAATCGGCTGGAGCCTGGTCGCCCGATAGCAAACAATTTGCATTTAGTATTTTCAGTAAGGGTAAAAACCAAATGATGATCATTAATGTAGATAATGGCTCTACAGTATCTCAAAATGCAATGGGCGATGTTTCACAATTTGGTAACTTAACCTGGTCGCCAAATGGAAAAGACATTGCATTTTCGGGTATGGTTGAAGGTCAAAGTGATATTTTTTCTTATAATTTAGACACTAAACAGGTTACACAAATTACAAACGATGTTTATTCAGATTATGCTCCAAACTATTCGCCTGATGGCAAAAAAATAGTTTTCTCTTCAGATAGAGGTGCAATTCAGAATAACAATATTGCAGCTGTGCATCCAATTAACCTGGCCATTTTCGATATTTCTACCAAAACTCTTAGCAACATTGATGTTTTTCCAGGTGCCAATAATCTAAATGCTCAATTCTCGTCAGATAGTAAAAGTGTTTATTTTTTATCCAATAGAGATGGTTTTAGAAATTTATATAAATACAGTTTCGACGATAATGCAGTAGATCAATTAACAGATTATTTTACTGGAATTAGTGGTATAACCGAATTTTCTCCAGCCATTTCTATATCAAAAACTAATGATATTGTTTACAGCTACTATCGTTACCAACGTTATACGCTTTATAACGCCAATTTAAGTAGCTTCAAACCGAAAAGAATAAATAACAACGAAGAGAATTTTGACGCCGCCATATTACCGCCGATGGAGAATATTGGTGTAAACATTATTAATTCTAATCTAACAAACTTCGATAGATTTGAAAAAATAGTAGCCGATTCTATGAAAACGGTTCCTTATAAACCTAAATTCAAATTAGATTATTTGGCAAATAGTGGAATTGGTGTTTCAACAAGCAGATTTGGAACGGGTGCTCAAGGTGGTATTATTGGAATGTTTAGCGATATTTTAGGAACCAATCAAATTGTAGCGAACTTATCTGTTAATGGAGAGATTTATGATTTCGGTGGATTAGTTGGTTATATCAACCAAAAAAGCAGAATAAATTGGGGTGCTGCTGTATCTCACATACCTTACGTTTCAGGCTTCAGTTCTTATGGTTTTGAAAAACTTCCTGGCGCAAACAACACGACTACAGATGTTATAAATTACCGTACAGATATTATTAGAACGTTTGAAGATCAGGTACAATTATTTGGTTCTTATCCATTTAGTAAACTACACAGATTCGAATTAGGTGGTGCCTTTTCTCGTTACACATACCGTGTAGATCGTTATAGCAATTATTACAGTACTGATGGATATTATGTAGGCTCTGATAGAAGCAAAGTTTCAAACGAGCAAGCCAGCATAGATTATGGCGTACCATTTAACTCATTCACTTTGTATCAATTAAACGCATCTTTTGTTGGTGATAACTCAATCTTTGGTTTAACAAGTCCACTCGATGGTTTTAGATACCGAGTTGGTGGCGAATTATATTTCGGAACTTATAAATTTAGTGGTGTTACTGCCGATTTACGTAAATATTGGAGGTTAAAACCAATAACTATAGCAGCAAGATCATACAATATGTTCCGTATTGGTAATGATGCTGATAGGCTTTATCCAATGTATTTAGGTTACCCCTACTTAATAAGAGGATATGAAGCCAATTCAATTTATAAAAATAATACCTCTACTTTGGGTAACAGCTTTGACATAAATCAACTAAGCGGAAGTAAATTAGCTGTTTTCAATTTTGAAGTTCGTTTACCTTTTACTGGACCGAAAAAATTAACTGCTATACCATCTAAATTCTTATTTACAGATTTAAACTTATTCTTTGATGCGGGTGTTGCCTGGACAAATAATACAAAAGTTGCTTTTAAAAGTGAGCCAACCTACACAACAACACCTATCCTAGACTCAAGCGGAAATGTTGTAGGTTCATATGAAGATACTAATGAAAGAATACCTGTAATGAGTGTTGGTATATCTTTAAGAGTAAATGTATTTGGCTATTTTGTTTTGGAGCCCTATTATGCTATACCTTTCCAACGTAAAGATGTTAAAACTGGTGTTTTCGGATTAACCTTCGCACCAGGTTGGTAGAAAATAATTTTTGAATTAGTGAATATCTAGAATCTTCAAAAGAAAACAATTTACTTGAAGAATCTGGTTATTCATTAACTCAATTATCGAAACTCATTAGTTGTTTAAGATAAGCTATTGAAAGAAAGCTTTACCTGATTGGTAATATTTCTATGCATAAGAATATTTTCAAAATCAAGGCCAATAGTTAAATCAATCCAATCGGGATTACAAGATCTTACTAAACGTTCTTTTTGCATACGGGTAAATCTACTGATCAATTTAAAACGAGACAAAGCCTGAGCCTCGGTTTTAAATTCTTCGAAATATACAAGGCGGGTTAATTGCTGTCCGTTATCAAAAAATAAGTTGGGCATCTGCTTGTAAAAATCTAATGTTTTAATCAAATCAGAACTCATGCCAACATGCATACTGGTGCGATTTCTGTCGGTAACGATGTAAACGAACTTTTTCATAATAACGTGTTTAAAAATTAAAACTAAACTATTTAGTATACCCTCTTGCAAATCAAAATAATATTACTAACTTTATGAGCATAAAATTACTAACTATTTTAGTAATTCCAAATTTATTTTAAAATTTATTTTTATGTCGAATATTTCAAATAATTTAAAGTACCTAAGGAAGAAAAAAGGCCATACACAGCAGGGATTCGCTGATATTATGGAAATTAAAAGATCACTTATAGGTGCCTATGAAGAAGACAGGGCTGAACCAAAATATGAATTACTAAAAAAAATAGCTGAATATTTTGAGTTAACCATCGATGAATTCATCAATGAAAAAATTTCTGATAGCTGGAAGCCAAAACCGAAAAGCCAGGGTTCTAATTTAAGAGTACTCAGTATTTCGGTTGATGCGAACGACAGGGAAAATATCGAGCTGGTTCCAGTTAAGGCAAGTGCTGGTTATTTGAACGGCTTTTCTGATCCTCAGTATATAAGTGATCTTCCAAAGTTCCAGCTGCCAATTGCTGCACTTCGTCAGGGAACTTTTCGTGCTTTCGAAATTATGGGTGATAGTATGTTACCTGTTCAACCTGGAAGTGTAATTATTGGTGAATACTTAGATAACTGGAATGAGGTTAAAACTGGTGAAACTTATATCATTATTAGTAAAAATGAAGGTGTAGTTTACAAACGTGCAGGCAATCGGTTCAGAGAAAATAAAGAGTTAAAATTAGTTTCGGATAACAAAGTTTATGATGCTTACACAATTGCCGCCGATGATATTCTTGAAATTTGGAGAGCAAAGGCATATATATCTACTTCGTTGCCAGAACCTGCACCAGACCCAACGATGGAAACCTTAACTCAAATGATGGCTCAAATGCAAAAATCAATTTCGCAACTTAACAAGAATTAACATATTTTAACAAGTACAAATTAAACCGAAAGACATTTTTACTATCTATTAGTTAAAACACACATAAATAACTAATACACATGAAAAAATTGATTTTAACAATAGCCGTTGCAGTAATGGGTTTTACTGCAGTGTTTGCTCAAGATTCGACTAGAAGAGTAAGAAGAGAAATGCCTAAGTTAACTGCAGAACAAAGAGCAGAAAAAGCAACAGGGATGATGGATAAAAAACTAAGCTTAACCGCCGATCAAAAGAAAAAGGTTTATGCAATAGAATTGGATAGAGCTAAAAAGGTAGATGCTTACCGCAGCGAAGACAAATCTGCAATGAAGGGGAAAATGAAAGAAAGAAAAGCAGATATGGATAAAAGCAAAGCAGATCTTGAAGGCGTTTTAAATGCAGATCAAAAAACAAAACTAGAAGCTTTTAGATCTGAAGCTAAAGAAAAAGCAGGAAAAATGAGAAGAGGTATGGGAAAAGGGAAAAGAGATAAAGCGCCTGTAGTTTCAAATCCACCAGCTCAAGGTTAATCTTTAAAGAAATTATTTGAAATATTTAAAAGCGTTCTACTTAGTAGAACGCTTTTTTTGTTTCTTAGGGATTAAAATTTTAGCTGGCCTTCCCTCCTAATTTTTTTCGATTGAAGTTTATATTATACTATCTTAAATAGTCGTTTGCATTAAGATATTCAGCCCAAACTTTGTAACCTTCTGGAACAAGATGCAAGCCATCTTTAGTCAACTCGGCTCTCAATCTTTTATTATCATCTACAAAAACAGGATATAAATCCACAATTGTTACATTTTTTGCTTCGAGTTTTCTGATCTCATCATTTAACCAAAGAATGTGATTATCCTTACCGTAATGATTCTTAAACTTTTCAAAAGAACTATTTACAGGCAAAAGTGTGCTGAAATAAATATGCGTTTTTTTCGATTCTTTTCTGATTCGCTGAATCATTGTTTTATAATTATGCAGAATCACACTATCAGGAATCTTTCTCGATATATCATTTATGCCAATCAAAATAAAAACTTTAGCGGGCTTTCTATCGATAACTTCTTGCAATCTTTCTAAAATACCAAAAGTAATATCGCCCGAAATACCACGATTTTTTGCCTGAGGAAGATTTAAAAGCATAGCCCAATCAGTGCCAGCAGTTATACTATTACCTAAGAATATGAAATCTTTCTTCGATTTGGGTTCTTCTTTAAATTTAGTTACCTGTTCTGCATATTTTCCTGGGCGATAAGTGCTATCCCATTTAACAACCTGAGCTGTTGCATAATTAGAGCTTTGTACAATAAATAAAGAAACTGCCAGTAACGATTTGTAAAAGAAAGATTTCATATCGATTAAATTGATTAGGAATAGTGCAATTTCTTAAATTATTTGGATTGAACCAAGATATTTGGATAATCTGAAATAATTCCATCAACACCTAGAGCTTTCAATGCAGCTATATCTTCAGCTTTGTTGGCCGTCCAAGGAATAACTTTTACTCCATCTGCGTGTGCTTTCTTAACTAAATCTTCGTTTACCATTTGCCAAACTGGACTTAAAATAAATGGTTTGTAACCTAAATCTGCAATATTTTCTTCGTAAGTTTTTTTATTAGCCACCAAAAATGATGTTCTAACATTTGGATATTTTTCGTGAATAAGCTGAATGGTTCGTTTATCGAAAGATTGAATAACAACATAAGGCGCAATTCCCTTTTTCTGAATAACATCCATCAATAATTTCACAAAAACGGCAGGTTCTGGGTTTGTAATTCCATCTCCAGCTACACTGCATTTTGTTTCAATATTATAAAAAACCTGCTTCCTTTTATTAGTTTTGATGTCCTTTTGTACCGCATCAATCAAATCTTCCAATAAAGGAATTTGCGATTTAATTTTTTGTTGTTCAGGAAAGCCAACCAATGCTTTCGAGCCTAAATCGTATTGCTTTAAATCGCTATAGTTCATCCCAAAAACTGGATATTTCTTCGCATCAGCGTCGGGAATATCTTGCCCATCAGGTGTACGCATAAAACCAGGGCTTAAATAATCATCATGGGTAACCACAACTTTACCATCCTTTGTAATATGCGTATCCATTTCCAGTGTTGTAATGCCGTCAATTTTCAATACGTTTTGCATAGCCACAATTGTATTTTCGGGCCACAAACCACGGCCGCCACGATGTGCTTCGGCACTAAAAGCAGGAAATTTTGCCTCTTGTGCGTTTACCTGTACCGTAATTGCCCCGAAAACAATAAGTAATAAGGATTTCGAAATTTTCATAATTTTCTTTTCTTTAGATATATTAAGCTTTAAAGTTTGCCTCGTATTTTTCGCCAAATCTATCTGTTGCAACCACTTTAACTACTTTTACTGAAGGTTCAAAATGCGCTACAAATAAATGATCGGTTTTACTTGGCTCAGGAAACGTTCTTCCTTTCGGCAAGGTATCACCCTTATATAAACTTACTGATAAGGGATCGTAACCTTTTTGCTGTTCTAAAAGCCCCATTGATTTTCCATCAAGAAAATATTCTACTTTCCACTTTGGATCCCAGTTCCAAACATTGGCAATTAAACGCTTTTGGTTAGTTAAATCATCTACATAAATATGAATTTGCTCTTTTTTATCTAAACCTGTAGGTTGATAAAACCATTTTAATTCAGTCCCGTTCACCTCGTAAACGCCATAACCTCTTGGTGTCCCATCTTCGCAAATTGGGCCAGTCCACCATGCCCCACAAACCGCACCATGATTATGCTCGAAAATGTTATCGGTAATTACATTTCTGTTGTAATGCGTATGGCCAGACATAATGTGTACATTGGTAAAACCCTGTAAAACAGCGTAAAAATCGGCATTATTTTTTACCGCATTATGAACTGGAATATGCAGATTGATAATCAATAAAGCATCTTTCGAAACAAATTTCAAATCTTTTGCCAACCAATCTAATTGCTGCTGACTGATATATCCATCGTAATTTCTTTCTGTACCCAAGTAACGAACATCATCTAAAACCACATAGTGAGCTTTTCCCCTGTTAAATGAATAATAAGTTGGCCCATAATGTTCTTGAAAAGTTTTGTCAGATGTTTCATCGCCACCCATTCTATAATCCATATCGTGATTTCCTAATGCCTGAAAAAATGGAATCCCCATTTTAGTTACAGCTGCATTGTAATCAACAAATAGCTCATGATTATCCCAAACAATATCTCCCACCGTAATGCCATGAACTGGAATTTTCGGATCCATAGATTTAATGATTTTGATGGTATCTGGCACAGAAGTTTCCATCATCTGCTCAACATCCTTTTTATTTTTTACTTGCGGATCAGCCCAAATGATAAAATTATGCTTATCGTCTTTTTGTTTTAATGGCTTAAGATCAAAATTTAATTTACCAGCAGTATCTGGTTTATAATAATGACGTGCTATATTACTTTCTGATTTAAATTCGTATCCTGATGGTGTACTAATCCACACAAAACGGGCAAGCTCGTGTAGTTTAATTTCGTACTTACCATTTTTATCTGTTTGAATAACATTATAGCCATCAGAAATGACTACACCTGCAACTGCTTTTCCTTTGCTGGTTACGACTCCACTTACCAACCCATCAACAGAAAATAAAGATGATGGAAATGATTTTAAACTAATGAATAATGCAGAGGTTAATAAACTTGATTTCTGTATAAATGATCTTCTGTTCATTTGATGTTTTTTAGTTAAAATAAACAAACCATCGTTTAATTGATGGTTTGTTTGAGTTAATATATTAGTTTGTAATTGTAGTGAAACCTGTTGTTTGCTCTATTATTGATAATGGCGATGTGGTTGTTAATTCGATATTGGTTGCTGTTCTACCTGTACTCCAAATACCTGTCGAAGCATTATAAACACCCCCTAACATGGTAAAATTACTTGTTGTAGGGAAACCGAATTTATTCGTATTTGTACCTGCGCCATAAAACGCTACAGTTTTTCTATTTTGAATAGTACTATATTTATCAGTATTTGTAATTCTATAGCCTGCCTCTGGCGGACCAGCAGCATATATTGCACCATTACCACCATACATAATTACATCTAAAGGAATGGAATTTCCCGTTACCGTAAGTCCTTCAAACACAGCTACCCCAGCAACGTTACCGCTGTTAGCCAATAAATTTGCTGTTGCAGTTCCAAAATCATCACCATCTAAAGTAGAGTATTGTTTACTCGCAATCCAAACTCCAGAACTGATATCTGTTGAACCACTTCCCCAAATTACTTTGTTTCCGCCAACGTAGCAAAACTGACCTTTTTTAACAGTACCAGTCTTAATTGTAAACTTGTAAGTTCTTACACCACCCATTGCCCAGCCTGTTGCAGGTGCAACTAAAATACCTGCATTATTACTCGTAACAATAGAGAAAGGAGTTGCAGCAAAATCGATATCTCTTGTTGCTTTAAACTGAATATATTCATTATTTGCATCAGAACCTGTTGGATCGGTTAAATAACCAGTAATGATTAATGCGGATGGCTTAATCTCTGGCAACGCAAAAATATCAGTTGCTGTTCTTGGCCAAAGCTGAACACCCGTTGCCGTTTGAAATACAACTCCTGTGTAATCTGCAAATGGTGTAGCCTCCTGCTTTGCAAAGCTAGAGGAAACTTCTGTATGAATAATTCCAGTTCCAAAACCATCATTTATTGTTTTGTTACCAGAATAAGTATCACCCGAAAGAGGTTCTGGAGACATCTTACCCTTACTAATCGTGATTAACGTGCTCTCATAAAAACCTGGTCTGCTCGTTAACATTCCTGTATTTACAGCTCTTAAAATTATTGATCGTCCAGCCGCCTTTTTCTCGATACCTGCTGCTGTAACACCTTCAATTTGTAAAGTTCCATTAACTCTTTTAAGTGTAGATCCTGTAATTCTTACATGAACAGAATCACCAGGAATATATTTTGCGGCCTCGGTACCTACATTGAAAGCAATACCTCTTAGCGAATCGATACCATTACCCGCAATACGACTATTTTGTACAAGAAGTAAACCTGTTGGAATATTACCCCCTGCTTGATTTGATACAACGATTCCCTTAATAAAATTTGCACCACCTAAGTTTTCATCGCTTAGCAGTAAATCAGATCCTTTAAAAAGTTTACGCAAATCGAAATTTGAAATATATGGACTAACTGTAATGCCAATATAATCGCTATCACGTTTACATCCCATCCAGGTACCACAGATTACAACTATGGCAACGATATAAAATATTATCTTTTTCATATTATTTTTTTGATATGATTAAGGTTTTTGCCACCAAACAAGTGTGTTAATATCATCTGCACCTTGCGAAGCAACTGCATTTTTATAACTTGTTGGATTGGTTGATTGAGTAACTAATGGATAATTTAATCTTGCGGGCATTTTGCCACCGTTTGCCAGTCCAGTTCCTTTCGGAATAAACGGGTGACCTGTTCTACGATATTCGAACCATTGCTGAAAATCGACTAAAAACATGGCATAATATTTCTGCAAGTGAATAAGCTGCATTTTACTAACCGAATTATTTGCAGAATTATCCAAAGGAAGATTGTTATTCCAGCCAATATCAGCGTTGTTTATGTAAGCCTCTAGTGCTGGATCTGATGCTGTGGTAAAAATTGTGGGCAACCAATAGTTGATTGCATCTGCAATACCTTTTCTGTAGTACGATTCTCCTGTACCTGTTATCCAACCTTTAGCTGCAGCTTCGGCTAAAATAAAATCTACTTCAGCACAATTCATAACTATTCCCGTATAACGGTCGGTTTGCAAAGTGGTTGGATTGTTGGTAGTTGCATCAGAATAAAAGTAAGATTGTTTTATTGCTGATGTACCCGTATCATATCCGCTAGGAACGCCAATTAATCCTCCAGGACCTGCAGCAATACCAAATCTATTAACGCCATTTACACCAAATGCCCCATCTATACGTGGATCTTTCCAAAAACCTAAACTGCTAATAAAAAAATCTGTTATTGCAGGTGTTCTAAAATCCACAGCCCTAACATTTATCATAAATGGAGATGAGTAAACAGAAGTACTACTATTTGTTCCGTTCCATAATATTTTTGCGGTATGGCTATTGTTTTCCATAATAGGATAATTAGCCTTATTACCATCAGCAATTTCTTTTATTTTAGCAATTACCTGAGCACTAACATCAGCTTTGCTAGATACACGAAGTAACAAACGCAAATACAAAGAGTTACCCAATCTACGCCACTTACTTACATCGCCCTGGTAAATAGGATCACTGCTTGCCACTATCGATGTGCCTTCAGTTAATAATTTATTTGCTTCTTCCAATTTTGTAAACAAATCCAGATAGATATCTTTTTGCTTGTCAAAAACAGGTTCGTAATTACCTGCTTTCCCTTGGTTAGCCTGCGAATAAGGAACATCACCATAAACATCTGTTAATAACTGAAAAACCCAGGCCTGGGTAATTAATGATATGCCTTTATAAGATGAATTTAAAGATTCAGGCTTACTGGCGATTGTGTAGATGTCGCGTAAATTGGTTAATTCTGGATACCAGATATTCCAGGTATAATCTGCCCAGTTACGTCTAACATCGTACCTGAACACTTTACCTTCAGCATCGCTTATATCTACAGTAACCTGCATTAACTCGTTATTGAAGTTACGATTGCGCACCATATTGGCAGATAAAACATTTACCAAAGCTGGTGCTAAAAGTTGGCTTGCGCTAACTGATGATTTACCGATTGGATCGGTATTTACCTCGTTAAAATCTTTTTTACAGGAGAAAGCAGATAAGCTAACAATTCCTAATAATATATAATTGGTTATTTTATTAATCGTTTTCATATTATTTCTTTTATAAGCCCACAACTAAACGCACGCCATAAGTTCTCGTTGATGGCAATTGACCAGTTTCAAAACCTTGAACAATATCAGTTCCTGATAAAGTTCCAAACTCAGGATCGAATGCTGGCCAAGGCGACCAGATAAATAAATTACGACCATAAGCGCCGATAGTTAATTTGGTAAAGCCAATTCTTTTCAGAAATGCTGGTCCGAAAGCAAAAGTTACATTCGCTTCTCTGAACTTTAAATAATCTGTTCTGAAAACGCTTCCCTCCGCTTGGTCTGAACCATAAAGTGAAGTGTAGAAGCTCTCTAGATTAGTTGCGACAACATCATTAGGGCGATAAGTACCATTTATGTTTTGAATTACTCCATCACCGATAACGCCATTATATCGTCCTGGCAAAGTAAGATTAAGCTTGCCCAAAGCAGCCATTCTTGAAAAGGTTAACGAATGCGCTACGGCTCCCAGTTGCGCATCGAATAATCCATTTACACTGAAACGACCATAAGTAAGTGTTGAGCCAAAACTAAATCTGAATTTTGGCATTGTGTTACCTAAATAAACTAAACCTGTTCCCGTTTTTGCATTACCTGTAGTTGCATCATAAACAATTTGTCCATCAGGCGAACGCAAATAGCCATTTCCATACAGATCACCCATGCTGCCGCCAACATTAGCCACAATTTGTCCGCCACCTAAGGCGCCTGTTCTCAATACAACAGAACTATCGGCCAGTTCAGTAATTTTATTTCGGTTTGCGCTAAATGTTCCTGTAAGCTCCCATTTAAACTTACCAGCTTGTATTGGTGTTCCGTTAACAGCTAGCTCGATACCTTTATTCTCTACTTTACCCACATTAAATACAGCTACATTATAACCCGTTGCTCGATCTACAATACGGTTAAGAATTTGATTTTTCGTATTTCCCATATAGGCTGCGAAATCAAAATTTAAACGATTCTTAAATAAACGCAACTCTGTACCAACTTCAATAGTTGTGGTTTTAAGCGGTTTTAAATTCGGATTTGGCAGTACATTCGGATTAGTCATTGCGCTATCTGGATAAATACCATTTGAAGCAAGACTGTAATTATATGCAGTGCGATAAGGTGTTGTACCCCCACTACCAACCTGAGAAATTGAAGCCCTTAATTTGAAGAAACTAATTTGTTCGGGCATTTTCCATAAATCCGATGGAATAAAAGATACACTTGCCGAAGGGTAGAAAAAGCCAACATTATCTGTCCTAAAGGGTGTAGCCAATGTACTGCTCCAATCCTGACGGCCTGTTAAATCTAGATACAAATAATTTTTAAAACTGAATGAGATCGCTGCGTAAAAGCTATTAATTCTGTAACGGGCTGTATCTGGTACCGAAACTAAAGGACTGGCATTATTGGTCAATCTATAATCGCCAGGAATAACTAAACCATCAGCACGAAGTTCTGATTTATTGTATTGATTACGCATTTGACTACCACCAACATTCGCATTCATTCTTAAAGATTCGGTAATTTTTTTATAGTATTTTAATAAGAAATCAGCATTAACTTCGTATGAGTTAATATCTTGAACTCGGTAAGAACCTTGTGCAAATTTATTACCCGCTGCATCCCATGGGCGTTGTGTTTCACGAATATCATGGTTGTAATCAATCGAACCACGAACAAGTAAACTTAGTTCATCCGTAAATTTATAATTTGCCTGTATGTTACTTAAAACACCGTTTCTACGTTGCTTATTTAAATACTGCTCAGAAATTGCATAAGGACTTTCGGGGTTTGTAGTTGTAATGTTTACAAACTGAACGCCTTCTTTTCCTGCTGCCCAATAATCGCGATACCAATCTGTATTTACGTTGGGTTGTGCAAACATAAACCAATACATTAACGATTGATTTCCGTAACCTGTAGCTGGTAAATTATCGCTATGCCTGTTATTATACGCAGCTTTAAAATTTATATTTAATTTTTTAGTTACCTCGGCATTTGCCGAAAAAGATGCAGAAGTACGTTCTAAGCCTGTATTTGGTACAATCCACGAATTATCTCCATGGCTAGCCGAAAAACGCATTCCAACTTTTTTATATGTTCCATCTAAACTAACTGAGTTTGATGATTCGAAACCTGTTTTAAAAAATGCATCAATAGGATTTTGATAAGCTACCCAAGGTGCTCTTGATGTTCCTCTTGTTTTGGTTATCGGATCATATTGATAAAAGCTTGTACCTTGATTAAAAGGTGCCCCCCAACTTGCGCTGGTTGCATTTGTACTTGCGCCATCTTCTGTAGCACCGTAAGAAAAATAGGAAACACCGAATTGCCCTTGTCCGTACTGATTTTGAATATCAGGACTTCTACTTACTTGTTCCCAAGTACTGTTAGAAGTAAAAGTAATATTAAGTTTTTTACTGTTTTTACTTCCAGATTTTGTCGTAATAATAATGGCACCGTTTGCACCACGCTGACCATAAAGTGCAGCAGCACCTGGGCCTTTTAGTACCGTAACGTTCTCAATATCATCTGGATTTAAATCGTTCAAGGCTGAACCAAAATCGGGAGGCATAATATCACCAGAAGTACCATAAACACCACCAGATGAAGCAGCTGTACGACGTGCAGAACTACTTGCTACAACTCCATCAATTACAATCAGGGCTTCATTATCGCCTGTTAAATTATTCTCACCACGTAATATAATTTTGTTCGAAGCTGCAGGCCCACCATTACGAACAAGATTTAATCCCGCTACTTTACCAGATAATGCATCTGTCCAGTTACTGGCAACTGCATTTGTAAAAGCGCTACTATCTACCTGCGTTACTGCATAACCTAAAGCCTTTTCTTCACGTTTTATACCTAAAGCAGTAACAACAACTTCATTCAATGAATTATCTAGAGGTTTAAGTTGAAAATTCAACTTAGTTGTTATACCATTATTTACTTTTACACTTTGAACCTTCGATCTTTCATAAGCAATATAACTCGCTTCAACGGTATAAATTCCTGGAGCAACAACTAATGAAAAATTACCATCATTATCCGTTTGCGTAGTTCTATTCAATTCCAGCACTTTTACTGTAACTGCAGGTAAAGTTTGATTGTTCTCGTCTAAAACCTTACCACTTAAAATACCCGTTGCTGTATTTTTCGCTACAATTAAAAAGCTTCCATTACCGCTGGCCTTAAAGCTAAACGGCAAGTCTTTTAACAATAATGTCAGAACTTCGTTAACTGTACGCAAACTCCTAGACACATATACTTTTTTTTGATCGTTAAGCTGTGTATTGTTATAATTGATTGTGTTTCCGCTAAGTTTTTCTAATTCGTTGAAAGCTTTTATTAAAGTTATTCCGTTTGCTTCGAACAGAATCTTCTTATCAGCTTGTGCATTTACATTTTGCAATTGCAATATTATTATGGCTATTAAGACCAAAAGTTTTAAGGAGTACTGATGGATATTCCTTATCCACCGCGTATTATTTTTCATATCTTTACTAAGTTTTACTTTGTCTTTTTAAATAAGTTTAACAGGTTTTGTAGGCTTGAAATGTGTCCAGCATTTCGAGCCTTTTAATTAGTTAGTTTTACTTCATATCTACTTTTTTAAGTTTCTTTAATAAATGATTACTTTTTTTTCATAAATTTTATATTTCGAGTTCGATAACTGAGTAACTACATCAAGAATTTGCCTAACCGAAGATTTATCAAACTTTGCAGTTAGCTTAATATCTTTTAGCGATGCTCTTTCAAGCACAATATCTACATCGTATTCTCTTTCAATCATTTGAATTATTTCTGAAAGTGGCTTATCATAAAAAACCATTTTGTACACTCTCCAGGAATCTATCTCAGTCGCATCAACATTTTTCTTGGTCATCACCAAATCATCAGTAGAAATGTTTAATTGTTCATTAGGATATAAAAATTGAACATGCTTTTCCTTCCCATTTTTAACAACTACCCCAACTTTACCTGTTTGTACGGTAATCGATAAATTTTTAGAAGATTTGTATGAATTTATATTAAATGAAGTACCCAGAACTGTGGTGCTAACTTTACCTGTATAAACGATAAACGGTTGATTTTTGCGGTGCTGAACATCAAAAAAAGCCTCACCTTCTAAATAAACTATTCTCTTTTTTGTATCGAAATTTTGTGCGTATTTAATTTTGCTATCGCCATTAAGGTAAATATTTGAACCATCTGGCATGGTTACCAATCGTTTTTGGCCTTTAGGATTATAAATTTCGTTGTAAACAATTTCTTCATTTAAATCACGCTTTTGAAAATTGATATATAATAAAGAGATTGAAGAAATTATAACTATTGCAGCAACTATTTTAAGCCAAAACAGCTTAATCGTTTTTTTCTCGGGAAAAATGGTTTCGTTTTGATTTTTTGAAATATGTTGCTGGATAGTTGTCCAGCTCTTTTGCTGTTGTTGTGTATTTTTAAAAAAATGATCAGCTGCTTCATAGGTTTTTAGCACTTCCCTAAAAGTATGTTGGTTTTCATCGCTAATATCTACCCAAGTCATTAAATCGTTAAGATCTTCATTGCTGATGTCCTTATTAATGTAGTTTTCTATTAATGTATAATAATGTTGCTCCATTTAGTAATACTGTTCTGATGCTAAGACAGTATTACACCACATCTCTACGTAGCGCAAAAAGTTAAGTTATTATTAAGAAAATATTAACGGCTAAACAAAAAAGAAATTTAGATTTTCGATCGATTATCTCTACTAGAAATAAGAGTACGTAGATTTTTAACTGCTTGATAAAGCAAAGTTTCTACTGTTCTAACCGTAATACCTAAAATTTCTGAGATATTTGTTTTTTCCAGAAGATCAACCCTACTCATTAATAGAACTTCTCTTTGCCTTTCAGGTAATTTGTGAATTAAATCGATAATCTCTTTGTAAGATTCACGACTGCTTAGCAATTCGTGTGGATTTAAATGTCCGTCTAAAAGCAACAAACTTTCGTCGTGATCACTTAAGCTTGAGGTGGTTAATTTTGCTCGCTGAATTTCATTTAATGCAGCATTTCTTGCGGATACAAATAAATATTTTTTAATAGACTTCACTTCTAGTGATAAGCGTTTATCCCATAATTTAATAAACAAGTCTGCAATCAACTCCTCAGCCTTATTATAATCTTTTAAGTAAATAGATGTAAACTTACAAAGAGGCGAGTAATAACGATTAAAAATCATTTCAAGCGCAGCCCCATCTTGTTGTTTTAACAAAGCCACTAAATCTTCATCACTTTTAGCTAAATATGCACCCTTCATTTGTGCGCTAAAGTAACACGGCAATATTATGCTAAAGTTAAATTAGTTTAGCTTTTAGATTACCTAAGTATTAATTTAGTTAGGATTGAAAACGTATTTATTATATAATTTACTTATTGCGTAAACTCTTTCTAATAGAATTAAAATTATCGCGGGGAACAAACTTAAGGCTACGTGGCCGAAAAAATTAAAAACACAAACAGACACAAGTATTAGTCTAATGTATTCTAAATAATAAATCCATTTTCTTTGTTCGAGTAATGCGCCAATATTAATTAAGGTTAATAATATAAATAGCAAAATCGATACCTGATTAATCAACTTAATTGAACTAAAGTAAAGTGTTAAAAAAGAAAGTAATGCAACTACTAAAACAAGCTGAACATTAAGATAACCTTTAAAATTTATTGGGGTAGATTTATTTTTTTTATGTTGGCTAAATCTTCGTTCTAAAATAGGTCGAATACTTTGATCCATTAAAGCGGGGCTGCCGAAAATGGCATTCCATTTTGCCTTAAACCCGTTTGCCCTTTTATAAGCCTCGCCAATTTCAAGGTAATAATGAAAATGTTGCCACAAAAAGCTATAACTTTTAATTGGATGGGTTAAACCGTATTTTGGTGCTTCTTCTTCTGTTTGAAAAGTTCCAAATAACTTATCCCAAAAAACAAAAACGTCGCCATAGTTTTTATCCAGGTATTTCTCATCAGATGCATGATGAATCCCATGTAAAGAAGGTGTAATTAAAACATTTTCGAGCCAGCTAATTTTACCAATCAATTGTGTGTGCGTAAAAAAAGAGTACGCCCCATGGGCCAGTAAAATTGTAATAATCATATTTGGATGAAAACCGACTAATGGCAAAACACACCAAAACACATTTCTAAATACGGCCTGGATAGCTGTAATTCTAGCAGCAGCTGATAAATTAAATTCCTCACTTTGGTGATGAACAATGTGAGCAGCCCATAAAAAATTAATTTCGTGTCCTAATCTATGGTACCAATACCAAACAAGATCGGTAGCTAAAAGTAAAAGCAACCACACATACCATTTATTTGGGATATCGAAAAGTGCATAACTCGTGTATATCCAATTGTAAACTTGATAAAAACTTGCTGCAATAAATAAATTCAACAACCGCTCTGCAATACCAACGCTAAAATTAGCTACCGAACTTTCGTACTTAAATACAGAACCTTTGTTCTTTTGTTGTGCCAACTTGTATTCTATATAAACAAAAAGAAAAAACGCAGGTATCGCAAAAGCCAGATAGTTTACATCATTCATAAAAACACATTTTTAGATTAACGTTGCAAACATAAATATATTCTACCAAATACATAGATTTAATAGCATTAATTATTTACATCAATATTACTACTCTTATCAATTAATATTTGTCGTTTTAAATTATTTGTAGAACTTCGGATTCTACAAACAGTACAATTATGGCGACAAAGAAACAAGCTACAAATACCAATATTTTATCTATTGATATTGGCGGAACAAGTATAAAAACAGTTCTTTTAGATGAAAGCGGAAATATGCTATCAGAATACATGAAGAGCAAAACACCCGATGGTGCAACACCAAAGGATATTGTTTCGGGAATTGTAGAGTTAGTAAAACCTATTCCTGCTACTTATGATAGAATTTCAATTGGTTTTCCAGGTTATGTAAAAAACGGAATTGTTAAAACTGCGCCAAATCTTGCTAAAAATAAATGGGCTGATGTAGATTTAGCTCAACGCATTGCTGATGCTTTGGGCAAACCTGTAAGATTAGTAAATGATGCAGATCAACAAGGCTTAGGAGTTGTTGAAGGTAAAGGCTTTGAAATTGTATTCACTGTTGGTACTGGTTTCGGTACAGCTTTGCTTTTCGATGGCGGATTACTTCCGCACCTGGAACTGGCTCATTTTCCGATTAGCAAAGAAGAAGATTATGATGATTATATTGGCAATAAAGCTTTTGAAAAAATTGGAGCAGAACGTTGGAATAAACGTTTGAAAAAGGTTATAGAAATTTATAAAACTGTTTTTAACTACGATACTTTATATATTGGTGGCGGTAATTCGAAACAAATCGATTTCAAATTGGAAGACAATATTAAAGTTGTAACCAACCGTGATGGAATTAAAGGTGGCGCAAAACTTTGGAAACTAACTGACGGAAACAACATTACAACAGTTAGTCCTAAAAAAACAGCTTAAAGCATTAGCTTTTATTACAATCATTTAACACCGTACACTAAAATATTAATTTGTAAACCCTAATTTTGGGTATATATTAAATAACAAAAAATGGCAAATAACGATTCAAAGCAATATAAATTGGGGATGATTGGTTTAGGCACAATGGGCCGAAACCTTTTATTAAACATGGCCGATAAAGGATTCTCTGTTACTGGTTACGATAAAGACCAAAAGATGATTGCTAAGCTTGAAGACGAAGGCAAGAAACATAATCTTGAGGGCTTTGACAACATTGAAAGTTTTATTAACCATCTGGCAACACCAAGGACATTAGTTTTACTTGTACCAGCTGGACCAATTGTAGATAGCGTTATTGCAGAATTAAAGCCTCTTTTAAGTAAGGGCGATATTATTATTGATAGTGGGAACTCACACTTCACAGATACTAACAGAAGAGTTGATGAATTAGAAAAAGATGGCTTGCATTTCTTTGGCATGGGTATTTCTGGTGGCGAAGAAGGTGCACGTTTCGGACCAAGTATGATGCCTGGTGGCGATAAACAAGCATATAATGTAGTAAAAGATGTATTTGATGCTATTGCGGCAAAAGTTAATAACGATCCTTGCGTAACTTATATTGGTCCAGGTGCTTCTGGTCACTTTGTTAAAATGGTACACAATGGTATCGAATATGCTATTATGGAGCTTATTGCAGAAGTTTATGGTATATTAAAAAATGGATTAGGCTATTCTAACGAAGATATTTATAAAGTATTTAAAAAGTGGAATGAAGGCAAACTCCAATCTTTCCTATTAGAGATCACAGCTGAGATTTTTCTTTTCAAAGACACAGAAACACAAAACGATCTTTTAGATATGATAAAAGACGAAGCTCGTTCTAAAGGTACAGGAAAATGGACTTCGGAAGTTTCAATGGAACTGCAATTACCTATTCCAACTATTAACGAAGCAGTTTCGAACCGCGATTTATCTAAATTCAAGCAATTAAGAGTTTCACTTGAAGAAGGTTTTGGTAAAAAAGACACCAAAATTGATGTTACAATTGAAGAATTAGAAGATGCTTTTTACTTCTCGATGATCAGTGCTTACGCACAAGGTATGCATTTATTAGTACAAGCGTCAAAAGAATATCAATACGATTTAAAATTACAGGAAATTGCTAAAATCTGGCGTGGTGGCTGTATTATCAGAGCTAAATTCCTGGAAGATATTTATCAGGCTTACGAAAAAAACAATAGCCTCGAACATTTATTTGGCGATTCAGGTATTCAAAATATTATAAAAAGCAGTTTAAAAGGAACACGTAAAACAGTTTCTGCATGTATTAGTTCAGGCTTAGGGATTCCAGCATTTGCTTCTACCCTAACCTACTTTGATACCATTACAACTGCTCGAATGCCTTCAAACTTAATTCAGGCACAAAGAGATTTCTTTGGCGCACACACTTTTGAACGTATCGACAAAGCAGGCGTTTTCCATGCCGATTGGAATAAATTATCGTAAAATAACACCGATTATTAACACGTAAAAAACAAAATGAAATCAAAAACCGCATTACACCCCACAATATTTGTAATATTTGGTGGTACTGGCGATTTAAATAAACGCAAACTTGCTCCTGCATTATACAACTTATTTATAGAAGGCTACATGCCCGAAAAATTTGCTGTAATTGGCACGGGTAGAACAGAATTTACTGATGATAGCTACAAAGCTGCTTTAGAGGATGCTGTAAATGAATTTTCTCGTACTGGAAAAGTTAAAAAAGAGAAATGGGAAGATTTTAGTAAGACAATGAATTATTGCCCTACTGATTTTGCTCAGCCTAAAACTTTTGAAAACTTAAAAGCGGCTGTAGAAAAATATCAAAAAGAATTCGGGAAAGAAACCCAGGTTATTTTCTATTTAGCCGTGGCGCCGAACTTCTTCCCTGTAATTGCAGAGTGTTTGCAAAAATATAAACTTACACAAGATGAAGATAACAGCCGTATCGTTATCGAAAAACCATTTGGTCATGATTTAGAATCAGCCAAAGAGTTAAATAAACTTTTAAGTACAATTTTTACGGAAAAACAAATTTATCGTATCGATCATTATTTAGGTAAAGAAACGGTTCAGAACATGATGGCTTTCCGTTTTGCAAACTCATTATTTGAACCTCTTTGGAACAGGGCTTATATCGACCATGTACAAATTTCGGTAACTGAGCAATTGGGCGTTCAAGATCGTGGTGGTTACTACGAAGGTGCTGGTGCGTTAAGAGATATGATTCAAAATCACTTGCTACAATTACTTTGTTTAGTGGGAATGGAAGCACCAATTAGCTTCGATGCTGATGAAATCAGAAACCGCAAGGTTGAAGTTTTAAGAGCTATGCGCCCATTTTCTGCGGAAGACATTCGTTTCCACACGGTTCGTGGTCAATATAGCAAAGGTTGGGTTGAAGGTAAGGAAGTACCAGGCTATCGCCAGGAAAAAGGTGTTGATGATCATTCAAATACTGAAACTTTTGCAGCAGTTAAATTCCATATCGATAACTGGAGATGGCAAGGAATTCCTTTCTATTTAAGAACAGGAAAACGTTTAAATCAAACTTCATCTTTAATAACCATTCAGTTTAGAGATGTTCCTCATCAAATATTTTCATCAGGTGTAACCGAAAACTGGCAACAAAATCGTTTGGTTATTAGTATTCAGCCAGAAATGAGTATTCGTATGCAGGTACAGGCGAAAAGACCAGGTTTAGATATGGTTTTAAATCCTGTTGATATGGTTTTCGATTATAAAGGAACTTACGAAGGTGATACCCCTGAAGCTTACGAGACTTTATTGCTTGATGCTATGATGGGCGACCAAACTTTATTCATGCGTGGCGATCAGGTTGAAGCAGCTTGGGAATTGGTAATGCCAATTTTAAATACTTGGGAAAGCAAAAAATCAATTAATTTCCCTAATTACCCTGCTGATAGCTGGGGACCAGAAGAAGCCGAAGCACTTATCGCAAGAGATGGTTTCCATTGGTTTAATTTGCCGTTGAAGAATAAAGAATAATATTTAACACCCACCATTGCAAAGTAGGAAGCAATCTTTTAGCGTTAGTAAAATAGCGGCTGTCGTTAGATTGCTTCTTACCTTTCAGTGATGTTATCTTATAAACATGAATCTACTTATTTATAAAACGCTCGAAGAATTAAATCAGGATTTAGCCGATTACGTTATTAAAATTGCTGAAATGGCTATTGAGGATAATGATCGCTTCAACTTTGTTTTAACTGGCGGTAATTCGCCAAAAGAGCTGTACCGAATTTTATCGACAGATTGTAAAGACAGAATTGATTGGGAAAAAGTTTATTTCTTTTTTGGCGATGAACGTAATGTTCCTGCTGATGATGAAAATTATAATGGCTTAATGGCAAAGAAAAATTTCTTTGATAATTTAAACATTGAAACAGACCATATTTTCTATATCGATACAACATTAGCACCAGAAAAAGCCGCTATAGAATACAAAAAATCTATAGATAAACATTTTGATGGAAATGATATCGTTTTCGATTTAATCTTGTTAGGAATGGGCGATGACGCTCACACGGCTTCAATTTTCCCTCATACGACATTAGTTAAAAATCAAGAAGTTGATGTAGACTCTGTTTTTGTCGAAAAATTAAATACTTATCGCATTAGCTTAACAGCTCCGTTAATTAACAAAGCCGAAAATGTAGCATTTCTTGCTTTTGGCGAAAATAAGGCTGAAGCTTTAAAACATGTTATTGGCGATGAAGAAAAAAACTTTGATACTTATCCAGCGCAGTTAATTAATCCAACTGATGGAAAATTAACCTGGTTTGTAGATGAAGCAGCAGTAAAATTGCTTGAAGAATAAGTAATATGGCTGAAATGCAATTAGCAGGCTTTTTAAAAGGAAAAACGGAATATACGCTCGAGTTATTCCGTTTTTTTATTGAAGAATTTAGTAAGATTGGCTACATTGAATTACATCCTTTAAAATCGATGATTGCGATAGAAAGTAATCATAAAATAGCTTACATTACTCAATTGGGTAAAAACTTCATTCATGTGGTATTTCCCTTTAACCAAGCTTTTAATGATAATTTTTGCTTTATTAAAATTGCACAAGTTCCTGGCACAAATCAATATAACCATCATCTTCGCATATATTTTAAGAAAGATATAAATATCGAGGTTATGAGTTTTATGGAAATGGCTATGTTAAATAATAACATAACCATCTGAGAGCCATATTATTGATTCCCTAATCTTGTTGTAAAATCAGAAATTACATTTTGATACTTTCTCAAAACTCTATCCCAGTCATGAAATTGTTCATCGGCTTTCACACTAGTTAACGGCATTCCAGAATATTCGCTTACTAATTTAACTTTATAAGTTAGAGGGTCGCTTTTAGAAAGTTTAATAATTAATCTTGTACGAATCGTATTCTGAGCAAAGCTTTGAATCGACCACGCTGTACGAAGGTAAGAGGTTTCTTTGTCAGCAACTTCTATTGCATCAAAATAATCGGTTACAATTTGATTCGTACGTTTCCAAACATCAGTAATGTCTAATTTTTTATTTACCTCTATCGAAAAATCAATATTCGCTTGATCTGTTTTAATTGATGCTTCTTCAGCATCATCTTTTTTCATATCAAAGAATTGTTTTTTAGGAGGTTCAGTCATTCCCTTTTTATTGCAATAAGTTTGCTCGTATCTTAAAAAGCCTGCTTTCTGAATTTTAACATTTACACAAGAATTTTTAGGAACTTTAATTTTCAAACTACCTGTACCAAGGCTTTGACCATCAACAATAATTTTTGCATCAGACTCCGATGCGGAAACTTCTACAGTTTGGGCTTTCACTGAGAGCGCACACAGCACTCCTATTGAGAACATAATTAATTTAGCTTTCATAATTTTTAGTTAACGGGTTTATCGTTGGCTAAAATACTTTAATGAACAGGCCAAAAAAATACCTAGTGTTAGGTATTTTTTTGGCCTGTGTAGAAAGACTAAAAAATATTTTTTATTAATGAAATTTAACTTAATTTTTCCTCTATTAGCAATTTAATAATACCATCGGCCATGCCAACTTTTGGTACATAAATTTGTTTAATTCCCGTCCATTTCATTAGTGTTAAATAAATTTCTGAAGCAGGAATAATTACGTCAGCTCGATCTGGATTTAGACCCAAAACATGAATACGTTCTTTAAGCGAATAACTGGTTAACTTGTTATATAAAGAATTTAATTTCTGTAAAGACATTGGTGCGCCATCCTTTTCATCCGCCATTCTAAAAAGTTTGTTAATGTTACCACCAGTTCCAATCCCTGCAAGTTGTTTATAAGCTTTTGTATGCTCCTTTACCCAGCTTTTCATTTCTTCCCAGGTTTCTTCCTTATCCTGGTTATCAAGTATCCTAATTGTACCAATATTAAATGACTTTGAAGCAATAGGCGCACCCTTAAAAAAAACACTCAACTCCGTACTACCTCCACCTACATCAATATATAAGTAAGTTTTACTTTGATCTAAATCCTGTTCAATGTGGTTTGCATAAATAATATTTGCCTCACGTTGACCTTCAATAATTTCGAGTCTTAGATCCGTTTCTTCTTTTATCAACTTCACAATATTCTCTCCGTTTTTAGCCTCACGCATGGCAGATGTTGCACAAGCCAAATATTCGGTTACGTGGTACACGTCCATTAAGTTTTTAAATGCGAGCATCGTTTTAACCAAATCTCCTGCCTTTTTTGGAGATATATTTTGATCTAAAAATGCATCATCGCCCAAACGCAAGGGCACTCGGATTAAAGTATTCTTCTTGTATTTGTATAAACCATCTTGTTTGCTGATATCTGCAATAAGCAATCTTACTGCATTCGAACCGATATCGATAGCTGCGTATCTTAACATATTATTGGTGCTTGTTTTTTAAGTAGTTGTAAATATCTACTTGCGCCCTTGTTTTTTTGGTTAATCTGTTTTTATGGTATTTATTATTATTCAAAGCATTAATTTGTCTTGCCTTGGTGTTATCCTGTAATTGTAAATCGATAATATCCTGAATCTCTTGTTTTACATCAGGATCTAAAACCGGGAAACCAACTTCTACCCTATGCTCAAAATTTCGGCTCATTAAATCTGCCGATGATAAATACATGTCGTTTTTTCCGTTATTACTAAAGATGTAAATTCGGGCGTGCTCTAAAAATTTATCAATTATGCTAATTGCTGTAATATTTTCACTAAAGCCTTTAACGCCAGGCACCAAACAGCATATACCTCTTATAATAAGTTGTATTTTTACGCCAGCGTTACTTGCTTCATACAGTTTGGCAATAATACCTTCATCAGCTAAACTATTCACTTTAAGTAATATGTAAGCTATTTTACCAGCCTTTGCATTTCTAATTTCGCGATTAATAAAATTAACCAGTTTAGATCTGCTTTCTAACGGAGAAACAATAAGATGTTTAAATCCTTTTGTTACCGTTCGTTTACTTAATGCGTCAAAAAGTTTAACCAAATCATTCGTAATCTCTTTTTTTGCCGTAAAAATACTGTGATCGCAGTATAAGCCTGCCGTTTTCTCGTTAAAGTTACCCGTTGCTAAATTTGCATAATAAACAGGTTTATCTTTTTCGATTCGCTTTACAAGGCAAATTTTAGAGTGAACTTTGTAATCGGTTAAACCATAGTTTACCTTTACGCCTTCCTCCATTAATTTACTAGTCCAGAATATATTGGCTTGCTCATCAAATCTTGCCTTAAGCTCTAATAAAACCGATACATTTTTACCATTTTTAGCCGCATTTATCAAAGCGTTTATAACCTTCGAATTTTCTGCCAATCGGTATAAAGTAATTTGAATATCTGTAACTTTTGGATCTATCGCTGCCTCACGTAAGAAAAGAATGATATAATCGTACGATTGATAAGGTAAATTAACCAGGTAATCTTTCTGTGCAATTTTCGCAAACACACTTTGTGTTCTATGTAAATCATGAACCTTTAGCGGTACATTTGGCGCATATTCTAACTCCTTTCCGCCAACGTTAGGAAAAGATATAAAATCTCCAAATTTGTGGTATCGGTTACCAGGAATTAAACTTTCTGCTTCTAGCTTTAACTTATTTACTAAAACAGTAAGCATATTTAAAGGCATTGCCGAATCATAAAGTAAACGCATTGGCTTACCTTTTTTACGTTTTTCCAGACTACTTTTTAAATCTTCTATAAATTTTTCGTTTATATTTTTGTCAATATCAAGCTCTGCATCACGAGTTAACTGAATAGAATAAGCCTCTAAATTATCATAGGTAAAAACATAAAAAATGTCATCAAGACAGTAGCGAATAATATCTTCTGCAAGAATGATAAATTTTAAATCGTTCGTTTCAGGAAGAACAAGGAAACGAGGTAAATTTGGCGGCATCTCAATCAAAGCATATTTTTCTTTAACTTTTGTATCCTTACGGGATAACTTAACAAAAAAGTAAAGAAATCTATCTTTAAGTTCTGGAAATGGCTTATCCATATCCAACATGATTGGCACCAGGTTAGATAAAATTTTATCTCTAAAATGATTTTTAACAAACTCACCCCTGCTTACATTCAGCTGGGTATCATTTAAAATAAATATTCTATTTTGAGCAAGTTCATTGATTAGTGTAGCTTGAAAAAGCTGATCGAATTTACGCTCTTGTTTTACAACAATGTTTTTAATCTCATTGAGTATCTTTTTCGGATTAAAACCTAAAAGCGCTTTTGCTTTTTCATTCAGATTCGTCAATCTGGTCATAGTGGCAACGCGAACCCGATAAAACTCCTCCAGATTTGAGGAGAAAATTGATAGAAATTTTATTCGTTCAATCAGTGGAACAGATTCGTCAGCTGCCTCTTGTAGTACACGTTCGTTAAAATATAACCAGCTAATTTCTCGATTAAAAAAGGGTAACTTCTTCTTGCTCATTTAAAAAAATAAAAATCCCTGCAAAAACAGGGATGTTCAAAACTGCAAATTATTTTGTTAAGTAGATGTTAATTCACACCCATATTAATGTTAACAAAATTATTTTTTAGGAGTAGTTTTGGTAGCCTTAGTTACTGTTTTTTTTACGGCAGTTACAGCTTTAGTTGCAGTAGCTTTAACTGGTGCTTTTTTAACTGTAGTGGTTGCTGGTTTTTTAGGAGCAACATTACTTTCAACTGCCTTTTTCACTGCTGGAATAGCTTTTTTTACTTCTTCTACAACTTTAGTTACAGGTTTTGATATCGCTTTTTCAGCCTTTTCTTCCGAAGCAATTGCGGCAACTTTAACACTTTGAACAACAGGCTTAGCTTTTGCAACTGCTTTTTTAACCACTTTTTCTGCTTTTGTAGTTGCTTTGGCCACAGGTTTTTTATCCTCTTTTTTTACTGATTTTGACGAATGCAAAATGTCATCGATTTTTTGACCTACATCAGCTTTAATAACAGTAAACTTTTTAGCCAGTTTTTTGGCAACACGTTTACTCGCCTTCGCAACTTCGGTACTTATTTCTGATGCATCATGACCTAAACTTGTGATAACTTCTAAAAACTTATCAGAAATAGATTGTTCTAATTGCTTTTTAGCTTCTTTTTTAGTTGTCTTTTTTTGAGTCTTCGTCTTAGTGGTTTTCATAAAATTTTTCGTTTTTTTGTAGTATCAGTAATAATCTATTAAATCTACTTATTTTTTTACTTTAAAGCTAAAACTATGCCTTCTTTTGATATTGTAAGTAAAGTTGATTCGCAAACGCTTGATAATGCGATTAACAATGCTAAAAAAGAAATTTTAAACCGTTTCGATTTTAACGGTTCTAAAAGCACCATCGATTTGGATAAAAAAACAAATGTTGTAACTATCGTAACTGAAGATGATATGCGTTTAGCAGCAATTGAAGGGTCTATAATTTCTAGAATGATGAAACAAAATTTAGATCCAAAAAGTTTGGATTTTGGCGATGAGCATCAAGCATCAGGCAATATGATTCGCAAAGAAATTTCTATAAAAGAAGGTTTGGATAAAGAAGCCGCTAAAAAAGTAGTTGCAAAAATTAAAGCCAGCGGTTTAAAAGTTCAGCCATCTATTATGGATGACCAGGTTCGTGTAACTGCTAAGAAAATTGATGATTTACAAGCGGTAATTAATCTTTGTCGCAATGAGGATTTTGGCCAACCTTTGCAGTATATTAATATGCGCAATTAATCAATTTTGTAAATAATTTTATTGGAGTTCTTAAAAAGTCCTTCAATGAAATTGTTTGATTATTAAAAGTCTATAATTGATTTAATTGCTTAAATATTATTCTGTCAATTCTTTAATTTCACTATCAATTTCAAATTAAACTGTCTCCCCGTTAAATAATTTGGAATCGCATATTGCACATTATCAACGTCTTTAAGCCACAAATAAGAAACGGTATTATCGATATTTAACATATTAAACACTTCGAAAAATAGAATAACAGAGTTAAAGTTTCTGTCTAAAAATTTAGGTTTATGCAAAGCGGCATCGTCTAAAAAATCTTTAGAAAAACCAATATCTACTCGTTTGTACGATGGAACAGAGAACTTATCTAAATACCTTGGCGTTTGAGATGGCCCTATTGGTAAACGTGATCCATACAGCATATTTAAATGCACTTTGTAAGTGGGGCTATTCAACAATCTATCCTGAAAAAAAATAGAAAAATTAAGCCTTTGGTCGGTCGGGCGCTTTAAATAACCAGGATAAATTATTTCGCCATTTTGAACATAACTATCGCCAATAATATCTTCATTAGCATGCATTACCGACATTCTGAAATAGGAAACTAAATCCTTTACAAATTCACCACCAATACTAAAATCAGCTCCATAAGCATAACCTTTAGATACTTCATTTGCTAAATATTTAATTCTGAGGTTATCTATTTTATAAGGAATTAACCGATCTGAATATTTAAAATAAGCCTCAGAAGTAAATTTTAACCTGGTTCCAAAAGCATCGAAAGCATAATCGTAACCAACTGAAGTGTTGTAAGAACTTTGCGCTTTCTGATTAATATTTAATTTTCCTGTAAAATCGCGAATGGTTCTATACGATGGCGGTTGCTTGTAAACACCTGCAGTAAACCTCAAAATTTTATTATTAGAATTTGGTCTGTAGGCTATTAACATCCGCGGACTAATTAGCAATTGCTTGCTTAAAGAACTATAAGTTGCACGGGCACCGAGCTGAAGTTCTGCATAATTTGAGAGCGAGTAACTATCTTGAATATAAGCACTATAGTTTTTTATATCTATATAATTATCCACATTAATTACATTTTGAAGTACAATGTTTTTTCCGCTATTCGGCAAAATAAATCCTGCCGAATCCGTATAATTATATTCATTTAAACGGTCGTCATACTTAGATTTATCAAACTTTAATCCCCAAGAAAAAACATGATTGTTAAAGTTTTGATCTACTTTAACCTCAGTAGCAAAAATCTGCGTATTTAAGCTATTTCTGCCATAATTATAGTAGCTACCGATCCCTCTATTTTTTGTTATCGGGCCAAAATTTTCTAATGGAAAACTATTATCAACTTCATCAAAAATATAACGGCCGTCAATATCAAACCGCTCTCTTTCAATCGTGTTAAAATAGCTATTAATAAATTTAATTACTAGGTTCGGTTTTGGTGCATAAGTTGCAGTTATAGCGGTCCCAAATGTTTGGTAATCATCAATTTCTTGGCCTGTATAATCTACATTTAATCGTAAAGTAGTATTAAGGGTTCCAAATTGTGTTTCGCGATTAGTAGGCACTAGTTTAAACTGCCCCAAATTTAAGTTTCCTAAAAAGCTAACATTAAATTTTGGAGAAATATCATATTGATATAATACCTGCACATCACCAAAATTTGGACTATAACTGCCCTTTTCGTCCTGCTTTATTAAAACATTAGCATTATTTTTATAGCGCAAGCCAGCAAGCAAAAAGCTATGTTTAAAAATCTGTTTCGTGGTTAACGAAGTATTTAAAAGACTTGTGCTTAATATGGTTTGATTACTATCAGGTTTATCATAACGTATATCTAAAACTGACGAAAGTTTATCTCCATATTTTGCTTCAAAACCTCCTGCCGAAAACTTTGCTTTACTAACCAATTCCGCATTTATAAAACTTAACCCCTCCTGTTGTCCGTTACGGATTAAAACTGGTCTGTTGATTTCTATATCGTTGATGTATATTAAGTTTTCATCAAAATTACCTCCACGAACGCTGTATTGTGCACTCAACTCGTTATTGGTAGATACGCCTGGCAATGTTTTGAGCATGGTTTCGAAATTTCCAGAAACCAATGGCATAGATGCCACATCGGCTATATTAATGGTGGTGGTATTACTCAGCTGATTTTGTTTATCAGTAATATCTACCTGTTCTAACTCATTAATATTGGCAACTAAACTTATTTGTTGTGTTATTCTTGCTCCAGAATGTTCGTTAAATTTTAAAATTTTTGGCTGATAACCAAGCAAGGTGTACTTTATACTAAAGGTTTTGGATTTTGAATAAATCGTATAAACACCAAACTCATCGGTTACAGTAGATTGCGCCTGACCTAATACAATCACGGTAACTTGCGATAACGGCAACTTTTCTTGGTTGTAAACTATTCCTGAAATCCTAACTAATGGTTGAGCCACAGCAAAACTGCAACTAGCAATTAAAAGGAAAAGGATTAGGATTAGCCGAAATTTGAGCATTGGTTAGCGTAAGGATTATATTTTTTTTCACAGATGCATACAAATTTTTCAGGGAAATATGGAGTAATATGTTTTTAGCTTCCGTGATTTCTGTATTTTCGCGGCTAATTATTTACTCCCAATATTTCAATGAGTTTACTCTTTTATATCCCGAAAAATTCGAGATTAAATGCTAATACTTGTGGTTACTAAATTTTTCATTTCGATAATGGTTTGGCTTGGGTTATCCGTCGCAAATATTGCACTTCCAGCAACGAAAGCATTAGCACCTGCCGAAACTAATTTAGTAATATTTAGCAAACTTACGCCACCATCAACTTGAATAATTAAATCTTCATTAACGCCTTGAATCAAGCGTTTTAAATCCTGAATTTTTTTATAGGTGTTATGAATAAATGCTTGTCCGCCAAAGCCAGGATTTACCGACATAATCAACACCAAATCTAAATCTTCAATTACATCTTGTAATAATGTAACTGGAGTATGAGGATTCAATGCAACACCCGCTTTACAACCAGAAGCTTTAATTAATTGAATAGTTCTATGTAAATGCGTACAGGCTTCGTAATGAACTGTAATCCGATCTGCTCCTGCTTTAGCAAATTCTGGAATAAACTTATCGGGGTCAACAATCATCAAATGAACATCCAAAGATTTGGTAGCATGTTTTTTAACCGCCGCCATTACAGGGAAACCAAAAGAAATATTTGGGACAAAAACTCCATCCATCACATCAACATGAAACCAATCTGCCTCACTCTGATTAATCATTTCGATATCGCGTTGTAAATTGCCAAAATCGGCAGCAAGTATGGATGGGGCAATAATGTATTTCATTTATTTTATTTTGTCGTCATTGCGAGGTACGAAGCAATCTTAATATACTGCTAAAGAGTAAAAAGGATTGCTTGGTACCTCACAATAACGAATTGGTTAAAAATTATCCGTAACAATGCAAGTTACAAAATCATTGTTAAACTAAATAGATTCAAACAAAAAACCCTTCCAGTAAAACTGAAAGGGTTTAACAATTATTTTTTCAATTTAATTTCAATTGCTTGTCCATCTCGAGCAATCTCTACAAATTCCTCTATCCTGTCGGTGTAATTGTTTGTATAGTTTTGATACTCATAATAATCAGTTCTGCCCCCATAATTATTGTAACCACTACTACGATAAACTGGTGTAGTACCTGACTTTGAATAGCTGGCAAAAGACTGTATAAAATATTTACCAGGTTTCATTTTAACAAACTTAAATCGACCATAATCATCAGTTTGCACTGTAATACGATATTTAAAAGCTTGTTCTGACATGTAAACACTCGTTTTCTTGTTCTCTTCATTTTTTCTTAACCGATACCAATCACTGAAATAGGTAGTTACTGGAAATAAGGTTACCACCACATTTTTGGCGTAAATTTTTTCAGGGCCCCACTTACCTGGTACTTTTGCGTACGCCAAGCCCTCTATACTTGATGTACCCAATCCAAGCATATTTATAGCCTGTAAGGAATCAAATGGAACTTGCGGGTAATAAGCGGCCTTTTGAGCATTTGCATTAAAAAAAAATAATGTAATGATTAGAGATAAAATAATGATTTGAAGTTTTTTCATAATTTAGATGTCGAATTTATTTATTAAAATTGTATTTATAATATTACATAAATAAACTATTTTGTGATAAAAACCAATAAACATGATAAAATATTTAACCATAATCGCCCTCGTTTTTGTTTCTAGTCTAGCCCTTGCACAAAAGGAAAAGCCATGCGGCGTGAAAGATGGATTGCAAGAGGGAACTTGTAAAGAATTTTTCTCGAATGGAAAACTGAAGTCTGTAGCAAACTTTAAAAAAGAAAAAAGAGAAGGAATATGTACTGAGTATTTTGAAAATGGTCAAGTAAAAGTTAGTGTTAACTATACAAAAGATAAAAGAAACGGACCGTGCAAATATTTTCATGATAATGGACAAGTAGATTCTGAAGAAAGTTATGTATATCGTGATTTTGCAGAAGTGAAGGAAGGTGTTTTCAGAAAATTCTTTCCCAGTGGAAAGCAAAAAGAGAATTACAAGTATATTGATGGTAAATTAGACGGTGATTACATCGCATATTATGAAAATGGCAACCTTAAAGAAACTAGAAAAACTTACATTAAAGATTTAATACAAGGCGAATTGAAACTTTATTACGAAACAGGAAAAATAAAAATGGAGGAGCAATACAAAGATGACTTGCGTAATGGCCAGTCAATTAGCTATCATCCAAATGGTGCGATAAATTGTACAGTTTTATTTGTAAATGGTAAAGAGGGAGTGAAAATTTGTAAAGATGATAAAGGAAAGATTATTGGCAAATAGGCCAACAAAAAACCCTTCCAGTAAAACTGAAAGGGTTAATTTCGGTTAGTGGAGACACCACCAACTGATAGAACTTTATAAGTTCCCTTTAGGGGAATTAAGAGTTACGCCTGTGGCGCAGCTGGCTTTTCTGGTCTTGGTAATAAAACCTTACGAGAAAGTTTCATTTTACCTTGTTTGTCGATGTCTAATAATTTAACTTCGATTTTGTCACCTTCTTTCAATACACCGTCCATAGTTTCTAAACGTTCCCATGAAATTTCAGAGATGTGCAATAAACCATCTTTACCTGGCATAACCTCAACAAATGCACCGAATGGCATAATTGATTTTACTTTACCTTGGTAAACTTCACCAATTTCTGGTTTAGCTACGATGTTACGAATACGGGTAACAGCAGCATCAATTGCAGCTTTGTTATCAGCAAAAATTTCAACGATTCCTTTACCATCAACTTCTTCGATAGAGATTGAAGCACCAGTTTCGCGTTGCATTTCTTGGATAATTTTACCTCCAGGGCCGATAATTGCACCGATGAATTCTTTCTCAATAGTGATAGAAACAATACGTGGAGCATGTGGCTTCATGTCTTCATTAGGCTGAGCAATGGTTTTCTTCATCTCGTTTAAGATGTGTAAACGACCATCCTTAGCTTGTAATAAAGCTTTAGTTAATACTTCGTACGATAAACCATTGATTTTTAAGTCCATTTGACAAGCAACGATACCATTTTCAGTACCCGTTACTTTAAAGTCCATATCACCTAAGTGATCTTCATCACCTAAAATATCAGAAAGGATTGCATATTTACCAGTTTTCTCATCAGTAATTAAACCCATTGCGATACCAGAAACTGGAGATTTAATTTTGATACCAGCATCCATTAATGCTAATGTACCAGCACAAACAGTTGCCATTGATGATGAACCGTTTGATTCTAAAATATCAGAAACGATACGGATTGTATATGGATTCGCTTCACCTTGAGGTAAAACTTTTTTCAACGAACGTTGCGCTAAAGCACCGTGACCAATTTCGCGGCGACCGGCACCTCTGTTAGGTCTAACCTCTCCAGTTGAGAAACCAGGGAAATTATAGTGCAATAAGAATTTTTGGTAACCGTTAAAGAAAGCACCATCAATCATTTGCTCATCATCTTTGCTACCTAAAGTAACTGATGTTAAAGATTGAGTTTCACCACGTGTAAATACAGCTGAACCGTGTGCAGCAGGTAAATAACCAACTTCACTCCAGATCGGACGAATTTCAGTAGTCTTACGGCCATCTAAACGAATACCCTCATCTAACAATAGATTTCTAATTGCATCGTACTGAACATCATGGTAATAATGTTTAGCCATTGCTTTAGTTAAATCTGCAGTATCTTCTGGCATTGCCTCGAAAAACTCATTGATGATGGCAGTGAAACCAACTTTACGCTCATCTTTGTTCGAACCAGATTTCGCAACTGCGTAAACTTTATCGTAAGTATCAGCATAAACCTTAGCTTTTAAATCAGCATCATGGTCTTCATGGCTATATTCACGTTTTATTGTTTTACCAGTAGCCTCAGTTAATTCAACCTGAATCGCACATTGAACTTTAATTGCAGCATGTGCAAATTTCAAAGCCTCAACCATTTCATCTTCTTGAATTTCATCACACTCGCCTTCAACCATGCCGATATCGTTAGCCGAACCAGCAACCATAAATTCTAAAGTTGCACGCTCTAAATCGCTAGCGTATGGATTGATTACCAATTTACCATCAATTTTCGCAACACGTACTTCAGAAATTGGACCGTTGAAAGGAATATCAGAAACTGATAATGCAGCCGATGCTGCTAAACCTGCCAAACAATCTGGCATTATATTTTTATCAGCAGAAATTAATGAAATCATCACTTGAGTATCAGAGTGATAATCACTTGGGAACATTGGGCGTAAAGCTCTATCAACCAAACGAGAAATTAAAACCTCGTAATCAGATAATCTTGCCTCACGACGTAAAAAACCTCCTGGAATACGACCAGTAGCCGCATATTTCTCTTGATAATCAACCGATAAAGGTAAAAAATCAGTACCTGGTTTGGCACCCACAGTTGATACTACAGTTGCTAACAACATGGTATCGCCCATTTTAACTACAACCGAACCATCAGCTTGTTTAGCCAATTTACCAGTTTCAATTTCTACAATTCTGCCATCGCCCAAATCGAACGATTTTTTTATTACATTCATTTAAATAGAATTATGGCGTGTTTTCCTCTTTCTACACACCTTGTTTATATATGTTTTTGTTTTTGCAAACGAAGATAAGATTAAAAAAGCCTATCCATAACAAATCCCGTTAATTATTTAACAGGAAATGTAAAAAGCCATTCTCTAAAGAATGGCTTTCGCTGATAAAATTCGCTTATTTTTGTTTAATGATATCACGAAGCGATAAAGCTTTGATGATAGCACGGTAGCGCTCAATATCTTTTTTGTATAAGTAAGCCAAAATACCGCGGCGTTTACCTACCAATTTTTGAAGTGATAACTGTGTAGAGAAATCTTTACGATTTTTCTTTAAGTGTTCTGTTAAGTGCGCAATACGGTATGTAAATAACGCTACTTGACCTTCTGCAGAACCAGTGTTGGTTTCTACTTCGCCGTGTTGTTTAAAGATTTCGGCTTTCTTTTCTGGACTTAAATACATTCTTGAATAATATTAAAGTGTAAAAATTAATTAATTATGCCGCAAAGATAAAGTTTTTTAGCTGATAAACAAAGAGCCGCTAATTGTTTAATTAATAAACTATTAAAACTTTTTTTTCGAAAAGCAAGGTTCTGTTTTAATCGGTTGCAACCCTCCCGCCCTCGCTGCAATCTTTTAAAAACCTCTGGATTGCTGAGGAACGAAGAATCTGCAAGTGATGGAACAGATTCTTCGTTCCTCAGAATGACAGTATATTCAAGGTTGCTACAATTTTTAAAAGGATTTCCACTAAGTCGGGTTTAGAGAAATAAGATTGTGCATGAACTTAGTTTTTCCTTGCAATCGTTCAAACAAAACAAATATCGTATTTTTGTATAAAACATTTACCCTTGGAAAAGAATCAATTTAGCATTTTCGAAAGCGAATTACGTGTCCGTCCTGATGATATAGACATGTTTAACCATGTGCATAATAGCAAATACTTAGATTATGTACTCGCTGCCCGTTACGAGCAAATGGAAAAATTCTACAATATGCCTTGGGAACATTTCACTAAGCAAGGTTTGGGTTGGGTAGTTAGTCATGTTGATATCAATTTTAAACGTCCGCTTTTGATGAACGACCTGATGTTAATACGGACTGGTATTTTAACCATGCATGATAAAGGTTGTTCTGTTCAGTTTGAAATCATCAATAAGAAAACAGGAAAAGTAGTATCAGATGGGATTTTCGATTATGTACTAATAGACTTAAACACCAGCCGCGGTACAAAAGTTACTGAGGAAATGATAAAAGCCTATAGTATATAAAGTGATTTTCAGTTTTTATGTGATTCCATAGATTTTAGCCACCTCGGTTCGTGTTATCACAAAATGGAAACGGCAACCTTTAAAACTGCTGTCATTCTGAGGCACGAAGAATCCGCAACCTAGTGGTTCTGTCCTAAAATATTGCACTCACATTTTTCGTAGGTAAATTGGCGGTTGTATTTCATCGCTTAGAGATTCTTCACTGCGTTCAGAATGACAAACCTGTAGTCATGTTGCATTTATACAGCATATGAATAAATGTTGAAATAAAATTCCGTGCCTTCTGTGCATCCGTGGCCAACAAATCAATCAACACCTTAAAAATCAGTCATCAAAATTTGACAATCAGAAAATTTATTTATATTTGCCACATCAAAAAGAACAGAACCATGATAGTATCTGCAATCCGTTTTAGGTTTTAACAACCGAGGATTCCCTCCATTCAATTTCAGATATTTGCAGTCAGGCTGCATATCATTTGGTTTATTCATCACATTTTACAATATTAATATATGTCACAGTCAGTAAAGACGCAGGGCAAATTATCATCTTTTTTTGATGTACTTGTACAATCATTAAAAGGCCACGAAGTTGATTTAACTTCAATCAGTATAAAACGGGCCATAATTCTATTAGCCATTCCAATGATGCTGGAAATGGCCATGGAATCGGTTTTTGCTTTAGTCGATTTGTATTTCGTAGGGCACTTAGAAAACAGTAGCCATGCAATCCAAACGGTTGGTTTAACCGAGTCGGTTTTAACCATTATTTATTCATTAGCGATTGGCCTAAGTATGGCTGCGACAGCTGTTGTTGCCAGAAGAATTGGCGAGAAAAACCCAGAAGCCGCATCAAAAGCAGGTATGCAAACCATTGTGATTGCTGTCGCAATTAACATTTTAATCAGTATTGCAGGCTTAATTTACGCCAGAGAGATCCTTTTGTTAATGGGCGCTTCAGCAGAAACGGCTAATCATGGTACAACATTCATGAGAATTATGATGGGTGGAAGTATTATTATCGTACTCTTATTCTTAATCAATGGGATTTTTCGAGGCGCAGGTAATGCAGCAATTGCAATGCGAAGTTTATGGATTGCCAACATCGCTAATATAATCCTCTGCCCTATTTTTATCAATGGTTTCGGACCAATACCAGCATTCGGTTTAACAGGCGCTGCCATTGCAACAACTATTGGTCGAGGACTAGGGGTAACATATCAGATTTACAATTTATTTAATGGTAAAAATGCCTTAAAAATTCGCATCAGTCATTTCCTACCTGATCTTGAACAAATAAAGGCAATTGTGAAGATTGCTGCTCCTGCTATTTTTCAATTTGTAATTGCAAGTTGTAGTTGGGTTTTCTTAGCAGAATTAGTAGCTACAACAGGTGGCGATGAGGGTTCAGCAGGTTATCAAACGGCATTACGTTTGATGATGTTTTTCTTGTTGCCAGCTTGGGGATTAAGCAATGCAGCAGCAACTTTAGTGGGACAAAACTTAGGTGCAGGCCACATTGATCGAGCGGAGCAATCTGTTTTTCAAACCTTAAAATACATTATTGTTTTTATGGCGGTGGTTAGCGTTGTGTTTCTAACCTGCGGTCATTTGTTTGCATCTTTCTTTACTTCAGATGTGAAAGTAATTGAGATTGCTAGTAGGGCTTTAAAAATTTTAAGTATTGGCTTTATTATATATGGAGCCGCAATGGTGTTTAGCAGTGCTTTTAACGGCGCAGGCGATACCTGGACACCAACCAAAATAAACATTTTTGCATTTTGGTTGTTCCAGATTCCGTTGGCTTACTTCCTGGCAAAATACTTAGAAATGGGTCCTACTGGTGTTTTCATTGCCATACCAAGTGCAGAAGCAGGAATTGCCGTTGCAGCATTCATCTTATTCAAAAAAGGCAAGTGGAAGAAAACAATGGTTTAGAATTTTGTCAATTCTTAAGTAACAGACTTAAAAAACATGCGCTTTAGAAATTATGCAAAATCTGTATTTATAGTAAAATAAATATTTTAAAAGCTACATTTCAAAACGATTTATTACTTATGTTGTTGTAAATGTACTTAAACTTAAATATATGACGATTCAGCTGAACACCGACAAAAACTTGACTATCCATCAGGAATACGAAGACAAAATTAAAAATGCAATTAACGAAGGTTTAAGCAGATTTGATGATTTAATTACTCGTTTAGAAGTTCATCTATCAGATGAAAACGGAAGCAAAGAAGGCTTAGAAGATAAGCGATGCTTATTAGAAGCCAGAATATCAGGAAAAGAACCAATTGCGGTCACCAATTTAGGAAGCAACTACGATTTAGCCCTACATGGTGCAATAAACAAATTGAAAAGCAAACTCGAAACAATAGCAGGAAAGCTTAAAACGCATTAAAACAAAAACGCCATCATATTTGATGGCGTTTTTTGTTTTTAAATTAATTTATCTTTCAAAACTGATTAAGGTACTGCTTTTCTAAAGTTTAATTATACACTAACTTTTTCAAGCTGTTCAATATAGGCTAAAAACAAGTTCATTGCTTTTTTTCGATCATCTGTAACATCAAATTGAAGTTTGTGGTATAAATAATCTTCTAAATCGAAATTTGGTATTTGAGGCAAATCTTTTAAAACTTCGCTTCTGTGCGCCAAACCAAACTTTAAAGCTGCATTAAATTCTGTTTTAAATTCTTGCGAAATTTCTTTATTTGCTACCCAGGCAGCGTACATAAAAGGTAAACCTGTAAAGTTTTTCCACTCCTCGCCCATGTCATAAACGAAAGTAAAGTCTTCCTTTTTACCGAAAGTTCTATCTCCAATTAAAACAATAGCATCTGTTTTAACAGTTGGATCAGTTGTAAATTCAACTTCTAGCTTCCAATGAAATTTCAGCAAAACTTTGGCAAGATTATTTGACGTCCTGGAGTGTGCATCCAATCTTAAAGTTTTAATCTCAGCAACAGGAACATCACTAAAAATAAATACCGAATTTACAGCGCCATCGCTGCCAATACAGTAATCAGCTACAATATTTGCATTAGGTACAAAAGGAATCGCAGCAACTGGCATTAATCCTAAATCGACTTCGCCACTAATTACTTTGGCAGCGCATTCTGATGGAATATCTAAACTTAAATCGATTTTATTGATGATATCTGAATGCTCTAATCCGTAAATAAAAGCTTTAGTATTGGTATAGGCAACAGCCGATATTTTAATATTATTCAAGGTGTTATATAAATATTTTATTATAAAATTACAGTTATTGAAATAAAATCCAAAGTATGTAATGATTCTTAATCAATAACCAAACCATCCAAATGAACGGCACTATTAAATTCAAGCACAGTAAACTTTCCATCTTCAAAACCCATTTTATATAAAACTGTATTCTGATGTGGAAACTCAGTCATCTCGCTTAACGGTTTCTCTAAAAGTAAACAAAGAAAAACACGCATTGCTCTACCATGCATACAAAGCAAAACGGTTTGTTCTTCGGGTTTGTTAGATAAAACTTCCATTGGTTGTTTTAAACGTTCATATACATCCTGAACACTTTCTCCGCCTTCAAAATGAGCCGTATAATTACCATCTTCCCAGGCTTTCAGCATTTCACGAAAAGCATCTCTGGCATCCTCTGTATTTGCTTTACCTTCCCAAACACCCCAAGCTAGCTCATCCAATCCAGAAAGTTTTTCCCAAGGCAAATCAGAATCAATAAATTTCTGAACGGTTTGCCAGGTACGCTTTAAATCTGAGGTATAAATTTTATCAAATGGAATGTTTTTATAAGTCTGATAAAAAGCCTCGGCTTGTGCTCTTCCCGTGTCATTTAAATCAGAATTTATACCTCTTCCCTGTACGATTCCTCGTTTGTTTAATTCTGTTTCTCCGTGACGGATGATATAAATTTGTTTAGCCAAGATCTTTATAATTTAAGGATAATCGTTATGATTTAGCAAATGCCAAATCTTGAATATTAATGTAAAACTATGCTGTAAGTTAATTCTTTAGGTAAAAAGATTATGAATTATGAAAATCCTATAATCTTAAAACTTAATTAACTACAGGCAATTTATAGTAAGCTGGTTTCTTTTCTTCTTCAAAAACCACGTTTTCAAAATCGGTGACTACATTATATAAAGTATCTCGTTCGATTGCCTTTCTGCCGACTTGCTTAATCAAGTTTACCAGTTCTTTGGTACTCATTGCAGGCGTTTGTTCTTCCGCACCAGCCATCGAATAGATTTTAGTCGTATCATCTAAAGTTCCATCAATATCATCAACACCATAGTTTAAAGATAATTGAGCAGTTTCCCGACTAATCATAGCCCAATAAGCCTTAATGTGATCGAAGTTATCCATATAAATACGGGCAATGGCATAGTTTCTTAAATCTTCGATAACGGATGATTCAGAAACGTTACTCATTTGATTATGCTGATTTCTAAATTTTAAAGGAATAAAAGTTTGGAAACCGCCAGTTCTATCTTGCAACTTACGTAGTTTTTCCATGTGATCTACCCTATGTTCAAATTTTTCGATATGACCATAAAGCATAGTCGCATTACTTCTCATGCCAAGATTGTGCCATTCTTCGTGAATAGCCAACCATTGCTCGCCTGTACATTTATCTTTTGCAATCTGCTCCCGTATTTCTGGATGAAAAATTTCTGCACCACCACCAGGCATAGATTGTAAACCAGCCTCTTTCATCAATTTCATACCAGTAGCGTAATCAATTTTCGCTTTCTTAAAAATATAATGATATTCTACTGGTGTTAATGCTTTCACATGCAGCTCAGGACGATGTTCTCTGATAGCGGTAAACAAAGCAGAATAGAAAGCCATATCATACTGTGGCAAAACTCCGCCAACAATATGAACTTCAGTTACAGGCTCACCATCATATTTTTTAACGATATCGAGCATTTGCTCCATAGTTAAAGCCCAGCCTTCTTCTTTTTGCTTAATTAGTCGAGAGTAAGAACAAAATTTACAATCGTAAACACAAAGGTTTGTTGGCTCTAAATGGAAATTCCGATTAAAATACGTGATATCGCCATGCTTTTTCTCTCTGATAAAATTAGCCAATATTCCTAAATAACCTAATTCGGCATGTTCGTAAAGATGCACTCCCTCTTCAAAAGTAATTCGCTCTCCGTTGAGAACCTTTTGTGCTATGTTTTGTAGTTCAGTTGATAAGTTAGTATCAGCTAATATTTTTTCAACTTGTGAAGTTGTAGTCATTTCTGATTTTATTTTGAACAAAAATACAATATTGAGGCGATTTGAAAATCATTTTCTTGTAACAAACGGCAAGTTAGCCGCAGATTAACTGTTTTTAAATTTCGGAAAACTTAAAAAAAATTATTTAAAATAAAAGTTGTTACGGAAGCATAGAAATATTTCCCCTTGAAATTAAGTGTCAATCTGTGTTTGCGTGGCAAAAAACATCATCATAATCAATTCGGGAATCTGTGGCAAAAAAAAAGCACCTCTATTTAGAAGTACTTTTTAATTATGTTTTTTTAGGTAGATTTTATCTTGCAGCTGGAACAAATGTTAATACAATATTTGCTGTTTTTCCTCCAAACTCAATTGGCGATTTTACAACCATCTGCGTACTTGAAAGTTCTGTTAATACTAAGCGGTAACCTTCAGCAACATTTTTAGCTTTATCACCTTCGTAGATTTTTTTAAACTGGAAAGTTTGATCTTTAGGTGCAGCCGACCAGAAAATAGTTTGCATTACTGCTCCACAAGTGCTTGAAGCTGGTAATGTATAAGAACCATTTCCGCTGTTAGTTAATTTCCAGGTACTACCTTGAAAACATTTGTAAGATTTTTCTCCAAATAAACCTTGAACAGCACCATCAGGTAATCCTTCTAAAGCCACATTGCTTACAACCCAATCACGTACAACCGTGCCTCTGCTCCCTGTTACACCTGCAGTTACTCTTTTTGCAGTGTTACAACTTTGCATCATAATTAAGGTAGAACATGCTATCGCGATAGCTATAAATAATCTTCTCATTTTTTGTTTAATTAATTTTCGTCAGAACAAACACATAAATCTTGCCAAAACAAATTGAATCTAAAAATTAGTATCAAATTGTTAAATTGCGCATAAAAATATCCTCAATAACAAAAATCATAATGAAACCCGAAACCCTTGCTATTCACGCTTCTAATCTTGTTAAGAATACAACTGGAGATGTTACGCCACCTATAAATTTATCGACAACTTTTTTTCGTGATGAAAACGGAGCTTATCCAGGTGGGCATATGTATAGTCGTGTGAGCAATCCAAATCGTTCTGCTTTAGAAAACACTGTAGCCAAATTAGAATACGGTGAAGATGCAGCGGCTTTTGCATCTGGCAATAATTGCGGCATGAGCTTGTTTCAGGCTTTAAAACCAGGCAGCCATATTATAGCACCAGATGATATGTATTGGGGAATTAAAAAGCAATTACTAACGATTTTTAATGAAACATTAGAATTCGATTTTGTTGATCAAACAGACTTAGAGCTAATAAAAGATTGTGTAAAGCCAAACACTAAATTAATTTGGATTGAAACACCCTCAAATCCATTATTAAAAGTTACAGATATTGAAGAAATCTCTAAAATTGCAAAAAGCTACAACATTACTTTAGCTTGCGATAGTACTTTTGCATCGCCTATCCTACAAAACCCAATTTTATTAGGCGCCGATATTGTAATGCATAGCAGTACCAAATACCTTGGTGGCCACAGCGATATTCTTGGAGGAATTTTGGTAACAGCCAAAAAGGATGAATTGTGGGAGAAAATCAAAAATATTCAACAAACTGGTGGCGCAGTACCATCGCCATTTGATTGCTTTTTACTTTGCAGAAGTATTAAAACTTTGGCCTATCGCATGAAAGGTCATTGCGAAAACGGGAAAAAAGTTGCTCATTACCTAGCGAACCACCCAAAAGTTGAGGCTGTTTTTTACCCAGGTTTAGAAAGTCATCCTCAACACGAAATTGCAAAAAAACAAATGAAAGATTTCGGCGGAATGATGTCGTTTTTAGTTAAAGGCGATGCAGAGGAAACCAGTATGGTAGTTAATAAAGTACAGTTATTTGCACAAGCTACGAGTTTAGGCGGTGTTGAAAGTTTAATTGAGCATAGATATTCTGTAGAGGGACCTGATAGCAAAACGCCTAAAAATTTATTAAGAATTTCGGTCGGATTAGAACACGTTGATGATATTATCGCAGATTTGGAACAGGCTTTAGGATAGAACTTTTGTCATCCTGAGCTTGTTGAAGGAAATACTCATTTAGATCGAACTAGAGCGTTTTTTTGACTAAATGGGCTAAAGTTTCTAATTACCAAAAACTAGAAATCCCATTCAGTAAGTACAAAGCAATCTTAAAATTTTTAGGTCTAGCTCATTAATATTGCTTCTTTCCTCGCTATGACGAACGCTTAATAACAGGTGGTAAACTAACCCTTTGTTTATAAACCCGATTGCAGCGGCAGCCCCCGATTTTTTATCGGGGCTACAGCGAAAAGCGGGACTGTATATTCCGAAGAATTACAATCCCGCTCATTTTCAAATTTTATTTCGGATTACAAGCGGTGACTAACTTAGCCGAATAGTTTGGGTTTAATGGCTCGTTTGTTTGCGCTAAACGCTGAGAACCAGTATTTGCAGGACAAGCGATGTCGCCAGCAGCATCATAAACGATTCTATTTCCTGCAGCGATTAACTCTTTTGGTACATAAACCTGAACTTTTGTTATGGAGTAACCTGAAGGATAATAACGTACATAATACCCATCAGGATGTTTGGTCCAGATGCCGCTTGGCACATCAGCACGAGGTGGAGCCATACCAGCGATTATTGCATACTTTTCCATGTCGGCATAAGTATAATTACCTGAAGAAACCAGTTGGCGAATGTTATTTTCGGCTTCAAAAACTGCTTTTATACCAGATGGCAATTGGTCTTTAGCTTTCTCCATCACATCGAAAGGTAGAACGCCTAATGCGCCTCCTTCTAATTGAGTAAGCTGTTTTGGAGTTAAGAGTTTTATGGCAGTTAACTTGACCTGACCAGCATAATCGGCAAATTTTGTACGGGCAATAATTGTCCACAGCAAAACCTGAATATCGTGTTGATCTACATCCTGGTGTTTTTCTGCACTTTTTAATATAGAAACTACAATTTCCTCTTTCGGGCCTAAAACTGGTGCAAACATATAACCATCGCCTTTTGATGGCGCAAATGTGCCTGCTTTTAAACAATAACTTTTATTGGTCATTTCATAAAGTCCTTCGCAAAGCACAAAACCGCCATCTGGATTTTTAGGCAATAAGTATAAAGGCTGGGCTTTTAGCGTGGCTTTAAAGTCGGGCATCATTTCGCCTTCGCGATTTACATCTTCGAAAGCTGTTGTTATTGCTGCAGGTTGTTTTAAAAATTTATCTACTCCTAAAGCTTTGGCGCCTTGTGCAGTTCCAACTTTTAATAATTTATCTTTTAATCCGCCGAATTGAGCATTGGCATGATTGATACTTGCAATGGCTAATAACACTGCGAAGCAAAGGTTTTTTGCGTTTTTCATTAATGATTAGATTTTAATAGGTAAGACAAACTTAGAGTTTTAAGCGTAAATTTTATATTAAATATTGCGTTTTATCATTTCAATATAAAATTAGGTAGTTCATTTTCAATATATTATTTAATTTTCAGAATTTTATTTTGTGAATTAAAATTAAATTCTCACCTTTGAAATATTATTTGGCAAACAGCTAAATAGAAGTCAATCTTAATCGGGTTGATTTATAAAGAAGTGGCGAGAGACTGGCTCCGTGACCCACTGGCAACCCTCAGAAAGAGAAGGTGCCAATTCCTGACCGAATAACATGGTGTTATTTGGAGATATAAATTAGAACTGATGAAAACATTAAATCTTCTATCGCAAAGCGAGCCCAGTGTAAACCTTAAAAAGGTAGAAAACATTTCTATTTCTTTTATCTGTTGTGATATGCAGGCGATTACTTGTATGTGCTGTTGCATACAGTAATTTAAAAAACTTCCTTTTTTGTTTCTATTTCAAACTGGAAGGTCCCGATAAATCGGGATACGCCTAACGCCTACCAGAATTTTCATGATTTTAAGATTCATGATTTCGGGTAAACTTATCAAACAATCACACATTTAATTATTAGAAATTATGTCAACATCATATAAATTTGAAACCTTACAAATTCACGCAGGTCAGGAAATAGACCCAACAACTGGTTCAAGAGCTGTTCCTATATATCAAACCACTTCTTACGGCTTCAAAAATGCAGAACATGGAGCAAACCTATTTGCGTTAAAAGAATTCGGAAACATTTACACCAGGATTATGAATCCAACGAACGATGTTTTTGAAAAACGTATCGCAGCTTTAGAAGGTGGTGTTGCAGCTTTAGCAGTAGCATCGGGACAAGCGGCACAGTTTATTGCACTAAATAACATTTTAGAAGTGGGCGATAGTATCGTTTCTTCATCACACATTTATGGCGGAACTTATAACCAGTTTAAAGTTTCTTTTAAACGTTTAGGCATTCATGTAGATTTTGCTAACCCAGATGTTCCCGAAGAATTTGAGGCGAAAATTACAGAGAAAACAAAAGCTATTTATTTGGAAACTATAGGCAACCCTGCATTTAGTATTCCTGATTTTGAGAAAATAGCCGCAATTGCAAAGAAATATGATATTCCTTTAGTAGTTGATAATACTTTTGGTGCGGCTGGATATTTATTTAAACCATTAGAACACGGTGCAAATGTTGTTGTAGAATCGGCAACTAAATGGATTGGCGGACATGGAACCAGCATTGGCGGCGTTATTGTTGATGGCGGAAACTACAACTGGGGTAACGGAAAATTTAAACAATTTAGTGAACCATCTGAAGGTTATCATGGTTTGGTTTTCAGCGATGTTTTTGGCGTTAATGGTCCTTTTGGTAATATTCAATTTATTATTCGTGCCCGTGTAGAGGGTTTAAGAGATTTAGGCCCAGCCCTTTCTCCATTTAATTCTTTCCTTTTGCTACAAGGTTTAGAAACATTATCACTTCGTGTGCAACGCCATGTTGATAACGCTTTGGAATTAGCAACCTGGCTAGAAAATCACCCAGCAGTTAAAGAAGTTTCGTACCCAGGATTAGCAAGCAGCAAATACAATAGTTTAGCTAAAAAATATTTAAGCAATGGATTTGGTGCGGTTTTATCTTTTGAGTTAGACGGCAGTAAGGAAAGCGCAACTCAATTAATTGATAATTTAAAACTGATTTCTCATTTAGCTAATGTGGGTGATGCCAAAACACTGATCATTCAGCCTTCGGCAACTACACATCAACAATTAAGCGAAAGCGAACAACTGGCTGCTGGAGTTAAGCCAAATTCACTTCGTGTTTCGGTAGGAATTGAGCACATCGATGATATTAAAGCCGATTTCGAACACGCATTTTCGGCAATCAGTTCGCAATTAAACGTAAAAAGTTTACAGGCCTAATCACTTTCGTTACCAAATCAGAATATCTTTTAAGAATGAGCACATTATCAACATATAATTACAACAAACAATTCAAATTAGAAAGCGGCAAGAAACTTCGCAACCTGCAAATTGCTTATCAAACTTATGGCAAATTAAATGCTAAAAAAGATAATGTAATTTGGGTTTGTCACGCATTAACTGCTAATGCAGATGTTTTTGAATGGTGGGAAGGTTTATTTGGGCAAAATGCTTTGTTTAATCCAAACGATCATTATATAATTTGTGCAAACGTTTTGGGTTCTAACTACGGAACCACAAGCCCTTTAAGTACTAATCCAGTTAATGGATTACCTTATTATTTATCGTTTCCACAATTTACTGTTCGCGATTTTGTTTCGGCACACCAACTTTTAGCTACGCATTTAGGAATTGATTCAATTAAACTTTTAATCGGCGGTTCTTTAGGTGGCCAGCAGGCTGTAGAATGGAGTATTATCGAACCCAATAAAATTGAAAACTTAATACTTGTAGCTACAAATGCGGCACATTCTCCATGGGGAATTGCTTTTAACGAGAGTCAACGTTTAGCCATTACTACCGATAGAACCTTTTACGCAAACCAACCTGATGGTGGCAGCAAAGGTTTAAAAGCAGCACGCAGTATTGCGCTTTTGAGTTATCGTACGTATAATGCTTACGGAAGTACACAAGTAGAAAGTGTAAACGACAAAACAGATAATTTCAGAGCTTCATCTTACCAAAATTACCAGGGAGAAAAATTGATAAACCGCTTTAATGCTTACAGTTATTATTATTTAACTAAAGCGATGGATAGCCATAATGTGGGTAGAAATCGTAAAAGCATTGCGGAAGCCTTGAAATTGATCAAGGCAAATACCTTGGTAATTGGAATTGAAAATGATTTCTTATTTCCAATTGCAGAACAGAAATTCTTAGCAGATAACATTAGCGATGCACAGTTCGCAGCTATACATTCTGAATATGGCCATGATGGGTTCTTGATTGAAACCAACGCCTTAACGAACATCATCGGTACTTTTATTAAAGAAAGCCGAGACAAAAAGATAATTAAGCTACAGCACACAGCTTGATAAGATGGCGGAAGGTTTAAGGAAAAAACCTAGGCTAAAGAAGTAAAATAATTAATCAGCCACGGAAGCACTAAAATAAAGAAAATATGGAATTTAATTCCGTGTAAATCTGTACTTCCGTGGCAAAACATAATAAAATTTGATGGTGAGTATCAAACGTCCAATCTTGATACTCGCTACTTGATACACTAAAACACCATGAGTAAGAATTTAAAAATCGGTTTATTTGGTTTCGGAGTTGTAGGGCAAGGATTATTAGACATAATCCAAAGCCAGAACCTTAATTTAGAAATTATTAAAATCGCAATAAAAGATCCAAAAAAGAAGCGTACGCTTAATAAAGATTTATTTACAACCGATAAAAATGAAATCCTGAATAATTCGGAAATCAATACGATTGTAGAATTAATTAATGATGCTGATGCGGCCTATGAAATTGTAACTACAGCATTAAAAAACGGTAAAAATGTAGTCTCTGCAAATAAAAAAATGATTGCTACTCACTTAAAAGAGTTGGTAGATTTACAACAAAAACATGGCACTTCTTTATTGTATGAAGGTGCGGTTTGCGGGAGTATTCCAATTATAAGAAATTTAGAAGAATATTATGATAATGAGCTTTTTCATGCTTTAAGTGGTATTTTCAATGGTTCATCAAATTATATTTTATCAAAAATTTTTAACGAAAACCAAAGTTACAATGCAGCTTTAAAAGAAGCTCAGGATTTAGGTTTCGCAGAAACAGATCCGATTTTAGATGTTGGTGGTTACGACCCGAAATATAAATTGGCTATTGCAACAGCTCACGCTTATGGTTTATTTGTGAATCCTGATGCAATATTAAATATCGGAATCCAGAATCTTTCTGCTCATGACATTAAATATGCTCGTGAGAAAAATTTCAAAATTAAATTAGTACCCACTGCTCGTAAAGTAAATACAAAAGATATTGTTACCTATGTTTTACCTAAACTTGTTGCAAAGGATGATTTTCTATATAACGTTGAAAATGAATACAATGCAGTAACCGTTCAGGCAGCTTTTGCTGATAAGCAGTTTTTCTTTGGTAAAGGTGCAGGTGGTCATCCAACTGGTGCTGCCGTACTTTCGGATATCGCTGCTTTACGTTATGATTATCGTTATGAGTATAAAAAATATCACTCAGAAAATGGAGCGAAACATACCGAGGATATTTTACTTGAAGTTTATCTGCGTTATGCAGATGAAGATTTAATTAAGTTATTAGAGTTTGACGATATCAGCGAGCGCTATGCTGCAAGCAGTTTCAAATATGTAATTGGGACAGTTAAATTAGAAAACCTGATTAAAAATCGTGATTTACTTTTAGATACTAATGTTTTTATAGCCTACACTGGTAGACAAATTTATAAGCAAGACAAAGTTGCTGATAATGTTTTTGCAGAGGAATTGGCTGCCCTTTAATTTTTTTTAAGGTTAATTTTTTATTTGTTTTGTTGTTAAGCACAAAGGTCGGAGCGAGTCCGACCTTTTGCGTTATTCATTTTTCAAAACAATTTGACCTTAAATTTCCTAAATATTCTGAACTAGTTTCTTCCAGCCATATGCATTAACTTATGTGCTAAATCTTTGCCTAAATATCCATCGATAATTCCATGGACAACATATAAAATTGGAGTCATTAAGATTGCAACAACAAATTTATAGGTGTAACCAACTAAACCAATTGCAAATACCATCTGCCAACTATAGTTATAATTAGGATTAATGTAAAATGCAATAAATATCACAACAAAGCTATCAATAAATTGAGATACCAATGTCGAACCTGTTGCCCTTAACCATAAAGCCTTTTCTCCAGTGATTCTTTTTATGCGATGAAAAATATAGGCATCTAAGACTTGTCCTACAATAAAAGCGGTAATAGAACCGACGATAATCCACATTCCTTGCCCAAAAATACTATCAAAAGCATCAACCATATTTAATGGTCTGCCGTTAACCTTATTCATTACCCAAAAGTCTGATGCTGTTAGGTGAATTGCTCCCCATACAACCAAAAATGCAAATGCAATTAAAATAGCGGTTAATATGGAAAGAAAACGAACTTGTTTTAAGCCAAAATATTCATTAATGATATCTGTCATAACGAAAATTATTGGCCAAGTTAAAACGCCCGCCGACATGTTAAAAGATAAATGCGGAACGCCAAACAAATTCATATCAAACTTTTTAAAGCCCAAAGTCTCCTCAACACTAAACAATTTAACCCCAATAAACTCTGATAATATTGCATTTGCCACAAAAAAACTACCCAGAATGAGTAGTAAACGGCTTTCTTTAGTTTTAAAAGTCATAGAGGATAAATCTAAAAATAAATTGCATCAGATTTATTGTTTCGAATGTTAAATTTAAAATTTAAGTTAATTCTCATTACATTTTACAATCGTTCGACCTTAAAAATAGGTTAAGAAATTAAATCTACCAATCTTTGCGCCTCGGAAAAAACTAACAGAACATGGCTAAGAAAAAAAACTTTTATCTCATTTTAATTTTGGGCTCATTAGCAGCACTTGGGCCTTTCTCAATTGACATGTATCTACCTGGTTTTTTAGACATTGCCAAAGATTTGAAAAGTACAGAATCTACTGTAGCATTATCTCTATCGAGTTTCTTTATAGGTATTTCTGCAGGGCAATTACTTTATGGGCCCCTGTTAGATAAATTTGGAAGAAAAAAGCCATTGTATTTTGGATTGGCGCTGTATATTCTTTCTTCGTTTTTGTGTTTAGCGGTAACAGATGTTAACCAATTAATTGTCCTTCGGTTTGTTCAGGCAATCGGAAGTTGTGCAACAGCAGTTGCATCGATGGCAATGGTTAGAGATTTATTCACGGTAGAAGAAAGTCCCAAAGTTTTTGCTTCTTTAATGCTTGTTATTGCAGTTTCGCCAATGCTCGCCCCTACTGCAGGCGGTTATTTAATTTCGGCTTTGGGTTGGAAATATGTATTTGTATTCTTAGGTTTTATGGCAATATTAATGTTATTGGCATCGATATTTAAATTACCAGAAAGCTATAAACCCGATCCAAGTTATTCTTTAAAACCAAAACCTATTCTTACCAATTTCTTACTTGTTTTAAAAGAACCACAGTTTTATACGTATGCCTTAATCAGTTCGATTACATTTTCGGGCCTATTCGCATACGTGTCTTCTTCACCACAGGTGTTTATGAAAATTTACGAAGTAAGTAAAACTGGTTACGGTTGGATTTTCGCATTGCTATCTGTTGCATTTATAGGATCAAGCCAGTTAAACAGTTTAATTTTGAAATGGTTTACAAGCAAGAAAATAGTAACCTGGGCTTTGGTTGCTCAATGTACTTTTAGTTTATTATTCTTAATCTTCGCTTTAAACGATTGGTTAAATTTGTATTTAACAATTGGCTTTATCGCATTATTTCTTTCTTGTTTAGGGTTTATAAACCCGAATGCAGCAGCCTTATCTTTAGCACCATTTACTAAAAACGCAGGAAGCGCATCGGCTTTAATGGGTGCTTTACAGATGGGATTAGGTGCATTAGCATCGGTAATGGTGAGTTTATTTAGCGAACATTCGGTTGTACCTATGCCCTTAGTGATGACTTCCGCTGCCTTTATTGCCATGTTTTGCCTACTAATTGGCCGAAGATTTATAGTAACCGAAATTGAGGCAAGTGCAGATACAGCAGTTGTTGCACATTAGTTTTCTTCTGAAAATACTTCCTTGAAAACTGTAATGATAAAAAGACTCGTTTTGTTAGAAAAACCCAAGCTATTTCAAATACCTTATCTGCATTAACCTATTTTTAGTTTCAGATTTTAGCAAATAATAGATTGAAATAAAGTTAAACTGTCTTTACATCATTTTCAGCGTAATCCTCAATATCGGTGATATAATGATTAATCAAAAGGAAATCGAATAGTGGTTTGGCTTCTGGTGTAACAGGCATATTAGCAGTAGTAATAACCTGGTTGGTTTTTTTATCTAAAAAAGGATAAGCAAATAATCGAACATTGGTATTAAACATATCGTTTACATAACTCAATAACTGGCCCGAATAGTTTTCGCCTTTAAAGTTTGAAGAATTAAACACAAACTTCAGGTTATTAATATTTGTAGCTAAACCAACACTTTTAGGCTTACAACGGGCTAAATATTTAGCCAATCGATTATGGCGGGTAAAGTTCGATACGATTACAATGTTACCTGTATCGCACATTTCCTGAGCTCGTTTGGCAACAGACTCTAAATCGATATCATCAGGCGTTTCGTTGTCATCTGATAAAACATTGGTTAATAAAACCTCAATCATAACAGCAATATTGCCATCCTCTACTTTATTGGTACGCTTAAATTGTTCTGTTGCTTTATTAAATAAGCTAAAATTTGGTAACGACTTCTGACCATACTTGGTTCTTAAAATCATTATATCTTTTTTGTACAATAAATCTTTTGCCTGACGAGGATGTGCATCAGCATCGAAAATTGCAGCGGCAGAAAAATCTTTCATAATCATATAAAGATTAAGCAAGATGTTATTCACCTCTGGAAATGCTGGACCTTTTACTGAAATTAAATCGATTTCTACTGATCCAATAGTTAAGTTATCAGCCAAAGATTCTACCATTAATTTAGGATCTTGATAGAGATAAAAAGCCGCATAAACCAAATTAACCCCAATAATACCTAAAACACGCTGCTGCATGTTTACGTCTGTATCAAGCAATCGAACGTGAAAGAATATTTCGTTTGGTAAACCCCCAGGTTCATTTTGAAAACGAAGGCCAACCCAACCGTGAGGTTCGTTAGTACGTTTATAATTTAAAGTGGTAACAGTATCTGCGAAAGCAAAAAAAGTACGACTTTCATACTTCTCGCCAGATAAACGTTCATTTAACAACCCAAATTCATGGTCGAGCATTTGCAAAAGCCTATTCTGACTAACATAGCGCCCGTTAGCTTCTGCTCCGTAAATAGCATCACTAAAAGTCATATCATAAGCTGACATGGTTTTAGCAACTGTTCCAGATGCTGCGCCAGCATTAAAAAAGTTTCTAGAAACTTCCTGACCTGCACCAATTTCGGCAAATGTGCCGTAAATTCTTGGGTCGAGGTTTATTTTTAATGCTTTACGTTTAGTATCCAGAATTTCTCTTTCCATGCCGCAAAAGTACAAAAAATGATATTAAGCTGATTTTAAGAATGCAAAATAAAATCAATCTAAATACAATGCAAAAAATAAGGTTAGCATCATCCAAAGCTAACCTTATAAAACCTAAACTTAAACTATTATGAAACCTGCATCAGTTACTCAACATACCAAACTCACTCATCTTCTGATGCAAGATTCATAACCTTTTACCTAAACTAAACTATTATGAAAAACCCTCTCTCGAGAATATCTTTATTACGATACTACAATTTCTTTGTGTTGTAATTTAGCATCGTCTTTTTTGCTGATATTGATATTTAAAATACCGTCTTTATATTCCGCAGTAATTTTATCTCCATCAGCTGTATCTGGTAAATTAAACGATCTGGCAAATGAGCTGAAATCGAATTCTTTACGAGTAAAATCTTTAGCCACCTGGGTTTCGTCTTTTTTAACTTCTGCCCAAACAGAAAGTGTGTCTTTTTTTAAATTAATTTGAAAATCTTCTTTCTTTAAACCTGGCGCAGCCAACTCAATAATATAAGCAGTTTCGTTTTCGTAAATATTTACGTTTGGCGATTTATCAACCATTTTATTTTTAGTTACTGCATCGCTAAACAATGAATCGAAAACATTGTTAAAGTAAGGAGCTGTGTTGCGGGTTCTGTTGTTAAAATTTACAAGTGTCATATCTCTAATTTTTATTTTTTTTAATTGATACAAACCATTATTCAACTTACATACCAAACCAAATATTTATGATTTTTAAGACATTTTGGCAAAATAAATCCAAATCAAAAGACAAATTGACAGAAATACATCGTTTTTCAGACAAATTCAATTATAAAACGAATATTCATCTGCGCTTTGTTGATTTTGATATGATGGGACATGTAAACAATTCTGTTTACTTTACTTACCTTGAAATTGCCAGGACCAAGTATTGGGAAGAAATTGTAAAATGGGATTGGAAGCAAACAGGAATTGTAATCGCTCATGCGGAGTTAGATTATATTCAGCCGATTTTAATGAACGATAAAATTGCCATCCATGTTAAAACGTCAAGAATTGGGGAAACCAGTTTTGATTTAGATTATCAAATCGTAAAAATAAAGGGCAACGAGGAAGTGATTTGCAGCAAAGGCAAAACCGTTTGCATTGCTATAGATTATGCAACTAAAAGACCAACGGCTATTCCAACTGCTGAAAAGCAAAAAATGGTTGGATTTGAACAATTATCGTAAATTGTAAATATAAAATTCTATCGTTAAATTTTTGGTGATTTTGAAAAGCAAATTGTCACTAAAAATTAATGTTAGTCGGCTTTACACTAAATCTTTTTACCCTTATTCTTCGACTACGCTCAGAATGACAGGCTAAAAAGGATATCGTTTCAATCCCGTTTAGGGTAGCTTGGCAACTACAATTATTTACAGTTGCCAAGCGGCCTGGTAAAATCCGTTAACTTTAAACCCGACAGGAGCGGCAGCCCCGAATTTTTTTACGAGGGCTAGAGCAAATGGCGGGACTACAATTGCCACAAAGATTGAAACTTACATTTCCAAAATTTTTCAAACAAAAAACTACAATTTATCAGGCATAATCTTTCCTGGGTTTAAAATTCCGTTCGGATCGAAAACCTGTTTAATTCCTCTCATTAAACTCAAGTGAATTTCGGAATATTTAATAGGCATAAATTCCTTTTGAACGAGGCCAATTCCGTGCTCACCAGATAAAGTACCGCCTAAAGCAGTGGTTAATTCGAAAATTTCTTTGATGCCAAATTTCAACTTATTCGTCCAGTCCTCATCACTCATTCCAGCTTTGATGATGTTTACGTGTAGATTTCCATCGCCAGCGTGACCGTAACAAACACTTTCGAAACCATATTTAGCACCAATTTCTTTTATGCCATTTACCAGCTTAGGTAAAGCGGCACGAGGCACAACAGTATCTTCTTCTTTATAAACCGAATTAGACTTTACAGATTCGGCCATTGTTCTACGCATCCGCCAAAGTTCTTCCTTTTGTTGGGCACTATCTGCGAATAATACTTCAGAGCAGTTATGTTCTTCTAAAACGATGTTGGTTTTTTCGCAATTTTTAAAAATGTCGTCCAAATCATCACCATCAAATTCGATCATTAATAAGGCAGCAACATCATCCTTTAAATCGAATTTAATATCATCAAATTTAATTACCCACTCCACTCCTTTTCGCTCCATAAATTCTAAAGCTGATGGTGTTACACCTGCTCTAAAAATGGCAGAAACTGCAGCACAGGCATCTTCATTAGTTGCGAATGAACCCATCATTAAAACCGATTGGCTAGGTTTTGGCAAAAGCTTGGTTACAATTTTCGTTACTACGCCTAATGTCCCCTCCGAACCAATCATCAATTGGGTTAAGTTATAACCCGATGCATATTTCAAGGTATTGGCGCCCGTCCAAATGATATCGCCATTAGGCAAAACAACTTCAAGATTTAAAATATATTCTCGAATTGTACCATATTTTACCACCCTTGGTCCACCAGAACCATGAGCAACATTACCACCAATAAAACAAGAACCTTTGCTGCTTGGATCTACAGGATATAGTAAGCCTTTTTCGGCAACAGCATTAATAAACTCTTCGGTAATTACGCCAGGCTCAACCGTAGCTTGCAAGTTTTCTGTATCAATATCGATAATAGCTTTAAACTTTTCCATTGATAAAGAAACACCTCCATAAATTGGCAAGGCTGCGCCACTTAAACCTGTTCCACCACCACGAGGCGTTACTGGGATATTCTTTTCATTACAAATTTTCAGTAATGCAGAAATATCTGCAGCGGTAGCGGGTTTAACCACAACTTCGGGTTGGTAGCGTAAATCTTCCGTTTCATCGTGACTGTAATTATCCAGGCTCTCTGCATCAGTAAATACTTTTTCTGCACCAATTGCTTGTTTAATTTCTGTTAAGATTTCGGCATTTATTTTGGTAAAGTTCATTTTAGTTAGTTGGTGTGTAGGTTAGTTTAACAAAAGAATGGCCGATTTGGCCTGGCATTGGCGGATTGAGTTTTTTAATACTCACATCAATTTTTTCTACAAAAGGGTAAAGCCTAATCACTTTGGAAATAATATTTTTCAAAACCGTTTCTAAAAGTTTTTGAGTGATTTTCATTTCCTCCAGAATGATGGAATTTAAATCCTCATAATTAACCGTTTGGCCTAATTCATCATCAAAACCAATTGGCGAAAATTCGGTTTCCAAATCAACAATAAAATGATTTCCTGTTAATTGCTCTTCTGGATAGTATCCGTGCAGGGCAAAGCATTTCACATCTTTTAAGGCTACAGTTTGTTTAAAGTGGTTCATCTATGTTTTGTATGCTGCAAAATTAAATTTTTATTCATGAATATAATACCCATTGCCGTAAATTGTTACCTTTGAAATGAACGCTTTATCATAACCAAATTAGAATAAATAATGAGCAAATCAGTAAAAAAAGACTTATACGAGGCCCCAGACTATTATTTGTTAGATGAATTGCTAACAGATGAGCATAAATTAATTCGTGCAACAGCAAGAGATTGGGTAAAAAAAGAAGTTAGTCCAATTATCGAAGATTATGCTCAAATAGCCGAATTTCCGAAACATTTAATAAAAGGTTTGGCAGATATTGGCGCTTTTGGGCCAACAATTCCAGTAGAATATGGTGGTGCTGGTTTGGATTATACTGCTTACGGAATTTTAATGCAAGAAATTGAGCGTGGCGATTCAGGCATTCGTTCTACTGCATCTGTTCAGGGTTCGTTAGTAATGTACCCAATTTACGCCTATGGAACTGAAGAACAACGTAAAAAGTATTTACCCAAATTAGCCAGTGGCGAAATGATGGGTTGTTTTGGGTTAACAGAGCCAGATCATGGTTCAAATCCTAGTGGAATGGTGACCAACATAAAAGATGCAGGTTCTCATTACATTTTAAATGGTGCAAAAATGTGGATTAGTAATGCGCCATTTGCAGATATTGCTGTAGTTTGGGCTAAAGATGAAGCAGGAAAAATACGTGGAATGGTTGTAGAACGTGGAATGGACGGTTTTTCTACACCAGAAACACATAATAAATGGAGTTTAAGGGCATCTGCAACTGGCGAGCTGGTTTTTGATAATGTTCAAATTCCAAAAGAGAATGTTTTTCCAGAGATTAGTGGATTGAAAGGCCCTTTAGGTTGTTTAAACCAAGCTCGTTATGGTATTGCCTGGGGCGCTTTAGGTGCTGCAATGGATTGTTACGATACCGCATTGCGCTACTCAAAGGAAAGAATACAGTTTGGAAAACCAATCGGCGGATTCCAGTTACAGCAAAAAAAATTGGCCGAAATGGTTACAGAAATCACTAAAGGTCAGCTATTGGTTTGGCGCTTGGGAACACTTAAAAGTGAAAACCGTGCAACTGCTGAACAGATATCTATGGCCAAAAGAAATAGCGTCGAAATCGCTCTAGATATTGCCCGAAATGCACGCCAAATGTTGGGCGGAATGGGAATTACCGGAGAATACTCTATTATGCGCCACATGATGAACCTGGAATCGGTAGTTACTTACGAAGGTACACATGATATACATTTACTAATCACAGGTATGGATGTTACAGGATTAAACGCCTTTAAATAAGGAGCAGAATTTTAATAGAATAAAAATTAGATTAATAGTTGATGAGAGATTACAAAAAATACACCTACATACCTGCCACACCTGAAGAGGTTTATTTAGCACTAACAAAAGATATTAGCATAAAACTTTGGACTGGTGCCGAAGTTGAATTCGAAGAAAAGCCAGATACTGAATTTTCTTTTTGGGATGGAGATATCGTTGGTAAAAACCTAGAGTTCGAAACCAATAAAAAAATTGTACAGCAATGGTATTTTGGCGAAGATGGAGAACCATCGATTGTTACTATAAAGCTTCATGCAGAAAAATCTGGAACATCCTTAGAATTTAAACAAACCAATATTCCTGACGAAGATTTTACTGATTTTACCGAAGGAATTGAAGAATATTTTATCGGTGGATTAGTAGATTTCTTCGACGAATAAAACATAAAGCCAGTCTTGCTGTTTTGATTTTAACCAATTTATAAAATCATGAATAAAACCGTAGGACTTATATTAATTATTGTTGGAATAGCCATGCTGGTTTGGACTGGCTTTTCTTACACTCGAAAAGAGAAAATTGTGGATGCTGGTCCGATACAAATTTCAGCAGATAAAGAAAAATCGGTTAACTGGCCTCCTTATGTTGGCGGGATAATTCTGGTTGCAGGCGTGTTTGTATTCGTAGCCTCTAAAAGAAAATAGAAAAATTGCCATTCTGAACTTGTCGAAACGCATTATTGCTGTTCGACAAGCTCAATGTGGCAAAGCACTATATATCGTTACTATAAACAGATCTTATTGCATCTCTTAAGTTATATTTTGATGCCATAACTTCTCCGTAAGCACCAGCACTGCGAATGGCAAAAACATCTCCCCTAAAAGATTCTGGTTGCTCAACTTCCTTACCGAAACAATCAGTACTTTCGCAAATTGGGCCAACTATATCGTACTTGATTTCATTTCCATTACCACGGGTTAAGTTCTCAATTTTATGATAAGCTTGGTACAACGCTGGGCGCATTAACTCAGTCATACCTGCATCTAAAACCACAAAGTTTTTCTTTTTCCCTTTTTTGATGTATAAAGCTTTGGTAATTAACGAAGCCGATTGACCAACTAAAGCTCTTCCTAACTCAAAATGAACTTCCTGATTAGGTTTAACCTCTAAAAATTCGTTAAAGATTTTAAAGTAAGATTCAAAATCAGGCACTTGATGATCAGGGTTATGGTAATCAATACCTAATCCACCGCCCACATTTAAAACTTCGATACTAAAACCTTTATCCTCAAACCAGGTTGCAAATTCGTTTACACGAACGCAAAGATTCTTGTAAACATCGAGGTTTGTAATTTGAGAACCGATATGGAAGTGAATTCCTAAAAACTTAAGGCTTGCAGATGCTTTTAAAGTTTCAGCACATTCGGGTAAATCCCAAGAATTAATACCAAATTTATTTTCATCTAAACCTGTTGTAATGTTGTGGTGTGTATGCGCATCAACATTTGGGTTAATACGAATAGCCACTTGTGCCACTTTTCCTTTCGCTGCAGCAAGTTCATTTAAAACTTCCAGTTCCTGAATAGATTCCACGTTAAAACAGAAAATATCCAAATCCAAAGCCTCATTTATTTCTTTATCAGATTTACCTACACCAGCAAAAACGATTTTTTTGTTGTCAAAACCAACTTCAACAGCTCTTCTCACCTCTCCTGCACTCACGCAATCTGCACCAAATCCAATGGTTTTAATTTGCTCTAGCAAAACCGAATTAAAGTTTGCCTTAAGTGCATAATGGATGTGAAACTGATAAGGAGCTGCTGCATCTGCGCAAGTACGCAATGTTTTTTGCAATAACTCTGTATCGTAATAGTAAAAAGGTGTTTCTATATTGTTAAACTTTGATATATCTTTATCCGCGAACATGTTCAAATTCCTTATTATAATTTTAATTTTATTCTTTGGGCTTATCTATTTGGGTAATTACCTCGATTTAAAGCATGGAAGAATTACCCAAAAGCAATACAACGGAAAAATCCGATTTTTTATCGTGTTACTCCTAATTGCATTGTTCCTTTTATTTATCAAAAAATGAAGATAGCAGCAGCCATATTTGTCTTTCTAATTATTTCAGCTGGATTATTTAACTCCTACAAGAAATATAAAAACGGAATGTTACCCGCAAACTTTTTAGCCTTTCATTGCTTAATGGGCTTGCTTTTTATTATTGCTGCATTCTTCTTATTATTCGAATAATCTGTTGTGAAGACTTCTCAAGGCTTCAGTTTTATACTCACTTAAAATCAGTAACGAAACGTTATAATTACTTCCTCCGTAAGAAATCATCCGAATTGGAATGTGTTTTAAACCTTCTAAAACTCTGCTGGCAAAACCATGTTTTTCTGAGCCGAAATCGCCAACAACACAAACAATACTGTGGTTGGTATCTACTTCTACAGTCCCGAAACGCTCTAACTCCTCAATAATTTTCGAAAGATTTCCAGTTTCATCAATCGTTAACGAAACGGCAACTTCCGAAGTCGTAATCATATCAATTGGTGTTTTATAACGCTCAAAAACTTCGAAAACACGGCGTAAAAAGCCGTACGCCAATAACATTCTGCTCGATTGAATACGAATTGCTGTAATTCCATCCTTAGCGGCAATCGATTTAATTTTTCCTTTTTCGCTATCGTGCGTAATTAAAGTACCTGCAGCTGTTGGCTCCATAGTATTTAATAAACGAACTGGAATTTTGTATTTCTGCGCTGGAAAAACCGATTGTGGGTGCAGAATTTTTGCTCCAAAATAAGCTAACTCCGCTGCTTCATCGAAAGATAATTGAGCAATTGGCTTGGTTCCTTTAACAATACGAGGGTCGTTATTGTGCATTCCGTCGATATCTGTCCATATTTGAACTTCCTCTGCAAGAATTGCAGCACCTAATAAAGAAGCAGTATAATCACTTCCTCCACGACGTAAATTATCTACCTCGCCAAAACTATTACGACAGATAAAGCCTTGTGTAATAAATAATTTATTGCCTTTATGTTGTTCTAATAATGGTGTTAAGTGTTTAGTTGTAAATGGAATATCTGGCTCATTATCTTCATCCGTTTTCATAAAATCCAATGCAGGCAATAAAACAGATTCTACACCAATTGATTTTAAATAGATATGATATAAGGTTGTAGACAATAATTCGCCTTGCGCTAAAACAACTTTCTCTTCAATCGAAGTGAAAATATCGTTGGTTAAAACAGCTAAAAAACTGAAATGATAATCGATCACCTCATTTCCCATCTCCTGAAAATCGGAAGCTGGTAAAAGCTCAATTACAAAATCCTTATATTTTTGATATAAATTTTCGACGCACTCGCTTCCCTTCTTCTTATCTCCAGCTAAAAAATAATTTGAAATTTCCACTAAGCTATTTGTGGTACCAGACACGGCTGATAACACTACAATTTGCTCTTCATTTGGATTAATGATATCCAACAACTTCGTCATGCGCTCGGGACTACCTACTGAAGTACCCCCAAATTTTAAAATTTTCATCTAATTAGTTATTATTTTTAGCTGTAATAAAAAGAACACAATTTTACATCGTGCCTACCAGACAATAAAAAAATGTGGTTGTCTCATTTTTAATACTGGATTTTCTTTATTATTGTATCGGGGCGTGAAAATAAGCAAAACAAGCTTAAAAGCAACAACCTCAACAAAATAAAATTTGGGAAAGTTTAATTTATTTTGATCACAACCAAACTTCCAGGCATACATTTTTGTTCAACACCAGATATTAAATTAAAATAAAGCTCAATGCAATCAATTGATCAATCAACACAAGCGACCATTAATCAATGGTTAGGCGGCAATTACGACGAAAAAACAAAGGCTGAAATACAAGCCCTTGTCGACCAAAATGCAACAACAGAACTTACCGATTCATTTTATAAAAGTTTAGAGTTTGGTACTGGTGGTTTACGCGGAATAATGGGTGCTGGCTCTAATCGCATCAACAAATATACTATTGGAACAGCTACACAGGGTTTGGCGAATTATTTAAACAACAAATACCCAGGCGAAAAAATTAGTGTAGCCATTGCTCACGATAGTAGAAACAATTCTGATTATTTTGCTGGAATTACTGCTGATGTTTTTTCTGCTAACGGAATTCACGTTTATTTCTTTGAAGCCTTAAGACCAACGCCAGAATTATCTTTTGCTGTTCGTCACTTCAATTGCAAGAGTGGTGTAATGTTAACAGCATCGCACAATCCGAAAGAATACAACGGCTATAAAGCTTATGGCGCAGATGGTGGTCAGTTTACTGCTCCTGATGATAAATTGGTTATTGATGAGGTAAATAAAATTCAAAGCATAGACGAAGTTAAATTCGATAGAGTTGATACAAACGTTGAATTAATTGGCGAGGCAGTAGATAAATTGTATTTAGATGGCATTACTGCGCTTTCAATTTCTCCTGATGCCATTAAAAGACAACATGATTTAAAAATTGTTTTCTCCCCTATTCATGGAACAGGAATTACTTTAGTTCCAAAAGCGCTTGAACAATTTGGTTTCACTAACGTAACAGTTGTTGAAGAGCAAAGTAAACCAGATGGTAATTTCCCAACGGTTGTTTACCCAAATCCAGAGGAAAAAGATGCTTTAACTTTGGCAATGAATAAAGCTAAAGAAATCGATGCTGATTTAGTTTTAGCAACAGACCCTGATGCTGACCGCGTTGGTATTGCTGTTAAAGATAATAACGACGAATGGGTATTACTAAACGGAAACCAAACAGGCAGTTTATTAATCAATTATATTGTTTCGGCATGGGAAGAAAAAGGTAAGTTAACTGGTAAAGAATATGTAGTTTCTACAATTGTAACCACCAGTTTAATTAAAGCTATTTGCGATGCTAAAAACGTGGAGTACTTTAATACTTTAACTGGTTTTAAATGGATTGGACAAATCATTACTAAACTACAAGGCGAAAAAACCTTTATTGCAGGCGGTGAAGAAAGTTATGGTTATTTGGTGGGCGAATTAGTTCGCGATAAAGATGCTGTTGTTTCTGCTGCATTTATTTCTGAAATGACTGCTTATTACAAAGATAAAGGTGCTAGTTTATACAATGCGCTTTTAGATATGTATGTTGAGTACGGCCTGTACAAAGAGGATTTAGTTTCATTAACCAAAAAAGGTAAAACTGGTGCTGAAGAAATTAAGGCAATGATGGAGAAATTCAGAAATAATCCACCTGTATCGTTAGGTGGCTCTAAAGTTTCTGTTTTAAAAGACTACGAATTAGGTCAGGAAACTGATTTGGCTACAGGAAAAGTAACTAAATTAGATTATCCAGCTTCAGATGTTTTACAGTTTATTACAGAAGATGGAAGTATTGTTTCTGCTCGCCCAAGTGGTACAGAACCAAAAATTAAATTCTACTGCAGTGTAAATGCACCTTTAGCTGATAAAAAAGATTTCGAAAAAGTAAACGGAGAATTAGGCGATAAGATTAAAGCTGTAATGGCAGATTTGCAGGCTTAAGGCTCGTTAAACCACAGATAAAAAAGAATGAACACAGATGGATAATTTCATCTGTGTTTTTTTTTATAATAGTAAATTTGATAATTGAAACATCTGGTCCTGTCTTTCCAGATTTGTACGTATTTATTGCCGTTGATTTCAATCAACGGTCAAAGTAATTCTCTATTTTCTTTGCTGCAATCAATTTCTTTAATACTTTTGCTGCAATAAAATGTTAAAAAAAGTCCTAATATTTTTTCTGGTAATCTGTACAATTTCAAATTGCTACATGCAATTGGTTGTGTACTCAGGTTATCAAATGAATAAGGAGTATATCATATCCGTATTTTGTATCAATAAAGCACACCCAGAGTTACATTGCGATGGACAGTGCTTTCTAGCCAAAAAGTTGAAAGATTTAGATGGCAAGAACAAACAAACACAAGATAATTTAAAAAGAGTAATTGAGGCCGAACCAGAATTCCAGGTTGTAGGTATTAATCATAATATCCATTATTTCATTATCAAATCAGAAAGTGGTTATCTCGAAAAACCAATTAAAGACCTTTCTATTTCTATTTTTCATCCGCCGAAAATCGTTTAAAGTATTTTTATTTATTCATTGCGTGGGTCTTGCTCTCGCATGTTTGGCTATTTGTCATACTGAGCACAGCGAAGAATCTCAAAGCCAATAGCTATTAATTTGTTTTCTGCTGTAACGTTAATTTCTACTAAAGTGTTAGAGATTTTTCATTGCATTCAGAATAACAAAAGACTATAAATTCACTTATTCAATTTTCAGAAATGAAATTATCTCAATACTTATTGGCATTATTATGCCCTATTATACTTTTATCGTCATGCAAAAAAAGCGATGATGAAATCTCTACAGATACAAAATCAAGTTTTACTTTAGAGTTCGAACATCAGGTAAATGGTGCTTCTTTAGCTTTAAATACAGCAACTTACAAAAACGCCAAAGGCGAAGATTTCAAAATCAATGTTTTCAAATATTATGTAAGTAATGTTAAGTTAAGCAAAGCTGATGGTACAACTTATCTTATTCCAGAAAGTTACTTTTTAGTTGATGAATCTAAAGCAGCATCTAAATTAATCACCGTAAATAATGTACCTACAGGCGATTATACCAAGATCGAATACACTATTGGTGTAGATAATGCCCGTAATTTTGCAGGCGCACAAACTGGTGCCTTAGATCCTATTAATGGCATGTTCTGGACCTGGAACAGCGGCTACATTTTTGTAAAATTAGAAGGCACTTCCCCACAATCAACGGCTGCTGGCAATGCCTTAACTTTTCATATTGGTGGCGTAATTGATCCAAATAATACGATTAGAACATATTCTACGGAAATTAACTCAGCCAATCCGTTAAGAATTAGAGTAGATTCAAAACCAGATATGCACTTTATCGTAAATGCAGCATCGCTATTTACAGGTACAACCGATGTAAGTTTTGCTACATTAAACTTTACCATGGGTGGTGCCAATTCGGTAATTGTGGCTAATAATTACACAAAGGGTTTATTCCGCTTGGATCACATTCACAATTAATATGTGGAGGAAATCAATCGTCTTCGCAGTGCTTTTTTTAAGCATTGCGTTGATGTATGCTTGCAGCAAAAATGAAGCTGAAATTAAGCCAGAAGAAAAGAATATATCTTTTATCATTCCGTCTAATTTCCCTGCTCCAGCATACAATTTCGAAGAAAATAAGTTAACCAATGCAGGTTTTGAGTTAGGGAAGAAACTTTTTTATGATGCCCGTTTATCAGCCGATAAAAGCGTTTCATGTGGAAGTTGTCACCAGCAATTTGCGGCGTTTGCAAATCTCGACCATAAAGTGAGCCATGGTGTAAATAATTGCCAGGGAAAGAGAAATGCTCCACCCCTTTTCAATTTGGCGTGGCAAAAAGCATTCTTTTGGGATGGCGGTGTAAAAAACCTCGAAACATCGCCTTTAAATGCTATTACAGATGCTTGCGAAATGGGAACTGATATTCAAACGATCATTACGTTTTTGAAAGGTACAGCGCCCTACCCTGAAATGTTTAAGCAGGCTTTTGGTTCAACAGAAATCAATTCACAATTGGTATTAAAATCATTTACACAGTTTATGGGCATTTTGGTTTCTGGAAATTCAAAGTACGATAAAGTGATGCGTAAAGAAAGTGGTGTTTCATTTACTGCCGAAGAACAAACTGGTTATACGCTTTTCAAAGCCAAATGTACTTCCTGCCATGCGGAACCTTTTTTTACTGATTTTTCTTATCGCAGTAACGGATTGGATTTAGTGAGTACCGATGAAGGCAGATCGCACATTACAGGCCTGCAGAGCGACTTCGGAACGTTTCGTGTTCCAAGTTTACGAAACATCGAATATACAGGTCCGTATATGCACGATGGCCGTTTTTACAGTTTAGATGAAGTTTTAGAGCATTACAATTCTGGAGTACAAGCAGCTCAAAATTTAGATCCTTCGTTAAAAAATGGCATCCAGTTAAATAGCTCAGAAAGGGCACAAATCAAAGCATTTTTAAAAACACTAACCGACAATGAGTTTATCAAAAATACATTATATAGCGAATTGTAAATTACTAATAATTGCGTTTCTTTTAATCAGCAGCAATATTTTTGCCTGTGATATTTGCGGTTGTTTTATGGGGATTACGCCTTACTACAATCGAAACAGTATCAGTTTGCTGTATCGCTACCGTTCATTTAATGGTTACGATGGTCAATCGCATTCCTTGTTCCCCAATGGAGGCAAATTTTTTATTCCCGCTAGAAATCAGGATTCGCCAATAACTGGTCATGCTGGAAATCCAGATGACTACGAATTATACCGTTCAATGGAAATTAGAGGTAAATATTTCATCAACAGCAAACTAGAAATTAACGCAATTCTGCCTTATGTTTCAAACAGCGAACGTTACAATGGTTATACTTCTACCGTTGGTGGAATTGGCGATGTAAATTTATACGCAGGTTATCACCTTGTGCAAGAACTAGAGGATAATTTTAAGCAGCAACTTATTGCAGGTGCGGGTATTAAACTTCCAACAGGTAAAAACAATTTCAAAAACACTTCAGGCATTCGTTATTCATCCTTGCAACAAGCTGGAACAGGGAGTACTGATGGTTTTGTTTACTTAAACTACATGGTTGGTTTGGGAAAATTTGGAGCGAGTTTAAATACGTCGTACAAAGTAAATGGAACTAATAATCGCGATGAGGGAATTGCAAACAGTACAACGAGTTTTTTGAATATTTTTTATACACAAAGAATCGGAAAAGATATTCAGGTAATGCCATCAGCTCAGTTTTTCTATGAATATTCTGCCGGAGAAAAGTACAACGGCGTTAAAACTGGTGAACATGTAATGAATAATTTAATGGGTGGCATCGGTGCTGATATTTTTTATAAAAACGTTGCCCTTAATGCAGGAGTACAAAAAAATATTTGGGAAGCAGAAACTGACCACCCGATGAGTGCAGGAAAAGTTTATGTAGGAATTACTTATAATTTTTAAAAACAATGAAAAAGAAAATAACAATAGTTGCTTCGGCATTAATCTTACTATTTAGTGCGTGTAAAACGGAGCCTAAAGCAAATGATATTAAGAAAGAAGTTTTAAATATCCACGATAAATTAATGATTGATGGCGAAAAAGTAATCAAGAATCGAATGAAATTAGATTCGGTTTTAAAATCTAATCAAATTAAGTCTACTCAAGATTCGGTAAATGTTGCAGATTTAATTATCCGTTTAAACAAAGCGGATGAAAATATGATGGATTGGATGCATTTCTTTAATGATGATTTTAAAGGAAAAAATGAGCAGGAAGATTTGGAATATTACAAATCGCAAATGATAAAAATTCGTGCAGTTGAAGATGCATACATTAAAGTTACCCGAGAATCAGATTCTTTATTGAACATTTTCAATTTAAATCCAGCTAATAAGATGGAAATTTCTAACCATAAGCATTAAAAAAATGAAAGCAATAACATCGTTAATAATTCTGGTCACGCTGACTACATTAGGCTTAAAATCAAATGCCGACCCAAAAATTGAATACAGAGAAATATCGTTTACTGATTCCGTACAGAAAAAAGTTGTCGACCCAGTTTGTAAAATGAAAATAAAGCCAAATGTTGCGAAAAGTTCAGTTTACAATAAGACTACTTACTATTTTTGTTCTGAAGGTTGTAAACAGAAATTTATGGCTACACCTTCTAAGTACATACCTGCTAAATAACAAGAAAAACATTGGTAGTGAACAGGCCGCTAATCAGGCTACTTCAGGCGGATAACAAGATCGTTTTTTGTATCTGTAATGGTCGTCTTTCAATCGTGTTTGCGTTGAGTTTAGTCGAACGAGAGACGAACAAGAGAAGAACAATACACGAACAAGGTAGGTTTTAGCTACCTGCCGATTATAGCGCAAGTTACTACCAGTTACCGCGTTGATTAATTACATCACCATCACTTATTAAAATGGAGATTAGGGACAAATCACGCATCAATTAATTGCCATCTGCAAAACAGAGGTGTATATTTACATTTTTAAAATCAAATCATGAATAAAATTATTTCTTCCATTGCCATAGGCTTGGTTTCAGCAGTTGCACTCTCATCATGTCAACAAGATAAAAAACTTCCGTTTTATGGCGAGCGCCATGCAGAAACCATTAAAGATGCCGCTGGTGTAGAAAAAATTGATACTGTTTATCAAACCATTCCAAATTGGGCTTTTTTAAACCAGGATGGTGTTTTAACTACTAATAAAATAACTGATGGTAAAATTTATGTAGCCGATTTCTTTTTTACTTCTTGCACAACCATTTGCCCAACCATGCATCGCAACTTAATGACGGTTTATAAGGATTTCAAAACTAATCCTGATGTTATGTTTGTATCGCATACTATTGATTTCAAATACGACAAACCATCAGTTTTGAAAAAATACGCTCAAAAATTAGGCGTTGATGGTGCGAAGTGGCAATTTCTTTATGGCAGTAAAGACAGCGTTTATACCTTAGCCGAGAAAAATTATTTAGTTGCTGTTGGCGAAGATAGTACCGCTAAAGATGGCTATATTCATCAGGGTTATTTAATTTTAGTGGATAAAAACCGACGTATTCGTGGTGCTTACGATGGTACGAAAGAAGATCAGGTTGAACAACTGAAAAAAGATATTCCAGTTCTATTGGCTGAGTATAAAAAATAAATTTTAGCCACAGATGAAAAGGATAAAACACAGATAAAAATCAAAATCTGTGTTGATCATTGCTTATCTGTGGTTAATTCTAATAAAACATAAATGCGCAAATACATCATCAATTCTATTTTTCTGCTATCTGTTATAGCTATAATCATTTCTTGCCAAAACCAAAAAGACATTGATTTACAGAACTATATGTCGAACGGAAAAGATATTTATAAGGCTAAATGCCAAAACTGCCATGGTGTAAATGGTGAAGGATTAGGTCAGTTAGCACCACCCCTAACCGATTCTATATTTCTAAAAACCAACAAAACACGTTTGGCTTGTTTTATTAAAAATGGTGCCAACGAAACCATGGTAATTCATGGTAAAGAATACAAGGAAAAAATGCCTGCTTTCCCCGAACTGGCCGATATAGATATTGCTCAGGTAATGGTTTTCGTAACCAATTCTTTTGGAAATAATCAAGGTTTTGTTCCATACACAGAAGTTTCTATGCAATTACAAAATTGTAAATAGCAGAAAAAATCTCTCTGTTTTTGCTGTCTTTTTGGTTAAAAAAATCCATCTTTGCCCAAAATGCAGGTTGTTCTATCGCTGTTTCGATATTATCGAGAGAGAGGAAAGTCCGGGCAACATAGGGCATCTCGCTTTCTAACGGAAAGGGATTTAGGAATGAAAACCTGAATTACGGATTAGTGCAACAGAAAATATACCACCCAGCGCAAGTTGGGAAAGGGTGAAAACGTGCGGTAAGAGCGCACGAGCATTGCAGGCGACTGCAGTGGTTTGTAAACCCCGAGCGTTGAAAGACCAAATAGGCTAACGCATGTAGGGCTGCCCGTCCGATGTTAGTGGGTAGGTCGTTAGAGGTAAACGGCAACGTTTACAGTGGATTAATGATAGAAATTCTGAGTAATCAGAAAACAGAACCCGGCTTATAGACCTGCATTTTTTATTTTTTCGGAAAGCTAAAACGGTACTTCTTCGTCTGCTTCAGCCCTGTTGCTTACTATATCTTTTTTGCGATTGCTGTCATGCTGAGGTACCAAGCATCTGCAGCTATGAAACAGATTCTTCGTGCCTCAGAATGACAGTCTATTCAAGGTTGCTGCAAACAAAAAAGTATACCGTTCACATCAGGTTTATTAAATAAAAACCTGTATAAATAAACTTACAGCCAAACTCAGATATTATTTCAAATCTGATAAAACCTTTTCATTGATTTCTCGTTTATAGCCTAAATCATTGTATAAAAAACTATACATTAATTAAAAAATAATATATTCGTAACTCAATTAGCATAAACAAATATTAAATGGCCAAACTATTAATTATTGACGATGAGCGGGCAATAAGAAGTACCTTACGCGAAATCTTAGAGTACGAAAATTACGACGTTGAAGACATAGATAATGGCATCGACGGGCTTGAAATGATTAAAAAAGGTAATTTCGACCTCGTTCTTTGTGATATCAAGATGAATAAAATGGACGGTTTGGAAGTGCTTGAACAGGCACAAATTATCAAGCCAGATTTGCCGTTCATTATGATTTCTGGTCACGGTACGGTTGAAACCGCCATTGAGGCCAGCAAAAAAGGCGCATTTGATTTTATTTCGAAACCACCTGATTTAAATCGTTTATTAATCACTGTTCGTAATGGTTTAGACCGTGGAACTTTAGTTACAGAAACCAAAGTTTTAAAGCGTAAAGCCAGTAAAACCCGTGAAATTTTAGGCGAATCCGAAAGTATTTCTAAAATAAAAGAAACCATTGAACGTGTTGCTCCAACGGAGGCTCGTGTTTTAATAACTGGGGCCAATGGTAGTGGTAAAGAACTGGTTGCAAGATGGTTACACGAAAAGTCAAACCGTGCTGATAGTCCTTTAATCGAGGTTAACTGTGCGGCAATTCCATCAGAATTAATTGAAAGTGAATTATTTGGTCACGAAAAAGGCTCCTTTACATCAGCTGTAAAGCAACGTATCGGAAAATTCGAACTGGCTAACGGCGGAACTTTATTCCTGGATGAAATTGGCGATATGAGCCTTTCTGCGCAGGCAAAAGTGCTTAGGGCTTTACAAGAGCATAAAATATCTCGTGTAGGTGGCGAAAAAGAAATTGACGTAAATGTTCGTGTTTTGGCGGCGACCAACAAAGATTTGTTAAAAGAAATTGAAGATGGTAATTTCCGTATGGATTTGTACCACCGATTAAATGTAATTAATATCCATGTTCCGCATTTAACAGAGCGTACAGATGATATCCCCGTTATTGCACAAAACTTTTTAGATAGCATTTGTAATGATTACGGAATGCCTGTTAAAAAAATTAACGACGGCGGTATGGCAGCTTTGCAGGCTTTACCCTGGACAGGAAACGTACGTGAACTGCACAATATGATTGAACGTTTAATTATTTTAAGTGATAAAGTAATCACGGAAAATGATGTACGTGCTTTTGCTAACCCAGGTGGTGGAACCAATATTGGTGCCGCAACAAGTGCACAAATTGCAAATAATAACAACGGTTCAGGTATGTCATCATCTTTTGATAGTTTTAATAATTTCCAGGATTATAAAGATCACGCAGAAAAGGAATTTATTAAATTTAAGTTGGAGAAAAATAACTGGAATGTATCAAAAACTGCCGATGAAATTGATATTCAAAGAAGTCATTTATATAGTAAGATCGAAAAATTTGGATTGAAAAGAGCTGATACTCCCTAGCCCTCTAAAAGGAGGAATTATTAGCGAGATTTAAAATAAAGGAAGTTGAAATATTGAGATTTATCTTAATTTATTTCAACTTTTTTTATTATAATAATTGTTGACCTACATGAACAGAGGAAAGTCAAAAGTCCGCTTTAGAGGCTTGAGGTTTTACCCCATGTAATCGTTCTGCCGCATTAGTAAAGCTCTGTATTTATTAAAAATTGCAGTTTTAGATACAAATCCTCTGTATCGATTAGCCTCATCAACAACAGGTAAAAGCCATGCATTTTCTTGCTCCATTTTTTTTAATACAGTTTTTAAATCTTCATTTTCCAATATTGTAATTGGAGCTGGCTGTACTAAATCTGTAGCTAACAAAGTTTCCTTATCAGGATTGTTTACCATTTCGCTAAACAATTCCTCCATATAGATAATACCTTTAAAATCGTCTAAATCGTCGGTTACAGCACAAATATTTTTATGCGATTGCACTATTTCATTCATTTTTAATGAAATCAAATCATTCATATTTAATTGGGGATAAGTTTTCTCAATCAAATATTTCAATTTCATCTGATTTAAAACCGTTGTATCTTTATCTTCATGAGAAAGCAATTCTCCTTTATCGGCAAGAACCTTAGTATAAATAGAGTGTTTTTGTGAGCTACGATTAATGGCGTAAGAAATCGCAGTAGTAATCATCAAAGGAACCATTAATATATAACCGCCCGTAATTTCGGCAATCAGAAAAATACCTGTTAATGGGGCGTGCATAATCGATCCTAATGCAGCAGCCATGCCAGCGACAATAAAATTAGAAACATTTAACTGTGCAATTCCAGAAAGATTTACGGTATAAGCGAAAATAAATCCAATTAAACCGCCCATAATTAAACTTGGTGCAAAGGTACCACCATTACCACCCGCACCCAATGTAATTAGAGTAGCAATCGATTTCATAAAAATTGTTACCACCGTAAACAATACAACCAATGCTGGAATAGTATTATAATCTTGAAAAATACTGTTGTTAATTACAGCCAGGTAATCTCCTCTTAATAAATTTTTCATCGTAATATAACCTTCTCCATAAAGTGTAGGAAAAAGGAATACTAAAAAGCCAAGCATTAAACCGCCAACCACAACTTTTGTATATGGATGTTTGATTTTATAGAACAACCCTTTTACAGCATAGTTAGCTTTAGTAAAATAGATAGAAAATAAGCCTATTAAACCTGCCAAAAGAACATAGTAAAATAACGCATTGATTTGCCAGCCTTCTGTTACGAGAAAAAATAGTTGCTGTGTATAAAATATTCTTGCTACAACGGCAGCTGTTGCAGCTGATAATAATAATGGGATAAACGCTGGAATCGTAAATTCTGGTAAGAGAATTTCGATTGCAAAAACAATACCTGCGACAGGACTATTAAAAGCGCCTGCAATGCCCGCTGCTGCACCACAAGCTACAAGCATGGTAATTTCTCGGTAAGACAGTCCTAAAATCGACCTAAATTAGAACCAATAGCCGAACCGCTTGTTACAATTGGCGCCTCCAATCCTGTTGAGCCACCAAAACCAACGGTAATTGCAGCCGTTATTATTTGAGAATAAATATTGTGTGCTTCTACTCTACTCGATTTTTTTGAAATGGCATAAAGTAATGGTGTTAGCCCAGTTTCAAATTTACTTTTTCTGATAAAATACTTAATGTATAAAACCGTTAGCAAAATACCAATCATTGGAAATATGAAATACAGATAATATTTGTATTTCCAATGCCAGTCTGATTGCAGAAATTCTTCTATGTGATGCGTTAAACTTTTTAAAGCCGCGGCAGCTAATCCAGCTAAAACACCAACAATTACAGCTAGGATGACTAAGAAATTACGGTTTGATATTTTCGATTTTCTGTATTGATTAATCTTATCAAGGTAATTTACAAAACGGATATACATTCTCTTGTTTTTTAATATAGAGCGAATGTTCCAAATGTAGCTAAAAGTGAACGCCGAGGCAATATTTAACTTAATTATTTATGCATCAAACTTATCTAAAAGTTTAATTAGGGTTGCGTAATCTTTCGGATATGGTGCATCAATTACAATATCTTTATCATCCAAACCTTTAAAAACCAAGTGCCTTGCATGCAAAGCAAAACGCTTCATAATTGGTTGTTCTTCTTCGCCTTTGGTTAATTTATAGCCTCTTTTAATTGATGAAAGAAAAACAGGTTTACCCTTATACATATCATCACCAACAATTGCCGCTCTTTGAGTAGCCAGGTGAATACGAATCTGGTGCATTCTACCCGTAATTGGTTTACACTCTACCAAAGTGTAGTGCTTGTAATATTTTAAAGAATTGAAAATAGTTTCTGCTCTTTTACCTTCTGCTCTATCGATGGTTACATTTTTATTTCCGTCGTTTAAAATTGGCAAATCGACAGTTAGATCGTCGAAAATTACGTGGCCATCTACAACAGCGTGATAAGTTTTATCAACTTTTCTTCTTTCAAACTGCATCGATGCATGGCGGTAACCTTCTGGATTTTTTGCAATAATTAAAGCTCCTGAAGTTTCCTTATCTAAACGGTGACAAACCTGTGCATCATCGCTATATTGCTTGGCTAAACGCAAAACATTGGTTTCACCAGATCCACCTCTTTCATCAAGCGATGCTAAGAATGGTGGTTTATTGATTACGATAAAATCGTTGTCTTCGAAAAGAATAAGGTCTTTAAAATTTGGGTACTTCAAACTGTGCTGTTATTAATGAACCGCAAAAATACGGATTTATTTTAATTGCACTAAGGATTAGCCACAGATAAAGCAGCTGACCATCGATAAGAAGCTTTGAAAACATCAATTATTTAAAGGGTGCTGAAATTTTTCGGATAATATGAATAAAGTTTTAGCAAAACCCTTTAGATTATTTCAAAACTTGTATATCAATTATGGAGTGGTTACGGTTAAGCCTTCATGCGTTAACTCAAGTGTTTCTAATGCTATTTCACTATCATTTGAAATTAGAATAGGACCGCTATATTTAACTGGAAAAGCATTTTTTACCATCCATATAAAAATGGGCTCATGATCTTCATTAAGTAATTTAATGGTGATGTTTCTTCGTTCTATATTTCCAATACTTTTTGTGTTAATCCAATTAAAGAAATCATTGTCGTTTTTGGCAATGCCTCTTTTTAAAATAATATTTGAAAATTTTCGAATACCAGGAATCTTTCTACCACTATCTACAGGACTTGAGCCATCCCTCGTAATAACAGCCTCTATTTCAATATCCAATCCTGATATTTCGGTAAAACCAATTCTACTCCCTCCCCAATCTGCTGTAAAATTATATCGATTAATTGCATTCTCAGACATAGTATTTTATTTTAATTACTTGAAATACAATATAATAACAAAATTTAAACAAACAAAAAAAGCCGAAGATTAATTAATCTTCGGCCTTAATATTTTGATTTTAATATTTAAGATAACTCGAACTTATAACCAACACCTTTTACTGTTGACACATAAGTTTCGCCTAATTTTTCGCGTAGTTTACGAATGTGAACATCAATTGTTCTATTGGTTACCACAACCGAATCTTCCCAAATGTTTTTAAGAATAGATTCTCGGGTATAAACTTTTCCTGGCTTAGATGCTAATAGATACAATAATTCGAATTCTTTTTTAGCTAAAACCACTTTATTACCACCTTGAAAAACCAAATAGGCTTCTCGATCTATAACCAAATCGCCTATTTCTAATTTATTTTCTGATAACTCTTCAGTGCCAGAGTTTCTTCTTAATATAGCATTTATACGGCTAACTAAAGCTCTTGGTTTAATTGGTTTAGCAATATAATCATCAGCTCCAACGTTAAAACCTGCAATTTCTGAGTACTCTTCGCTCCTCGCGGTTAAGAAAACCATAAATGTATTTTTGAATTCAGGGATTGCACGCATTAAACGACAAGCCTCAATTCCATCCATCTTTGGCATCATAATATCCAGAATAATTAAATCAGGATGAACTTTTTTGGCAACTGTAATTCCCTCTTGACCATTCGACGCTGTAAAAACCTGATAACCTTCTTTCTTAAGGTTATATTCAATTAATTCCAGAATGTCTGGTTCATCATCAACAATTAATATTTTCTGACCTGCGTTGTTCATAGTTAAATATTTGTTACGAAAGTAGTGTCTCTGATGTAATTTTCAGTTAAGCCTAAGTTAAGAAATTGTTAATAACTTAAATTAGTTTAACATTGATTTTCTTTTAACGTAACGTTTTTGCTAAAAACGCTTCAAGCTCTTCGCCACGAAGGTTTTTTGCTGCAATTTTCCCAGCTGGATCAATTATATAAGAAGTTGGAATTGCTTGAACTTGATATTTTTTAACTGTTTCTCCATTAAAATCTTTCAATTCAGAAACATGTGTCCAAGTTAAACCATCTGCCGCGATAGCGCTTAACCAAGCTGCTTTATCGGTATCTAGCGAAATACCTATAATATCAAAATTCTTAGTTTTGTACTTATTGTAAACCTTAACTACATTAGGATTTTCTTGTCGGCAAGGCTGACACCATGACGCCCAGAAATCTACCAAAACGTATTTTCCTTTATAATCAGATAAACTAACTGGTTTTCCATCCGCAGTATTAACTGTAAAAGCTGGGGCAACCTGGCCAACCTGAACTGTTTTCAGCAACGCCATTTGTTTAACGAAAGCATCAACAGTTGCATTCCCTTTTATTTCTTCTTTAACCTCATCTGCAAACTTCACTAATTCTGCCTCAAATTCTTGTGGGCTTAAAGTATTCATTGCATAAAAACTAGCTAAAGTACCTTTGTTATCCTTTGCAAATTTAATGATGGCCGAATTTAACTGATTAGTATATGATTCGTAACGTGGCTTTAATTCTTCCAAAACTGCCGCTCTATTTTGAGGTTGTGTAGATACTTTATTCTCAAAATCGGCTTGCAATTGTTCAACTTGCTTAGCATAAGTGTTTCTAATTGCATTTAATTCTGATAGTTTCTCAACTTCATTAGCGCCAGAAATTTTATAAGCCATTGTTTTATCAGCTAAATCTGCTTCTAGCTTAATTTCATCGCCGTTTTTAGCAATAAGCATAAATTCGTGGTTGCCAACAGAAACACGGAAAAAATCGACAGACGGAGTTTTACGAATAAATTTGAATTCGCCTTTTTCTGATAAATTGGTTGAATCAATAGCAACCATCTGGCTGCTTTGCATTCCATATAAAAATACTTTCTTTTCCGTTCCTGGATTTTTAAAAGTACCATCAATTGTAAAACTATCTTTTGGTTTACAAGCTGTGAAAGCAATCGCAATTAGTACGATCAGGCTAAAGTTTTTTAATCTCATTATTTAAGTTTTTCAAGTATTAATTCATTTATTTTTTTTGCATCAGCTTTGCCCTTGGCCAACTTCATAACATCGCCAACAAACAATCCTAAAACGCCTTTTTTGCCTTTTTTATACGCATCTACCTGTTGTGGGTATTTATTTAACACTTCATCAATAAAGCTACCTAGCTCATCACTGTTTTCAGAAATTAAAAGGTTTAGCGATTGTGCTAAATCAGCAACGTTTACATTTTCTTTTTGTTCTATTACAGGTAATAATTCTTGTATGGCAATTTGTTGTGTTAGCTTTTTATCATCAACTAAATTTATAGCAGCAGCCAATTGTTCAGGTGTTACTTTATAATTAACTATAGTAATTCCTTTATCGCTTAAAACGGCTCTTATTGGTCCAATTAACCAATTTATAAGCGTTTTTTTAGTATTTACAACTGGTAGAGCCTGATTAAAGTAATTTAGTAAATCTAAATCTTCGGCAAATAATGTTGCATCAGCCTTGCTGATTCCGAATTCGCTAACCATTTTCTTCGATATTTCATTTGGCAAAGCTGGCATAGCAGATTTTAGTTCCGCCAGCCAATCATCCGAAATGTAAATGGGTTGCAAATCTGGGTCAGAGAAATAACGATAATCATTTGCCTCTTCTTTGGTTCGCATTGGCGAGGTTGTTCCTTTATCAGCATCGAAATTTAAGGTGCTTTGTATAATGGCTCCTCCACTAGAAATTACCTCAACCTGTCTCTTAAATTCAAATTCCATAGCTCTACGTACGTTACGCATTGAGTTTAAGTTTTTAACTTCGCAACGTGTTCCAAATTCAGTACTACCATTTTCACGGATAGAAATATTTGCATCACAACGTAAGCTGCCCTCTTCCATGTTTCCATCGCTCACATTTAAATGGCGAACGAGTTTTCTAATTTCGCTTAGCAAAGCTGAGGCTTCTTCTGCACTGCGAATATCTGGTTCGGTAACAATCTCAATTAGTGGTACCCCTGCACGATTTAAATCAACTAAAGAATAGTGATCATCCTGATCATGAATACTTTTTCCTGCGTCCTCCTCTAAGTGAATACGGTTAATGCCGATTTTTTTTAACGAACCATCTGCAAGTTCTACCTCCAAATATCCGTTTACACAAATAGGCTGATTATCTTGTGTAATTTGATATCCCTTTGGCAAATCGGCATAGAAATAATTTTTTCTATCGAAATGGTTAATTTGATTGATTGTACAATTTAAAGCCAGACCAATTCGAATAGCTTTTGCTACAACTTCTTTATTCAGCTTCGGTAAAGCACCTGGTAAAGCCAAAGAAACTGCAGATATATTTTGATTGGGCAAAGCACCAAAAGATGCACTATCAGCAGAAAATATTTTAGTGTTTGTATTTAACTGAACATGAATTTCCAGTCCTGAAACGAGTTCGTAATTGTTTTCGGTTGTCCCTAAACTCATATTAAAATGATGCCTTTAAGTGTATTGTGCTGGCAAATATAGTTAAAGAATGTTAAAACGGATTGCCACACTTAAACTAGTATGTAATGCTTGTGTCTATTTCAATAATTAACACACACAAGAAACCTTTAAATTAAAAGATTATGAAAAAGTTAGTATTATTTGCTGCAGTTCTGATGGTTTCATTATTCAGCATAAACAATGCAAAAGCTCAGGTTAGCTTAAATGTAAATATTGGCTCACAACCAGTTTGGGGCCCAACTGGATATAATCATGTAGACTATTATTATTTCCCAGATATTAATGCTTACTATTATGTTCCATCAGGTCAATACATTTTCTTAAATGGAAGCCGTTGGATTTGGGCGAATAGTTTACCTGCACAATTTGGCAATTTCGATTTGTACCGCTCTTATAAAGTTGTTATAAACGAGCCAAAGCCGTATTTAAGAAACAATGTATATGTTGCCAGATATAGCAAATTCAAAAACTATGGCGGTCGTCAAACAATTATAAGAGATAGTAGAGATACTAAATATTACGTAGTAAAAGGACATCCGAACTATAGTGTTAATAAAACTGTAGGTGTAAATAACAACCGACCAAACCGTAATCAAAAAACTGTTACAAGAGTGAATCAACCAACTCGCCAGCAACAAAGCAATGGCCGTGGAAATAACAAAGACAACAACAGGCCAGAACGAAATGGCGGTCAACGTGGTAAGGACCGTCACTAATTAATATAGTTGGTTATCTAAAAGGAGTTTCTGTCGAAACTCCTTTTTTTATAAATCTGTTACAATAGAAATTTTGGCACAGCGTTTGAATTTGTATTAATACACACAAATTAAATTTAGATTACTATGAAAAAGTTATTAATCATCTCGGCGATTGTAGGTATCGTTGCTTTAACATCAAATCAATCTAACGCTCAAGTAAGTTTAAATGTAAACATTGGTACACAACCTGCATGGGTTCCTGCTGGTTACCAAAACGTTAATTATTACTATTTACCCGAAGTACAATCTTATTATTATGTACCACAAAGGCAGTTTGTTTATTTAAGTGGTAACAGATGGACAAGATCAAGATATCTACCAGCGAGATATAGAGGATATAACTTAAATCGAGGTAGAAAAGTTGTGGTTTATGGCAATAACCCATATAGAAACTACAATTCGCATAGTGTTCGGTATGCAACCCAAGCTAATTACTATGGAAGAGGAAACCGAGTTTTTCATAGCGAACCAAGAAGAACTTTTAAAACCTATAAAGTGGTAAACAGAGGCCACGAGTTTCGTGGAAGAGATCATCATGATAGAGGACGTGGAAGAGGAAGACATTAAAATAAAAAAGGAGACAATTAAATTGTCTCCTTTTTTATTTAAGCATTTTCTGGTTTTCCAGCTCTGCTTTTATCTATTTGAGCATTTATCCTTTTCAACACTTCATCAATATCGAAAGGTTTACTAATATAATCATCAGCAAATGCATCTATAGCTTTTTGTTCGCTATTATTTTGTGCAGACATTACTATGATTGGGATATGTTTAGTAAAAATATCCGTTTTTAAATCTTCGCAGATTTCAGCTCCATTTCCATCAGGCAACATTACATCAAGCAAAAACAAATCAGGCATTGCATCCTGAATATTTTTTTTAAGCTCTGAAAATGTTGATGAAAGCTGAAGTTCAAATCCTTCCTCTTTTAAAAGAATTTCAATTACATTTCTGATTTCCTGATCATCTTCTAAAATGTGTATACGTTTTTTTGACATGGTTCAAATTATTGTTTTGGTTTAAATATCGAAATTATTTTTATACGATAGTAACAGTAACACCTAAACCTTCTAAATGTTTTACAATTTGTTCAGAAATTCCTTTATCGGTAATTATATGATCAATTTCCTCTAATCCACAGATTTTACCAAAGCCTCTTTTCCCAAATTTTGTAGAATCGGCAAGTACAATTGTTTTTTGCGCAGCATTAATCATTTTGCGGTTCAATTGGGCTTCCATAGCATTCGTTGTAGTTAAACCAAAATCTAAATCAATTCCATCTACACCTAAAAAGAGCTTATTAAAATAAAAATCCTGTAAAACTTGCTCCGCATAACTCCCCATAACTGATGATGAACTTTTACGTAGCAAGCCTCCAAGCTGTATTACTTCTATCGTCGATTCCCGCATGAGCTCTAATGCTACGTTTAATGCAGAAGTTACAACTGTTAAATTTATTGCTGGCTGAATATTTTTGGCAAAATATAATACTGTTGTTCCAGAGGCAATTACGATCGAGTCGTTATCATTTAATAATTCAGCGGCCGCTGCACCAATTTTATTTTTTTCTGATGATTGTATTTTTTCTTTTTCGTTAACTGGTCGATCAACAGTGTACGGATTATTCATTGTTGCACCACCATGTGTTCTAAAAAGCAGGCTCTTGTCTTCAAGCAGTTTTAAATCCTTTCTAATAGTAACAGACGAAACTTTCAATTCCTTACATAAATCAACAACATTTATATATTGATCTCGTTGTAAACGGCTTAAAATCAACTGGTGCCTTTCAGCTAAATTCATCATAATAACTAGATATGTTTTTGCAGAGCCACAAAATAAACAATTTGCTAAAGCATTTAAATAAATTAGATGATATTTTTTTAACACATACATAATATTATTCCGATTACGATTACTTATAATTGCGTATTGTTTCGTTTTATTATCTTTTGCTTTAAATGAAGAGAAATCATAATCCCGTAATTTCAGAAAACATAATATGGGACATCATTATTATCGGTGGTGGTGCTACTGGTTTAGGTACAGCTTTAGATGCAGCAAGTCGTGGTTACAAAACTTTACTGGTAGAACAGGCTGACTTTGCAAAAGGTACATCAAGTAGAAGTACAAAACTGGTGCATGGCGGGGTACGTTATTTAGCTCAAGGCGATATTAAATTGGTTAAGCACGCTTTAGAAGAACGCGGATTTTTACGACAAAATGCTGCTCATCTTGTAAATAAAGAAGAATTTATAATCCCTTGCTACAACTGGTTTTCAGTAATCAAATACTTAACAGGATTAACTTTATACGATTGGCTTGCAGGAAAATACAGCTTTGGAAAATCTAAGTTTTTATCAAAAAAAGAAGCTTTAGCCATAATACCTGAAATAAAATCGAAAGGCTTAAAAGGCGCAATAAGGTATTTCGATGGTAAATTTGATGATGCGAGATTAGCCATAAATATTGCGCAAACTGCAATTAAAAATGGTGCAACCCTTTTAAATTACACCAAAGTTACAGCATTAAAAAAAACGGGAGCAACCGTTAATGGAATTGAAACAGAAGACGCTTTAACACATAAAAAATCGACATTTATTGGAAAAATCGTAATAAATGCTACAGGTGTTTTTGTTGATGACATCTTAAAAATGAACGATCCGAAATCTAAAAATATGGTTCGACCTAGTCAGGGTGTTCATATTGTTTTGGATAAGAAATTCCTAAACAGCGAATCGGCATTAATGATTCCAAAAACTTCTGATGGACGGGTTTTATTTGCAGTTCCATGGCATAAACATTTATTAATTGGAACCACAGATACTCCTTTAAATGAGCATAGCCTGGAACCAAGAGCCTTGAGAGAAGAAGTTGATTTTATTCTGGCTACGGCATCATTATACTTTAATCATAAACCAACTGCAAATGATATTTTAAGCGTATTTTCTGGTTTAAGACCACTCGCCGCTCCTTCTAAAACCAATGGAAGTAGCACTAAGGAAATCAGTCGCGACCATAAATTAATCGTTTCTGCAAAAGGCTTAATCACTATAACAGGTGGTAAATGGACAACTTATCGTCGAATGGCTGAAGAAACCGTTAATCTGGCAATTAGTGAAGCTGGTTTACCACCTAAAGATTGTATAACAAAAACCTTAAAAATACATGGTTGCATCGATCTTAGAGATGGAAATTATCTTGACATTTATGGTACCGACCGATCTAAAATAGAAGCGATGATAGCAGAAAATCCAGCTTTGGGCAAAAAACTTCACCCCCATTTTCCTTATAATGAAGCGGAGGTTACTTGGGCAATCAGAAATGAGATGGTTGAAACTGTTGAAGATATTTTAAGCCGAAGATTAAGGGTTTTATTTATTGACGCACAAGCAGCGATAGAAATGAGTAAAAAAGTTGCATCTATTTTAGCAAAAGAATTAAACGCAGACCAAGATTGGGAAGATAACCAGGTTGAAATTTTTAATAAATTGGCCTTAGGTTATATTTACCAACCGAACAATAAAAAAGAAACGGCTTCGGCCTGATGATACCTAACCAAATTTAACATTATGAGCAAGTTTATCTTATCTCTTGATCAAGGAACAACAAGTTCGAGGGCAATTATTTTTAATCACAACGGAGAAATTGTGGCAATTGCGCAAAGAGAATTTACCCAAATTTATCCTCAGGCTGGGTGGGTTGAGCACGATCCGATGGAAATCTGGACAACTCAGCTATCAGTTGCTGCTGAAGTTATTGTTAAGGCAGGTTTGGCAGCAAGAGATATAGATTCGATAGGCATAACTAATCAAAGAGAAACAACCGTTGTATGGGACAGGGAAACTGGAATTCCAGTTTACAACGCCATTGTTTGGCAAGACAGACGTACATCGGCTTATTGCGACGAAATTAAGGGTAAAGGATTAGCTCAAAAAATTCAGGAAAAAACTGGCCTAATCATCGATTCTTATTTCTCTGCAACCAAGGCAAAGTGGATTTTAGATAATGTTGCGGGCGCAAGAGAGCAAGCAGAAGCTGGTAAATTAGCCTTTGGAACTATTGATAGTTGGCTAATCTGGAAACTTACTGCAGGCAAAACGCATGTTACCGATGTTACAAATGCATCAAGAACAATGATTTATAACATCCATACTTTAGAATGGGATAATGAATTACTTGATTTATTTAGCATTCCTAAACAAATGTTACCTGAAGTAAAATCATCGAGCGAGGTTTATGGCGAAACAGCAGGAAACATTTTAGCTGCAAAAATGCCAATTGCAGGTATTGCTGGCGATCAGCAATCTGCTCTGTTCGGACAAATGTGCATTGAACCTGGAATGGTTAAAAACACTTATGGAACAGGCTGTTTTATGCTAATGAATATTGGAAAAGAGCCAAAAATATCGGCTAACAACCTTTTAACTACCATTGCATGGAAAATTAAAGATGAAGTTTATTATGCACTTGAAGGTAGTATTTTTATTGGCGGAGCGGTTGTACAATGGCTAAGAGATGAAATGGGATTAATTTCAAAATCTGCTGATGTAGAAACTCTGGCAAAAAAGGTTCCTAATACACAGGGTGTTTATATAGTACCCGCGTTCGCTGGCTTGGGCGCTCCACACTGGGATCAGCATGCCCGTGGAACCATAACAGGTTTAACTCGGGGCACAAACAAATCGCATATTGCAAGAGCAGCATTAGAAAGTATTGCCTATCAAACTATGGATGTTTTAAAAGCTATGGAAGCCGATGCTGGTGTAAACATTGCTGAACTTAGAGTTGATGGTGGTGCAACAGCAAATGATCTTTTAATGCAATTTCAGGCCGATTTGCTCCAAAGCAAGGTTATTCGTCCAGAAGTTACTGAAGTTACAGCAATTGGGGCGGCTTATCTTGCGGGCTTAGCTACTGGTTTTTGGGGTAGCATCGAAGAAATTCGATCGCAGTGGAAAATTAATAAAACCTTCTCCGCACCATATGGAATAGACAATACTGAAAGAATTAAAGGTTGGAACAGAGCTGTAAAAGCTGCCAGAGTTTGCGCCGAGGATTAACGATAAAACTTATTAATATGAATGCATATTTAGCAGAATTTATAGGCACAGCCCTCATGATTTTATTAGGCAATGGCGTAGTTGCCAATGTGGTACTAAAAGGCACAAAAGGCAACAATAGTGGCTGGATTGTAATTACTACAGCATGGGCGCTTGCTGTTTTTGTAGGTGTTGTAGTAGCGGGGCCACATAGTGGCGCACATTTAAACCCGATCGTTACATTAGGTTTAGCTATTGGAAAAGGTTTTGATTGGGCTAAAGTACCCTTTTACATTATTGCTCAAATTAGCGGCGCCATGTTTGGTGCTTTACTGGTTTGGATAACGTATAAAGATCATTTTGATGCTACAGATGACAGATCTTTGAAAGCTGCTCCTTTTGCAACAGCTCCTGCAATTAGAAACAAGATTTCTAACTTATTTTCTGAAATTATCGGAACCTTTGTTTTAATCTTCGTTATTTTTTATTTTACTGATGCAACTTTGGGCACAAAAGAAGTTACACCAATCGGCCTTGGTTCTATGGGCGCAATTCCAGTTGCGTTTTTGGTTTGGGTAATTGGCTTAGCCTTAGGCGGTACAACAGGTTATGCAATAAATCCTGCACGAGATTTAGGCCCAAGAATTATACATAGTTTAATTCCAATGAAAGGTAAAGGCGATAGCGATTGGTCTTATGCCTGGGTACCAATAGTTGGCCCTATTATAGGCTCTACTTTAGCCGCATTGGCTTTTTTAGCCTTGAATATTAAATAACAAGATTTGAGTAAAAATCAACCTTTATTATAAAGATATCCTAATTTTTACCATAAAATTAATTAGTTGAAACCAATAATTAATACATTTGTTTCATAATTGATTCATTCATGTTTGAGCGCATGTTTGGGTTTAGATATGGGGTAGACTTTAATTAGTCTATCCCTTTTTTATTTCCCGTTAGCTATTTTATTTTCTTAATATAGATTAATTTTTATCTAAAATTATTGTTAGAAATTTGACCTTAAATAATTATCAATCAGTTAACGACATGAAAAATCAACTTAATTATGCTCAGCTCTTTTTAAGATTTGCACTTGGCATAGCTTTTATTTATGCAGTAATAGATCGCCTGGGTTGGCTTGGTCCTGCTGATGGTAAAAATATTGCATGGGGAAACTGGCAAAGCTTTCTGGATTACACACATATCTTAGTCCCTTTTTTAAGCCGTTCACTATCTGATATTTTAGGATTAATAGCTACAGTTTCAGAAGCCGTATTCGGAATATTATTAATAATTGGTTTTAAAACCAGATTATCGGCAATTGGTAGTTTCGCACTTTTGCTTGGTTTTGCGTTGTGTATGGCTATTTCTTTAGGCTTAAAGGCCCCGTTTAATTATTCAGTTTTTTCTGCAAGTGCTGGCGCATTATTACTCTCTACAACCTCGGTTTATAAATGGAGTATTGACAATCTACTAATCAAAAATAAATGATGCTAAAACGAAAACACATTTGCATTTTTTACTTTTAAATACTGATATTCAAACCAATAACAAAATTTTTTTTCACTAGATTTAGTTGTTTTATAGCAGCAACAACTAAATTCGATGGTCGGGCAAATCAATCTTAATTTTAAAACTACCAGATTATTAATAAGTCTGATGGTTTTGATATTTGCCATTCAGAATAGCGCAGCTCAAAACAAAAAAACGCTCTTATTTAAGCATTTAACACAAGAAAATGGCTTGAGTGATCCAACAGTAAGGGCCCTCCATATCGATAAAGATGACTTTTTATGGATTGGTACAGAAAATGGACTTAACCGATTTGATGGAACAAACTGTATCACCTATAAAAAAACGAAGGTTAACCAGTCAAATATCCCTGGCAATTATCTAACAAATATTATTGAAGACAAAAATGGAGATTTAATAATCGGTTCTCAAAGTAATCTGGTAAAGTATAATAAGAAAACGGATAATTTCAGTTTATATAATTTTTCGCTACCAGATTTACAACAAAACTATTACTCCTTCCCTTTTTACATCGATAAGCACGATAATCTTTGGGTTTATCTGGCAGGTAATATTTACAAACACAATAGCAAGAATAAACAGCTAATTAAAATAACAGAATTTTCAAATGGTTACCAGTTTAAGCCAAAACCATTTTATCAAGAGCTAAACTGGTTTATAAGCCGCGGTGTTAAAGGAATTTACATCAATAGAATTGAAGATGGAAAAGAAAAAAGTGCGACTGAATATTTCATGCCATCATCTAATAAAAACAGCCTCATTTCCCATATAGAAGATGTTTACATTGCATCAGATACATTATTGTGGTTAGCTGGAGAGAAAGGTTTAATAAAATTAAACCTCATAAATGGTACTTACAAAGTATTCAATTCGCATGTTAAAATAAAAAACATCGTTTGTACAGCTATAGCCAAGTATCCAAATAAGCCCTTGTTGTTTGTAGGTACAAATGGCAGCGGTTTATTAATTTTCGATTTAGTTACCGAAACCTTCATAAATCATTATGAACACATTGAAAGCGATCCATATAGTATCTCAGCAAATTACATCCGAAGGATTTATATTGACAGTAAAAGCAATCTTTTTTTAGGTATTGACGGTTACGGACTCGATTACACAAATTTAAATCAGGTAATTTTTCCCAGATATGTAACAAAAGCGGAAAATAAGGATAATAATATAACCGCCATATTAAAATTAAAGGATCAAATTTGGTGTGCAACTAAAAATTCGGGGATTAAAATTTACAATCACGATTTATCGAAAACTCTTAGCACAGAATTTCAGCATTTGGGTATTAACAAATTAATTCAGTTAGAAAATAATAATGTACTAATTGAACTAGCAAACGGTGCATTTTATCTTTTTCAATATAACAGAAATAAATTCATCCCTTTGAAGGCGATTTTTTCGAACAATTTTAAAGGAAAGGTTGATATCCATCAAATGCTAAAACTTGGCAAGGATAGCTTGTTTGCAGCCACGGAGTTTGGAATTGCAAGAGTTCAGATTAGTAAAAATAACACGATCCGATTCGACCTGCTAAATGAACCTAATAAATCAATAACATGGCCAAATGTTCAGCAATTAATTCAGTTGCCTGGAGATAAAATATTGATTCAAACTTATTACACAGCCATGTATTTATTCGACGTAAAGCATAACCAGTTTACATTTGAGCATAAAACAATAAGAACACCATACGCAACAAATGGAAAAGCGGTTATTGGCAAATACTTATATCTGGCCACAACTGCAGGGTTACTAAAGTACAATATTGAAAAACTTTCGGAAAAAGAAGAGCTTTTAATTGACGCGAAATGCACTAGTCTAATTACTGATGAGCACAATAATTTATGGATTGGAACTAATAATGGTTTATATTTTTATAATACGTTAAAAAAAACAACAATTAAGTACACAACTTCTGATGGTTTACAGAGCATGGTTTTTAATGTTGGTTGCATATCAAAGTTATCAGAAAATCAGATTGCTGTTGGAGGCATAAATGGTGTAAACATTTTCAATCCTCAAAAAACAGTCCCGTTTAAAAGCATTGGTTGTCCTAAAATTGTATCTATTCAAATTAATGATAAGCCTTATAAAAATGCAGGAAATTCGCTAACAGCAAAGAAATTAAACTTAAATCACAATGAAAATACGATAACGATAGGTTTTAGTTCCATGGATTATATCAATCCCTTACAAAGGAAAATAAAATATAAAATGGCAGGCTACGATAATAGGGAAGTTATTGTAACAGGAAATAGCGAATTACGATTCCCAAATATGCCATCTGGTTCATACATTTTTCAAATAACGGACCTAATGAGTAATAATAAAACGGTAATGGCAATAACCATTAACGCACCCTTTTGGCAAAAATGGTGGTTTATTACAGGCATAATCATTAGTTTAATTTTAATAGGAATTCTTGTTCTGTTTTTATACCTGAGATGGCTTAAGCAAATGCAAGTTTTGCAGTTGAGACAGATGATTACTTTCCAAAAAGAAGATAGAAAAAGGATTGCGGATGATCTTCACGATGATTTAGGTTTAAAATTATCATCGCTAAAACATTATTTATTGGCTGGTGATATAAATAAAATGATAGAAAGTGGAGAGCTAAGAAAATTATCCGCACAATATATAGATCAGGCATTGCATGTTTTAAGAAATACTTTGATTAACTTAAGTCCTAAGACGCTGGATGAAAACGGTTTGATTATTGCATTGCATGATTTAACAAGCAATATTAACAAACTGGAAATCATTACAATTTATTTAGATGATGTAGGTTTCAATGCCATTTTAAAGAAAACACAACAATATGCTTTGTATAGAATTTGCCAGGAACTGATTAATAACACAATAAAACATGCCGAAGCTAAGAACATATACATTTCTATTGTTAGCAGAAATGATAAAGTAATTTTGCTGTATGAAGATGACGGAAAAGGTTTCGATTATTTTGGAGCCAAACGAGGTTATGGTCTGTCTAATATAGAAGCTCATATCCATGCAATTAAGGCAGAAATTAATATTGATACAGAAGCTGGAAAAGGTTTAGCTGCAACAATTACAATAAACCTTAAGGCAAAAAAAATAAAAACTCTAAATTAATGGTTAAAATACTTATTGCAGACGATCATAATATGATGATAAACGGCTTAAAGCTTATTTTGGCCGTTCGCACCGATTTTAATGTAATTGCTACAGCAAATAATGGTTTAGAAGCCATAGAACTTATTAAAAAGGATAAGCCCGAGGTTGTACTCCTTGACATTAATATGCCTTTATTAAATGGTTATCAAACTTTACAAGTCATCAAAACAGATTTTCCTGATGTAAAAGTAATCGTTTTATCAATGTCTGCCGACAGAAAGAGTGTACTTAGTATGCTCGAGGCTGGAGCAAATTCTTATTTATTTAAAAATACAGATGATAAGACCCTATTTAAAGCAATTGATGAGGTTTCTAATGGGCGATATTATGTTAGTACAGAAATACAAGACGTGCTTGAAGAATTTTTAAGCGGACACAAAGATTATTCTAAAAAGGGCAATCAAAAAATACTTTCATCAAGAGAAATAGAAATTGTTAAACTTATTACTGATGGAAATACAAATGCAGAAATTGCTGATATACTCTTTTTAAGTATAAGAACAGTAGATACACATCGAAAAAATATATTGTATAAACTTGGTTTAAACAACACCGCAACTCTGGTTAAATACGCAATAGAAAATAAAATATTTCTGGGTTTAGATTAGTTATGCTGCAATAGTGTATCGATTTAATAAACTTCAATTAATATATCTGATGAAAAATATTTATTTAAGTATCCTTTTTAAAAAAGGTGCCTACTGAACACCTTTTTTAACACTAACAATCATCACAACATACTTCTGCCACAGGAACAAGCTGCGAGGTTCGATAAATTCTATAAGAGCCTAGTCCAGTTGTCAAAGGATTTAACGGTTCGGCAAGTCTTTCAGCATTTGCATAATCATGTTTTCCACCTTCTATATGCCACATATTATCCATTGGAAACATCTCAACACAGAGTACGCTTAAGCTGTTTTCTTTAGGCAAACCAAGTTCTACTAATCGCTGTTGAATATCTTCTACCTTTAAAATTGCAATTCCTGTTTTTCCACCTTCTTCCTTTGAAACCACATCATTTTTAGCCAAAACCCTCCTTTTAGGAGGTAGATAAGGCATGTAACCCGAGCTTAACAATAAATTCCGATAAGATAAGCCATCTGCCTGACGTACTTGCGCATATAACATGTACCATAAACTGGTTTGCGGAGGATTAGCAGTTATATTTTTACCATTTAATACGGCGGTTGCGAATTGTGCAGTAATAACCACTTCATTTTTAAAGGCAATATTAATTGAAGGTTTTTCTAATATTTGTCTGCTATCCTTTCGCAAACGTTCTACTTTATTGGCAACTAAAACGTCCTTTAATTTTTTCTCAAAAAGTGGTATTTTTCTTCTTATAACATTACACGATAAATTTGGTGCTGGGTGTTGCACACCGTTCACTTTCAAAGGCCTGCCATATCTGCCTTGAGCGGTGCTCCACAACTCTTTTTTATGACCTAATCTTATCTCATAACTAAAAAAGCCAAAAAGTTCATCGCTATCTGCATGTAAGCCTGGAGGCAGAGGCAGCATATAAAAATTAGATTTACCAGAATTATCGTCCCCACGTAGTAATTCCTGCATGGCTCCCATTCCAGCAAAATCATTATCCATTCCTGGAATAATCGTCCTTATTTTCTCATCGTTAATATTTAGAGGAGCATCAACGGGATCGTAAGTTTTTAACTCCTCACTTATACTGCAAAGTAATGGATCAGGAGCATTTGATAGTACTCTGGCAAAGTAAGTGTCGTTACGATCTCTCGGGCCTTCTTCCATTTCTAGCCAAAGAAATCTTTGTCTTAAATCTGTTGATCTATACTTTTCTTCATCAGAAACATAAGGTGACAAGGCAATACCTGCTGAAACCAATTTTGGAATCTGTGCAGGAATTATAGTAACTGGAAGATGAATTTCTTTATCCTTAATTTCTGGATCAATTACAGATGGAATCCCTTTCGTTTTAAAATGAACTTCTATACGGTAACTGATAATTATTTCTGGCGGCAATAAAGAATCAACCTCTTTCGGATCAAAAGCATCCAAAAACAAAAGTCTGGAATACGTTCTTTCAGGCTCATGAAGTGCATTAATTGCTACAGTATCAGATACATTAATTATTCCTGCTAAAACCTCATTGCTAAACGAAACTTCACCTTCTCTTTTCCATTTTCTGTAAATGTAGAAACTTTCTTTTTCCAAACCATCCCAGGCCCAATCTCTGAGTAAAGTATAATCAACACCAATTATCCATCGATTAAACAATTCTGCCTGAGATGAAAAAGATATAGAAGAAGAATCTGGAGCAAGGGAATGTCTCATTAATTTGGAACAGCCAAACTGTAATCGCTTACCTTTTTCACCTTCTAAAGTTAAATTATGAGCCGTTATGTTAAAAGCATCAGCAAGTCTACTCAGCTCCACTGGAGTATTACTTTTTACAAACTGTAAAGTGATTTTATTTTTAAAAGTTTTAATCTGATGCTGATCTACAGCATGTTCTGGTTGTAAATAAACTGCCTTAAACCCGCCATCGATTGGCGACAATAATCCTGTTTCATCAACTCCTGGCTGATAAGAAGTTAAGGTTATTCTTTTCCCCTCGGCAATACTTAAGTCTGCATAATCATTATCTGCGTGCTTAATAATTGGAATAAAAGTTAAGCGAATATGCCTCGATGTTGGTAAAACCAAATCATAATCAGCGCCTGTATCGTTATAACCTTCGGTAAAAGTTAATTGCTTTTCATCTTTATGAACGATGTTAAGTAAAACTTCATTATCAAAGTTGCCTTCATCGAAGTTGTACTCCTTTTGGTAGAGAACAATGTATGATTCTTTACCATTCTCAGAACGGCCATTATCCATCTCTAAGCTTTTGATTTCGACTTGTACCTTAAATGAAGATACATCTGGATCTGATAAACCAATATCAATACCCTTTTTTTCATCTGCAGGTAAATCATTTAAAATGGCTTTCAGTTTATCAATTACATTATTATACTTACCTGTAAAAACAACAGCAGGATAGCCTAGTAAAGGGCGTTGAATTTTCAAAACAGGGTTATCAAGCGTAATCAGATTTTGCAAAATACTGGTGTCTTTAATATCTGCCACTGTTGTTGAAGGAAGATTATCATAAACGCTGCTAATGTTTGTAATTTTTAGAGCACCCGCAGCAATGTGTCTTTTGAAATGTAAATCTGCCACAGGTTTTTCTCCACCGTTTAAAGCCTTTTCTGTAACAGCTGGTCCGCCACCAGAAATATCCATTAATCTAACCCTGAATTGATAATCGTTTCCATAAACCAAGGGAATATTATTTCTTGGATCAGCGGCATAAGGATGAAATGTTCTTTTTGGTATAGAATTTATCGTATTATCAATATCTGGTCGAGGTTTGATCATTTTATCAGGATGCAGCATATTAATGTCTTCAGCATCTTTATCTGCGATTGAAATTGGTTTCCCCATCCAGCTACTAAAGTACATTGGCAACCAAAAACCTGCTCCTTTCGAGTCTCCATGTGCCGAAGGATGAACTTCTATTCCTGGTTCTACAATTTCTCCAGCCTCTGAAATAATAATTCGCCCATTATTTAGGGCTGTATTTTGTTGAAGAATTAAACTATTTTGAGATAACCATTGCTCCTCACCCTTTTTCCGAACATCTACCCGATAGCCAAAAACGCCAAGTGGTGTATCAACATCACTTCCACTTTCCTCTTCTTTTTTAAGCATTTGGCGATTATACCAAATCGCAATCTGCTCATCATCCCACCCTAAACGAATACCAACATCTTTTAACGGAGGGTTAGATTTATCTTTTTCTTGGAGCAAATCTTGATTAACAGGCTGATTGGCATGAACGATTTTAGCGAAACCATCATCATAAACAATTGCATCTTTTAAAACTTCATCGTAACCAACATTATTAACGGCGGTTTGAGCAACTGGAAATTGTACTGCAGAAAACAGTACTCGTTCATTAAGCCCTTTCAAAGCTGGAATTCTTGCTGCATATTTCATTCCATCTAAACCTTCGAAAGCACTACCAGCTGCAAAACCTGTATAAAGCCAACCACCGTTTTCAAAAAGATTTGCCGCATCATTAACAGCGATTGAAGCTTTATAAATTAAACCTGCCTTTTCTGCCAACGCAGGATTCCTTAAACAAAGTGCAGTTACTTTCCCCCAAGACAAAACATCTCTTTGAGTATTTTTATCTGTGTTTTCTGTGTTTTTATTTTTTATAGCACAACTGTATTCATCTCCAGTAACCGCATACTTACTTCTTGCTCTTACGAAATTAAAAGAGCTGCGATAACTGTCGGGCAAATATTTTCTAATGGAAACATTTTTATATCTATCAAGGGCATCTCCTGAACGCTGCTCTGCTTTTCCCGATTCTGCATCGCTGATTTTCATCCCATCAGTAAGTTCCATCTGAGTTTTTAATGCCTCCCAAATTTCGCGACTTGATGTAATTTGGTTTTCAATTATTAATGATGAGGACTCTAATGCATTACCTGCCAGGGGTAATCCATCCAAGCTATTTATAACCATAGCTTTAAATAGAAGTTCTGTATCTGCAAAAGCTGGCAAGCCGGCTTCTAAGGGCAACAACGGATTTAAATTTCTCGGAATAACAACAATATTAAACGTTATCCGACCATTTTGATAATATTGAGGGAAAGTTAAAATACAAAGACTTGGTTCCATGATAATCTTAATTAAGAATTAAGCAATGAGATTTGTTATTAAGCAATTTGACGGGTTTCTTCCCATGTTTCGGTAAAATTGATATCGATAACCCAGAAAATACTGATATCTAAAGCAAAAGTACACATGGCAATACAGCTTGTTGGTCCACCATTTAATTGTTTCTGAATTTTACCTGCTGCTTCAATTTGAATGGTAATGGTTACAATACCACCAAATATTTCTGCACGACCACGGAAATAAATAAACGCTCCAACAACCAATTCTTTGGTATTTAGCGACATATCCACACCAACCATGTACATTACCGCTACGCTGCCTATTACAGGAAGGCCAACACAGAGCTCTACTCCAAAACCAAATTTAAAATACAAGGTGGGCGGGCTCTTTAAATCGGCGGCTAAACCAACTTCAGCCCTGCCAGTTGCATAAATTGTTGCTGCCGCGAGCGAAACACACATAACTCTTAAATCTGCCCCCAATTCTAAAAACGCACCAGCCGAAGGCATAACCTGATCTATAGTTTTAGGTATTTTTATTGGCTGATTGAAATAACAACCAATTTTAAAGGAAGCATCAAGTTTTAGAGGTGTAGTTGGCGAATTGTAATTAACCGGATCAAAAGGGAATTTTACAAAAGGAATTTCTTTTGATGCTTTGAATTTATAATCCCAGCTATCGGCAGCATTACTCATCGCAATCTTCAATCCTTTTTTAACCGCTTCAACAGGTTGTGTTGGATCTAGATTATCTAAAAATTCAAGAATCTGATATATTTTCTCTAAAGGTTCAGCCAATTTAAGTTGTGGTGCGCTTCCTGATTCAAAACCAGGATTTAAGGATGCTTTAGCCTTAAAATCGCCACTTATTGTCATCAATGATTTGAAAGAAGCTAAATCGACAACAATACTCATGTTACCCATCTCGTTTTTCCATTTATCTATTGCGCCTTCAGAATCTGTTACATAATCTACTAGCGTATTCGAACTTGGTCCTGTTTTTGGATCACTTTTGTATTTAATATACATTCTGAATGGAGAATCCTCAGAACCAATAACATCGAAGGTAAAATTATCTGGCACTTTAAAACCAGTAATTGCTTTTGATAAACCACCAGGAAGTATTTTAGTTACTGCGGATGCAACATCTTCTATTTTTATTGCATTACCAATATTTGGAAACGGGCCTTTACTATTCAGCAACCTAAAACTATCTGCCAATAATGGTGCTTCAGTTAAAAGTTGACCAATTTTTAATGTATCGTAACTTGGATCAGCTAATAGAAGTTTTTGCGTTCCTGTGTTTTGTACAAAACCGTACCTTTTAGCAAAAAAGGATTCGTTATCATTAAGTAAAGCTTCAGGAAAACTAATTTTCGAAATATTTTTAGGGCCCGGAATACTAAATGACGGTTCTTTTCTATCGCGTAAACCGTCTCTTATAACAGGTACACTTTCTTTATTTGCAACAGGAACTACATTTCCAGTAATTTTATCAAGCTCTATAACGCTCCAGCTTCCATCGGCAGGCAACTGAACTGACCCCTTTGCTGCAGCAATAAAAGCAAATTTATTTTGATTATTTCCTCTGGAAGATGCAGAAACATCAACACGGTTAACCTGAATTACTTGCTCACTGGCACCAAGATTTAAAATGCAATCAACATTCCCTCCCACCGAATTCTGACTACGCATCATTAATTCTTTAAAAACATGCTGAGGAACAGGAACACCTTCTGGTGCGAGTTGTAAATAGCCTTTAAATTGCTTTCCAGTGTGCCTTTTATATTTGCTATAATCTCCCTTTCCTTCTACATCTAACAGTACGTCGGCATCAAAAGTAACCCCAATAAATTGCGCATGAACTAAAGAACCCGCAACATCTTGATGCACATAGTTCGATGGATCAGCTTTCCAGTACTCACCAGCCTGAGGCATGTAATCAATCGAAATAATATCACCAGAAACTTCCTTGATATTGTGCACATTATATAAACCGCCAACTAAGCCAGGGTAAATGAAATATGGATTATCAAACGAACCTACATTGCCTTGTGGGTTTTTCTTGGCCTCAAAAGAAAAATCAAAAATACCATCACTTTTAGCTTGCCAACCGCTATCCTCTCTATAAATTATGGCATTATTTCTTCGGTAAAAAGTAACTGTTCTTACCATGCAAATTCCCCATGGATAAACCATACTTACCGCTTGCACAATCTCATGAGATAGACGGCCTCTCATTACATCGAATTTAACCTGAGCAATTGTGGCAAATTTCGACAATGGCGCCAACCAGTTACTAAAGGTACTGGCTCCGTAACCCGAAAAATCGATATGTGTTAAAGGAACACCTCCAGATTGAATTCCTGACTCACTAAATCTCCCTGAAAATATAGTGTGTACACTTGCTCCTAAAATACTTTGGGTTAATGGCTCATTGTATTCGCCAATTAAATTTTTCATCTGTACAGTGAGGCCACTCATTTCTGGAGGACTCATGGAATCAAATGGCTTGTTAGCGGCAATTCTAAACTGCAAACCACCTTTTAATTTAAGTTGTTGGAGTTCAAATTCGGGAACAATAAAATCTAAATGCCTGTTGTTTACCGTTGCCTGCTGCGCATTATAGGGCACCAAATTAGCAATAGAAAATTTGCCATTTGGTAAGCCAAAAAGTATGGCACTCCTTAAATTCCCATCTTTCTCTAAAGGATTTAAAGGTGTTGGATAAGTTCCGGCCACAACATCATCTGGCTTAAGGTTACGCCGAAAACGGGTCATATATTTCAGGGGATCAATATCTATTACATGACTATCAAGCTGTGTAAATACGGTTGCTGGTCCTTGATCACTGTAACCGAGTATGCCCATTTTAGGATATGTACTATCATCAGGTGGAGTTAAATTAATTAATGGTTCCCAGGTAATATGAGGTAGAGTAAAGCCGTTTAACATTGCCATAGGCGATCGCAAATTCATTTTCTCAATATTTACAACCTGTTCAGAAACTTGTTTAATTTTTGCATAACCAGCAGAAACCGATCTAATTTGATTAAACGACATCGAAATACCTAGCAAATCGTAATTTGTACTTAAATCCAGTAACGAAAACACGTGTGGTGTTCTCAAACTGGCAGAATTTTTCATCCTGTCGTACACCGCATGTTCAGTTGAAACCATTGCAACCGCAAATTGACTGTTACTGCTTTCCAATTCCTTGCCAGCAGGTTGAATCATTGGAGGAGCAACCAGATTGGTGTTATAATTTAACTTAAAATCAACTTTAACTGCTGCCATACCAGCATTACTTTGCTCCCAATCGCAAGTTGAAGTAAGTAAACCAGCCATGCTTTGGTTGTAACTTGCAGCATCGCGAAAAGTTGCAACGGCTCTACTTGGACGGTGTATAGTTTCTGTAGTATAAGGATGCGGTAAAGTTGGAATCAAGTCGGTTAAACCGTAAAGAATTGTTAGTTTACCCTTGTTGATTACGTTTTCCGTATTCCAACTTCCCGTTAAGATTAATCCTGCTGGTGGCGTACAAAGTAGATAAGCATTTTCTAAAGCAAACCGATATCTTAAATCAGCTTTTTTTATTTCCTTGAATTTAACTGGCGATATCAAATTTTCGGTATTTTCTGCAACGATGTTTTGTTCATAAAGCATGTCCTGATCGATAACCATCAGCTGCGATAATGCGGTAGATGCATACTTAACATATATGCTATCTCTTGTCTTTGGTGCAACTGGTGTTCCGTCTGCCTGCAAAGGTTTATCAGCATCAACCTGAATATCGGCTAATGCAACAATGCCCTCCACTCCTTCTTCCAAACATGTGTAATCGAATTTCTTCTTTCGATTAAAGGATAATTTCAAATCAGTTTTAATTCCTGATCCTAAAGTGGTATCCCACATTTTGTAGTTTTCTTCAATAGTTTTGAAATCGGCTTTTAACTCATGAATTAGAAATAATCCTTGTTCTGCAAATATAATCGGACTATTTAAAGCGACAGGTAATCGGCTATCTAAACCTTGCCAACTACATTGCAAGCCAGGCTTTAAAAATAAAGTCAAGGCTCCATTGTTTCGAATGGCAAATGGTTTAGTAATATCAAGTTCATTTAAAGAAAGAGACCAACACGAATATCTTATCTCAGCTTCGCCATTAATTTTAAAAAAAGTAGATTTCACATCAGAAGAAATAAACCTTTCACTATCCGATGGCATTTGAATGAGGAGTTTATCAAGCGAAGCTTCAAAGGTGGCAGGTTTATTCGTATAAGAAAACGATCTGCTATCACCATATAATTTCCAACTGGCAGTGTCAATTCGGTTAATGGTTATTTTTTTTACCGCATAAGCCAGCACTAACAGGTTCGGTAGTTTAACATCCGATGCTCTTGAATCAGAGCCATACAAATCGGTACCTTTTGGAGCAAAAGTATTATCTAAATTTAACTCTAAAGCAAAAATAATTTCGGCACTGAGCTTTATAGAATCGGCAAGCACGCTTACTGCTTTAGAAAAGGTTACTTTACCCGAATTCACTTTAAAGCCTGTATATTTTGTATTACCTGCACTCGGTGCGAATAGATCTGCACGAATCCAGATGCTACCTTTCGCCAAACTATATCCGTTATTTCCTCTGGTAATTTTCGATAATTTTAAAGGAATGAGCATTAATGGTTTTGAATCGCCATTTAAGTAAATTGGTATCAGTTTTTCGTATGTAAGAAAATCATACCAAACTAATCGCCCATCATTCGCGATAAATGGCCCCAAAGTTTTAGAAACACCAGCAATGGATGTTAACCCACCTAAACTAGATAAAGCCTTAGAATTTGAAACTAAACTAGAAAGCTTTGTAATATTATTCAAAGATGAGAAAGGAGTTTCTCTTCGAATAACCAATTGATCGTTATCTCCTTTTGGTACTTTAAGGGCCGAAAATTCGCTTAAAAGTTGATTTCTGTTGATATTTTCTGTAATCTGAGTTAAAGTTTCCGTTTTTAAATTGCGACTACTAACTGCTGAAACATCGGATTGTTTTAGTTGATTTAGCAGCACACTGATTTCTTCTGAATGAGCTTCTGATTGAATTATCAAATCGTGAACCAGATTCAAGTGGCTTTTTAAGGAGATAGTTTTGGCCATTTTAAGGGATAATTACGGCATAAATGCCAATTAAAAATTAAAAACGAAATGCAAAAAAACTATAATCGAATAAGTGTAGCTGTAAAAAAAGATAGAGCAAATAATACAGGAATAATGCGCACCAGTGGCTCTTTCAGAAGAAAGCCTTTCAATAATCTAACTTTAAGATCCTGTTATGTAAGCATACATATACACTACGTAAATCTGCAATAAAATTCTTGTTGTGTAAATACCTGTTTTACGGTATAATGGAAAAAACCAGACGAAAAAAACCCAATAAATCTGAAACTTTTTTAACAATGGTTAATAACCTAAGTTTTGTTCATAACTATATTAAACAACTTAACAACGAACAGGTTATCTATTTAATACACAAAAACAAGGCTTATGAAAAAGTGCATTTATGTTGTAGAAGATAACCCAAGTATTAGAGAGATAATTGAGTTTTTATTAACTGAAGAGCTTTACGAAGTTAAAAGCTGTCGGGATACCAAAAGTTTTTGGCACCAAATGGAAAATCAAAAACCAGACATGATTATACTGGATATTATGTTACCCGATGGAAATGGAATAGACATTTGTGCAAAGCTGAAACAAAACGTAAAAACATATGCGATTCCAGTTATGATGATGTCTGCCAATAATAATTTAGCACATGTAAAATCTAAATGCACAGCTGAAGATTTTATCAATAAACCTTTTGATTTAAATGATTTTGCAAAACGTGTAGAAAAGTATGTCCCAAACTAGTCTTTAAAATATATTAACATTAGTGCAAAACTTTTTCAATGTAAATATTGTTCAATTAGTGATTTTTGAAAACAACCAAATCATAATTACTCCTCATATGAAATCTATTTTAACAGATACGGAATACAAACAAATTATTCGCCGTATCGCAACTCTTTCTTCTCTATCAGCTAAAGTTACTGATTTTGAGGAGTTAAAAACCTTGAGCGCCTTAGCTATGGATTACGAAACCCGTAGATATGATTTCAGTTTATCTTACAACTCGGCGGCTCAAAATTTCTCAATTAACCAGCATTAGTGCTCGATAATTGTGGGGTATTCTTTTTAATTTTATTACTGGTTAAAATAACCATTATTAATGCTGTAGATAGAAAAGCACCTTGGATGATGTATGCCCTTCTTTTTTGCTTAATGCCCTTATAAAAATTATAAAATGCAATTGCGCCCATTCCCGCCAATTCTATATTCTTCTTCACTCTTGAAGTAGCATCATTTTTATGACTAAAGCCAGCCCTCATTAAACTATTTACAAGGCTCAAATTTTTTTCAATAGTTTTCTTTGTTTTTGATTTACTGGTATGTAAGCCAATTGCTTTTCCTGCCGTTTGTAAACCTGAAATAATTAATTCGTTTTTAATTTTCGTAGTATCCTTTTTCACCATAATCTTACATTTAATGTGTTAATTCAACACTAAAAAAAGAGTTAAAGTTTTGGTTATTTTAAAATAAAAGAAGCGCAGAAAAAGTATTTTGAAGATCTCCAGTTTCATTATCAAAAAAGAAAGCCCTTAATTACATCGCTGCAATAAGGGCTACTTAAAACTTAATCAATTCTTCAATTATGAACTGACTAAATCATTACAACTATATAACAAACAGTATATCAGATGGTTTTACTGTTTAAAAAAAATATATTATGATTTGGATAAGACAACATAATTTGGGTCTTCAATTACATTAACCTCAATAACCGCTTCAGCATTTTTCAATAAAGTTCTGCAATCTGCACTTAATCCTCTTAAATGTAATTTCTTTCCAGCTTCTGCGTAACGTATGGTCAATTTACTCAGGGCATCTATTCCACTCATATCTGCAACTCTGCTTTCTGAGAAATTTATAACCACAAGCTCTGGATCTTGTTCTACAGTAAATTTTTCGTTAAAGGCAGAAACAGAAGCAAAAAATAAAGGCCCAAAAATTTCGTAATGCTTTACACCATTTTCATCAATATATTTTTTCGCTCTGATTCGTTTTGCGCTTTCCCAGGCAAATACCAAAGCAGAGATTATTACACCAACTAAAACTGCTAACGCAAGATTATGTAGAAAAATAGTAATTAATGCAACTAAAATCCCGATAACAATATCCTGTTTCGGCATTTTATTGATAATTTTAAAGCTGATCCATTCGAAGGTACTAACGGCAACCATAATCATAACGCCAGTTAATGCCGCCATCGGAACACGTTCAATTATAGGCGCTCCAAAGAGAATAATTAGAAGAATAGTTAAGGAGGCAATAATTCCCGATAAGCGAGCTCTCGCTCCCGCAGATAGGTTTACCAAGGTTTGTGCAATCATAGGGCAACCTCCCATTCCAAAAAAGAAACCATTGGCAATATTTGCTGTTCCCTGCGCTATGCATTCCCGATTGCTATTTCCTTTTGTTGCAGTAATTTCATCAACAAGATTAAGTGTTAGCAAACCCTCTGTTAATCCCACTCCTGCCATTATAAGCGCATAAGGGAAAATAATTTTTAAAGTTTCTAGTTCAAAAGGAATTTTAGGAATATGAAATGGCGGAAAACCACCACTTACTGAAGCAATATCTTTAACCGTTTTGGTATCAATATTTAAACCCAAAACAAGTAAAAACACAACCATAATTGCGACCAATGAAGGTGGAATTATTTTAGTTATTTTTGGTAAAAAAGCAACAATTGATATGGTTAGTAAAACCAAACCCACCATTAGATAAAGTGCATTACCCGAAAGCCAAACCAGTTGACCGTTTACTACTGTTTTAAATTGTTCGAGCTGAGCCATGAAAATCACTACAGCCAAGCCGTTAACAAAACCATACATAACGGGTTGAGGAACCAGCCTTATAAATTTCCCTAATTTAAAAAGGCCAACTATTATTTGAATTACACCCGCTAAAACGATGGCCGCAAATACATATTCAATACCATTCGATTTCATTAAGGCAATTAAAACGATTACGGTTGCTCCCGCCCCGCCCGAAATTAGGCCTGGTCTGCCACCAAAAATCGAGGTAATTAAACCCATAATAAATGCAGCATATAAACCTACCAAAGGCGGAAAACCTGCCAGAATAGCAAACGACAAAGACTCTGGCATCATCGTCATTGCCACCGTTAGTCCAGCAAGTATTTCGTTTTTATAGTTGACTTTTTGTTTAAAGTCGAATAAGTTTAGGTACGATTTCATATTTCGCACAAAGGTAGTTTAAAATTTATCTTGAGCTTTCAAATAATTTACCAGTGTGCGTTATTAATCTTAGCTAAATAAACCTGCAAAAATCTTATTCGAATGCAATTTGGCCTTATGGTCGTAGATATGAGAAGTGCTCATAATTTCATTTACGCCATATTTTGCAACAAAAGCCTCTAAATTTTCTTTTATCGTTTCCGAACCGCCAATAAAAGAGTAATACAGCATTTGTTCTACCGCTTCTTTTTCGAGCTGATCCCAGTGTGCATTGATATTTTGAACAGGTGGTTTTAGCATTTCTCTTCTTCCAGTTATTACGCCTAAAAACATCCTTTTTACTGAGCTAGACAATACTTCTGCTTCATCATCGGTATCTGCGGCAACAACGTTTACACAAGCCATAACATAAGGCTCTTTTAAAAATTTAGAAGGCTTAAAGTTGTTTCGGTAAATTGTAATGGCCTGCTCAAAATAAGCTGGAGCAAAGTGACTGGCGAAAGCATAGGGCAAACCTTTTTCTGCGGCAAGTCTGGCGCTATCGGTACTAGAACCTAAAATCCAGATTGGAATATCCAATCCCTCTCCAGGAATGGCACGTACTTTTGCACCATAATTATCTGCGGAAAATAATTGATGCAACTGATCTACATCCCTTGGAAAATTATGTGCCGCGTTAAAATTCTCACCTCTAATAGCCATAGCTGTAACCTGATCAGTTCCAGGCGCTCTACCTAAACCTAAATCGATACGATTAGGATAAAGCGAGGCTAAAGTTCCAAATTGTTCGGCAACAATTAGCGGTGCATGATTGGGCAGCATTATTCCACCAGAACCTACACGAATTTTCTTTGTGCCACCAGCTATAAAACCAATAAGTATTGCAGTTGCAGAACTGGCAACACCAGCCATATTATGATGCTCTGCAAACCAATAACGAGTATAACCTAATTCTTCAGATTGTTGAGCAATTTCTAAACTCGTTTTGAAAGTATCGGCAGCAGTATAGCCATCTAAAACGGTTGCAAGGTCGAGAACGGAGTATGGTATATTTTTAAGCGAATTGTTGTTCATATTTTCAGGATTTTTAATCTGACGAACAAAAATATCTTTTATAAAACCAACTAAGGTCTATCTTTCTACAAATGACCTTCAGAAAACACTTCAGAATCGTTCAAACATCTCAGGAGTTAAATCTGTTAAAAACGTATGAAAATATTTTTACTATCGATGTTTTTTTCCATTTCGGGCTTAATCGCTAAAGCTCAGTTTAGCGATTCTACGAACTACCACATTAATGCAAGTTCTACAGGCTCAATAAATAAAACCAATAATGAAACTGCTTATTTACTAAATAACAACATCAACCTTGGGATAAAAAAGAAAAGTATCGTATTAAATAGCAGTACAACTTGGCTGTATGGGAAACAAAATAAAGCCTTAAGTAATAATGATTTCTCGACTACCATGAATTTCAATTTGTATAAAACCTTCCCTCATTTTTATTATTGGGGGCTCGTAAATTACAACACCAGTTATTCTTTAAAAATTAAAAATCAACTTTTAGCTGGAGGAGGAATAGCCTACAATTTTGTAGATAAAACAAATACTTATATTAATGTAAGTAACGGCGTTCTTTTTGATCAAAGTAGCTTAGTTGAACTTGAAGATTACAACACGATAAGAAATTCGCTCAGACTGCAATTTCATTTTTTAATCAAAAACATTGTAAGCTTAGATGGCAGTCATTTCTTACAAAATTCTTATTCAAGAAAAGGTGATTACATTATCCGTTCTTCTACAACTGTAGGTTTGAAAATTAGAAAATGGATTAGCCTAACAACTGCTTTAAATTACAACAAACTAAATATAACACAACGTGAAAACCTTAATTTAACCTATGGTTTAAGTATTGATAAATATTTTTAGTACTACCCAAAACACAAATATTCTTCAATAAATTGTTTTCGGCTAATCATTTCCAAATATGGATAATCGCCAGACAACTGTTTTCTAATTCGCATTCGGTAAAGAAAATGGCCACCCAAATCGACAATAATTGGAGCTTTAGCAGCAAACCAAACAGTATGGGGCTGTTTCCAGCAAAAGTGATAAAAGTTTGAGGTAATCTGTAAACCCTTGATCTCAGGATGATAAAAGTTTAAAACCTTAGGTGTGATTAGCGGATTTAAAACATCAGCTTTGCGAATCATTGACAAATGATCGGTATTGCAAAATTCGTAGTCTACAAGTTTAGGATGATCAGGATGAGGAAGGTTTTTTAACAAACGGAAACCTTTGAACTTTTTTCCATTCAATATCCAAACTAACTTCGGATAAAACGCCTCCCTACTCTGCATTTCAACTAAAGTTATTGGCGAGTTTTGAAACTCGATTGCGGTACCGCATGGGGTAAATACATCTGCACGATGTAATTCGCCAGTTATTTCACAACAAAAGCTTTTTTCACGAAAACTTTCGGGAAAGGCTTTTTTCCAATTTCGGTGCCACGGACTTTCTTTATAATATTTTTCGGGTAGCCAAAGTGGCGCTAAGTTTAAAGCGGGTTCTTTAAGGTTATCAATATTTTGTATTTCACTATTCATTCCCTTTAAAAACGTTCACCACATTAGTTTTCCATTTTATATAGCCAAGGTTACCACAAGTGTATGCAACAAAGTTTTCTACCTCTTCTGGCACATCGTTAACCACCCTAAATCTGATCGTATATTTTGGATTGTAGCTTATATAAACCACCAAATCATCTTTACGTTGACCAACAGACAACATAGATTGTAAATAAATATCCTGTAATTCTGCAGCAGCCTGTTTCAAACGTTCATTCATTATTCTAGCTAATGAAACATCAGGAACAAAATCAGTTTCTGTAATTGCTAATACGGTAACTGTCATAAAATATCTTCAAATTAATTCTTATTCAACAACACAAATGATATCAATTCTTGTTGAAACTACGGCAAAACTATACTAATATTTTTAGTAAACAAATATTAAAGAAAGAATTTTACACGCATATGGATAAGCCGCTGTTAGTAAGCAAAATAAAATTTAAAGAGTAAAATAAGTCTGCCTTCAGGTTTACGTTTTATTAGTTATCGCCTTAATATATTATCTTAGCCCTAATTAGTTTTTATGAGAAATATACAAAAAACAGCCTTAATATTGATTGGTTTATCTCTTTTCAATTTCCAATTATTTGCTCAAAAAGTAATCGAACCTAAGGATACACCTGCAGAATGGTCGAAACCTTACAAGCCTTTTCGCATTGCGGGCAACCTTTATTACGTTGGCACTTACGATTTAGCTTGTTACCTAATAACAACCGACAAAGGCAATATATTAATTAATACAGGCTTAGCCAACTCCTACGCTATAATTAGCAGTAACATAAAGCAATTGGGCTTTAAGGTTAGCGATATTAAAATTTTACTAACTACTCAGGCCCATTACGATCATTTAGGGGCAATGGCCGATTTCCAACAGCTAACGCATGCCAGCGTAATGATGGATAAGGAGGATGTAACTGTTGCTATAGATGGTGGAAGTTCTGATTATGCATTGGGCGGAAAAGAACCTAGCTACAAACCAGTTAAAACAAATAGACTATTAAGTGATGGTGATCTAATTTCTTTAGGAAACATGAAGCTTAAAATGCTTCATCACCCTGGACATACGAAAGGTTCTTGCAGTTATATATTTGAAGTAAAAGATAAGAACAAAGCATATAAAGTATTAATAGCCAATATGCCAAGTATTGTAACTGATAAAAAATTCTCAGAAATACCTGCCTACCCTAAAATTGAAGAAGACTACAGAAGTACCCTTCAAAAAATGAAGAGTTTATCATTTGATATTTGGCTTTCTTCACATGCCAGTCAGTTCGATCTTCACAAAAAACACCAGGAAAACGCGGCTTACAATCCTGAGGCATTTGTAGATAGAAAAGGATATGATGAAGCATTGAATAAACTCTCGGCAGATTTTTCGAAGAAGATTAAACAAAAATAGCTTCACTCTTATTACATGATTTTACATAGCGCTGTTAGTCAAAATCAGGAATAACTTTAGATTTGCTTGATCCTATAAACATTAATGGCAAAAGGCAGAAATACAATTCCAATAGAAAACATATCATTCAGAGATCGTTTATCGTCGCTGAAGAATTTACCCAATTTTTTTAAACTGGTTTGGCAAAGCAGCCCCAGTAAAACTTCTATCAGCTTTGCTTTAAGAATTCTTCGATCTGCAATGCCTGTTGCCTTGCTTTATGTCGGCAAGTTAATTATAGATCAGGTTGTAGCCTTAAACAGCAATGCTGCTGGCGGAGATATTCAAAAGCTGTGGGAATTAGTTGCTTTGGAATTCGCTTTAGCTATACTAACAGATGGATTGAACCGAATGATAAACCTAACGGACAGCCTGTTAGGCGATTTGTTTTCTAACTACACTTCCATGCGTATTATGAAACATGCTGCAACTTTGGATTTAGATCAGTTTGAGGATTCTGTATTTTACGATAAATTAGAACGAGCCAGACAACAAACCATTGGAAGAACGGTTTTACTTTCTCAGGTGATGAGCCAGGTGCAGGATTTTATATCAATGGCATTTCTTTTAACTGCACTAATCGCTTTTAATCCTTGGTTAATACTACTCTTGCTTCTTGCTATAATTCCTTCTTTTCTAGGCGAATCCTATTTCAACAGTAAAAATTATGCGCTTTCGAGAAGCCAAACTCCAGAGAGACGGGAATTGGATTACGTTAGGTATTTAGGTGCCAGTGATGAAACAGCTAAAGAGGTTAAGATATTTGGCCTAGCCGATTTTATAATTGGGAGGTTTAAAACCTTATCAGATAAGTTTTATGCTGATAATAGCAAACTGGCTGTTCGTCGTTCGGCTTGGGGAACTTTCTTTTCTGTGCTCGGCACAATGGGTTATTACGCCGCTTATGGTTTTATTATTTACAATACTGTTCAGGGTAAAACTACCGTTGGAAGTTTAACTTTCCTTGCAGGTTCATTTCGCCAGCTTAGCGGTTTAATGGAAACCATGTTGGCAAGATTTACCATGGTATCGCAAGGTGCCATTTATCTGAATGATTTTATCGAATTTTTCGAGATTAAACCAAAAATCACCAAACCAGAAAATGCTTTACCTTTTCCAAATCCTATAAAAACTGGCTTTATTTTCGAAAATGTAGGTTTTCAATATCATAATACAGAAAGGTGGGCAAACAGAAACCTGAGCTTCGAACTAAAACCAGGAGAAAAACTAGCGTTGGTAGGCGAAAATGGTGCTGGCAAAACAACTTTGGTAAAGCTTTTGGCTCGTTTATACGATCCTACCGAGGGTCGGATTTTATTAGATGGAAAGGATTTAAAAACTTATGATTTAGATGATTTAAGGCACAACCTCGGTATTATTTTTCAAGATTACATTCGTTATCAAATGACCTTTCACCAAAATATAGCTGTAGGAAACATAAAAGAAATAGATAACGAAGCGTTGGTTAAAAAGGCAGCAGAAGAAAGTCTTGCCGATCAATTAGCATTAAAACTTCCAGGTGCTTATCAGCAATGGTTAGGTAGAAAGTTTAACGATGGCGTAGAACTTTCGGGTGGAGAATGGCAAAAAGTTGCACTTGCAAGAGCCTACATGAAAGATGCACAGGTTTTAATACTCGATGAACCAACCGCAGCTTTAGATGCCCGTGCGGAATATGAAGTGTTTCAACGCTTTGCAGAATTAACAAAAGGAAAATCGGCGGTATTAATTTCCCACAGATTTTCTACAGCTCGCCTTGCCGATCGGATTTTAGTTTTAGATAAGGGAACACTTCTAGAATCTGGTACTCATGCAGAATTACTTAAAGCAGATGGAAGATATGCAGAACTATTTAAACTTCAGGCCGCTGGCTATCAGTAAGTTTACAACATCGAAAGTGAAGCACCAGTTTTAATAAAATTTGCTTTAACGGATGGGAACTTATTTTTAAGCCAATTGCGCATATATGTAGCTCCATCTTCTTCACTTGCAACATGCCCAAGCACAATTAAACAAATATTTTCGCCTTTTGCTCTTGCATCCCGAACATATTCTGCGGTTTCCCATTCAGAAATTTCGCCAGTAACTAAAACATCGGGTTTATTTTTAATTATGGCCTCAATTTGTCTTTGTCCACCCGCAGCACCTGGCATAAGTAAAATTTTGCTGCAAGAGGCCTTTAAATCTCCAATATAACGAAGCGAAGGAATTTCCAGTTTCGCTTTTAAATCATGAATAAGTTCTTTTAAACTTAATGCAGATGTAAAGTTGTACATATTCTGATCAGGATTACCATATTTACCCCAGCTTAAGCGTTCAACCAAACCTTTTCTAACACCATCTGGATGAACACTATGAATGTAATCATGATTTCGCCAAACAGCAATATTATGTTTTTTTAGTAATTCCGATTTATATTTAAAAACCTCATCATTTTCAAGCCATTTTGTTGCATCCTGATGATTATAAAAAGTTGGCTCGTGGGCTATTATAAAGTTTGCACCTAAAGCAATTGTTTTGCGAATAACTTCGATTGTGGCAAACATACAAGTAACCACACCAGTAACTACAATATCTGCATTGCCCGATTTTAATGTATCAACCGTGTTCGGAATTGCACCATTCGGAACCTCACTTATAAACGAATTCATGATCTCTCCTACGGTTATTTGACGAGATTCTTCTACAAATAGAGATGCTATGGAAGAGAATGGAGAAGAAACCAGCACTGCAGAACCAGTTGCAATAGTTAAATTACTTAGAAATTTTCTTCTCTGAACATTGGATACATTTTCTCCGTTTTTCATAAATCAGTTTAATTTGGTTTGAACCTAAAGTTAATTTTTATTTACCAGTAATCATCTGTACAATTGTGCCGTAACTCATCCATACCATGGTAATTACGACGGCCAAACCTGTTATGGTTAACAATAACGGTTGTTTATAATTCGAAACAATTTTAGAACGATAAGCTGCAACAAGCATAATTCCTAAAGCAATTGGCAAAATAAACCCATTAATTGCCCCTACAGTTAATAATATAGAAACAGGTTTGCCAATAAGGATAAATATTATGCAGGAGATTGAAATAAAGGTTATAATTATTTCTCGGTTAAATTTCAATATCACAGGGTGAAAACTTTTGATAAATGAAACCGATGTATAAGCAGAACCCACAACTGATGAAATACCAGCAGCCCAAATTACAACTCCAAATATTTTATATCCCAATTCGCCACTTGCAAATTTAAAAACTGACGCCGCAGGATTTGATGGATCTAGCTTTACACCTGTGCTTACTACGCCTAAAGCGGCAATAAACAAGAGCAAGCGCATCAGTGATGCCAAACCAATAGCGCTTAGCGCACCCTTATTTACAGCACTCAGGTTTTCTATACCAGTTTGTCTGGCATCGAGTAAGCGATGTGCCCCTGAAAAGGTAATATAACCACCAACTGTTCCGCCAACGATTGTTAACACTGCGGTAAAGCTAAATTGCGTCGGATTTACAGCTCTTATTGCAGCTTCTGCTAACGGTGGTTCGCTTACCCAGGCAATAAACAGAGCAAGTAAAATCTTAATCAAACCCATGGTTTTTGCAAAAACGTCCATCGCTTTGCCTGCCTCTTTATAAATAAAAATGCCGATTGCAATAATGGCACTAATTATAGCGCCATGACTTACACTAATTCCGAAGAGTACATTTAAGCCAAGTCCAGCGCCCGCAATATTTCCGATATTAAATGCTAAACCACCTAAAAAAACTAAAAAAGATATAAAGTAACCCAAACCAGGGAATACCTGATTGGCAATATCTTGTGCAGGTTTATCGGCAACAGCAATAATCCTCCAGATATTTAACTGAGCTACAGCATCCAAAATAATCGAAAGTAGAATTACAAAGGCGAAACTTGCCCCCAGTTGTTCGGTAAAAACAGCCGTCTGCGTTAAAAAACCAGGACCAATAGCCGAAGAAGCCATTAAAAAAGCCGCACCTAAAAGAATACTCCAATTATATTTTTTCTTCATTTGATTAGTTATGGTGCTTTTACAGCAATTCCTTTCGATTTAAACGCTTCCCTTATTGTTTTAGCAAACTCTATAGCATGTTTACCATCGCCATGTAAACAAAGTGTTTCTGCCTTTACTGCGATTATTTTGTTGTTCATTGAAACGACTTCTTGATGTTCAGCAAATCTTAAAACCTGTTGTACAGATTGTTTTTCGTCTTCAATCATTGCCCCTGGCTGCGTTCTTGGCGTTAATGATCCATCATCCTGGTAACTTCTATCGGCAAAAACTTCAGAAGCTGTAGCAAGTCCTGATCTTTCTGCTGCTTCAATCATTTTACTTCCAGCCAATCCATATAAAATTAGATTAGCATCAAAATCGTAAACCGCTTGTACAATGGCTTTAGCAAGCTCTATATCTTTTGCTGCCATGTTATAAAGTGCGCCGTGTGCTTTAACATGATGTAATTTTGCACCCACAGCCTTAACAAAACCATTTAAGGCTCCAATTTGATAAAGTGTGATCTGATAAGCTTCCCTAGCAGATATTTTCATTTCCCGTCGTCCAAAACCTTGTAAATCCTGAAATCCAGGGTGTGCGCCAATAGCCAAACCTTTTTGCAAAGCCAGCGCTACAGTATCCTGCATAACCTGTGCATCGCCAGCATGAAAACCACAGGCTATATTTACTGATGAGATATAATCCATCAAAACGATATCATTTGGCATTGAATAATTTCCAAATGCCTCTCCCATGTCGCAGTTAATATCTATACTTTTCATCAGATTAAATATTTAAAATTTATAGAATCGGTAATTATTGATAATTCACTTTCCCGTTCAAAATACAAACGTTCGGCCTCATCTGCAGAAATTTCCGTAAAATTTATTACATCGCCTGGCTTTAATTGCGCACAAAGTGATAAATCTACATCTGCGATTCTGGCAATTCGAGGATATCCTCCAGTAGTTTGGCAGTCGGCCATTAAAATTATAAGTTCGCCACTTCCCGTAACCTGAATGGTTCCTGGGCTTACGGCTGTGCTTAAAAGTTCTTTCTTTATTTTTCGTTTCAAAGATTTACCAACCAGCTGATACCCCATTCGATTACTTTTTATGCCAATAGTGTATGGATTAGACAAAAATGTGAGAATTGAATCTACATCAAACCATCCAAACTCATTTGCTGGAACAACTCTTATGGTTTTCAAATCCGCAGGGATTAATTCTGTTGTAGCAATGCTCCATCTGGTATATGAATAGCGTTCGCCTGATAGTTGTTTAAGAATCGTTTCGGCTACCGTATTTCAATCATTCTTATTTGCCAATACATCGCCCTTTTGTAAAACACGACCATTAAACCCGCCTAATTTTGCTGGCACATAAGTGCTTTTACTTCCCATTAAGTTTGGTACATCCCATCCCCCCGAAATTGCTAAATGGGTACGAACACCATTTATATTAGGCGTTAACTTAATTACCGAACCTTCAGGAAAAAACAAGGGTCTATCATGTGGTACAATTTGTCCATTAAAATTCAGGTATGCTCCTTTTCCGCTATACGAAATCAAGATATCAGTTTCTGCTTTAAAACTTGCATCAGCGTATGTAAATTCAATAGTTGCAGCATTATCGTTGTTTCCAATGGCTCGATTAGCAATTCTATGAGCCAGACTATCCATTGCACCAGAAACTGGCACAGCTTGATCTAAAAAATTGTTTCTGCCTAAATCCTGAATGGTACTGAATATTCCTGGCTTAATGATACTGATCCTCATACTTCAACTAAATCATTAAACGCTTTGGCACTAATCGATTTAAATACAACCTGATCGCCTGCTTTTAAGAAAGATGGAATTTCTCTTGCGGCATCAAACATTTTAATTGGCGTTCGCCCTATAATTTGCCAACCGCCTGGCGTTTCCATTGGATAGATTCCAGTTTGCCCGCCTGCTATACCAACAGAACCTGGTGCAATTCTAGGATTCGGAAATTGCTTTCTTGGAGTAGATAATCTTTCATCCATCCCGCCTAAATAAGCAAAACCTGGCACAAAGCCAATCATAAATACCCTGTACTCAACAGCAGTATGCAATTGAATAACTTCTGCTTTACTCAAATTATTGATATTAGCAACCTCCGAAATATCTGGACCAAATTGCTCATCATAACAAACTGGAATAATAACATGATCACTTAAAAAGGTGGCATCATTCTTTTCTTTTAGGCTAAGGAGATTTACATACGCAGATACTTTTTCGAAACAGGTTTCGCCCGAGAGTGCAGAAGCATTAACTAAAACTGGATCGTAAAAAATGCTTAAAGTACAATAGCCTGGAACAGTTGAATTTAGTCCCGAAAAGGGATTCCTTAGAATTACCTCGTTAAAAGCTGCTATTGTATCAGATAAATCCTTACTTATTGTATCTCCAAATTCTATTGTAACTGATTTTTCGCTTAAAGCGTAAATACGCATTGGAGAATCAGAAATAAAAGTTTTAGTCATATAAATTTGGAGGAAAATCTTATTAAAAATAAATTAATTAGCTGAAAAACAGTTACAAAATTTACATTTCTTAAAAATGATTATATAATACAACAATTGCAACCGTTTAACATTATACCTTAACACTTAAAGCGAACCACCTTTTACAAGAATTGATTGATCGATTATGGTTTGCGCAAACGAACTTCCAGCTATACATTTCATCATTCTACTAAAAGCTAATTTACCCAACTTAAAGCCACTGGTTTCGGCATAAGTAATTTCTGGATAAAACAACTTAGGAATCATTCCATCGCTTATCGCAATTATACCAATATCCTCTGGCGTTTTAAGCCCTTTTCGTTGAATGGCTTTCATGGCTCCAGCTAAAGTTTCATCGCTCATGCAAAAAACTACAAAATCATTTTTCTTATAATTTGATAGCGCCTTTAAAGTCATACATTCTGCTTCATCTGAACTTGTGGCGTGCACCGTTTCTAAATTTATGTCAGGATTTGCATTTAACAGCACTTCAGAGAATTTTGGTAACCTAACCTGGGTTATTGACATATTCTTATCGCCAAAAATGCCAAAAACACGCTTAACATCCTTCTTTAAAATTTCTAAAGCCGCTAAAGTTGCTGCGTGTGCATCATTAACACAAATTTTATTGCACGACTCATACGCAGGAACTTTATCAAAAAAAATGACAGGAATACCTTGCGTATCCAATTTAAGAAAAGGTTCTATTTCTTTGGTTTCTGATGTAATGGCAATAAATATTCCTGAAACTCTTTTATGCCTACAATTTTTCAAAATCTCCAGTTCGATCTTTGGGTCGTTAGATGAACGATAGATAATAATCGAATACCCATAAATCCTTGCATCTTCCTCAATCGAACTTATAAAGGAGTGATAAAAGAAATTCGAAAGACTCGGAACAACCACCGCAAACTCCTTGCTATTATGTGTTCTGAGGTTTACAGCATAAGGATTTGGGTCGTACTCTATAAGTTCGGCCAGCTCATTCACTTTCTTTTTTGTTTCAGCCGAAATATCTGGATGGTCTTTTAAAGCTCTGGAAACTGTTGATATACTTAGACTTAACTTTTCAGCAATTTTCTTTAATGTAGGATTTTGACGCATCTCTATTTATTTGGTTACTCAAATATAAGTTTTCCACAACAAACATTTCCGCAAATGTTTCCGCAAACGTTTGCGGTTAAATTTCTCTATTTTGCGGGGTTTCGAATTGCTTTTACTTTTATCTTCATATAATTATTAGAAACAAAAGGTAAGCCAGGCTTTAATTATTGAAGCCGTTTTCTTAATCTAGTAATCTAGCCAAATACCTAACTAAAACTAAACTTTAAATATGTTTCTAACCAAACTGATTAGAGTGATTATGAGTAAAATCGAAAGAAAAAAATACTCGCATTCGCCTATCTTTTTAACTAACGGTAAAACTTCCATATTTAGAAGACCGCAAGTTTCTAAGCATTTTAATCATGTTAAGGGTTTCTTATTGTTCACGCTTCTATTTATCGCTTCATTTGGCTATGCCCAAAAAGACAGCGATTTCAAAACAGTTAAAAATCGTACCTGGTGGAAGGAAGCTGTAGTGTATCAAATTTATCCTAGAAGTTTTAAAGATAGTGACGGCGACGGTGTTGGCGATTTAAAAGGAATTATATCTAAGCTCGATTATATTAAAAGTTTAGGGGTTGATGCTGTTTGGTTAAACCCAATCTTCTCTTCGCCTAACGATGATAATGGTTACGACATTAGTGACTATAGAAACATAATGAAGGAATTTGGCACCATGCAGGATTTTGACAAATTACTTGCAGGATTGCACGAAAGAAAAATTAAACTGGTTTTAGATATGGTTCTTAACCATAGCAGCGATGAACATGAATGGTTTAAACAATCAAAATCTTCTCGTACAAATCCTTACCGCGATTATTACCACTGGTGGCCAGCAGAAAAAGGAACGCCAAAACCAAGATATAGTTTCTTCGATGTAAATAATGACGCCTGGAAATTCGATAAAACGACTAATGCATATTATTTACATTATTTCTCTCAAAAGCAACCCGATTTGAACTGGGAAAATGAAAAGCTTAGAAACGAGGTTTACGATATGATGAAGTTCTGGTTAGATAAAGGAATTGATGGATTGAGAATGGATGCCTTTCAATACGTTTCAAAAGATACTACCTGGCAAAAATATGTTGAAGGTTACGAAAAAAACATAATTAAATATTACGGTATGGGTCCAAACCTGCATACTTATTTAAAGGAAATGAATAAAACAGTTGTTAGCAAATATAATGTAATGACTGTTGCAGAAGGTGCAGGCAGTACGCTTGAAGATGCGCACTCGCTTGTAGATGAGGATAGAAATGAGTTAAATATGGCCTATCATTTTGAAGTGATGGATGTCGGGAACGATCCCAAAGGTTATAAACTTACTGATCTTAAGCGTGTTTTTACCAAATGGGAAACCTCATTTGCTGATAAAGGCTGGCTAGCTGTGTTTCTCGCCAACCATGATGTACCACGAATGGTGAGCAAATATGGCAACGATAGTGAGCAGTTTAGAGCAGCTTCTTCTAAATTATTAACAACGTTAATTATGACCATGCGTGGTACACCATTTTACTTTAATGGCGATGAACTGGGCATGTCGAATATCAAATTCGATAAAATTGAAGATTATAAAGACATTGCCACCATAAATGCTTACAAAAACCATGTTGCCAAAGGCGAAAATGTTACAGCTTTTATGGAACAACAAAAATTCATATCGCGTGATAATACTCGAACACCTTTTCAATGGAATTCTTCAGAGAATGCAGGATTTACGACGGGCAAACCTTGGATAAAAATTAATCAGAATTACAAAGCAGTTAACGTAACAACTGAAGCGGTTGATCCAAATAGCGTTTTATCTTATTTTAAAAAGATAGTTGCCCTTCGTAAAAATAGCGCTGCTTTAATTTATGGCACTTATAAAGTTTATGATATAAACAACCCTGAAGTTTACTGTTATACACGTAGCGAAGGAAATGAGAAGGTGCTGGTTATCTTAAATTTTTCTACTAAAAAAATCAATTATAAAATCGATAAAAACATAAATACCAATGCTTCTAAACTGCTAATCAGTAATTATAATAAAGCAGCTATAACAGCAAACCGCATTAATTTACTGCCTTGGCAATCTGTAATTTATAAACTTAAATAACCTTAAATATGATTGTAGCTTCAGAAAAAAAGGTTGAAAGTTTTTCATCGGGAATTAAGTTAAATTTCGGATCTATTATAGCCATGAACTTCGGTTTCTTTGGCATCCAATATAGTTTTGGTTTACAGCAAACCAACATGACGCCGATATATTCTTACTTAGGCGCTAATGCAGATCAGATTCCATTGTTAAATCTTGCTGGCCCAATGACTGGATTAATTATTCAGCCAATTATGGGTGCAATGAGTGATAAAACCACCAGCAGATTTGGCAGAAGAAGACCTTATTTTTTAATTGGAGCTATACTGTGCAGCATTTGTTTATTTGCCATGCCCTACAGCAGTTCTATTTGGATGGCGGCAAGCATACTTTGGATTCTAGATGCAGGCAATAACATTACAATGGAACCTTATCGGGCTTTTGTAAGCGATAAACTCCCATCAGAACAACATGCTCTCGGCTTTTTAACACAAAGTTTCTTTACTGGCCTGGGCATTACTTTAGCCAACTTAACGCCAGGTATTTTAATTGCTGCGGGCTTAATCAGTATTAACTCCAGAAGCGCAAATAATATCCCATATACTACATACGCTGCTTTTTTTATCGGAGGAGTAGTTTCCATCGGTTCTATTATGTTCAGTTGTTTCACCACAAAAGAAACGCCTTTAACCGCAGAAGAAATTAAAAAGGTTAAAGCAATGCCTGGCGGAATCGGAAGCATTTTTAAAGATATTATCGAAGCCTTTAAAGTTATGCCACCAACAATGAAAAAGCTCGGCATTGTTTATCTTTTTAACTGGTATGGAATGTTTATCTATTGGCAATTCATTACCCTGTGTTTGGCCAAAACAATTTTTAACACCGTTGATTCCGCTTCTGATGGCTTTGCTTCGGCACAATTGCTAACTGGAACGGTTAATGGCGGTTACAATGTGGTTACTTTTTTAGTTGCTTTTCCTTTGGCCTATTTCGCCAGGAAAATCACAGCACAAAGGGTCCATTTTTTAAGTCTGATATTAGGTGGTTTATGCCTGATTTCTTTACCAATGATAAACAACGAAGCTTTGCTCTTTATTCCAATAATCGGATTGGGTATTGCATGGGCAAGTATGATGGGTACACCTTATGCCATGCTGGCTGGGAGCATTCCGAAAGCGCAAACTGGAATTTTTATGGGTATACTGAACATGTTTATCGTTATGCCGATGCTACTCGAAACCATAACTTTTAAATATATATACAAGTACCTTTTGGGCCATAACCCCGAAAATGCCATTTTATTTGCAGGTGCATTAATTGCTATTGGCGGAATAATGGTTTTATTCATCAAGAAAAAAAGCGTAGAACTAGGATGATCGATATAAATGCATATAACCTTTCTTTAAACCTTTTGCATGAGGCATCAACACCGTTTGGATTTGTTGCAGCTGTGCATGAACACGATAATTATAAACGTGTTTGGACTAGAGATGGAGTAATAACATCAATTGCCGCGTTATTGAGTGACGATAAAAAATTAATAGAAACGGCTAAATCTACTATAGAAACACTTTTAAGCAATCAGCATTCGCTTGGTTTTATGCCTTCTAATGTTTCACCAACTGATCACACAGTAAGTTATGGCGGAACTTCAGGCCGAGCCGACAATCCATCTTGGGCCGTAATTGGTGTATGTGCTTATACAATTTTAACTGGCGATAAATCCCTTTGGGAAAAATACCAAAGGGAACTTAAAAAATGCTTTTCGGTAATGGATGCCTGGGAATTTAATGGCAAAAATTTAATCTATGTTCCACAAAGTGGAGATTGGGCTGATGAATATATACAACATGGTTATATACTTTTTGACCAGCTACTAAGGGTTTGGGCATTACGTTTAGCTTCATCAATAACTACAAATAAACTTTGGACAGATCAGGCAGAAAAGATTGTAAAATCCATTCGACAAAATTATTGGAAAACTGAAGCTAATCAATCTGCCTATGCACCAAACCTGCTTCATCAAATGGAAGATGCTTCGAACGAATTTTGGTTAATGGGATTTAATCCTGCAAGAATTTACAAATATTTTGATCTACAAGCCAACACATTCGCTTTACTATTAAATATTGGCGATCAGCACCAAAATGATAGCTTATTAAGTTGGATAAAAAACCTATATACCGAGAAAAAATTCATGCTCCCCTCCTTCTATCCTACTATTAAAAATGAAGATGCAGATATGAATGAGCTTAAAAACAATTATGCCTATGCCTTTCGTAACCAACCAAATTACTTTCATAATGGTGGTTTATGGGCAGTTTGGAATGGCTGGTTGGTTTCCGCATTAAATCAACATGGAGAAGCGGTACTTGCAAAAGATTTAATAATAAATATACATACAGCAAATGCTAAGGCAGAATTATTCAATGAATGCTTACATGGTAAGGACAAAAACCCTTGTGGTGTACCAAATTGTACCTGGAGTGCTGCGGGAGCCATAATTGCCGAACAATCTATATTAAATAACTCCTTTGCAAAGCTTTTTAAATTTTAATTGGTGGAAGAGATGAATGAGACTATGAATGAAAATCTATCGAAAAAAAAGGTGCTGGTAATTGGAGAGCTACTGGCAGATTTAATATCTGAAAAAGATATAGAATCATTGGCGTTTTCTTCTGGATTTGTAATGAGTCAAGGCGGAAGTTCTGCAAACTTATGTGCAAACTTAAAATGGATGAATATTGATGCCGAACTAATTGGCTCGGTTGGCGATGATGGTTTAGGAACCTATTTAATAAATGAGATAAAAGAAGTTGGATTATCGGATAAATATTTAACCCGACTTCCAAATTATCAAACAAGTTTGGTATTAGTTGGCAAGAGTAAGAACACTCCAGATTTTATCGCTTACAGAGGTGCAGACCTGCAAATAAAAAAAATTGAAGATAACCTCATTAATGAAGCTGAATTATTACACACCACAGCTTTTGCATTGAGCAAGGACCCAGCAAAAAGCAATATTTTAAATGCTTTTTCGAAGGCTTACAAAATGGGTAAATATCTGTCGATTGATTGGAATTATGCCCCATCTATCTGGAATGAGGATAATGGAGTTAATGTTTTCAATCAAATTTGCAGATTTAAGCCACTTATAAAAATAAGCTTAGATGATATTGAAAGATTTACGGGCAGAAAATTAACTATTGAAGAATCGATGCAGGAACTTAATCATATAGATGCACGAGTAATATGCCTTACTTGTGGAAAAGATGGTGTTTGGTTCAAAAAAGAAAATCAAGCCTGGTTTCATAAACTAGCCTTACCTGTTAACAAAGTAGTTAATGTTACAGGTGCTGGCGATGCATTTTGGGCGGGTTTTCTAGCACATTTTATAAACAAAAAATCTATCGAGGATTGTATTGAAAATGCGCTTACAACTGCTAGACAGAAAATAGAGAAATCTGAGCCATTATATAAGGGTAATTTGATTAACACGTAAAATAAATTGTATCTTAACTAATAACTATCTAACCAGAAAAAACATGACAACACACATCCCACCTTAAGATTAAACCTACAAAAACTTAAATAACCAAAATTTACTAACCAATTTAATAAATCAATTATGAACATTACTTTACCAAAAAGCAATTGGACTGTTTCGTCTTACAAACAGAAATTGCATTCTTTGGAGAAACTTATTCTGTTAAGTTTCTTAATGCTGTTCCTTAGTACAGCGGCATTCGCTCAAACTGTAGTAAAGGGTATCGTTTACGATAGCGATAAATCACCTATTCCGGGAGCAACGATTCAGGTAGCTGGCACAAATACCAGAACACAATCAGACATTGAAGGAAAGTTTTCAATTTCAGTTCCTTCACCTACATCAAAATTAATTTTCAGCTTCGTGGGTATGGAAACCCAAACCGTAAGTGTTAATAACCAAACCACTTTGAATGTTACCTTACTTTCATCAAATAACCTTGATGCTGTAGTAGTTGTAGGTTACGGCTCGGTTAAGAAAAGTGACTTAACTGGGGCTGCTACAACTGTTTCGGCTAAAGATTTTAACAAAGGCCCTCTAAACGCACCTGATCAATTAATTCAGGGTAAAGTTGCTGGTGTGCAAATGATTAACAATAGCGGTCAGCCTGGTGGCGCATCTACAGTAAGAATCAGGGGGAACTCAGCCATTACAGGTACAGGACAACCACTTTATGTAGTTGATGGAGTTGCACTTGATGGTAGATCTGCAAGACCTTCTACCAGTGCAGGTATTGGTACTGCTCCAGATGGCAATCCATTAAACTTTATCAATCCAGCTGATATCGAATCGATGGAGATTCTAAAAGATGCATCTGCAACTGCAATTTATGGTTCTCGTGCTGCTTACGGTGTAGTTTTAATCACAACCAAACGCGGTAAATCTGGCGATACTAAAATAGATATTAGTGCATCTGCAGGTGTTGGAAGCATTTCTAAAAAGGTTGATGTTTTATCAGGAGATGAATATCGTGCAGCTTTAGCTAAATATAATTTAGCAAATGGAAACTTCGGCACAAGTGTTGACGCTTTAGATGAAGTTCTTCGTACCGCTTACAATCAAAACTATTCTGTAGGTATAAGTGGTGGTTCAAATGGAAATACTTTCCGCGCATCTTTAGGCTATCAAGATCAGCAAGGTATTATTAAATCCACTGATTTTAAAAAATACAGCGCAGGTTTTAACGGTAATTTTAAGTTCTTAGAAAGCAAAAAATTAGGCCTTGATATTAATATGATTAGTAATCAATACTTAGAAAATATTGCACCAATTACAACCGACGCAGGTTTTACAGGAAGTTTAATTAGCCAGGCATTATCTTGGAACCCAACTCAATCATTTTATAACCCAGATGGTAGTTTGTTTATCGATTATGGCTCTACAACAATTAATCCTCTTGCTGCATTAGCCGCAAATAGCGATAAGGCTAAAGTATCAACCATTTTAGGAAGTGTATCTCCATACTATAAAATAACACCTTGGTTAGAATACCGAATGCTTGCAAGCGTTAATTACAGTAATGGTAACAGAAGGGCATCAACAAGAAGCTTCTTGAACTTACAAGGAATTCAGCCAGATGGTAATTTCTTAGGTGGTTATGCAAGTTATTCTAACACCGAATTAATTACTCAACAATTTACCAATACCTTAAACTTTAACAAAGAGATTGCTACAAAATTAAATTTAAACGCAATTGTTGGTTACGAATATTCGAATTTCATTAACAAGGGAACCATTAATACAGCAACAGGTTTTGGTGATATTGCATCAGATTATACCGATTCTTTTCAAACTACTGCGCCTGCTAACCGTACTTTCTCTGCTTTTAATAACCCAACCACAGAGTTGCAATCCTATTTCGCAAGAGCAATTTTTAACTACGATAGTAAATATATTTTAACCGCAACATTCAGAGCGGATGGATCGACCAAATTTGGTAAAACAAATCGTTATGGTTACTTCCCTTCGTTTGCAGCAGCGTGGGATATTAAGAAAGAAGCTTTTATGAAAGATGCTGCCTGGATTGACCAACTAAAATTAAGAGTGGGCTATGGTAAAACTGGTAACCAGGATTTCCCTTCTGGATCTGCACAACAACGATATGATTATGGCAATGCCAATGGTGCACCAACTTTAGTAGCGATTAACAACGCAAATCCAAACCTAAAATGGCAGTCGGATAAACAAACCAACGTTGGAGTTGATTTCGGATTTTTAGGCAATAAACTAACAGGATCAGTTGATTATTTCAACAAAGAAACCAACGATTTGTTATTCCCTCAAATTTCATTTGTACCTGCAGTTGGTGGAAATGTTCCTACTTGGGTGAATTTACCAGGCCAAATTATCAATAAAGGTGTTGAGTTAAGTTTAAGTGCAAATGTAATCGAAAAAGACAATATGTCATGGAATGTAAGTGGTAACGCTACATTTATCAAAAATAAAGTTCAAAACATTAACGGCATCATCAAAACTGGTTCATTAAACGGACAAGGTTTAAGTGGAGTGACAACAGAAGTTATTCAAAATGGATTACCGCTTTTTGCAATGGTTACCAGACAGTATAACGGTTTAGATGCAAATGGTTTCTCTTTATATACTGACGATGGTTTTACTAACTACTACGTAGGTAATCCGAATCCAAAAGTAATTATGGGTTTCAGTACTAATTTCAGATATAAAAAATTCTCCTTAACAGCAAACTTAAACGGTGCTTTCGGACAGAGCATTTACAACAATACAGCAAACTCGGTATTGGCAATTTCAAATTTAGGTACACGTAATGTTTCTTCAGCTTTAGTAAGTTTACCAGTTCAAGAATCTTTGGCAAATCCTATTGCTGCATCTTCTAGGTACATTGAAAAAGGAGATTATGTAAAATTGGCGAATGCTACAATTAACTATAACATTGGTAATGTTGGTAAAGCAATCAAATCTTTGAATATCTATGTTAACGGACAAAATTTATTTGTAATAACAAACTACACAGGTTTTGATCCAGAGGTTAATGTAAATAAGAGTGTAAGTGGCGTACCATCTGCAGGTATAGATTATACCGCTTATCCAACTGCTAGAACTTTCAATTTCGGAGTTAATTTTTCTCTTTAATTTAATTCATAATAACATGAAAAATAAATATATTATAGGTTTAACAATGGTAGCCTTAAGTTTTGCAGGTTGTACCAAGTTAAATGAAGACCTGAATGGTCAGGTTGGAAGTGCTGGGGTATCTGGCGGTAATGTTTCGGGTTTATTAGGTGCATCTTACGCAGCGATGATCGGCCCTTACCAGGCTCCATGGAATTGGGCAGCTCTACAAGAGGTAACCTCTGATGAGATAATTGTTCCAACCCGTGCAGGCGACTGGGATGATAATGGAGCATGGCGCTCGTTACACTTACATAAATGGGCTCCAGATCATTCTAGAATTTCTGATGTTTTCAGAGATTTAAATAGTATTTCTTATGTATCAACAAGCGTTTTGGGCGCAAATCCGACTCCAAGCCAGGCCGCACAAGCTCGTTTTTTACGTGCCTTTGCGCAATTTTCAATTTTAGATGGCTGGGGACAAGTTCCGTACAGAGACGCAGGTGAAGACGTAACTAAACCATCGCGAGTTAGAAATGCAGCCGATGAAGTTGCTTACTTGGTTAATGAATTAACGGCAATCATTCCTGATTTACCAGCTGGCCCAGCAAACATTGCCAATAAAAATGCAGCAAAAACACTTTTAATGAAAGTTTATTTAAATAAAGGTGCCTTTATTAATAGAAATGCGCCTACTTTCGACGCGGCAGACATGGCTAAAGTTATCACATTAGCTGATGAAATTGCTACAGGTGGTTATGTTTTATCTGCTAACTACTTTGATAATTTCGCACCTACTAACGATGTATTGTCAAAAGAGAATATTTTTACTGCACAAAATATTGGTGGTACTTCTGGTAGCGATTTAGATGGCCAGTGGAAATGTACCACGCATTATAATCAAAACCCGAGTGGTTACAATGGCTTCTCTTCCTTATCTAACTTTTATGCTAAATTCGAAGCAGCAGATAAAAGAAGAGGTGGTTCGTATGCTGGTCAAACCAATGTCTCTGGTTTGAGAGTTGGATTTTTAGTTGGTCAGCAAGTTGATCAAAACGGTGCTGCCTTAAAAGATAGAAAAGGAAATCCTTTAGCTTTTACACCAGAAGTAAGCATTATCGAACGCGATCCTAATCACTTAGAGGTTGCTGGTATCCGTGTTATTAAATATCCAGTAGATTATGCAAATTCAGGCTCTAAAAAACCTGATAATGATTGGGTTTATTTCCGTTACGCTGATGTGCTGTTAATGAAGGCAGAAGCACAATTAAGAACATCATTAGCGCCACAAGCACTAACGATTGTTAATTCAATTAGAACAGTTAGAGGTGCATCTACACTGCCAAGCTTAACTTTAGACATTCTACTTGATGAGCGTGGTCGCGAACTTTATTGGGAAAGTTTCAGAAGACAGGATTTAATTCGTTTTGGAAAATTCCTTGCAGCTTGGCAAGAAAAACCAGCGAGCGAGGCAAAATACTTATTATTCCCTATCCCTGATAACCAACTTGGAAATCCAAACCTAATTCAAAATACAGGTTATTAATTTACACTAAATATTAATTAAACTAAGCCTGATTTTTTATCAGGCTTAGTTTTTTAGTAAAAAGTACAATACAAATTTATCACCATGAAGATTACGCCGATACTTTTATTAATAATATCCTTTGGTTTGGTTTCGAAAGCACAAGACCCCTGGAAAATCAAAGCCGATAAAATAGATCCGAACAATTACTATGGCGTAACCGTTGCAAACGGAATTATTGGAATAGTTTCTGCCCCGCAACCTTTTAAAGTTAAAAACGTTGTGCTTGCTGGTGCTTACGATACTTACGGAAGAGGGCGTGTAAGTAATTTCCTAAACGGTTTTAATTTACTTAATATGTATATTGAAATTGATGGAAAGCGGTTGGATGGGCAAAATACCCAAGCCATGCAGCAAGAATTGGATATGCAGCATGCCTCTTTTACCACACAGCTAAATTACGGAAGTAAAGCAACTATAAAATATACTTACTATGCATTAAGGCAATTACCATTTTCGGTATTAATGGATGTAACCATTACAGCCAAAGAGGATTTAAAATTAACGGCCGCAAGCGTAATGGAAACCCCCGACGCGCTTAGAGATGTCGAAAATTACTATAATGAAATCGATAGACCGCATGTCACCCTTAGTTTACTTACTTCGACAGCGAAAAGTCCTACTGGCAAATTACAGTTATGCGCTTCGAATAGTTTTTTATTTACCGAACAACATGGTAGCGAGCCGAAAATTATCCATGAAATGTGGGATAATAATAGCCATTTGATGAAATTTAATAAAACCTTAAAAGCTGGCGAAAGCTATACCTATTCAGTTGTTGGAAGTACGATTAGCTCTGCTCAACATGCAGATCCGCTTAACGAAGCAGAGCGCATGACGATTTTTGCCAAGCTTGAAGGACATGACAGATTAATTAAATTCCATAATTCGGCATGGGATGAACTATGGAAATCGGATATTCAAATAGAAGGCGATCCGCAGGCACAGCAAGATGTACACAGCATGTTATACCATTTAACAGCCTTTTCTAGAGCAGGCACCTCCTATTCTTTGTCGCCAATGGGTTTATCAGGTTTAGGCTATAATGGCCATGTTTTTTGGGATACGGATATTTGGATGTTTCCAGCTTTGCTTGTTTTACATCCTGATATTGCCAAATCTTTAATCGAGTATCGTTTCGAGAGATTGGAAGCTGCAAAGAAAAATGCTTTTTCTCATGGTTTCAAAGGGGCCATGTATCCATGGGAAAGTGCCGATACTGGTGTAGAAGAAACACCTGTTTGGGCGTTAAGCGGTCCTTTTGAACACCACATTTCTGCCGATGTTGCACTCGCAGCCTGGAATTATTATGCTGTAACTCAAGATAAAATCTGGTTAAAAGAAAAAGGCTGGCCTATTTTATCTCAAACTGCCGATTTCTGGGCAAGTAGAGTAGAAAGAAATGGACCGAATCAATATGATATAAAAAATGTTGTAGCAGCAGATGAATGGGCAGAAAATGTTGATAACAATGCTTTTACCAATGCTGCAGCTAAGCTGAACTTAAAGAATGCAAATTTAGCCGCAGCAATTTTAGGGATTCCTTTAAATAAAGACTGGGAATTAGTTGAGAAAAACATTCCAGTTTTGAAATTTCCTGATGGGATTACCAAGGAACACGCTAGTTACAACGGCGAGGGTATAAAACAAGCTGATGTTAATTTACTCGCCTATCCTTTAAAAACTATTGTAGATAAAAATCAGATTGAAAAAGACCTCGCATATTACGAAACCAGGATACCTGATGAAGGAACACCTGCAATGACTCATGCCATTTTTGCCTTGCTTTATGCAAGAACGGGAAACGGTAATAAAGCTTATTCTTATTTTAAAGAGGCATATCAACCGAATTTAAATCCACCATTCAGAGTTATTGCAGAAACTAAAGGGGGTACAAATCCTTATTTCGCAACTGGAGCAGGAGGTGTATTACAAAGTGTTTTAATGGGTTTTGGCGGATTAGATATTTCTCCAAAAGGAATTACACAGATACCAAGTGTTTTACCTCCAAACTGGAAATCAATAAAAATAACTGGTGTTGGAGTTGATGGAAAAACATTCATAAATACCAACAAAAAATAAAACAACTTTAAGAAATTTAGGAATCTGAATAGAAGTTTAAAATATTTTTAGTTCAGAAATTAATCAAAATATTCTCAATAAAAAGGCATCATTTTATTCTCCTAATGAAAATAAAATGATGCTTTTAAGCTTATAAACTCTATTTTAATAACTTTAGTAAGACACCGTTTGTCCAACCAAAACCATCTTGTAAAGGATATTCCCCTCCACCCCCGCCTTTACTATCGGCGTTAACAACATTATATTTCTCCATAAGCTTACCTGTTTGTTTAAATACCGCGATGTTTAAATTTACCCATCGGTTAGTTATGGTATCAGCAAGTTTATCGTATCCATAATTATGCAGCCCTTGAATGCTTACCCATTGCAATGGTGCCCAAGCATTTGGCGAATCCCATTGTTCTTTAGTCGTTTTTACAGTTGTTATTAAACCGCCTGACTTTAAAAAATCCTGCTCAACTTTCACCGAAACGAATTTGGCCTGAGTGGGTGTTGCTATTTTAAAGTACAAAGGAAATAAAGCGGCTAAAGTAACTTGCTTTGATGGCATTTGCATTTTCCAATTATAATCGGTGAAGAAATTCTGCTTATCGTTCCAGAAGTATTTTAAAATTGCCGTTTTACGTTTTTGCGCCTTGGCTAAAAACAAGCTTGCTTTCTTTAAATCACCCGCCTCTAAATTGGCTGTCTGTATAGTTTTCTCCAAGTTATACATCAATGTATTTAAATCAACAGGGAGTATATCAGTCGTAATAATCTGACTAAAATTTTCGCCATCTGCAAACCAGCGGCTACTAAAATCCCAACCCGATTCTGCAGCAGAACGAACATTTCTTAAAAACACGGAAGGTATTTGCTTTGTCTTCTTTGCTGCTTCAAAATCTTCCTTGTAAGATTCTTCTCTTGGCTGATCGCCAGCATCGTAATAGCGGTTTAACACAGTTCCATCCTTCATTTTAACAGAATGGTTAATTGCTTTACCATTAGCTAAAGTTTCAGCGCCTTTCATCCAAAAGTTATATTCTTTTTCCAGCGCTTCTTTGTAGTCGCTAATCTTAACGTCTGGGTTGTTTTCGGCCAACAACTGAACCATGGAAGCAAAGAATGGAGGTTGCGAACGTGTTAAATAATAGCTTCTGTTTCCATTCGGGATAAAACCATAAGTATTAATCAGATAGGCGAAATTATCGATCATATCTTTCATAATTTTTGTTTTACCTGCTTTTTTTAGGCCAAGCATTGTAAAATAAGAATCCCAATAATATATTTCTCTAAATCTCCCGCCAGGTACTATGTAAGGTTTTGGTAAAGGCAAAAGTGATGTCTTAATATCTGAAACCTGGTCAGGACTTCTTTCCAAAACTTTCCAAAGTGTATCCAAATGCTTTTCTATTCCTGCACTTATATCAGATTGATAAAGTGCATTATGGTTTTCTGGCAAACTAAAATACTCATTAACAAATTTTTTGAGATCGAATTCTTTCAAATCTTTTTGCTTTGCATAAGCCTCCATAATCACATTCGATGTTCTTTTAGGAATAGCGTCTGCAAAAGATTTACTATCGGGATAAATACCAGCCAACTGCACCTTTTCAAATAAACCTGGGTAAGTTTGAATTGGGCTAAGCTGCTTTTGGGCGATTGATTTAAGGGAGATGAACAGGAAACAAAAGATTAATATTTTTCTCATAAAAATTATAGCATTGATATTAAAGATAAAAAAAATATCTTTCAAAACACTTTGTTAATTCATTAGTTTTTAATGAGGTAAACATCTTGTAAAAGCGAATGTTTTATAGCTGGAGTTTACGTACATTAGATATCGACCAGATTAAAGTTATGACCGAGAATCAAGATCTTTTTTTTTCTAATTTACCCATCAATAAAATTGCGCTAAGCGAATTACTGATAAAGAAAGATGCTTTTTTTGATGTTCCCAATGATTGGCATATTATTATTACAGACATTAAAGGTTCTACAAATGCAGTTTTATCGGGCTTACACGAAACCGTTAATCTAATTGCTACTGGAAGTATTGTTACTGTTTTAAACCTAGCATTTAAAGCAAAAATTTTAGTCCCATTTTTCTTCGGTGGCGATGGCGCAACTTTTATAGTTCCAAATGTTATTGTAAATGAGGTGATGAAAGCACTGTTGCTTTACAGAACCAATATGCTTCAAAATTTCAATCTCGATTTAAGAGCTGGAATTATTCCCGTTTCAGAAGTGTATGCAAAAAACCGTAGCTTAAAAATCTGCAGATTTAGTAATTCGGGGAACTTTTCTATACCAATTGTTTTAGGCGATGGCTTGGAATATGCCGAAAAGATTATCAAGGGAGAAGATTATTTATTAAACGGACACGATGCCTCTGATGATGAACTGGATTTAAGCGGAATGCAATGCAGATGGGATAAGATAGAGCCACCAGAAAATAGCGAGGAAGTTGTAACGCTTCTTGTAATCGCTCAAAACTGCTCTAAACAAGCTGAGGTTTTTAGCGAAGTTATTAATCAAATTGATAAAATTTATGGAAATCAGGAGAAACGTCAACCCATTTCGATCCCTAAATTAATTTTCCGAACCAGTTTCAATAATCTTGGCAAAGAAATGAAACATCGTTTAGGAAAAATTAAGTTTTTAGAACTCATAAAAACCTGGATAATTAATCTTTACGGGCGTTTTTACTTTAAAACAGAAAGTGGCAAAAACTACCTAAAACAATTGGTAGAAATGGCTGATACTTTGGTTATAGATGGCCGAATTAACACCGTAATTACAGGTGTAAAACAACAAAGATTGGCCTTAGAAAAAGTATTGAATGAACTCGAAAAAACTGAGAAAATTATTTATGGATTGTATGTAAGTAATGAATCGGTTATGTCATGTTATGTGAGAGATTTAGAAGATGATCACATCCACTTTGTTGATGGTTCGGAGGGTGGCTATACTAAGGCAGCTGGTGTTTTAAAAGAGAAAATTAAACAACAACACATGCAATTATAAACAAGAAGAGGATGTTTTAAAACATCCTCTTCTTATAATGGAAATTTAGAATTTATTCTCCTTCTTCCCCACCATTTTTCATTTTCATTAAAACGGCATAGGCATTTTTAACAACAATATTTTCTGCCGTTATTTTAGTTTTTACTTCGGTAAAACCATTCATAGTAACACCAGGCTCTACAGTAATCATTTTGTAATGGTTACTGCCTTTATCAGCAAAAACATAAAATTTGTTTTCCCATTTCACAATTGCTTCTTCTGGTACAGCTTGAACATTTTCGTGGTTTAAAGCGATTGAGGCGTTTAAGAATGTGCCTGGCAATAGTTTACGATCTGCATTCTCCAGATCGCAATGTACACTTGTAGTTCTGTCATTTTCTATACTTGGTGTAATTAGGTGTATTTTAGCAAAATATTTTTTATCAGGATTTGCCGTTGTTGAGCATACAATTTGTTGACCGATTTTTAAGTTGGCAGCATCGCCTTCAAAAACAGTTAAGCTAACATGTAGTGCACCTGGACTAATCACTTCAAATAATATATCAGTCGGGTTAACATATTTCCCTGTATTTACATTAACTTTTGTAACATAGCCACTTATTGGGGCATAAATTTTAATGCTTTTCGAAATGTTGTTTTCCGTAAGCATTGCTGGATTAATGCCAATAAATCTTAATTTTTCAGCAAGCGATTTCACCTGAATTTTTTGATGATTAAATTCGCTCTCGGTTACCTGAAAAACCTTATCGCTTGTTGCTTTCGTTTGGTTTAAAGCTTTTTGCCTGTTGTAATCGGTTTCCGAAAATTTGAGTTTATTTTTCGCAGTAAGGTAATCTTGTTGCAGCTGAATATATTCCTGATCTTCTGCAGTTGCCAAAACCGCACCCTTTTTTACCTGCATACCAGGTATAAGCATCATTTTATTAATGTAACCACCCATCGGTATACTTACAGAAAAGATATTTTCTGGTGGAACATCTACAACGCCGTTTACATTTACCGCACTATGCATACCTTTCGATTCGGGCTTCCCAATTGCGATACCAGCATTTTTTACTTGCTCGGCACTTAATTGAACTTCATCAGCTTGCAGCTGTATAGTTTTATTTACTGTCGTATTTCCTTCTTTTTTATCTTGATTACTACACGCAGTTAAAATTGCTACGCAGATAAAACTTGTTATTAATTTTCTTTTCATTTTTAATTATTTATCAATTGCAGTAATTCGTTCAATTTCAAAAGCCGCTTCGTTAAACTGCTGAACCTTATCGTAATATTCGTTTCTTAGCTGAATAGATTGATTAATCAAAATAACCCAATCCAGGTAGCCAATTTCGCCAGCATTAAGTTTTAATGTTGATGCATTAACGATATCGCTTGCGTTAGGCAACATTTTTGTTCGATAAGATTGTATTACTTTTTGAAGCTGGTTATGGCTTTCTATAACATTCTGTAATTCTGTATGAAGCTGCTTTCTGGTTAATTCAAGTTCTTGCTTGCGCTGTTCTGCAACTATACCCGAAGCTTTAATCCTCGATTTTTGAGCACCAAAAAATAGCGGAATTCCGACGCCAATACTCACAGAAGAAAATCGATTACTCCGATCAAAATATTGTTCTACGCCCATGCTATTGGTTTGATAACCTATTATACTCGAATTATTATACCCTAGATTTAAAGATGGCAGCAGCTTGCTTCTTTCTAAAGCTTGTTGCTGTTTCGAAAGCTCAATTTGCTGTTCTTTTACACTTAAAAAGGGATTATCACTAATCTCTACTTTTTGACTAGCCGTTGAAACATAAACAATACTATCATTTAAGGGCGATAAATTCTTTTTACTATTCAGCAAAACGTTAAATCTGTTTAAGTTTAGAATATAATCTGTTTTTAATGCTTCGAGTTGATTTGCAATATGTTGCTTTTGATTTTCTGCAGTTCTATACTCCAATACATCAATGTCTCCCGATTTAAAACGCTGTGTAGATTTATCTAAAAAAGCTGAATAAACGCGATCTGCCCAGCTTAGTAATTTTTGCTTTTCATTTAGAATTAATAAGTGATAGTAGTTGGTTTTAACTTCCGAGCGGATATCCAACTGCAAACCTTTAACCTGTATTTCGCTAATACGAGCATTCGTTTTATGCAAGGCTGATTGTCTTGAATATACTGTAGGAAAATCAAGTGCCTGACTAACCGCTACATTATTATCATTTGCTAAACTATTGAATTTACCGTGTTGGTAATTAATTTCAGTTTTAGGTAAATCAAAAGCACTTTTCTTCAACTCCTGATAATACCTCGACTCTGTTTTTGCAATTTGAATAGAAATATTGTTCTTTATCGCAGTATCGAGTGCAGATTGAAGACTAATCTTTTCTTGTGCATTTGCATTATTTATCCCAAATAGAATTAAAAAAACCGCAATTGTAATTCCTTTTTTCTGACGGAAATAACTAAATCCTTTTTCGAATAAAATATATAACATAGGTAAAACAAAAAGAGTTAAAAGTGTAGATACAAGTAAACCACCAATAACCACGGTAGCTAATGGCTTTTGTACGGCACCACCAGCACCAGTACTTATTGCCATTGGGATAAACCCAAGTGAAGGAACAAGGGCTGTCATTAGCACCGCACGTAATTTAGATTTGGTAGCATGGATTACGATCCGTTTTACATCTGTCCAACCTTCGTTTTTCAAACGATTAAACTCTGACACCAGTAAAATTCCATTTAATACCGCAACGCCAAATAATGCAATAAAACCTACCCCTGCAGAAATACTGAAGGGCAAATCTCTGATCCACAAGGCTAAAATCCCCCCGATCGCCGATAAAGGAATTGCCGTGTAAATTAGCAAACCTTGTTTAACTGAACTGAAAGCGAAATAAAGCAACAGGAAGATTAGCAAAAGCGCTATTGGTACAACAATAGCCAAACGTGATTTAGCCGCCACCATGTTTTCAAAAGAACCTCCATAAGAAATGGTATAACCTTTAGATAGATTGAGCTGCTGACCAGCTTTTTCTTGAAGTTCTTCTACAATAGATTGAACATCTCTATCCTTGACATTAAAACCAACAATAATTCTTCGCTTGGTATCTTCTCTTTGAATTTGATTTACACCTTCTACCTCATCGATAGATGCCACCATACTCAAGGGAATTTGATTACCAGATCTTGTTAAAATCATAAGTTTCTCTACATCTGTAATATTCTTTCTAGAATCATCGTTAAGCCTTACGACCATATCAAAGCGCTTTTCGCCTTCGTAAACCTGCCCTGCAATTTGACCTGCAAAAGCCGTATTTACCACTCTGTTGATGTCGTTTACGTTAAGACCATACTTGGCCATGCCATCGCGGTTATATTTAATTACTACCTGCGGCATTCCGGTAACCTGTTCCTCGTATACATTTATAGCCCCTGGAACTGTACCAATAATAGCACCTAACTTCTTTGCATAACCAGCAAGAGAATCTAAATCTTCGCCGAAAATTTTGCAAACTACGTCCTGTCTCGCTCCCGTCATTAACTCGTTAAAACGCATTTGTACAGGGAATTGAAACCCAACGGTAATACCTGGAATTACTTCTAATTCTTTAGTCATTTTAGCACTTAATTCAGGGAATGATTTTGCAGAAACCCACTCTTTCTTCGGTTTTAAAATAACCATCATATCGCCTGCTTCAAATGGCATTGGGTCGGTAGGCACTTCGGCACTACCAATTTTGGTTACAATTTTTTGTACCTCAGGAAACTTAGCCAATAGAATTTTAGAGGCTTTTTGTGTGGTTTCTATGGTGTTGTTCAGGTTACTTCCAGTTAACAATCGAGTTTCTACAGCAAAGTCTCCCTCCTCTAGCTGAGGAATAAATTCGCCACCCATTTTTCCTAAAATAAAAACAGAAATGGCAAATAGAAATATGGTAATCGCTAAAATAGTTTTTGGAAAACCTAGAACTTTACTTAATGCAGGTTGATATTTTCTTTCGAACCAAGTCATCAGCTTATCTGTAAGGTTCTTTTTATGACTGATGGTTTTATTTAAGCACAAAGCCGACATCATCGGTACGTAAGTGATCGACAAGATAAAAGCACCCAAAATTGCAAAAGCAATCGTGAAAGCCATTGGCTTAAACATTTTTCCTTCAATACCTTCTAATGATAAAATTGGCAAGTAAACAATTAGAATGATAATTTGACTAAATACTGCAGATTTTATCATGGAGCCAGTTGATTTTCCAACCTCCGTATCCATTTGATTTTGATCAATTCGACTTAATCCCCTAAAATGTTTACTATGCGAGAAACGATGTAAAATCGCTTCGACCACAATAACAGAGCCATCTACAATTAACCCAAAATCTATCGCCCCAAGCGACATTAGATTTCCACCAACACCAAATTTATTCATTAAAATGATGGCAAAAAGCATAGATAATGGAATTACAGAAGATACAATTAAACCTGCCCGTAAGTTGCCCAGAAAAAATACGAGCACAAAAATTACGATCAATGCACCTTCCAATAAATTGGTTTCAATAGTAGAAATAGCGTTGTCCACCATTTTGGTTCTATCTAAAAAAGGTTCTATAACAACACCTTCTGGTACCATTTTTTGAATTTCGGCAATCTTATCTTTCACTCTTTTTACAACAACCGAAGAATTTTCGCCTTTAAGCATCATAACTACAGCTCCTGCAACTTCACCCTGATCGTTATAAGTCATTGCACCATATCGAATTGCAGAACCATATTGAACTTTGGCAACCTGCCCCATTAAAACTGGCATACCACTGTCTAATGTTTTAACTACAATTTTTTCAATATCCTCTAAACTTGTTGTTAGTCCTTCACTTCTGATGTACAATACCGTTGGCCCTTTTTCGATGTAAGCGCCGCCAGTATTCTCATTATTTTTTTCGAGTGCATCGAAAATTTCTGAAATGGTGAGTCCGTAAGCCTTAAGTTGCTCTTGCTTAACAGCTACTTCATATTGTTTAAGTTTTCCACCAAAACTCGAAACTTCTGCAACACCAGGTGTACCTAAAAGCTGGCGACGAACAATCCAATCTTGAATGGTTCTGAGTTCGCGTTCATCATACTTACCTTCAAAACCTTTCTTTGGTCTAACAACATATTGATAAATTTCTCCTAAACCTGTAGAAACTGGTGCCATTTCGGGCGAACCAATGCCCTGTGGAATTTGCTGCTGAACTTGTTGCAGCTTTTCGCTTATTTGCTGCCTTGCCCAGTAAACATCCGTTTCTTCATTAAAAACAATGGTTACAAGTGAAAGCCCGAAGCGGGAAAAACTTCTGATTTGCTTTAGTCCAGATATGCTACTACAAGCCTGTTCTATCGGAAAAGTTATTAACCGTTCGATATCTGGCGCACCTAAAGAAGGTGAAACCGTTATAACCTGAACCTGGTTATCCGTAATATCCGGAAGGGCATCTATTGGTAATTTGGTAACTTCATATGCGCCCCAACCAATAAGGGAAAACACAAACAAAGCTATAATCAGCTTATTCCGAATGGAAAAGCCAATAATTTTATTCAACATAATATAAATATTAACGAGTATAATCTTGCTTCTTCAGCCAATAAATTGCCTGAAATTAATTGAGAAAAATAGAAGAAGATTAAGAAATTGGCGGTCGGAAAAGACTACCAAATGAAGGATTTGAATGTGCAAATTGGTAACAGAAAACCTTACTATCGTTCATTTTTAAACTCGTTGCTTTAATCATAACGAATTTATCTGCTGGTATTGCTAAAGAAATAATGTGATGACCATCTATTTTCTTGAATGGTAACTTCATATCCTCCTCCTCGTCGTTATCATTAATATCTTGCCCTAAATAATGCATTTCAAGAAAACTCCAAAAGCCTACCTCGGCATTGAGTTCATGATGAACGATATAATGAGAAATTAATTGGGGTGTTTTCAACACTTCGCGTAAGGATGCGTTGAAAATAAAAACAGGGAACAGAAGAAAGAGTAATACTTTGCTCACGTCGCAAATATAGAAAAGACACCATTCATTTCAAACCAGCTGGGCTATCATATCTGTTACGCTATTTTATTCTATTTATAAATGGTTGATAATTTTTGTTCTGAAAAAATGAATTTTTCAAAAATCCATAAGATACACTGCTCCGTATGTATTCCCAAAAGATGTAAAAATCTTTTAATAAACCAACACAAATTAATGAATACTCAAGAAGCGAATCTTAAATGCTTTTTAAATAAAGTAAAACAACTCCGTGGTTTCGGAGATATGGATTCTTATCGCATTGTTAGCGAGTTAAAGAACCTGAAAGCAGATTTATCAGAAGAACAACTGCATTCCGTAATCCAAAACTTTTCTACGCCTGAAAGTTACGACGAAGGTAAAAACTGGATCATTGATAATTTAGAAAATAGCTAAAACATATTCATAATGTATCCTTAACCTGAAAACCAAGTTTAAAAGGCTAAATTTACAAAATGAAAAACACCTTAATTATAGCTTCTATATGCTTAACCCTATCAGCATGTGGATCGTCTTCACACTTATCAGCAAATGGTTCTGATAGCGATTCTACTGAAGTTGCACAAATTCAAAAACCAACTACAATTACTGGAAAAATGATGGCGCCTGAAAATGCCAAAGTTGGAGATTCAGTTAAAATCCGTTTTACAGTTTACAACAAAACAGATAGTACCCGTAAATTTTGCAAATGGCATACACCTTTTGAACCACTGATTAGCAAGTATTTAGATATTACCTCTGATGAAGGTATTGAAGCATCTTACAAAGGGGCAATGGCCAAAAGAATTATGCCACCTCCGGCAGATAGCTATATTGCTTTAAAATCAGGAGATAGTCTGGTTTCAGAAATTAATATTTTGAGAGGATATGATTTATCTAAACCTGGCAAATATACCATCAAGTACAATGCTGAAAATATGAGCGGTATTGTAGTTAAAGACAGTATTACGATAGCACTCTTAAAGTAAAACAAAAGATGTTCGGGTATGTTCCCGAACATCTCTTATTATAAGATAGACCTTATTAATCCTCCATCTACACGAATGGATGCGCCATTTGTTCCAGAAGCAAGTGGGCTCGAATAATAAGCCACCGCATTGGCTATTTCCTGTACATCCAAAAATCTTTGAATTAATGATGTTGGCCTCATATTTTTAAAGAAATCAGTTTCAACCTCAGCGGTTGTTAAATTTCCAGATTTTGCCAAATCTTCTATAAAGGCACCAACACCTTTCGATTTTGTTGGCCCAGGCAGTATAGAATTCACTGTAACATTAGTGCCTTTACAAAGCTCCGAGAGCCCTCTGCTAACGGCCAGTTGTGCCGTTTTGGTCATACCATAATGAATCATTTCATCAGGTATAAAGACAGCTGATTCGCTGGAAATGAAAATAATTCTTCCCCAGTTTTTATCGAGCATTTTTGGAAATAAGTGGCGAGATAATCTAATCCCGCTCATTACATTAACTTCAAAAAACCTGAACCAATCTTCGTCAGAAATTTCGGCAAATGCTTTAGGCTCGAAAATGCCCGCGTTGTTAACCAGAATATCAACATAAGGCAAATCAGCAATTAATCGGGCTACATCTTCAGATTTTGAAAAATCGGCAGCAAAACCCGAAACCGAACCCTGCGGATTCAAATCGCGAAGCGCTTTAACAGCCTCATCAACACTTTCATTTGTTCTTCCGTTAATGATTACGTTAACACCTTCCTCTAATAAGGTTTCGGCGATTGAATAACCAATTCCTGCGGTAGAGCCGCTTATAAATGCTGTTTTATTTTTAAGTTGTAAATCCATTATCAGGCTAATTATTGTGTTAAATCGATTTCAAAATATAAAGGCCTCTTATAAAAAGAAGCCTTCAAAAATTAGTTCATTTTCCAGTCTGGTCTTTCGAAATGACAGGTATATCCATACGGATTTTTTTGCAAATAATCCTGATGGTCTTCTTCTGCATTCCAGAAATCTGTAGCTGGAACAACCTCTGTTACAATTTTTCCTGGCCAAACACCCGATGCATCCATTTCTGCAATTAATGCGTTAGCCGTTTCCTGTTGAGCTTCATTCTCAAAGAAAATTGCAGAGCGATAAGACGTACCTACATCATTACCTTGCCTGTTTCTGGTTGTTGGATCATGAATCTGAAAGAAATATTCAAGGAGTGTACGATAAGATAAAATTGTTGGATCAAATGTTATTTCAATGCCTTCTGCATGAGTGCCATGGTTGCGATATGTTGCATTCTTAACATCTCCGCCAGTATAACCAACGATTGTTGAAGTAACACCTGGAAGATGACGAATAAGCTCTTCTACACCCCAAAAACAACCTCCAGCTAATACAGCTTTTTCAGTATTCATATATTAATTCGTTTTATAATTAAAGTTACATTACTAGTGCGTAAACCACAAGAATTGGAAAAAAAATGCCATTTTAAAGACATCCCAATACTTGGATTTGTTTTTAACTTTAGTAAATTAATATTGTTAATTGAATGGATTTCGGTAAGCTGTTGGCGATAGATTTGTTTTCTTTTTGAAAAGCTTATTAAACGATTGCGAATGTTCAAAGCCGAGTTGATAAGCAATTTCACTAATGGATAAATTATTATTCGAAAGCCTTTCTTTTGCTTTATCAATCAATTTATTATGTATGTGTTGCTGCGTACTTTGCCCTGTAAGCACCTTCAACAATCCACTTAAATAATTAGGAGATATATTTAATTGATCAGCCACATATTGCACTGTAGGCAATCCTTTCACAAGTAAGTCATCGCTTTCAAAATATGCATTTAATAGATCGTCCAAACTATCTAAAGTGTTATGGTTTGCAATTTTTCTAGTTAAAAACTGCCGATGATAAAACCGATCTGCATAAGTTAACAGCAATTCTAACTGGGCAATAATAACACTCTGACTGAACTTGTCAATATTGGAATGATACTCTTGCTCGATGTTTTGCATAATACCTAACAACATAGTTTCTTCTTTATCAGAGAGATGCAAGGCTTCGCTTACAGAATAGCTAAAAAATTCGTATTTCTTTACCAGTCTAGCTAAGCTTGTATTCCAAAAAAAATCAGGATGAATCAATAAAAGCCATCCAGTATGTTTTATTTCTTCCTTTATTTCTATCGAAAAAACCTGACCAGGAGATATAAAAAACAAAATCCCTTCATCGAAATCATATTGCTGTTGGCCATATTTCATTTTTCCATTAAAATTTCTTTTCAATGCAATTGAATAAAATTCATCGACCATTGTTACAGATCGATTGCCTGACAAATGTTTAATGGAATTAAGATTGATTACACTAATTAATGGGTGCTCTGGTTTAGGAAGCCCCATCAATTTATGATAGTCGCTTATTGTTTTATTTCTATGCGGTTGCAGATTTGCCATAATCCAATATAAACATTATTGATTATAAGCAGCCGCAAAATCGATTGCAAAATCTTTAAGTTTTACTTTGCCTGTTATTTTTGAATTACTTGCGTAGAAATCTTTAGCTAATAAACCACTATGCAGGCTTCCATATAATTCAACAATTTGTTCAGCCAATTTTACAGGGAAACCATTTGATTCTAATCCTTTTTGCATTTCTTCATCGCTAACCAATATCCACTTTAAGTCGGGTTTCCCAATAGCCTGTCCCAAAATACTAGCAGCTTCATTACAAGTTACTTCATCGCTTGCTACGTAACGCACTTCTTCACTCGTCGTTTTTACCAGTTCATCTGCTGCTGCGCTGGCAATGTCTTTAGGAGAAACCATCAATACTTTATCATCTGCTCCGTAATTGGATGCAATAAAACCAACACTTTTAATCATTTTAATAAAACCTAAAAGATTATAATAAAATGAAGTAGGCCGAATCCGAGTTAGTGACACATCAGGTAGCTTTTTCAGTATTTCTTCAACCAAATGCGAACCTAAAATAATGCCAGTTCCTTTATCCAAATCGCCACCAAAACTACTTAACTGAACTGCACGTTTTACACCCGAAGCCTTAATTGCTGTTGCATAATTATTTCCAACAACCTGGTAAAAAGTTAAAGGATCAATCGAATGATCGTAATAGTAAGTCGGTGGAACCATGCAATAAACAGCATCTGCTTCGGCAAAAGTATTTGTTAAAAATTCAACATCCTCAAGTGATCCTATTGCGGCAGTTGCACCTAATAATTCAATATCAGCTTGCCTGTTCTGATTACTACTAATTACCGTAACCAAATGACCTTTTTCTATTAACTCTTTTGTTAAGGGCTTGCTGATATTCCCTAAAGAACCTGTAATTATAATTTTCATCTTTTATTTGATTTATTTACAATCCAAAGGTCCAAAACAGTTAATGTTATAAATTAGCCAAATCTATTTTTATTGTAGCCTAAAAATGGGTTATTATTTTAATCTGTAAAGTTATGATCAGCACTTAACCTGGTGCTTTCATGATAATCTATTATAGAATTTATGACTCGAACTGCCGTGTTTAAATCCTTCTCTCCCACCAATTGCTTATAAATAAGGTTCATTTTTTGGGTTTCATTTTTTGCATTTAAGATAAACTCTTTTCCCGATTTAGTGAGAGATAATACTTCTATCCTCTTATCTTTCCCACTGGTAGCGCTAATAATGAATCCTTTGTCTTCTAATTCTTTAATCGATCGGCTTATAGTTTGTTTTGGTAACATCGATTTTTTTGCAATTTCTGATGCAGTACTACCTTCTACACTTATATTAAACATTACAGGCATATAAGATAGCTTCATATCTTTCCAAATGGGTTTTATATTATCATGTGCCCAAATATCAAGTTGTTTACGAAGATTAAAGATAATTCGTTGCCAGTTCTCTGAACCATTTCGTTCAAAATCAAGCAATTCTTTGTCGATGTCTTTTTCTACAGCCATAGCACAAACATAACAAAATTAATTATCAACATTGTTTACTAACTTAGTAAACAATGTTTACCTTTGTGCTATTAAGATTATAATATTCCTCCTCAAATAATTAACTCTTTATTAATGCAAAGCTATACAATCATAATATCCACGATCATCAATTCGACTGAAGATTTAAAAGGCATACAAAAAGTAATCGAGCATTTGCCATCTATCTCAGAATGGTCTCATGATTTGGATGATTGCGATAAAGTATTGAGAGTAGTAAGCGAGATTAACGTTTCAATGGTACTGGTAGAACAACTAGGTAATCTAGGTATTACTGCTAACGTAATGGAAATATTTCAGGAAGAAACATCAGAAATCAATGGCTTTGTTATTCTTTAACTGAATCTGCGTACAACATCCAAATCTTATGTAATCAGGAAATTAATCATTTGGAAGAAATCACTATTGAAACAAGCAAAAAAACATTGTCAATTTCAAAAGGTGGTATCTTGTTGCAGCTGATAAACAGAAACCAGATTGTCTTCTAAGTTAAAGGCTAAAGATTTTTTACAACTTCCATCTTGCTCTACGCAATGCATAATTAACTTCGATTTAAAATCAATAAACATGCCTACCTTCGGCATTAATTCGTTAACAAAACTTATTGCAGATATTTCTTTAACAAGATGTATGTATACTTCCTCAGATGTTTCCCAAGCTGTATGATCAATAAGATCTACCCATTCAAGTTCAATTTTCTTTACAAAAGCGCCTACTTTTTGCCGTTCAATAATTGCGTGCATATTACCATTATTATTTTTTAAACCTTCTTACAACAAGAACCTGGAGAGTGTTATTTTGATTTAGGCTAAAAATATTTTAGACTGCGAATTACCGAAAAAAAGAACCCGAATTTTTGCATTTTATGCAAAGTGCATTAAATTTTATGCCAATAAGATCACCCGCAAAAAAATTTTAACATCAAAAAGGAGCTAATTACGACTGATTACAACTACAAAGAATAATAAAACATATTTCTAATTTTTCCTAAAAACACCATAATTTTAATGCACTTTAACCGTCACATTTAATCTATTTTATGCAAACAGAGCCAAATATTATGCATATTGTCTATTTGTAACTAATGAGTTGCACAAAATGTGGCTATCTTTGCAGCCTTATATTTTTTCTAAAATATTTAGAATTTCTAGATTAATTTTTGTTTTAAAGCTTTTATACTATTAATGACTTTCACCTGTATTATCATTGATGACGATCCCGGAACCATAGAACAGCTTACTGAATACATTTCGCTAATTCCAGAGCTAAGTTTATTAAAGGGGTTTACTAACCCGATGCTTGCTGTTGAAGAAATTAATCGATCTGTCGATCCATTGGATTTTCTTTTTACAGATATAGAAATGCCAGAAATTAGCGGTATTGAAGTAGCTAAACAAGTGGGCAATAAAATTAAAAGCCTGATTCTGGTATCTTCTCATTTAAAATATGCTGTTGAAGGCTATGACTTATCCGCAAAACAGTTTTTACCAAAACCTTTCAATTTTAAAAAATTTGAATTAGTTGTTAATAATTTAATAGCTAATATTATTAAGGAAAGGCCCTTTTTATGGATTAAGGTAGGTAAGAAAAACGAATTCATGAAAACAGATATTGATCAGATCGTTGCATTTGAAGGCGCATCAAACTATATCAAAATACATACAATTGATAAAACCGTTATCACTTACGGAAAGATCTACGAATTTGAAAAACTGTTAGAACAATACAGCGGTTTTATCCGAATTAATAAGTCGTTTATAATCTCTGAGGCCTACATTCAAAAAATTGAAAGTAATATGGTTCATCTCACTAAGAACATTCAGGTTAAAGTTGGCGCTACCTTTAAAAAATCATTTTCTCTTCGTTTAGAAGAAATTACTCGCACAAAAATTATCTGATAATTTACCATTCTTGTTGTTGAGTAACCCATTTTATTGTTGCAAAATGCAATAATAAGCAGATTGTTTTAAAGCAAAAATGATCTGTTATTTAACTCGAAGTTTTTGTAATTAATGGTTCATTGAACAATGAACTTATAAATCATCTGGCACAAATTAGATATTTAATTTGTACCAGATGTATTTTTTTGAAGCGGAAAGCGAGGGATTCGAACCCCCGGACCTATTACAGTCAACAGTTTTCAAGACTGCCGCATTCGACCACTCTGCCAGCTTTCCGCTGCAAAAGTAAGCATCTCAATCAAATCTGCAAGACCCAAATGAAACAAAATGCAACCAACGGAGGTAACACAATGGTAATCAACGAAAATATTTTTATTTAGAACCGTAGAAACTGAAATTAACGATCAGAAATTGCCTGGAAATGTAGATTAATGCAATATTATTAATTTAACTTTGCTATCCATTCAAAGATTTTTCAAAATCATCGAACATGACTTCAAGTTCTGTTTTTTTGATAAAAATTGCTCCACATTCTTCCGGAACAGTTTCTATTTCTGTAAGCACAGTAACAGTTCTGATATTTAAATCAAACAACTGCGATAGTTCTTTAAATTTAGATGGTGCTAATTTGAAAACCATACGTTTTGCTTTTTAGAGGTTCAGCATACCAAGAAAGGCAAAAAAAATTAAAATAAAACACATCCACAACTAAAAGGTGTAGGATTGTCGCTTTATTTATTAACATAAATAGCTTATCCACAATTGCTTTATAAAAAACCCTTGCATAATTGCAGTAAGTTCATCCCCTATTAAGCATTAATCATTTAGGCTATTTTATATTTATTTTAAAAAAATCTATCGCAACATGCAACACAAATAACAAACCTGCGACTAAGAGATAAGAAACCTAATTAGATAACGAAATTAACAAACTCAAAAAGAATTGCAGCTAGCAGAAAAAATAACTGATCAGGAACTGATTATTATGTGCCGCGAAGGAAAAGACTTCGGCTATACTGGATTGTATAATAAATATGCTAAACGCATTTACAATTCTATTAGTCGCTTGATAAGCCATACTGCAGAGGCCGAAGATATTCTTCAGGAAACCTTTTTTACAGTGTTCAGCGAGCCTGAGAAATTAGTTAGCATTGTAAATTTCGAGGCTTGGGTAAGGCGGATGGCAATTAATCGCTCAATTTCTCATCTTCGGAAAAAGAAAATTAGCTTTTCTGAACTAGACGACTTCCATATAGCGGCAGAAGAAGAATATGATGCAGAAGAAAATGAAATATTTGATTGTAAAGTTGAGGATGTGAAGAGAAGCATTGAAGCGCTATCGGAAGGTTATAAAACCATATTAAATTTATATGTATTTGAGAAAATGACACACGATGATATAGCAACAATGCTCGGTTTATCTTCCAGTACGGTAAGAACTCAATATCACAGAGCAAAAAAAAGAGTACTAGAATCATTAAAAGATAAGTGTTATGATGAATGATCAGTTAAAAGAATTTGTAGAGCATAACAGGGAAGAATTCGATCAGCTGGAAGCACCAGTTTTTAACCTTGAAGGTTTCAAAGCAAAACGAAACCAAGCTCCAGAAAAAAGAAAAAATAAAGTCCTTTTTTTAACAACCAATAAGTGGCTTGTCGCAGCTTCTATAGTTGTAGTATTTGGCTCTTTGTTCTTCTTTTTAATCAGAAATGAAAAACCATTCCCCACGGGTGAAATAGTTCGGAAAGTACAAAAAGATTTAAACGAAGAAATAAGGCAAGAACCGCAAATTAAAGACTCAGAGATAAAAGTGCTTAATAATGGTACTAAAACATCTTATGTTTCATTTAAAGACACGAAAGCGGCTAAAATACAATATAAATTAACAGATAAAAATAACTTATACCTAAATCTTAATGATAGTACATCATCGAGCAACAGACTTTCGGCAATTCTTGAAATTGAAAGAACAGGCACAATGAGTAATGCAGTTTTAGATAAGTTATCAGAAACTTTAAATAAAGATGAAAATAGTAATGTAAGGCTTGCTGCCCTTAGTTTAATGGCAAAATACAGTTATGATGCCTATGCATCAGGTCTATTAATCCGTTCTCTGAATGTACAAAGCGACCCAATGGTTCAACTAGAATTGGTAAACATACTTGGTAAAATAGAGAACATAAACATTAATGATAAGCTTTATGCATTAGCTAACGATCCAAATACTTTTAGCGCAGTTAAAGATGAAGCTTACAATATCTTACTTCGAGAAGACAAATTATAAAAACAAATAAACTTAAATACAAACACATGAAAAAGCAATTAATCGTATTACTCTCCCTTTTTTCCATTACCCTCTCAGTTTCTGCTCAAAAAGAATATAAACTATCCAAAAGTTCGGGTAAGCTTAATTTAAACATTAGTGGTGCTGTAATAGAAGGCTACAATGGCAACGAAATTATTTTCTCTTCTCCAAAGTCCGAACCTGTAGAAGTAGACGAGCGAGCAAAAGGTTTAAGAACAGTAAGTGGCTCTGGATTTACGGATAATACAGGTTTAGGAATAGATGTATCTGAAAAAGGAGAGGAAATCAATGTTAATCCGGTAGGTAGAAACACCAAAGGGATTCTGATAATTAAAGTACCACAAAACATTAAAATTTCTTTTAAAAACACCAATGTTAATCAAGACGAACTGATCTTAAAAAACTTGAAAAATGAAATTGAAGTATCGGCTAGTTATAATAAAATTAAATTAGAAAATAACAGCGGTCCAATGAATGTTAAAACCTTATACGGTTCTGTTGATGCAATTTTCAATGGAGAAATAAAAGGACCTGTATCGATTATCTCCGTTTACGGTTATGTTGATGTTTCTATGCCTGCAACAACTAAAGCAAATATCGAGCTGGGTACAAGTTATGGTAACTTATACTTGGCAGAAGGTTTTAAAATCGCCATAGATAAAAAACCAGTTGAAAAAACAGATGATGCTGCCTCTGGCTTAAACTTAGTAAGTTCAATGGGGAGTAGCAACTTTACAAGTAATTTAAGTCAGATTAATATCAGAGGAGATAAGGAAAATCTTAAAGGGAAAATAAACGGTGGTGGTGCTGATTTTATTATAAAATCGAACTATAAAAATGTTTATTTAAGAGATAAGTAACATCACTTGTAAACGCTCTTTAAAACCCCTCCCATCCACATTTATGTGGACTAAACCTCACCTAATCTTAATTTATGAAAGCAATAATTTTCTGGCTGTTTACGGCCTTAGTGCCATGCATTGCCCTTTCTCAAACGAAAGTAACTAAATCATATCCTGTAAAAAATGGCCAAACGATACAGTTTCGTTTCGATTACCCTAAAATTATACGAATTAGCACCTGGGAAAAGAATGAGATTGCCGTAGAAGCAACGGTAAACATTAATGATGGGAAAAATAATGATGCTTTCAGTTTAGAAGAAAATACCGTTGATGGAAAAATTTTAATAAGCAACAAACTGGATGTAAAGCAAATACCAAATGCTTATTATATTGTTGAAAATGGTATTAAAACGAAATTCAACTCTAAAGAAGATTTGGATAACTATCAGAAAGATAAAAACAGACAGTCTGGTGTATCTATTTACCAAACACAGGATGTGCAAATAACCATCGATATTAAAGTTCCAAATAATGTAAATACAGATATCGCATCAGTTTATGGTATAGTAGAATTAAAAGATTTCAACGGTCCAATAAAAATTGATGCTAAATATGGTGGAGTTGATGCCAGTTTAACCGAAGCTAAAATTGGAAAAATTAAACTAACAAATCATTACGGCAAAATATACACCGATCTTAGTTTAAAGCCTACCGAGCAAACAGAAAAGAACTTTTTTACTTCGATAACTGCTTCGCCAGGTAAAGGCCCAGAGTATGATTTTAGTTCAAATTTTGGGAATATATACTTACGTAATCAGATTAAATAAAATTAAATCTTTTGGTTTCTTAACATAAAAATAAAGGTGAGTGTTATCTAGCGATAATGCTCATCTTTGTTTACAAGCAATATTTGGAACTATACACCGAACGTCATTAGCAAAATGAATTTCGAAATATCCAATTAATGAATTATTAAGATTTGGCAGAGCTATGAAACGATCGATAAATGGTAAAACCGATAATCAGATAAAAACTAAAGTTCCACTTCTTTATTGTATAACACGGCAAATCTCGTTAAAGAAGTAATTAGAAATATTACTCCCTTCAACTTGATGCAAAACACCATCAATTCTTCGCAAATACCCATAAAAAATGCCATCGATCATAACTCTATAAAGCGAAACATCGTCTTTTACAGCAGTAATTATGATTATAGTTCCCTCTAAGTTTATAATTCGGGTATCGGTGCCCGGCATAATGTGCATAACGCAAAGTTTGCTAATTATAACTTCGAAAACAAATTCTATCTTAACAATAACTTATTATGAAAAATCATCAATCGAGGTTATAGTTGGTATTTGCAATTTCTTTGATGATGTCGAAATGTTCTGTTTTAAGTGGCTTACTTAAAAAGGAATAGACTAATTTGTATTTCTTAGCTTTAAGCCGATCAGATTCATTCTCAGAAGAAGAAACTAAAATTACCCTAATCTGCGAGGCATAAGGCCTTAATTCCAAAATATCTAGGAGCTCCCATCCATTCATGCCTGGCATATTAATATCCAATAAAATCAAATATCGTGTGTCTGGATCATTGCATTTATCAAGGTAAGCCAAACCATCTTTTGCGCCAGTGAAATAAACATAATTATCAGAAAATTCAGTTTGCTGAATTAATGTTTCATGAATGAACAAAATAAGTTCATCATCATCAATATTCAATAACTGTATTTTCATCTAACTTTCACACTTAATAGTATATTAAAACTATACTCCCTACTCAAAATAACTTAGTTAATTTTTCTTACAGCAAATATATTAAAATATGCTTGTTACCGTCTAAATGCTATTTCATAATACAAATAATGAAGATTTTGCTCATTTAACACAGGGTATTGATCTGCAAAAGATTAAAAAACAACAAACATATAATCTTTTAATAATCAACACCTTACTGCCTAAACAGTTTTAGCCATATGAATTATTTTTTATTTGTATGTCTCACAAGTATCACTTTCGACGAAAAATATCCATATTTGAATAAAGGATGCTTAAATATTACTATTAAATATTTCAATATCTTGTAAAACTAATCATCCCACAATGCCCTTACATCCTGGCTATTCTATTTTTAACCTGATTACCGCACCTGCGATATTACTGAAGCAGGAAGGAAAAAAATTAATCGTAATCGAGGTTAACCAGGCCTATGAGATGCTGATTGGTTTGCAAAGTGAATCATTAATTGGAGCAGATATTTTGAATCCAGTTAACTTACCTGTAGAAAACAGATATTTTTTTGAGCACGAATTAGTAAAATCCCCTTTAAAGAAATCACTTAAAAACCAAACTGCCGATAAGTTTATTCTTAGTACGAATTCTCTTCCATACGAAAAGATAAAAATACGTTCTAATGCCGAATTGATAGTAGAACACGTTCCTGTTTTTGCCCCAACCGACCCTACAATCTTATGGATTTATAGTATTGCAATTAATGATGTAAAATCATTGCAAGAGGTTGATGATAGCGAAAAAAGGTTTCGAAATCTGGTTCAGGATGGTTCAGATATGATTGCGATATTAGATGAAAAAGGCAGCTACAAATATGTGAGTCCTACTTCAGAAGCAATACTTGGAATTCTACCAACATACCTTATTGGCAAAAATGCTTTTGATTTCATTCATCCAGATGATAAGGATTTTGTATTTGATCAATTTATTAAAATAGAAAAAAACAATAGGCTTGCTCTTGAACCTTTTAGATTCGCTTCGGCATCAAATGAATGGAGGTGGATAGAAACCATAATCACCGATTTAAGAAGCGATCCATCCATAAATGGTATTGTTGCCAATTCTAGAGATATAACAGAACGAATTGAAGCTGAAAAAGCTTTATTAATAAGCAACGAACGCTATCGGTATGTTACCATGGCAACATCTGATGCAATTTGGGATTGGGACGTTGTTGACAACAGTTTGTACTGGGGAGAAGGGTTTATGACATTATTTGGCTATAAAGAACAGCCAGGTTTTGTTGAAATTTCTTCCTGGATATCTCGTTTGCATCCAGAAGATATTGAAAGAGTTGAGACTGGCATTTATAGCTTAATTGAAAGTGGTGGAACGAATTGGTTAGATGAATATCGTTACTTAAAAGAAGATGGCAGCTATGCTTATGTAATAGATCGGGGTTTTGTGATCAGAGATATTAATGGCAAAGCAATTAGAATGGTTGGTGCCATGCACGATATTACCCAGAAAAAGAAAGAAGAACAACAGCTGCGTTTATTGGAGTCGATGGTAAAGCACACCAAGGATGCGGTAATGATTACGGATGCAAACCAGAACCATTCTGGATTAAAAATAACCTATGTAAATCATAGTTTTACTAAAATGACAGGTTATTCCATCGAAGAATCGTTAGGTCAATCGCCAGAATTTCTTTCAGGAAAAAACACTTCAAAAAAAACAGTAAGAGAGCTGCGTAAAAGCCTTAATAATTTTGTAGCGAATGAGGTTACCATGATTACCTACAAAAAAGACGGCACAGAATTTTGGATGAACCTCGCCACCACGCCTCTTTCTGATGAAAACGGAGTATTTACACACTGGGTGATAATCCAAAGGGACGTTACACAACAAATTAAGTATTATAGTGCTATAGAGCAGCAAAACGAACGCCTCAAAGAAATCTCCTGGATGCAATCTCACGTTTTACGGGCACCTCTTACCAGACTTTTAGGACTTACCTATATTTTAAAAAATAAAATTCCACAACAAAAAATGTCAGATCTGGAGATAACGAATGAAATCGAAAACTCTGCTCAGGAATTAGATTCCGTAATCAAGAAAATCGTACTCAGAACTGATGAGCTTGAAGAATTAGGCTAATAAGCGCTTTAACTTAGGGTGTTAAATATTTTCTTAATCCTAAACCTTTATTAACTGCATAATTTTCATAATTTTATAAGGTAATTTTTATCTATACTATGCCGTTTATTCCAATCTCTGAAGCAGATTTACAATCATTTAAAGACGACCTTTCTCAATCAAATAAGTCAGCTGCTGAGCTTTTTTCTACATTAAAAAATCTAAAGAACGGATTTAAAACCAATGAAGATGAGCTGGTTAAGCTTAAATACAATTCAGCTAAAAAGCGTTTAGAAAACGATTACCTGTTAAAGAAAGAGCATTGGGATGCAGAAATTCAAGAACTTAAAAAACAGTTCAAACAGTTAGATAACCGAATTGTTGCTGCAGAACAGAAATTAAAAAATGGTATTCCAGAAGATTTAAATATTATGGAAAAACTCATTGCAGAGCAAGAATCTATAGTCGAAGATCAGGAAAAACTTAATATTGCCGAAACAGAACTTATCGCACATGTAAGAAACATAGATATTGAATATGGCAAAGAACAAGAAAAACTTAATCAACTAAATACAACAGTCGATAGCAATTATAACGCATCTATTGAAGATGAATCTCCTATTGATATAGCCGAAAAGCGGATAAAATTTAGAGTTAGCATCATATCACTGGTTCCAATTTTAATTATTCCCCTATTGGCCGATTTGTTTGGAAAAGCTATTGGATTGCAACAAACAAATAATGTAAACCACCAGCTAATAAGCGGACATTATTTTTTCTTTATAGCTTTAATTTTAACAGAGCTATTCTTAGCAGATAAAATTAAAACCCGTGTATCTAGATTGCTGTCAGTCCGTTATCTTCAGGCATCTTTCACCGAACTTCAACAGTTATTTAATAAGAACAACAAAGAATTAAATTCATTTAAATAATTAATTTTAATCTAAAATTGAAAGTTTACTAATCATTTATAATAAAATTCAATTTGAGTTCAAACATTAAAAACCATATGATTAACTTTGTGCCCAATGATTTTATATAAAACAAACGAACAAGTTGAACTAATGAAAATTAGTGCAATGTTAGTAAGCCATACACTTTCCGAAGTAGCAAAAATTTTGAAACCAGGTATCAAAACAATCCAAATAGATAAACTGGCAAATGAATATATCTTAGATAACGGTGCAGTACCCTCTTTTTATAATTACAGCGGATTTCCCCACCACATCATTACCTCTGTTAACGACGTGGTGGTACATGGTTTTCCAAATGAAACCGAACTTAAAGATGGAGATATAATCTCAGTTGATGTTGGTACGATAAAAAATGGATTTCACGGAGATCATGCATACACATTTATCATTGGAGAAGTTAGCCCAGAAATATTAAATTTGGTTAAAACAACAAAAGAATCTTTATTTATAGGTATAAAAGAAGCTATAGTTGGCAAACGATTAGGTGATATTGGTTTCGCTATTCAATCGCATAATGAAAAACAAGGTTATGGCGTTGTAAGAGATTTTGTAGGTCATGGCTTAGGCAAAACAATGCACGAAGATCCCCAAGTTCCTAACTATGGCAGAAGAGGAAGTGGAATAATGCTGAAAGAAAACCTAGTTCTTGCCATTGAACCAATGATAAACTTAGGTACAAAAGACGTATTTATAGAAAAAGATGGGTGGACAGTGCGAACAAAAGATGGCAAACCATCCGTTCATTTCGAGCACGATGTATGTATTAAAAAAGGTGAAGCTTTAATTCTATCTGATTATACACCAATAGAAGCAGCAGAAAAAGCAAATATTAACCTAAACACTAGCTATTATTAGTAATAGCTAGTTGTTTTTTCTCTCTATAAACTCTCCTTTAAATTGGCTCCCCTATTTTCAAATTATCAGAAAATATCTATAAAAATCAATTCAGTTTCCCGCAAATTATTTCCAGTAAAACAATTTCGGTGCTTGTGGGCCAATGCAGTCCTGCTGTTTGCTACAATCTTTTTGGCCATTGGAAGTACCCGATCGTATAAAAGTCTGCCCATCCAAAAAGGATTTTCGCTACCATCAGGTTTAAAGCGCAAGGCTAGATACTTTTTTGAACCATTCATCCTGCCCAAAACAAATAAAAAAACCTAATAAGCCCTTACATGAACATGGATACCTTAGATGCCTTAGCTGGTAAAATTAATATCCTGTCACCATCAGATTGATGCCTGGCTTAACCACCTTGATCTTTCCGTTTTAAGCTTTGATCCTTGACCTTTCCGCTTTCAGCATAAATAATGGGAACTTTGAAATCCCCACCCTTCCGTTTTGGTCTTTTAGCATCTAACAATCTGTGCTCTTCCCTTTAGTCTGAAGGAATTTATTAATAACCCTTAAATGAAACTGGAAAACTTAGATTCCCTTAGGATGTCTTACCTGGTGAAATTAATATCCTGTTACCCTTAACCACTTTGGTCTTTAATCTTTCCGCTTTGGTCTTTTAGCTTTACGCTTTAAGCATCATAAAAAAACGCTGTAAACCAAGAAACCCTTGCAGTTGTTACTACAAGGGTTCTTTTATTAATCTGCATTAGCAGTTTAAGA
>NZ_BAABAK010000006.1:0-67554 GCF_039537385.1 Pedobacter ginsengiterrae
CAGAAATTATTAACTTCTACTCCTTTTTTCTAACCCAATCTTAAAGGGACTTTTTCAGTGCCCTCTGAGAATCGGGACTTTTTTTGTTTAATAGAATTAGGTAATTGCTTTTTACAAAATGTATCTACTTGGTTATAGCTGCATCAGTTAAGTCTTTATACATTATAAAAGCATCAACAAAGCCTAGTGTTTTGTGTCTGAACGCCTTCGGTGTTTTGCCGATAATATCAAAGCCAAATTTCTCCCACAGTTTTACAGCACCTTCATTCGTGCTAACCACTATGTTAAATTGTATGCCTAAATATCCATTGTCTTTGGCGAATTGAATAGAATGTTCGCAAAGTAGTTTTCCTGTCCCTCGTCCGTGATGCTTTGGATTTACCATATAACTGCAATTGGCAATATGGTTACCCAGGTCAATCTGGTTTGGCTTAATAATATAAGTCCCTAAAATTTCGCCGTTATCTATAGCAACGAATGTGTTCATATATTCGGCAAACCAATGTTTATCTAAGCTGCTCTTTGGTGTATTTGGGTCGAAAACATAGGTGTCGCCTGTCGAAATCACATTTTCAAAAATTTCCCAAATCTTGTCAAAGTCGGTTTGTTTGTCTGCTGGTCTTATCTCCATTTAAAATTATAAATCTAATGTTTCATTATTCTGTTAAACGAATATAGCACAAAGTAAAAAGTTGTACGATTGCAATTGTACTTTTTTAAGTTCGAGGCTTCTAAATTCCTTTTGTTTAATGCTTTGTGTAAAATGATTTAAATAGTTGTCTAACCAGTTACTCAGCTCAACCCAAAAAATTAGGCGTTTAAACTTTAGCAACAACTTGTTTAAGATTATTTTAAACTTATTTCCTTAATATTACGAATCAAATTAAAATTTATGAAAAAAACGCTGATTTACTTATCAGCTTTAGCTTTTAGTATTTCTGCCTGCAAACAATCGGGAGAACATACGGCTGAAGCACCTGATTCTACAGCTATAAGGGCAATTAACGACAGTAGCCTTAGCCAATATTTATCGGTTATTGCGGCAGATAGTTTAGAAGGACGAAAACCATTTACCAATGGTGAAACCAAAACCATTAACTATTTAAAAAGAGAATTCGAGAAATTAGGCTTAAAGCCTGGCAATGGCGATAGTTATTTTCAGGAGGTACCGATGGTGGAAATCAAATCGACGCCAGATGTGAAAATGCTTGTTAAATCGGGTTCTAAAGAAATAGCCTTAAATTATCTGACACAATTTGTTGCAGGTTCCAGACGTGTTCAAAACGAGGTAAGTATTAAAAATTCTCCGCTGGTTTTTGTTGGTTATGGTATTGTAGCACCCGAATATGGCTGGAACGACTACAAAAATTTGGATGTAAAAGGAAAAACAGTCGTGGTTATGATTAACGATCCTGGTTTTGCTGATTCAGCATTGTTTAAAGGCAAAAACATGACATATTACGGTCGCTGGACTTATAAATTTGAAGAAGCTTCGAGACAAGGTGCTGCTGGCGTTTTAATTATTCACGATACGGCACCTGCTGCGTATCCTTGGACCGTTGTTCGCAGTGGCTGGTCTAAATCAAAACTGCAATTGCAATCACCAGATAACGGCATGAACAGAACTGTGGTTGAAGGCTGGATCGGTTTAGATGTTGCGAAAAAATTGTTTGCTTTGGGCGGTCAGTCTTTTGATGCATTAGTTTCAAATGCCCGTAAAAAGGATTTTAAAGCAGTTGATTTGAATTTAACAACTTCGTTAACAGTTAAAAATAAAATTAAAAAATCAGTTACTTATAATGTTTTGGCTTCAATTCCTGGTGATAAGCTTAAAAATGAAGCCATTATTTACTCTGCACATTGGGATCATTTAGGTATTGGTGAACAAGTTTTAGGCGATTCTATTTACAATGGGGCTGTAGATAATGCAACAGGGGTTGCTTCCTTATTTGAAATTGCTTTGGCATTTAAAAAGTTACCGAAAAATCCAGATAGAACCATTCTGTTTATTTCTTATACTGCTGAAGAGCAGGGCTTGTTAGGATCAGAATATTATGCTAAGCATCCTACATTTCCATTAGCCAAAACGGTTGCCAATATTAATATGGACATGATGGGAATTGCGGGCAAAACTAAAGATATTGTGGTTTATGGCTTTGGTCAGTCTGAATTGGAAGATTATGCTGCGGTTTCAGCTAAAAAGCAAGGTCGTGTTTTAGTACCTGATCCAGTTCCATCTTCAGGTTTATATTATCGTTCTGATCACTTTAACCTTGCTAAAGTTGGTGTGCCTTCGTTGTTTACAGGTTCTGGTGTTGATAATATTAAAAACGGTAGAGATTGGGGTTTGAAACAGGTTGCTGATTTTACTAAAAATCGTTACCACTCTCCTCAAGATAATTTCGATGCCAAAACCTGGGATTTATCGGGCATTATTGAAGATGTGAGATTATTATTTGATATGGGTTATAGGCTAAGTAATGAAAGTACTTATCCAAAATGGAAAGCGGGTTCGGAGTTTAAAGCGATAAGAGAGCAGAAATAAAAAGAGCAATTTACACGTTATAGGATAAAATTTAACCTAAAAAAAATCCCAGCCTAGGCTGGGATTTTTTTGTTGAATTTATACTTTAGTTCTAGAAGTGGAACATTACACCTAATTTTGGAGCAAATGTATCAGCTTCTAAACCGAATGAGTTTGAAGTTACTTTAGCGCCACTTGCTTCGTTTTTAACCTGGAAGTTTTGGTAACCTAAACCATTAACAGAAACTTCGATACCGATTCTTTTAGTAGGGAAGAATGCAAAACCTGGAGCTACATTTACACCAATTGAAGTAGTAGAAGCAACTTTAGCACCTGCATCACCATTTGGAGCTACAACTTTATTTGAACCGAACGCCATTGGTACAGATAACTGACCAAAGAATTTGAACTGATCTGATAAACCAACATAGTAACGACCGAATGGTGCAACTACAAATGCTTCGTTTTGAGTTAAACGACTAACTTGTTTATCAAATGTATAGCCTACGCCTGTACCAATAGCGAAATTGTTAGCTACAAAATAGCCTGCACTTGGAATGATGTTAAAGCTAACATCTGATTTTGCTGCACCTTCTACTTTAGTTGAATTAAAACCAACGCTACCACCTAAAATTACTTTTCCTTTTTCTGTTTGTGCATTTGCACCATAAACTAAACCTGCAACTGCTACTAACGATAATAATAGTTTTTTCATCTTTTTTATTATTTATTTGTTTAAAAATTATAGTCAATTTTACTTTTTTAATTTCTGACTATATTTGGCTAAAAGTCAATACCTGTGCCAAAAAACATTAATAAAGTCACTAAAAAATCAGTTTTTGGATAACTATCTTATTAGTAATTAGATATAAATTTGGTGTTAATTCAATATTATTTTACTGTGACTTAAAATTAATCGATTGATTAATTTTTGCGACTGTCAGAAATTGACAAGCTGACTTTTTTTGTATAAATGTCAGATTTTTAAATGGCACATTTGGCAGGAGGGCTGCCGCAATTAAATTAAACGCGGCAGGCCGAAATTAGATTTTCTAGCTTTATTTTGATGATGCTCAGGGTTTTATCGTCAGTTAAATTTCCATTTTCATCAAATTTATTCTGCGCTTGTGCGATTAAAACTTCAGGCTGCAAAACAGGATTCATATTTAAAAAAGTAAAAACTGGCAGAAATGCGGTTTGCATTCTAACAGTTCCCCACATTCCCTGGGTTGCTCCAATTAACGCCACGGGTTTGTGCATTAAAGGGGAATCTTTTCCACGGCTTGCCCAGTCTATAACATTCTTTAAGCCGCCAGGAATAGAATAATTATATTCAGGAGATGCAATTATGAAGGCGTCGGCAGTGGCAAGCGTATCTCTAAATTTTTTAACCGATTCAGGTCGATCGCTTACTTCTGGTATATCATAATCGGCATTGTAAATAGGAATATCATCATAAGAAACAATTTCAAAGTTTATTCCATCTGGCAATAAGCTCCCTGCCACTTTTAGTAGCATTGCATTGTACGAATTTTTTCTAAAGCTTCCACAAAGGCCAACAATTTTACCATTCTTTTCCATAGTTAAATAACCAATAATGGAGTTAAAAGTTTTTATTGATTCGTGTGTCGATAAAAATATCAAATGTTAACTTTGGCTTATATCTAATAATTTATGAACGATAATTCCAATTCTCAGGCTTTAATTGAAAAAACTGTTTTCCCAATACTTTTTGCATTAAGTTTTTCGCATTTACTTAACGATACAATTCAATCATTAATTCCAGCTATTTATCCGATTATAAAAACTAGTTACCATTTAAGTTTTTCTCAAATTGGTTTAATTACCCTTACCTTTCAGCTGGCAGCTTCTTTGTTACAACCTTTTGTAGGGCTTTATACCGATAAAAAGCCTCAGCCATATTCATTGGCAATTGGTATGGGGTTTACGCTTATCGGTTTGATTACACTTTCTCAGTCTGTACATTTTTACACCATGTTAATTTCTGTTGCTTTGATCGGGGTTGGGTCATCAATCTTCCATCCAGAAGCCTCAAGAATGGCCCATGCCGCATCAGGAGGTAAACGGGGCTTGGCGCAATCTGTATTTCAGTTGGGTGGTAATGCTGGGAGTTCCTTAGGGCCTTTACTGGCTGCGTGGATAATTGTTCCTTATGGGCAATTTAGTGTTATCTGGTTTTCTGCAATCGCTCTTTTGGCAATTGTTGTTTTAAGTTATGTTGGCAATTGGTATAAAGGTTTTGTGCTGGCCAGAAGCAAAAAAGTTAATATTCAATCTGTAGTAAATCAGTTTTCGAGGAGTAAAGTTATTTTCTCTGTAGGTATCTTGTTATTGCTTATTTTTTCAAAATACTTCTACATGGCTAGCTTAACTAATTATTTTACATTTTATTTAATTGATAAGTTTCATGTATCTGTACAAACCTCACAAATCTATCTATTTGTATTTCTGTTCTCAGTTGCTGCTGGTACTTTGTTGGGTGGGCCGATTGGCGATAAAATAGGCCGTAAATATGTAATATGGGCTTCGATATTAGGAACAGCGCCATTTGCACTTTTACTTCCTCATGCAAATTTATTTTGGATTGGCGTTTTAATCGTTCCTATCGGGATGATTTTAGCCTCTGCATTTTCTGCAATTTTAGTTTATGCACAAGAATTGATACCAGGAAAAGTTGGGCTTGTAGCGGGTTTATTTTTTGGCTTTGCTTTTGGTATGGGGGGCATAGGTTCAGCGCTTTTAGGTAAGCTTGCCGATTCTAAAGGAATAGAATATGTATTTTCTATCTGCGCATTTCTGCCTCTTATCGGTTTGTTAACGAGTTTTCTACCAAATATAGAAACTAAGAAAAAATAAGATAGCCCACCAAATTAACGACGGGATATCATTAATAAAATCTCGAAAAAAGCTTTAAAAAAGTATGTAAATTTTAAACCTTAAATTGTCGATGAATCCCTGATAGCTAAGATTGAAAGATGTGTTCTGCACTTTATTAATTAATGTAGACACACCTTCGGTTTGTTTATTTGAGTTGCAAGCTATATCAGCAGATAATAAACTGTTTAAGTTGAAAATTAGGTAAACATAATTACCTAATGAATACGATATAATGGCAAGATTAGTTGAATTAAGTTAACATTTTTTATAAACTGGAATTTATTTTACTTCTAACTTCAGGGCCTTCATTCCAAAATTTCCATTCATATCCGAACCTTCAATCCATACCGTGTAAAAACCTTTTTTATCAGCCGAAAAGAACGAAAAATTTGCAATGCCTTTTTCATTTGTCAAAATATGTGGATTCCAGTAAATGGTAGAACGGTAGTCTGGCTTTTTATTTCCCTTATTCTGATCTGTATATTTTGGACTATAAAATTCCTTATTATCGCCATAAGCTGGTGGGTTATATTTGAACATGTTAGACGATTTTCTTAAAAATGGCCCACTCCCAGTTCTCGTGGTAACTTCAACAAATACATAGGTTTCAACCGTAAAGGGATCTTCATATTGTTTAATGTAATTATTTACATTTTTGCCACTTGTCATAATTTCAATCCCTTTAATATCTTCCGCGTTGTAATAATCAAAATAACTTTTTATGAACTGTAAATATTCCGTTTTAGAAGTAGGATCAAAATTGGTAAAAAAATAATCGACTTCAACTCCATCGATAATCATTTTAAAGATAGATCCATTTACTTTATAAAGCTGGAAACCTGTTTTTGGTTTAACGGATTCATGTAAACCTTTTATATTTTCTTTAAGCACATCGCCAAGCGTTTTTTTAGCAACCTTATCGAGGTCTTTTTCTGTTAAAGTAATATCTGCGTTTCCGTCACCATTTAAATTTTTGGAACCTTTAATGGTCTTTTTTCCAGTAATTTTAACTTCTCTTAAAATAATACCACTTTTAAACGAAGCTTCATATTCTTCATTTTTTGCCGCAATAAATTGTTTAGAAATGCTATCTAAAGTCTCTTCATAGTTTGTCAGGTTATTTTTTGCAGTCATTAAGAATGGAGCACTCTGAAATTCGTTTAATTCAATACCCAAGGTGCCAACTTTGCCTTTCGCATTTTTAGCTTGTACAACGAAAGCAGCACTATCGAGTACAGGAAAATCTCTAAAAATAAATACTCCATTACTATCTGTTCTGGTTTCCATTATCGATATAGGTTTCTTCATACCCAGTAAAAGTATTTGCCCATTTATTGCAGGTTTGTTAGTTATATTGGTTACCCGACCACTTATTGTAAATTCTTTTTCGGCCTTAAATAATGGCCTTTTATCTAATTCCCAATTGTATTTGATCCAACCTTGGGTAAGTACCAAGGCTTCTAAGTCGTTATGTTTTTGCTCATCGAAATGATTAAAATAATATCCTGGCGATTCGATCTCACCTTTTAAATCGGAGGCTAGTAATAAATGGCTTAAAATATTATTATCGTTTAAACTATCTTTTTGAATCTGGTTGTCATCCGTTACAGCTACCGAAAAAGTTCCTGATATTGGTTTTTTTTCGAAATCTGATGCCTGGATATTTACGCAAATGCTATCACGTAATCCGTAAACTGAAGTTGAGGTTGATGGTTGGATAATTAAGTCTTGTGATCTGTTTATAAAAAAATTTCTTTCATTAAGAACACGGTTTTTACCATCCATTAATAAAATTTGACAAATCCCTCTAGGAAAAAGACTTTTGGGAACATAAACGGTTTTGTATTTTTTGCCCGAGATAAACTTTGCAGTGAAGCAAGCAACTCCCTTCGATTGACCAATCATTGTAATTTCCTGTTCAGGTAAATCCGAATCGACGTTAATGGCCAGGCCATCTGAACCATAAGAGTTATTTACTTGTAAAAACGCACCAGAACTGGCTAATTTAGGGAGATTTTGCGTTTTAGTTATTTCGGTGCTATTTATGGTTGCCGTATAGGCTTCGTTTAGGATTGGAACCATCATAAAATAACCCATTCCTTTATTATTCGATTTAAAATCTAATATTTTATTCTGTTTAGAATCGAAAATTTCTCCCGTAACTTCTATTCCTTTTCCTGCATAATTAACAGCCTTAAATGCCATTTTTTGCATGCGATCTGCTTTCCAATTTCCACCCTCGGGTAAAAATTGAATATCAATATCTTTACTTTTTTCTATGGTTCTTGCGCTAATCTTTCTGGGGGTTGGCAAGGGTTTTTTATCAAGTTGATAAACATTCTCGTCTTTAATAAAATCCAGAATTTTGATCTCCTTTTTGAATATATAGGCATCTCCAAAATTCTGCATCCAATTGGTGTAAGCTCTAAAGGTGTAGCTTCCAGCTTTGTAAGCATCGGGTTTTAGCGCAATGCCACCCCAGGCAACACCCATGGCAGTAGGTACACAAATGGTTTCGATTAAGGTACCATTGGCATCAAACATATCAAAATAAATTAATCCGCTAACTTTAGAGAAAACGTTTGTGGTCGCATCAACCAAATAGGCCTTAAACCAAAGAGTATCTTGTGGCGCAAAAATAGCTTTATCTAGGTGTACGTATATTTTTTCTCTTGGAGCAACGGTTCTGACACTGTCGTATTGAGCGATAATTTTAGCATTCGATGTCGGCTCTTGTGCAAAAGCTATTTGTCTGAAGCAAAGAAATAGTAAAAGAAAAAATGGAATGGGAGTAGAGCGAAGATTTATCATAGGGAGAAAGCTGTAATCTAAAATACAACTTTCTTTCGATAAAATGGTTGTAAATGCCTGGTTATAAACAGATCACATTGGTACAGAGCAATGTCTTCGTATTTGCTATTTATAATGGAAGATAGCCGAAATTAGGCGCCTCACAATTTCACAAAAAAAATCCCCCAGAATTTTATTCTGAGGGATTTTAAAGTGCTTTTGTTAGCCTTGATTCTGATTCAGAAACACAAAATTATGATCAAACATATCTAACTTAATTTTGCTCTCCTTATCAATTTTGCCTGCCAGTATCTCTTTCGATAATTCATTTAAAATTCGTTTTTGAATTACACGTTTTAATGGCCTAGCGCCAAACTGAGGATCGTAGCCAAGTTGTGCCAACCAATCTAAAGCTTCTGGCGATGCATCCATCTCTATACCCATTTCTGCCAGCGTTTGTTGTACATGCTTAAACTGCAAGCTCACAATATCTCTTATTTCGTTACGGTTTAGTGGCGTAAACATAATCAGCTCATCAATTCGGTTTAAAAACTCTGGACGAATGGTTTGTTTCAAAACTTCGAATAATTCGTTTTTAGTTTTAGCAATAACTTCATCACGGTTTTCATCATTTAAATCTTTAAAATTATCCTGAATTAAATGCGCTCCGATATTCGATGTCATGATAATGATCGTGTTCTTAAAGTTAACCGTTCTGCCTTTATTATCGGTTAAGCGGCCATCATCTAAAACCTGCAGCAAAATGTTAAACACATCTGGGTGTGCTTTTTCAATTTCATCGAGCAATACAACCGAATAAGGTTTACGTCTTACCGCTTCGGTTAATTGTCCGCCCTCATCGTAACCTACATATCCTGGAGGCGCTCCAATTAAGCGTGATACTGCATGGCGTTCTTGATATTCACTCATATCAATACGGGTTAGCGCATTCTCATCATTAAATAAAAACTCAGCCAATGCTTTAGCCAATTCAGTTTTTCCAACTCCTGTTGTTCCTAAAAATATAAACGAGCCAATTGGTTTGCGCTTATCTTGTAAACCTGCACGAGAGCGGCGAATGGCATCAGAAATGGCTTCAATAGCCTCATCCTGCCCAGCAACACGTTGGTGTAATTCAGCTTCCAGATTTAAAAGCTTTTCGCGTTCGCTCGCTATCAGTTTGGTAACAGGAATGCCTGTCCAACGGCCAACCACACCAGCAATATCATCGGCCGTTACCTCTTCTTTGAGCATTCTGCTATCGCTTTGCTGATTTTCTAAATTAGTTTTAAGCTTTTCGAAAGTATCTTGTGCTTCCTTAATCTTTCCGTAACGGATTTCGGCAACTTTACCATAATCTCCAGCACGTTCAGCTTGCTCAGCTTCCAGTTTGTATTGCTCAATCAATTCCATTTGGTTGTTTAAGTTATCAACCAAATCTTTTTCACCTTGCCATTTTGCCTTTAATTCATCACGCTCTGCAGATAAGTTTGCAATTTCTTCTGAAAGCTCTTTAACTTTTTTATCGTCTTTTTCGCGTTTAATGGCTTCGCGTTCAATTTCTAAACGCATAATTTCTCGGTCTAGCGCATCCACGTTTTCTGGTACACTATCCATTTCCATCCGCAGTTTCGAAGCCGCTTCGTCCATTAAATCGATGGCTTTATCTGGTAAAAAACGATCAGAAATATAACGCTGACTCATTTCTACAGCAGCGATAATGGCTTCGTCTTTAATTCGAACTTTGTGGTGGGTTTCGTAGCGCTCTTTCAATCCACGAAGAATTGAAATTGCATCTTGCGTATCTGGTTCTTCAACCATTACTTTCTGGAAACGACGTTCTAAAGCCTTATCCTTTTCTAAATATTTTTGATACTCATCTAACGTTGTTGCTCCAATTGCACGCAATTCGCCACGAGCTAGTGCTGGCTTTAAAATATTTGCCGCATCCATCGCACCTTCTCCACCGCCTGCACCAACTAAAGTATGAATCTCATCGATAAACAAAATGATATCACCATCGCTCTGTGTAACCTCTTTAACTACGGCTTTTAAACGCTCTTCAAACTCGCCTTTATACTTTGCACCTGCAATTAACGCCCCCATATCCAAAGAGTAAACAACTTTGCTTTTTAGGTTTTCAGGTACATCGCCTTTTATAATTCTGAAGGCGATTCCTTCTGCAATTGCAGTTTTACCAACACCAGGCTCACCAATTAAAATCGGATTATTTTTTGTTCTACGTGATAAAATTTGAATCACCCGACGAATTTCTTCATCTCGACCAATAACAGGGTCAAGCTTTCCGCTTTCGGCATACTCATTTAAATTACGAGCATATTTACCCAAAGCCTGATAGGTTGCTTCTGCATTTTGATCGGTTACACGATTGTCGCCACGTAACTCTGTAATTGCTTTTTTAAGATCTTTTTCGTTAGCGCCTTGTTCTTTTAATAGGTTCGAAGTGCTGTCGTTAACGGCTAAAATTCCCAGTAGTAGGTGTTCAACAGAAACAAATTCATCTTTAAATTCTTTTAAAAATGATTGTGCCTTTTGTAAAACATTATTGGTGTTCGATGACAAATAGACATTACTTCCGCTAACTTTCGGAAATTTTGCAATATCTGCATCTAATTTTTGATTAAGTAAATTAAGATTAACGTTTAATTTCTTTAAAACATAAGAAACTACGTTTTCATCAACAGTAAGCAAACCTTTTAACAGGTGTGCCGTTTCAATAGCCTGCTGCTGATTGCCCTGAGCTATTTCGGAAGCCTGTTGAATTGCTTCCTGGGCTTTTATTGTAAAATTGTTGAAGTTCATATTTCCCTTTAAATCAAAACAAATGCCATATCAATTTTGATTTTATAATCGGAAATTTTGTCGGTAAGAATATTTTTAATATGACTAATTTACTGATTAATAGTGTTTTGTGCTGAAAATTTGTCTTAATTTTGAATTGGAAAGCATTTGCACTGTGCTTTTGATTCTGCAGCCCCGCTTTCCGCTTTATTTTTTGTTGTCCTTCGACTACGCTCAGGATTACAACAAAAATATGCCGCTCCAATCGGGTTTATGCGGGCTGGCTTGTGCATCTATTTACGATAAACCATAACGCATAAAAAAAGCATCTGCGTTTTATTTGCAGATGCTCTTTGATATTTTTGTTGATTGTTAAACAATTTAACAATCAAATAATTAACAATATTCTATGCCAAAATTTCTTTTAACTTTTCCGTCTGGTGATCAGCCAATTTTTGAAGCGGACCAGAAGCCAACATTTTCATCATCATATTCAAATCTGCTGATATTATATGCTTAGCAGTTGTAGTACCGTTTCCGTTGTCTTTAACAGTCCATTTCAACTCTAAATCGAACGGTGCTTTTTCTGTAGGCATAGCAGTAAGTTCTTGGTTTTCTACACGATTAGAAATCTTAATTGCAAGTTTAGCCATATTCTGAATGGTAAAACGTGCTTCATCTTCGGTCGAATCCCAATTGTAAATATTCTCAGGCATTAATTCCTGATGATTGTTCATATTTGCAAGGAATGTATAAACCTCAGCAACTGGTTTGTTAACTTCTACGGCACTTTCAATAATTGTCATTGGTTAAATATATTTGGGTTAGGGAATTTTACCTTACGATTCTGAATTTAAAACCTGATTTTGGCCCCATTCTGCTGGGTTTAAACGCCATTTACCTAATAATTCCATGTCGCTTTTAGCAATAATACTGTGCTCTGCAGCATAATCAATTAAAGCAGCATAATTAGATAAGGTTATGTATCGGCATTTAGCTTCAGCAAAATTTTCATCAGCTTTTTCAAAGCCATAAGTAAAAATTGCAGCTAAACCAGCAACTGATAAGCCTGCATTTCTTAAAGCCTCAACAGCTTGTAAACTACTTTTGCCTGTAGAAATTAAATCTTCAATTACCATTACACGTTGGCCCTCTACAACTTCTCCTTCAATTAAACTTCCTGTTCCGTGTTCTTTAGCTTTTGCTCTGACATAGATAAATGGCAAGCCTAATTCTTGTGCAACCAAAACACCTTGCGGAATTCCAGCAGTTGCAACTCCAGCAATAACATCTACCGAACCAAATTCTTCCTGAATTGCTTGCGCAAGTTTTTGACGAATGTAAGTTCTAACCTGAGGATGGGAAAGGGTAATTCGGTTATCACAATAGATTGGCGATTTCCAACCAGAAGCCCAAGTAAAAGGATTATTAGGTTGTAATTTAATTGCCTTTATTTGTAATAAAAATTCCGCTACCTTTAATTCAATATCACTTTTATTATACATGGCCCAAAATTACAGAATTTATATCAACGATAACACTTTGTTTATCTCAGATGTTTTACCAGAACAAAAAGAAAAAATTCAACAGCTTGAAATACAGGATTTTGATTTGCAAACTTTTTACAAAAAACTGAAAAATGGGTCTAAAAAAAGCTACATTTTCCTTACTAAAAACCCAAAGGAAACATTTAAGAAGCTTAAAAAGAACTGCGAAATCATTAAAGCTGCTGGCGGCTTGGTAGAAAGTGCCAATGGAAATTATCTTTTTATTTTTAGAAATAAGAAGTGGGATTTACCAAAAGGTAAGCTGGAATACGGCGAAAACATGAAAGAAACTGCCGTAAGAGAGGTTGAAGAAGAATGTGGAATCAAAGTTTTCAAGCGTGAAGAGAAGCTTTGCAAAACTTATCACGTTTATCCAATGGGATCGAAAATGGTAATTAAAAAAACCAATTGGTACAAAATGAAGGTTAAAGGTGAACCAAAATTAGTTCCTCAAAAAGAAGAAGGAATTGATGAAGCAGTTTGGTTAGATAAAAATCACATTTCACCTGTAATTAAAAATACTTTTCCATCGATAATGGATGTATTGAGGACAGGTGGAATTTTATAAACTTTAAGCTTATCGTTATTTCGACTAGTGGAGAAATCTTTGAAGTATTTTAAAAGATTTCTCCACTTTTCGATGCTTCAGTCGAAATGACGACTTAATTTTTAATTTTCAAAATCCAGTTCATCAACCACTTTCTGAACACGTTTAAGGTATTTTCCATAATAATACCAGGCCCATAATTCGGTTATTACACCAATAATCAATATAGATATAAAGCAGTTTAATAAAATATAAACTGGTGAGAGTTTGCCTACTATTCTAGCAAATATGGAGGCTTTTTCTACGAATAAATAAATAGCGATAAAGGCAAACCCTATAAAAGCGACAATGTAGGTTAGTGCCTTATAAAGTTCAATATTTAGCTTCATTTCGTAATAAAACCAAAGAATGCTTTTTCGGCTATCCAAACTCATATCATAAGAGTTTTTATAAAAACGGTAGAATTTGAGAAAATAATAGGCTGTAAAACCACAAGTTATGGCATAGAAGGCTAAATATATATGCTTCATGTTTGCCGAAAAATTGAAACAATATGGTAACAAAGCCATTATAACCAACACCACAATCTGGTAATTGAATTCATGCTTCATTTTTCTTCGAATAATATCAATTGGAGTTCGAGCCTCTTTAACTTTAAGCATAGCCTCAGAAACATTGTTTGCTTCTGCATTGTCGGCATTCCATTCGTTTTTTAAATCGTCAAAATTCATAACCATTTTTTTTTATAATGAATTGTAATTTCTCTTTAGTTCTGTTCAGTTTTACACGGGCATTTACTTCACTTATACCTAAATTTTCAGCAATTTCTTTGTGCGATTGATTCTCCAAAAAAAGAAATATCAATGCTTTTTCTATCGAATTTAATTCTTGAACCGCTTTATATAGGTAAGCAAGCTTCTCTTCTTTTAACTCGCTTTCATTTACGTCTATGATATCGATGTTCTCATCAAGCGGAGTCTTATCCACTTTTCGTTTGTCTTTTTTGAAATAGACTAAAGCGGTGTTCAGAGCTACCCGATACATCCAGGTAGAGAATTTGCTGTTGCCCTTAAATGTTGGATAAGCCTTCCAAAGTTGCATTACGATTTCCTGAAACAAGTCTTGCTGTTCTTCAACATGGTTCATATACATTTTAGAAACTTTATGTATGATGGCCTTGTGTTGATTAATCAGGGTGAGAAATATCGTTTCAGTTTCTTTCATTCAAAGCATTTTAGGTACGCTAAACAAATACTAATCATTAAAACCAAAGATATATGCGGCTGTACTAAAATTTTCTACCCTTCGAGTTTTCATAAAATCATTTTATATACTCAATTGGTAACCGATTTTTTAAAACGTTACAGTTTAACTCGAAAAATATTTTTGTCTGTCTGGTAAGCAAGAAATTTATAGAAAGCTCAAAGCCTCTTTCGGTACAAAAGGACTAACATCGCCATGGTTTCTTAAAATATCACGAACAATCGTAGAGCTGATCGCCGAATATTCTGGTTTACTCAAAAGTAGAATTGTTTCTACTTCAGGCATCATCGTTTGGTTAATTTGTGCAATGGCTCTTTCATATTCAAAATCTGATGCGGAGCGAATACCCCGAACCATATAAGTTGCGTTAATCTTTCTACAAAAATCGACGGTTAAGCCTTCGTAAGTTTTAATTTCGATGTTTTCATAGCCGTTAAAAACGGTTTCTAAAATTTGTAAACGCTGTTCGGCTGTAAGAAAATTTTGCTTAGAACTATTTAATCCAATGCCAATAACAATCTTATCGAAAAGGGGAGTAGCACGTTGTAGAATGTTAACGTGTGCAATCGTTATTGGGTCGAATGAACCTGGAAATAGCGCTATTTTCATCAGTTTTGAATTGTTTTTGATTGGTGATGAAGCTATAATGGTTTTTGTTTTAAAGTTATGATGAAGGCAAAAAGCATGATGGTTTCACAATTCAAATATAGATTTTTAAGCGGAAACGAGAAAGATTAAACCGCAAAGCTTTCCTACTTCGTCACGGCGAGTTGCGAAGCAATCTTAATACATTCGCTAAACTCATAATGTAAAGCTTGTTCATCATTATCGTTTTTTCAATTGCGTCAGCTACAAATTCATAGTAGAAAGATTTAGCTCGCTGAGCAGTTCGTGGTTCTCCACTTCGGCCAAAAGACGACAATATTATTAATGGTCTGGCTTTACGTTCTTTGCGAAAATTTAATGTTTTTTACATTAACTAAACTCGAAGAAACTAAACGACGAGTTGCCATACTTACGGGTTTCGGTATAACCAGGCTGGCTGTTTAATTTCATATTACTTTGGTGCTCTACAACCAGCAAACCATTAGGTTTAAGCAATTGCTGCGCCGCAACCATTACTGGGATTTGAGGAATGTTGGGCATATTGTATGGTGGGTCGGCGAAAATTAAATCGTAAGCGCCTGTCATTTGTTTTAGCAGTTTAAAAACATCACCCTTACGTACTTCAACCTGATTAAATTCGAACTTTTTAGCCGTTGTTTTGACCCAGTTTACACAGCCGTAATCCATATCTACGGCTAAAATACTTTCAGCATCTCGAGAAGCAAATTCAAAGGTTAAATTTCCTGTTCCACAAAATAAATCGAGAACAGAACAACTATCGAAATCAAATTTGTTGTTTAATATGTTGAATAAGGCCTCTTTCGCCATATCTGTTGTTGGGCGAACAGGTAAGTTTGCTGGCGGTTGCAAACGGATTCCTTTTAGCCTTCCACCAATTATTCGCATAAATCTAAAGCAAGTAATCCGCTGAAATAGTGTTGAGGCATATCGGCCAATAACTCACTTTTTTGTTTTCCGGCAGGAAGAAAGAAATAAAGATTGTTAAAATATTTTAAAAGGGTATTGTAGTAATCATCATCCTCATTAATAATGCCTTGCAAATAAACTGGGATAGTATCATTTAAGCCTAGTTGTTCTATTATTAATAGCAAAAAGTAATTAAATTCATCTACCGTTTCGGCCTGATAATGATTTTGGAAGTTAATTTTCTTATCCTTTATGCACAGTAAGTTAAATGATGATGCAGTAAAATCAATTAATAAAGCATCAGTATTGATTTGGCCAAATAACGCCAACAAGGGCGAAGATTGAGAATAAACAATTACTTCCTCAGGCAGCTCTTCTTCTACATTTTTATTTACTGAGAATACCGTGTTAAAACCTAAATCATTATGGCTTTTGGTATGAATTTTACCTTCAGAAATTAAGAAATTTGAATAAACCGATAAATTATCCGCATCAAACCACTCGTTAGGAACAAAAATAAAATTTGAAGTATGAACGGCAGCTTTTATTGTACCATACTTTTGTGATAAGTAGGTATCTGTTTCGAAAGCATTTTTTAAATCTTGCTGCACATCCTCGCAACCCTGCTTATCAAAAATTACATTAATCTCATCCGAATCTTTGTTTATTACAGCATACGAAAAGCTATCATTTGTTATTTTTAACAATAAATGGCAGTTAGCAGATGCATCAGCTTTAAAATTTGGATTAACTAATAAAAGGCTGTTGTTACTCATTGAAACAAAAATAGAGTTTTTTAAGGATTAACTGCAAGCTAAAACATACAAAAGAAATAATCCACAGATAATAAGGAGTAACACAGATCAGTTTTATTATTTTCGGTGACAAATTGTTAAATGACAAACTATTGCTTGAGAATCCAAATGAAAATCTGTGTTTATCTATGTAAATCTGTGGCTAAAACTCCAATAAATCTTTTTACCAAAATCAAACCTTTCGTCTATCAAAAAATCAAAATATTCAGCTTAAATTCGAAACATGAGTTACAAGCCTACTTATAAAGCTGCAAACACCATTGCCGCAACAATTGAACAGCATTTTGTTAGACTGCATAAAAATGCAATAGAACAAGGCGAGATAGATTTGGCTACTCAACCTAATAAAAATATAATTGAAGCTATAATTGATGTGGCCTTTTGGAGCAGCTTGCGTAAGGAGGAAGGTCATTCTCCACGCATTTCAATTGCCTTTTTACCTCCATCGCAAACTTCTAAACCGCTTCATTTTGCAAAGCGATTGGCTTTAAATGCGAACACTTTAACTAAAATTGCTCCTGGAATAGAACGTTCGGGTATTCACTTAGGGGTATGGGAAGAGGATGGTGAGCTTTACATTTGGGGTACTACCTTAAATATTCCAAATTTTTGTTTTGTGGTAGATGTTTCTGAACCTGGTTTAATTGTAATTAAACACCGCAGGATTTATGGTATTGGCAAATTTACTAATGTGGCTGTTTTAAAAGGAGAGCAAATTAGAATTGTTGATGATACCAGTTGTACAAACCGCGATTGTCCGCCGATTTTGAAGGCTTTACTTGATTTAACGGTATTAGCCAGCTGGAACGATCCGATAAATATCCTTATACAGTTTGCCGTTTCTATGCGGGCGCACGGTAGGGGTGGCGCTTTATTAATTGTGCCTAAGGGCGATGAGAAATGGGCCGAATCCATTATTCATCCAATACAGTATTTGGTAGAACCACCGTTCTGTGGCTTATCTAACTTAGCCAAACAAAGTGGAAACCAGAGTGAGATTTTCTCGCAGGGAGCTGTTCGTAGGGAGGTTGACCATTTAGCTGGTTTAACCGCTGTAGATGGGGCGACAATAATTAACGAAGAGTTTGATTTAATCGCTTTTGGTGCAAAAATCGGTCGTGCGAAAGGGAAACCCACTGTTGAGCAAATTGCTTTTTCAGAGCCAATTGTTGGTGGCGAAGATAAAATTTTATACCCAGGGCAATTGGGCGGCACAAGACATTTTTCTGTTGCACAGTTTGTTAACGATCAGCCGCAAGCTATTGGTTTAGTCGCATCGCAGGATGGTCATTTTACGATTTTTAGCTGGAGTACCAAGCAGGATATGGTAATGGCACATAGAATTGAAACGCTGCTGTTGTAATTAGTTTGGTGCATTACATTCTCTCTTAGATTTTCAAAGAATAAAGCGCAGTTTTTTATTTGGGGGATATTGGCCTTGTTAATTAGGATATTTTATGCATTTTGCTGGAGGTGGCTTTTAAAAGAGCTATTGTCTTTGCCAATTAAACCGTATTGAAGCGGTATACTTTTAAACTGCAGCCACTTTGTTTTTCAGAATGACAGACGTTTTTAAAAGATAAAGCGGAAAGACGGACTGATGAATCCTATAAGCACGGTAAATTGCTTTTCAAATAATTAAAACAGCTGCTATTCAAAACAATTTAATAATAAAATCATTCAATAATACATGTACATCGATAAAAGTCAACTAATTGCCCAAGCTTATGAACATACGCCAACCAAAGAGCAGTTGCTTTTTTGCGAGCGCATGTCGAGGTTTTTGCAAGAGGATGATGAATATAAGTGTTTTGTGTTGAAGGGATATGCTGGTACAGGTAAAACAACTTCGGTTGCGGCTTTAGTAAAAGTGTTGGCTAAATTTAATTTGAGAAGTGAATTATTGGCGCCAACGGGGCGTGCGGCGAAAGTAATGAGCCAATATTCTTATAGAAAAGCATTAACCATTCATAAAAGAATTTATAGAAAGCGTTCTGCGGCATCGCCAGAAATGCAATTTCAAATTGCTCCAAATTTATCGGAAAATACCCTTTTTATTATCGACGAAGCTTCGATGATTGCCGATGAATTTAATGAAACTGGTTCTTCGATTTTACGAGATTTACTGGAATTTGTTTACAATAAGAAAAACTGTTTTTTGCTTTTTGTGGGCGATACGGCACAATTACCACCTGTTGGTAGCTTGGATAGCCCTGCATTAAACGAACAGTATTTAAAAGATAAATTTGCTTTGCATATCAGTTCGGTAGAACTTAAGGAAGTTGTTCGACAGGAAAAGAAGTCGGGAATTTTAGCAAATGCAACCATGCTAAGAAATCAGATCTCGAAGAATCCAGAAAAACCTTTGCCTAAATTTCTGACGAAGAACTACAAAGATATTTACAATATGGCGGGTGCTCGTTTGGTAGAGGGTTTGGAGTATGCTTACCGCAAGTTTGGAATAGAAAATACTCTGGTCGTTTGTCGTTCTAATAAATCGGCTAATGTTTATAACCAGCAAATCAGAGCCCGATTGCTTTATCGAGAAGAGGAACTAACTGGTGGCGACCAGATTATGGTGGTTAGGAATAATTATTTCTGGCTGCCAGAAAATGAAGAGACGGCTTTTATTGCCAATGGCGATATGGCTAAGGTAATTCGGGTAAGGGGTGAAGAAGAACGATATGGTTTCCGCTTTGCAGATGCTACATTAGAGTTTTTGGATTTTCCAGCCGCTGGACAAATTAGCTGTAAAGTAATGTTAGATACTTTGAATTTAGAATCGGCTAATTTACCCTACGAACAAAATAAAAAACTTTTTGATGGCTTAAATGAGGATTATGAACATATCGCTAATAAAAGACAAAGAATGCTGGCGATTAAGGCCGATCCGTTTTATAATGCTTTGCAAATTAAGTTTGCTTATGCGGTAACTTGCCACAAAGCACAAGGTGGGCAATGGGACGCAGTTTTCGCAGATCAGGGTTATTTAACGGAAGAAATGATCGATTTAGATTTTCTTCGCTGGTTATACACTGCAGTAACCCGAGCAAAAAAAGAGCTATATTTAGTGAATTTTGCGCCACAGCTTTTTGCTAAAACAGCACAGGAGGATTACTTTTAATTTTTTAACAGAAATTAGAATTTTACCATCTAAGGTTTGTCAGAACATCTTAGTTTGTGTTTTTAAATTTTTTACTTGCATAAGATATCAAGCAGGTAGAGAAATTATTCTAGATGTTCGTTTTGAACTAGAATTTTACCATCTAAGGTTTGTAAGAACATCTTAGTTTATGTTTTTAGATTTTTTACTGGCATTATTATATCAAGCAGGCAGAGAAATTATTTTAGATGTTCGTTTTGAATTAGAATTTTACCATCTAAGGTTTGTAAGGACATCTTAGTTTGTGTTTTTAAATTTTTTATAGGGTAACAATATTAGGATATCGAACATATTTTTTAAATATTCTAACTACATTTTAGAAATAACCAAATCATACTATGAAATTCGCATTTAGTCTTAAAAACAAATTAAAAATAGCTTTTCTGCTTTTTTGCATCATGTGTTGTACTTTACTTATTCGTTTTTTAGAAGATAAAAGTGTTAAGAAAATAAATGAATCGTTTATTTCTATGTATAATGATCGCTTAGTGCCTGCTACAGATTTATACTTTATTGCCGAAAATTTGTACCATAAAAGTGCCATTCTTCAAGATGCTTTGGCCGAAAATGCAGTTCATCAATCTGTTAATATTTCAAAAATTAATAAGCACAACCGCACTATAGATTCGGTAATTAATAAATTCGAATTAACCTTTTTAGTAAAACAAGAAAAGGGTTTTTTAAAAGATTTAAAAGAAGCACTTTCTGCTCAACAAGAAATCGAAAATAGAATTCTGAACCTGGCAATTGCCGATGGTAAAAAAGTTTATGAAGCGATTGGTAGAAATGCAGCTGGTAAAACTTTAGATAAGCTATCTGCATTGATAAAAATTCAATCGAATGTTGGGGATGAATTGATTAAAGATTCTAAAATCTTTGTCTCTGGAACCAAAATTTACTCAACCTTTCAGGGGATTTTAGCAATTATAATCGGAATTATGATCGTTTCTATTGTTTCTGCATCAAATGCAGTTAAAATTCAGAACGATAAATTCAATTTGAATTAAAATTAACCACAGATTTTGACAGATAAACACGGAAGATTTTCTATAGATCCGTGTTCATCATTTTGATCTGTGGTTAAAATATTCTATTACTCGGCGTCTTCGTCGGTTAGTAACCTAATCGAATCATCAGAAAGAACAATTAAACGCTCTTTGTATAACGAACCTATTGTTTTTTTAAATGCGCTTTTACTAATCTGAAAACGGTGATAAATTTCTTCAGGAGAGCTTTTATCGCCTAGTTCAATTACACCGCCGCTCTTTTTCAACTCGGCCAACATCATTTCTTTCGAATCTAAAATGTGTCCGTAACCGCTTGGTTGTAATGTCAAATCTATTTTGCCCTCTACACGGATTTTTTTAATCCAGCCTTTACGTTGGTCGCCAATTTGAATGTTATCAAAAACCTCGTTGTGGTACAGCAAACCAATATAAGTATTGTTAATAATCGCATTGAAACCCAAATCGGTTTCTTCAGTTATCAATAAACTCACTTCATCGCCTTCTTCAAAATCGAAGTCTTCTTCCTCAACAAAATCGTACAATTTCGACGAAGCTAATAATCGATCGCTATTTTCATCTAAATACAAGTAAACCACATATTTGTAGCCTTTTTGCATTGGTCTTTTTTGTTCTTTTGTAGGCACGTAAACATCTTTATCGATCCCTAAATCCATAAAAATACCATCGTCACCATCCGAAACAACTTTTAAGAAAGCAAAATCGCCAACCTCTGCATAAGCCTTTTGGGTTGTACCCGTTAAGCGGCCGTCTTTTTGGATGTAAACAAAAACGTTAACGTTATCGCCAATTTCAGCATTTTTGGGTACGTACTGGTAGGGTAAAACGACCAATTTATCGCCATCCGTTAAATTTAAGCCTGCTTCTGTTTTACTTAAAATCCTTAATTCGTTGTATTTTCCTATTTCAATCATAATGTGGGTCAACCATTTTCTTCAATGGTTCTTTACAAAGGTAGCAATGTTTAATTGCAATTGGTTTTTAAATCATTTGAAAAGGTGCTGCAGTATTTCATCGGGGTTTGTAGTCAGGCTGTTCGCTAAATCTTTTTTGGTATCGTTACGGGTTAAAAAATTAGCAAGTGAAACAAAAAAGGATATCGCTACCATCCTGTTTATAATCGAAAGGATTATATATAATGGCAAAAGAACCTACCATTAAAAGTATATATTGTTAGCCAAACACAATACCGTTCGTTTTGCTTTTATAAAAAATTACATGCTCATATCATACTATTCAAAATAAATCGGTTAAATTTGATATTCACAACAGCGTACATTTATTTTTATGGCAAAACCCAAAGAAGCTAAAAAACCAAGTGTTTTTAGCTTGCTTTCATCATACAGAGGCTTAATTTTTCTATTGATTTTATTTGCATTGCTAAGCAACGGTATTAATTTATTACTACCAAAAATTATTGCAAATGGAATCGATTCTTACACCAACAAAACTTTTAATCTCCATTCAATTTTAGTACAGTTTTCTGTAGCAATTGTATTGGTTTTTATTTTCACTTACTTACAAAGTATTGTTCAAACTTATGCCTCCGAACGTGTAGCAAGAGATTTAAGGACTAAACTTTCCGATCAGATTTCTCGTCAAAGCCATGCCTATGTAATTCAATCGAACCCAGCAAAACTGCTAACTAATCTTACCTCCGATGTCGATTCGATTAAAATGTTTGTTTCGCAAGCTATTGTTTCGCTTGCATCGTCCATTTTTTTAATTGTTGGCGCAAGTATTTTGCTCTTAATTATTAATTGGAAACTTGCGCTTTGTGTTATTGCAATTGTGCCCATAATAGGCGGTGCTTTTTTTCTGGTATTAAAAAAAGTCAGGGTTCTTTTTATCAAAAGTCGCGAAGTTATCGATTGGTTAAATAAGGTGATTAGCGAGAGTATTTTAGGCTCCGCTTTAATTCGGGTAATCAATTCTCAACAACTAGAATATAACAAATTCTTAGATGCAAATGCGAAGGCAAGAGATTTAGGCCTTTCAATTTTAAGACTTTTTGCAGGTTTAATCCCGATTATTGTATTCGTTGCAAACCTTTCTGGCTTATGTATTTTGGTTTTAGGCGGTCATTTTGTAATTACCAACTCAATGTCTTTAGGAGAGTTTACAGCTTTTAGCAGTTACTTAACCATGATTATTTTCCCGATTTTAGTAATCGGTTTTATGAGTAATGTAATTGCTCAGGCTACTGCATCTTTTCAAAGAATAGAAAGCGTACTAAATGCGCCCGAAATTAAACACCCAGGAACATCTGCTAATGAATTGATTGGTAACGTAGAGGCTAAAAATATATCGTTAAACTTCGGACAAAAACCAGTTTTAAAATCGGTTAACTTTTCTGCAAAAGCAGGCTCTAAAACAGCTATTATTGGCCCAACTGCTGCGGGCAAAACACAGCTTCTGTATGTATTAACAGGTTTAATTGCACCCAACAGTGGAGAAGTGCTTTTTGATGGACAGGAAATAAACAGCTACAATCAGGAGAATTTTCATAAGCAAGTTGGCTTTGTTTTTCAGGATAGTATAATGTTTAACATGAGCATTCGTGAAAATATTGCTTTTAGCGATACCGTAACAGATGAATCTTTAGAAAAAGCCATTCAAACGGCCGAGTTGAAGGATTTTGTAGAATCTTTACCCGATAAATTAAATACAATAGTTTCCGAGAGAGGAAATAGTCTTTCTGGCGGTCAAAAGCAAAGAATTATGCTTGCTCGGGCATTAGCTGTTAATCCGAAAATTTTATTGTTAGATGATTTTACCGCCCGCGTAGATACCAATACCGAAAAGCGTATTTTGGAAAATATTCAACAAAATTACCCCGACCTTACTTTACTTTCTGTAACTCAAAAAATAGCATCTGTAGAAAATTATGATAAAGTAATCTTGCTTATGCAAGGCGAAATCATTGCAGAGGGAACGCATCAGGAGTTGATTAAAACCAGTCCAGAATACGTTCAAATTTACAATTCACAACAGAGCACCAGCAATTATGAACTACAATCTTAACCAGCTTAGCGAAAAGCAGGAAAAGCAATCTACTTACCAGGCGCTTAAAAGATTGCTTAATCTTATATCCGCTGAGCGGAGAAACCTTTGGCTGGCTTTAATTGCAATTTTAGTTAATTCTGGCTTGCTATTATTAGGCCCCTTATTAATTGGACATACAGTTGATACCTACATTCGCACTAAGCAATTTCATGGCGTTTTAATTTTTGGCGCTATCCTTTTAGGTATGTATATGATTGCAATGGTTACAGGTTATCTGCAAACCAAATTAATGGGTGGCATTGGTCAAAGAATGCTTTACACATTGCGTAATGCAGTTTTTAATAAGCTTCAGGAGTTACCAGTTTCTTTTTTCAACCAAAATAAGGCAGGCGATTTAATTTCTAGGGTAAATAATGATACCGATAAGCTTAACCAGTTTTTCTCCCAATCGTTAATGCAATTTATCGGCAGTATAGTAACGATGGTTGGAGCAGGCTTTTTTCTGTTATCAATCAATTTTAAATTAGGTGCGGCAACACTTAGCCCAGCTGTAGTAATCGTGCTTTTTACTTTGATTTTATCACCCTGGGTGAAAAGAAGGAATGCAAAGAACTTAAAAAGTGTTGGCGGAATGAGTGCTGAGATTCAGGAAAGTCTGAATAATTTTAAAGTAATTATTGCTTTTAACCGTCGCGATTATTTTAGAAAACGCTTCGATGAAGCCAATAAAGAAAATTATAAAACAGCTATTGGCGCAGGCCTGGCAAATAATATTTTTGTACCTGTTTATGGTTTTTTAACCAGTGTAGCGCAATTAATTGTATTGCTTTATGGTATTCATTTAATTTCGATTGGTGAATTTACTATCGGGTTATTAGTGAGTTATGTAGCCTATTGTACCAGTTTTTATAATCCTTTAAGGCAGTTGGCTGCCTTGTGGACAAGTTTTCAGGTTGCAATGGCGGGCTGGGATCGAATTTCCCAAATTTTACTGCTCGATACAAACTTAACTCAGGTTGAAGATCAGCAAACCGAAAAATCTGATGCTTTGCTGGAATTTAGAAATGTTCACTTCTCTTACGATGATTCTAAAGAAATTCTGCACAACATTAACCTGCGATTTGAGAAAGGGAAAACCTATGCTTTAATTGGTCCTACAGGTGGTGGAAAAACCACAACTGCATCTTTAATATCTCGTTTATATGATGCTACAAAGGGAACTGTTCTGTTAAATGGTAAAGATATTAGATCTTTTTCTGCAGAAGAGCGAACCCGAAAAATTGGATTTATTTTGCAGGAGCCATTTTTATTTACAGGAACGGTTAAAGACAATATTCTTTACGGCAACAGCCGATATAAAGATGCAAGCAATGATGAATTGAAAAAAATTATTCAGGATGCTAATCTCGATGCGCTTCTAGCCATTTTTGATGAAGGCCTGGATACTCAAATTACCTCTGGCTCTGATAATATCAGTTTGGGGCAAAAACAGTTAATTGCCTTTATGCGTGCCGTGCTTAGAAATCCTGAATTATTGATTTTGGATGAAGCGACTGCAAATATTGATACCATCACCGAGCAGTTATTAAGCAGTATTTTAAACAAATTATCTAAAGAAACAACTTTGGTAATTATTGCTCACCGTTTAAATACCATCGAAAATGCAGATGAAATTTATTTTGTAAACGAAGGAGAAGTACAAAAAGCTGGAACACTCAACGATGCGCTAAGTATGTTGTTAAAAGGAAAGCGGGTAAGTTAAATCGGAACTAACTACCCACTTTTTATGCTAAGAAAAGCTACTTTTTCAGCTTTAACTTAATTTTCTTGAAGCGGGTCTTAAGTACCAGGAAAAAATAGCTAAACTCGCAATTACTAATGGTACTATGATATGAAACGGAGAATCATTTACAGCTAAATGCGATGCAGATGCACCCGTCATAACAAAGAACACCCCAGCATAAGCCCACTCTTTCAATAGTGGAAATTTAGGTACCAATATTGCAATAATGGCTAGTACTTTCCATAATCCAATTATCGAAATAAAATAAGTAGGATAACCTAGAGTCTTAAAGCCGTCAACAACTTCTTTTATCTGAAAGATTTGTCCAATACCTCCAAGCATACAAAAACAGAGTAAGCCCGTTGTAATCCAGTAAAAAATGTTTTTTTTGTTTTTCATTAGTGATTATTTTAATTTGATCAAAAATTCTTGAAGTCTGTCGTGAGCCATATTTAAACCATAAGCAAAAGGCATTTTTAATTGTTCTTGTCGGTGCTCAACCGATTTGTAGATAATTTGAATGGTTAGTTTGCTTGTTTCTTCTGTAAGTTTCTCGAAATTTAAAAATTCAAGCTGAACGCCAATGGGCATATTTAACATTTCAAATGTTCGAATAATTTGTTGATTTGGAACACATTCATGGATCGTTCCTTCTGCACTAAATACGACATTACCATTATGGCTTGTTTCGAATTGATAACTGCCATGTTTTTGGCTTTCTAGTTTAAGCACTTTTGTGCCCATCCATTGCGCTACAAACTCAGATTCTGTGTATGCTTTAAAAAGTAGTTCAACAGGTAAGTCAAATGTTCTGGTTATTGTTAAATCCTGTTTGCCTTCTTCAGCAGATATATTAGTTTTTTGTTCCATTATTTTTTTGATTGATAGTTTTTCATAACCGCTTCCAATTTATTAAATCGATTATCCCACATTTGTCTGAAAGGTTCTATAAAATCAGCAACTTCTTTCATTTTGTTCGCATTTACCTGATAGTGAATTTCTCTTCCATTCTGCTCTTTTTTTAACAGCTCGCACTCGGTAAGAATTTGTAAATGTTTGGAAACTGTTGGCCTTGCGGTATCAAAGTTCGAAGCAATTGCACCCGCTGTCATTGCCTGTGTGGCCACTAATAGAAGTATTGCTCTTCTGGTAGGGTCTGAAATAGCCTGAAATACATCTCGTCTAAAATTCATTATGTAGTTATTTGACTTCAAATATATGTGTAGTTATTTGACTACGCAAATTTATTTTTCATTATTTTATCTTAATCCTGATTTTATTAATCTAATACTAATCAGCACAACATTTTTACTTGCAAGGCACAGGATTAATCTGCACTTTGCGAATCCAATAAGAATTATCGATGAAAAAATATTTTTCCATTCTGCTATTTTTAGCGCTCTCTATTTCATCTTACGCACAATCTAATTATCCAATTTTTGTTCAGGATAGTTTGAAGTTAATTTCTGCTCAGTTCGAATTTACAGAAGGCGCATCAGTTGATAAAGACGGAAATGTTTTCTTTACCGATCAACCGAATGATAAAATATGGAAATACGATATTAATGGCAAACTGAGTTTATTTATGGATAAATCAGGAAGAGCCAATGGAACTTATTTTGATAAACAAGGCAACTTAATTGTTTGTGCTGATGAAAATAATCAAATCTGGTCTATCGATAAAAACAAAAAAGTAAAAGTTCTTTTTTCTGATTATGAAGGTAAAAAGGTAAACGGCCCTAACGATATTTGGTTAGATACAAAAGGGGGGATTTACTTCACAGACCCATATTATCAACGCGATTACTGGACGAGAAAAACATCAGAAATGGATGGGGAAAAGGTTTATTACCTTCCAAAAGGAAAGAAAAATGCCATGCTTGTTGCTGATGGACTTGTTAGGCCAAATGGTATTGTTGGTACGCCTGATGGTAAATTTCTGTACGTTGCAGATCGGATTGCCGATGTTACTTACAAATATCAAATTAACAGTAATGGTTTATTGAGTAATCGTCAGCTTGTTTTAAAACAAGGCTCGGATGGAATGACATTAGATAGTAATGGAAATATCTATATAACGGGCAAAGGTGTAGATATTTACAATCCAAATGGCGAAAAGATTGGACATATTAACGTGCCCGAAAACTGGTGTGGTAATATTTGCTTTGGAGGCAAAAATAAAGATGTTTTATTTATAACGGCTTCAAAATCACTTTATAGCATAAAGACCAACGCAAAAGGAGTAGAGTAATTGTTCAGGCCGGGTAAATCTGCGATATAATTCGGCAAACCCCGCCTGAACAATTAATTTTTTAACTGATTTTATTGCATTTATAGATGATTACTTCATCAATTATTGCTTTTGATTCCGTTTGAAAAGCCTTTAAATAAGGTTGATTGTTATGCAAATCTAAGCCCTCTTGATTCGCCCATATTTCATTGAAGATAAATATGTTTTTATCTTCTAATGATTGATGTAAATCGTATTGCAGGCAAGCTTGTTCTTTCCTCGAATTGATTACCATTTCTTGAAGAACATTTTTAAGCACATCTGCCTGACCAGGTTTGGCTTTAATTATAGCTGTTAAGTACACTTTCATTTTCAATTTGATTTTGGATAAATAGTCTGTTTAAATGTTGATTGTAATTTTTTAAATCCTGAAGAATAAATTCATTCTTCATTACATCATGAAAATGGATACTTTCCAAAGGTTTCATTCCTGTAAAGGCATTCATTCTATGAAAACCAAACATTGGGCCTTCATCTACCGAATGCTCGTTGAAAAATTCTCCAGGCAGGGTAAAAGCTTCTTTTGGTGCATTCCACGAAGTGGTTAGCATATAATGTTTTCCATGCAACATTCCTCCGGTACCATAATTAATTGCTGGGTTTGCAGCCGTACGACCATCACTGTGGTAAATGCCTGTTTTATGTCCTTGGGTAAAAACAGTATCTATGTATTGTTTAAAACCATGTGGCACCTGAAACCACCAAACAGGAGTATGGTAAATTACTACATCAGCCCATTTGTATTTTTCCACCTCTTCTTCCAGATTATATGGTTGGTTAATATCTGTTGATTTAACTTCAAAGTCTGGGTTATTTTCAAAAAAAGTTATCGTAGCTTCTAATAATGATTTATTAAACTGACCGCCAGAGTGCCCAAAAACCTGCCCTCCGTTTATTACAAATATATTTTTCATTTTATTTTCTTTTTAACTGCGCAAAAATACCTGCTATATATCTACTATTAAAATAATATAAATTATACATTTGTATCATAATTATGATGTGTTGACTATGGTAAATTTAGAATGGTTCAGAACTTTTAAAGCAATTTACGAAACGGGTTCTTTAACAGCAGCGGCTGAAAGTCTCTTTATATCTCAACCTGGGGTAAGTTTGCATTTGAGCTCGTTAGAAAGCTACGTAGGCTATAAATTGTTCGATCGGGCATCCAGAAAAATGATTTCTACTGAAAGAGGGAAGATTCTTTATAACTACGTTCAGGAAGCGATTTGTAAATTGGAAGACGCTGAAAAGCACTTTCATAAAACAACAGAAAAGGATGTTCCTACGATAAGTATTGGTATGTGTTTCGAAACTTTTCAGTTTACACTCGAATCGTATTTGCCCACTTTACCTTTTAATGTAATAATCAAATTTGGCGAATACCCACAAATGTTAGCCGATTTAGATAGCGGCATTTTAGATTTAATTATTACACCACAAAAAGGCGATTATAAAAATTTGCTTTATAAGCCCTTTTTTAAGGAGAAAATTGTAGTTGTTGCCGGTTCTGATACAGAAACTAAAGAATTTCAAAAGTTAATTAAAGCTAAAAACCTTCCAGATATTCAAACCTGGTTAAAAAAACAAACCTGGTATGGTACAGCTGGAGACATGGAGCATTTACGCAGATTCTGGCATATTAATTTTGGTATAAGACCTGATTTTAAACCCAACTACATAGTGCCAAATATGAGTTCGATTTTGCGTTGCTTAAGTGGAGGAACAGGTATTGCGGTAATTCCCGATTTTTTATCTAAAAAAGAATTAGATTCTGGGCACGTTAGTATATTATGGGATGGTTTCAACAAAATCGAAAATACATTGTATTTTGGAACACGCAAGAAATCAATTTATGAAGAGCAAATAAAAATTGTGCAGGAAATTTTTGAGAAAGAGATGGTGTAAATTTCTTTTCAGTATAAACATAGCCAAAAACTTTGGAAGTCAATGTTTACTAAAGCGGTTCCTGTGCTGCATTGGTCATTCTGAGCGGAGTCGAAGAGTTTCTAAGTTTGGAGAAATAAACATGTGTCCTTCTGCTACGCTCAGGCTCACATGTTTATTTTTTTATTAACTTAATCTTCTTCCTGTATTGATTACGTTTACGCCATTAAAACGGGTAGTTGGACTACCATGAGAAACTGCACTCGCTTGTCCTGGTTGGCCTTTTCCATCAGAAAAAGTTCCACCTAAACGATAATCGTTTTTATCGCAACGCTGAACGCAAGAATTCCAGAATTCCTGGGTGTTAGCTTGGTACGCTGCATCTTTTAGCATACCCACAATTTTGCCTTCTTTAATTTCGTAAGCCAATTGTGCACTGAATTGGAAATTGTAACGCTGTTGATCGATAGAGTAGGAGTTCCTGCCAAACATATAAATTCCGTTCTCTACATTTTTAACCATATCTGCAGCGCTTAAAGCCGCATTTCCTGGCGCCAGAGAAACATTTGGCATTCTTTGAAACTGGATACTATCCCAGCTATCTGCATAACAGCAACCTTGAGATTCTTTTAAGCCTAAAATATGAGCCTGATCGCGGATGGTTTGATAATTAACTAAAATTCCATCTTTAATAATATCCCAGTTGCCACATTTAACGCCTTCATCATCGTAACCTACAGCACCCAAAGAACCAGCTTCGGTTTTATCTGCCAGTATGTTAACCTCTTTACTGCCAAAATTGAATTTCTTAGATTCCCATTTATCAAGTGTTAAAAAACTTGTACCTGCATAATTTGCTTCGTAGCCCAAAACACGATCTAATTCTGTAGGATGGCCAACAGATTCGTGAATGGTTAAGAATAGGTGAGAAGGATCTAAGACTAAATCATACTTACCTGGAGCAACTGGCTTGGCTTTCAGTTTTTCATCAACATGAACGGCAGCTTCGCGTACATCTTCCAAAATATCGTAACGCTTTTTGTACATTGTTACTGGGCCACCTTTTATTTTTTCTTCATCTTTCGGTTTTAAGTATTCAAAACCCATTCCCATTGGTGCACTTAGCGCATTCCTGGTTTCAAATTTTCCACTTGCAGCATCTGTTTTAGTCAAAGTGAACGTAGGCCAGATTCTATGAATATCCTGATCGATATACGAACCATCAGTCGAAGCAAAATACTTCTGCTCATTTATCATAAACAAATTCGAGCTGATAAACTTTGCACCACCTTTCAGGGCTTCACTATTCACATTTAAAAGTAAATCAACCTTGTCTTTAATGGGCACTTCAAAGGCATTAATCTCTACTGGTGTTTTCCAGGCTACTTCACCAAAACCTTTCTGAGCCGCTAATTGAACAGGTTCTTCCATTAATTTAGAATTTCCTTTTGCAATGGCTACGGCAGCTTCGGCGGCTTTTGCAATGCTGGCGTTATCCATATTGTTCGTGGCCGCAAAACCCCAGGCTCCATTTGCAATAACACGAACACCTAATCCATAAGATTCAGCATTGGAAATGTTTTCGACCCTTGTTTCTCTGGTGGCTACCACTTGATTTAAATACCTACCAATGCGAACATCTGCATAAGTTGCACCCTTACTTTTTGCCGCATTCAATGCAACATCAGCCATTTTTTTCTTCAGGGCAACATCTACAGGTGTTAAAGATTCTTCAACTGAAATAATTTTGCCAAAGGCAGATAGGTTCGGAAGCATAGTTGTACCCACTCCAACACCAGTCATATATAAAAAATCTCGTCTTCTCAATTTGTGTAATTAATTATCAATGTTATTCCTTAATCTATGTTTCCACAGATCATTGTTTTAATATAGTTCCAGTTTTTGGGACAATAATCTCATTAACTTAAGCAGAAAACGAAAAAATACTGTCATTCTGAGCATAGTCAAAGAACATGTATTTTTCCGTTTTCGATCATAGAAAGTCTTCGACTCCGCTCAGACTGATATCAATTTTCCTAAGTTTATTCAACTATTAGATTTTCATTCCATTGCATTTCAGTCGAGATGAATTAAATAGCGTCTGATAATGATGTAAAAGTAAAGTCACGGATTTTCATTGGAGGAATCATACCTGTACCTGTTCTAACTGGTTTTCCTAATGCTTCAACGTTGTTAAGCATAATTACCGGGCTTTCGTTAAACCTGAAGTTTTTAAGCGGGAATTTAATCTCGCCGTTTTCAATGTAGAAAGTACCATCACGGGTTAGTCCAGTTAGTAATAAAGTTTGTGGATCTACCGAACGGATATACCAGAAACGGGTTACTAAAATTCCCTTTTCGGTGCTCTTAATTAAGTCTTCTAAAGATTGATTTCCACCTTCCATTACAATACTGCGGCTAAATGGAATTGGCTCAACATTCTTTTGAGCAGCCCAATATCTAGAATAAGAAAGGTTTTTCACTACACCTTTTTCTACCCATTGCGTTCTTTTTACTGGTAAGCCATCGCCTGTCCAGGTAGAAGAAGGTAATTCAGGGTTCATCGGATCTGAGTAAATGTTTACGTTTTCAGAGAATAATTGTTCGCCTAAACGTGTTCCACCACCTTTTTTGCTCATAAAACTACGGCCTTCATCTGCACTTCTTGCATCAAAACCTCTAAACATATTGCCAAGCATATCGCTTGCAGCTAAAGGCTCTAAAATAACCGTGTATTTTCCTGGTTCGATGGCTTTTGCGCCTGCAGAACCATTTGCTTTACTTGCTGCAATCTTGCTTAATGCAAGCGTATCCATTTTTGCAAGGTCGTTAAAATCTTGCTCTATATAGCCAGAACCTGTTCCCTGCTTATTTCTAACCGTAACCGAGAAAGAAACGTTGGTACCTTTGTTATAGGCAAATAAACCTTTAGAGTTCATTATCGCATTAAAACTTGTGGAGTTTTCTAAGAAACCCGCTGCATCTAAACCTGCGGCTTTAGAAACGCCTAAACTTTTTCCAACCATTTCCGCTCTGGTATCAGGCGTAATTGCTGCGGTTGCTGCATTAAATGTTTTGGATTCTGCAAAAGTTTGTGGGCCTAAAAGTGGCATAAACTCTGGGTTTTCAGGTGCCAGCATGGCCAATTCTTCAGCTCTTTTTACAACTTTTTGTAATGATGCATCATCAAACTCATTTATTGTTGCCGAACCTGTTTTTTTACCGAATGTAGAGCTTACCCCTAAACTCATTACACTAATCTGTCCTGCAGTAGAAACTGCATTACGAGCATAACGAATGTTACCTCCATCAGATCCTCTTAAACTTACTTCGCAAGAATCAGCTTTTGAAAAGCCAATTACCTTCTTTAATATCGCCTGGGCTTCTTCTTTACTTAATATGGCCATAATTATATTTTTCTAGCTGTATTTATAACATTAACTCCATTAAACCTTGTAGTAGCACTACCATGAGAAACGGCACTACTTTGACTTGGTTGACCTTTTCCATCATTAAACGAACCACCTAAACGGTAATCGCTTTCATCGCAAATTGCGTTACAAGAATTCCAGAATTCTTGAGTATTTGCCTGATAAGCCACGTCGTTTAACATGCCAACAATTTTCCCTTCTTTAATTTCGTAGAAAATTTGTCCGCCGAATTGAAAATTGTAACGTTGCTGATCGATAGAGAAACTTCCATCACCGATTATATAAATGCCCTTTTCAACATTTTTAATCATATCATCAACGCTCAGTTTTTCTTTTCCAGCCTGCAATGAAACATTTGGCATACGCTGGAACTGAACATCATCCCATCCTTGAGCGTAGCAACATCCGTTTGATTCGGTTAAGCCAATAATGTGCGCCTGATCCCGAATGGCCTGATAACTCACCAAAGTACCATCTTTAATCAAATCCCATTTTTTACATTTAACACCTTCATCATCATAACCTACTGCACCTAAAGAGCCAACCTGAGTTTTATCGGCAACAATGTTTACCTTATCACTTCCGAATTTGAATTTTTTCGATTCCCATTTATCCAGCGTTAAGAAACTTGTACCCGCATAATTAGCTTCGTAACCCAATACACGGTCTAGTTCTGTCGGGTGACCAACAGATTCGTGGATGGTTAACCATAGGTGAGAAGGATCTAATACTAAATCATATTTCCCTGGCTCAACAGATTTTGCTTTTATTTTTTCAGTTGCTACACGAGCTGCTTCTTTAACATCTTCAAGCATATCGTAACGACCTTTGTAGCGGGTTACAATGCCCGAAACTTTGTCTTCCGGACGGGCGTGCATATACTCGTAACCTTTACCCGTTGGAGAACTAAGGGAGTTACGGGTTTTAAATTTACCCGATTCTCTATCGATTCTGGTTACGTTGAAGTTTGGATAAATACGATGCACATCCTGATCGATGTAAGAACCATCGGTAGAAGCGAAGTATTTTTGTTCGTTAACGGCAAAAATTACCGAGTTAACAAAGTTGGCGCCATTTTGCATGGCAACATCATTAACATTAAGTAACAAATCTACTTTTTCTTTTACCGGAACTTCAAATGCATTAATTTCAATAGGTGTTTTCCAGCTTACTTCGCCATAGCCTTTTTGTGGCGCGAGTTGTACGGGTTCACCGCCAATTTTAGCATTTGCTTTTGCCACAGCAACCGCTTGTTCTGCTGCTTTCGCAATTGCATCTTTAGTTACGTTGTTTGTTGCTGCAAAACCCCAGCATCCGTTAACTAAAACACGAATTCCTACACCGAATGATTCGGTATTAGCTACGCCTTGAACACGTTTTTCGCGGGTTGCCACAAATTGGTTTAGATAACGACCAATACGGATATCTGCATAGGTTGCACCTTTGGATTTTGCCGCATTAAGCGCCACATCTGCAAGTTCTTTTTTAATTTTCACATCAACTCCATCCAACGCCTGTAAGGGGTCTATGGGAGTTCCGAATGCGGAGAGGTTGGGTAGCATTAAAGCGCCCATACCCATTCCAGACAAATAGAGGAAATCTTTTCTTTTCAATTGGTTCAGTTTAGGTGGTTTACGATTACAAGATAGCCAATTGTGTACTTAATTGGTAAATTTGATTATAACATTTTAGTTTCAATCCGTTATTTGCCTTTTACAATACGCGATTCGTACCATAAAAAACTTGCAGCTAATAAAAAACCAGCAAAAAACCACCACTTAGATATTTCATTTAGAATAATTTGGTCTGTTATTGCAATTTTATTATTCCTGCGACTGGTGTTTTCTATAAACTGCTGCATTAAATCTGTTTTAGCTTGATTTTTGAGCAATTGCCAATCTTCTTTTTTATAAACATAGAATGATTGATTAACTTGATTGATGTAAAGATTATTCCAGCCTTCATTTTGCGGCCACGAAACGGCATCCCATTGAAACGGTAATTCTATATTTTGCCTAGGGCTCAGTTTTATATCATTAATCATTATCGAAGGTGTTTTTCCACCCTCCTTAAAATCTGCTATAAATCTTATTTTTTGATTGAGAACAGGAAATTGAGGTATGATTTCTACCGTTTGAATCTCTGCTTTTTTACGGGCTGTTTTCGATATAAGGGAAGCCCAATAACTGGCATAATCTGCTTGGTTGCCTGATAAAAGCCAGTTGTAAGTTGCAGATAGTGATGAAATTATAATTTTGCCTGAACCATTAATTCTGCTACTTACCAAAATTTTATTGGTGTTGTCGGTTATCAATGGTTCATCGGTAGTGCTTGCTTTTAAAAATAATGTTTGCTCAAAAGGTAATTTAGTGAGTTTAAAATCTTCATTTTTAATATTCAAGCTAAGCGTTTTTTCTTTGGGAGGGGGCGTTTCGTAGCGACTAATTCTTCCGCTTAATGCGGTTGCAGATTTTGAATTTGAAATTCTGATGAGTAAACCCATTCCATTATTAACCGCCTGATCGATAGATGCACGTTCTTCAACACTAATGGATGCTAATTCTTCTTCATCGATTATTAAAACATCAAATCTTTTTAAAGCAGCGCTGTTAATTCTGTTTAGGCTTAAGCTATCCATATTCAGAAAATCAGAACTATATTTATTTTTGCTAATCTGGCTACGGAAGGCTAAAGGATATTGATTATCGAAAAGCCATTTTTTTAAAAATTTATATTCAAAATCGGGGAATGAAGCCAGGATTAACAATTTCATTGGTGTTTGATCTTCAACCAAAAACGGAACAGGTTCCTTAGAAATTGTATCGTTTCCCTGTAAAGTAATTAATTGATAAACCGCTTTTCCATTTTGTTTTGGCTTGTTTTTAAACGAAAATGGGACAGTTGATTGTGGGTTTATGATAAGAGAATCAATTGAAAAACCTAATCCCTTAAGCAAAAGTTTAACTGATTTATTGCCTGCGTTTTGGTAGGTTCCCTGAACCAGCAAATCGTTTGTTGCCTTTAGTTTTGCTTGCCAGTTAACCGAAATTATGCCTGTTGATTTTGGCGATGGATGAAAGGAAATTTCGTGCCCAGCAGCATCTTGTAATTCAGAATCGGTTAAACCATAGCCATAAATATTAAGTTTTTGAAAGGTTGGATTGGCCTTTAAAAAATAGGAAAGGTCTGCAACTGGTACGGCCTTGATATTTTTTAATTCAGCTGTACTTGCTGAACCTAAAATGTACTTCTTTCCCTTTATTTTTGAAATTGAATCTGGGTTTGTTCCATTAGTTAATAATACGACTTCATTTGCATTTTGCTGTAAATGAGTTTCGTATTTAATGGGTACGATTAATAATGTAAAACAGGCAATTGCAATTACTGATGCTAAAATTCTCCAGAATAATCGAGATTTGTCGGCTCTGGTAATTTCTTTAAACAAGCAAAATGCAAGTAAAATTAAGCAAACAAGAATAGCGATGTATTTAAATTCCATATCTATTTTCCTGTTTTATTTAAGTTGTTAAAGTAATTTTGATATAAAGAGGCAGCTGGTTTCGAACTTTGCGACAGCGGTTTTTGAAATTCTAATTTTAGCATTTTTTGTATTGCTAATTGTGCTACATCAATATCTTTAACTACGAGTTTATTGCTAATCGATAATTTTCTTAAACTGGTTAGTGCCGATAAATAAGTTGCTGGATGATCGGCTGCCGAACCAATCATGTATTTTTCAGTTTCACTCAATAAAAATTTATCTTCAGTGGTAAATTTCTTGCCTTCTTTTCTACTTTCTAAAAGTGCTAGGGTGTTTTTTAAATGGGCATTTCTTAATTCTTTCTGCTCGAAATTCATCTTTTGAACAGGCTGTGTAATTTTATCCAGCTCACCACTCAAACGTTTCTCAGGTTTTAGCGCAGCCGTTTTTACCGTTGTTTTGGCTACATAAGCTCTTGATTTTTGTTGCAAATCTTTAAGCAAACGCAATGCTTTATATTCATAGGGCAAAGCTTCCTGCGGTTTATATGTCCTTAAGCGTAATTCAGAATTCCACATTTCTGTTAAAACTGCTTTTAACTGGGCTTTCATTTCTGGCTCAAAGAAAGTTGCATCTTCAGCAATGTCGTGCTTATGCGCATATTTATCCATGATGGCCGTTACATCGCCAAATTTCTCTTCGGTTTGCTTATGGTCGCCATGTTCATCGTGATCATCATGATCGCCACCAATCTCTGTTTCATTTTCTTCGCCTAAGAACTGCCCATACCTTAATCTCAACAGTTTCTGGTCAATTCCAAGGTTATTGCTGCGGTTTTTGAAGGCATCGGCTGGAATGGTACTTTGTTCTTTCAATAATTTTTCGGTATCGATAATAATCTGCCTTTGACTCCTGAAATATTCTGGAACCAGATTTACGCCATTTGTCATGCCCACTAAACTCATCAATTCAGTTGTATCTACAATCGAAACAAAATAAACATCAGAGCGGCTCGATTGACCATGATTATCCATCGCCTTGATGAAAAAATACAACTCATCACCAGGTTTCATGCCCAGGCTTTTCAAATCGATTTGTTTGGTTAAGGATATGCTTTTACGATTTCCAAAATTGGTGTCGAAAGTTAATTTTTTCTCCGTAAAACTTATGCCTTCACCTTTTCCACTTGCCATCGTTGCAGATATAAAAGCATCATTTATGCCGTAATCATCATTTAATGTTGCATTTAAAGTAAATTTTTGTGGCTGACCAATGTCTATTGTTGTACGCTGTTTGGGCTGCGTAATTTTGATATTGACAGGCAAGTCGGGGATAACCTCTATTTGATATAAATCTGATTTTTTGCCATCTAATTCCAGTTGGTAAAAACCAGCTTTATCAATTGTTTTAGTATAAGAAAAGCCAGTTGAAGCCGAACTATTAGGTTTTAATGTGTTTATTTCTTTATCGTTAAATATGATTTTAAGTTTTCTTATGGCAACATTGGTTTCTATTTTCCAGTTAATTTTTGCGCCAGTTTCTGCCTTAATCGAAAATTGTTTTTGTTCGCGGGTGCTTTTTCCAGTATAAGCAGGTGGAATAACTGTTGCGCTGAAATCCGAAATCTCTGGTAAAATATTTTCTTTAATTACTGGATTTAAGCGCTGCTGTTGCGTAACAGCACGAGCTTCTTCTTTTAAAGCGGGAACTTTCGTAATCCCAAAACTTAATAATACTCCAGCAGCAAGAATTGCTAAACCAAAATATAGTTTTTTTACAGGTTCTTTGGGCTGCGGCAAGGATGGTAAAAGCGTTTCAATTTTACTTCTTTGCAATTGTTGAAGCATCGAAAGCTCCGTTGGGTTCTTTAATAATAAATCGGCACTTTCTTCAAGCTCAGGATATTGGTTATTGATATATCTTGAGATATCTGAATCGGTGGTTTTCCAAATGGGATTAATAAATAAACTGATAACTAAAATTACTGGAAAAACAACGGCAAAAAGCCAGGCCGAAAGCTGGAAAATATAAATACCAAGTGCAGCTATTAAAATTGTAATAGCGAGGCTTATGGCAATTGTTCTAATTAAATAAAGTGTAATCCACTTTATTCTTAAATTATGAATCCAATTTTGTCCTTCAGCTTCTAACATAATCTGGTTTTTTTCTGAATGATAAAATACGTTCGGTAGCAAAAATTAAAAAGGCTGCAAACCAGAAAATTGTACTCAAAGGTTCATCTGTTGAAACTTTTAGCTCTTTTTCTATTTTGTTGGTTTGGATATTTTCCTTCTGATTTAAGGGCATTTTTCTCTGGTCGCTTAAGTTATTTTCGAAACCAAACTCACTAAATTTATCGTCTTTAATTATTATTGGCATTAATGCTTTAACAAAGGTTTCATTCCAAACCAATTCATTCCATTGCGGATTTAATCTGCTGTAAAAGTGAAGAATACTTAAACCATTTGTATTTTCTGCTGATAGAATGGCATTACCAAAACCATCGCTCCATATTTTATTAAATGAATGATTAGGGACGATTCGCCTGGTTAAATCAACTATTCCACTATTGGTATTGATAACAGATTTTTCTGAAACAATTTTTCCTGATGCATACTTAAAGATACTTCCGTTTTCCTTTATAGAAGCTTTAAAGTTTTGTGAGATTGATTTTTCTGAGAGCCAAAAACCGACATCAAATGATGCATTTGGCTGATTGATTTGAATTTTTCTTTTGCTAAAACTGGCAATTGCATGTATTGCCGCTTTAATGTATTTACTATCGTTGCTGCCAGCTTCTTCAAAAATGGCTACAGATATTAGAGGTGCATCGTCGCTATTTAATGCTTTATATTCAACAACTGAAGGATTAGAGTTTGCTTCGTATTTTTTGCCAGCAAATTGGGTAATCCAACTGCTTAAAGTATCGGCCTGGTTTACAGGTTTCCAAATTAATTTATAATTGGTTAATGGTAATACATTGCCAAATTGATTTAGATGCTGGCTTGCAAACAAGTAAACCGATGTACCCGCAGGAACCAAATTGTTTAGTTCTTTAAGTAAAGCAGTATGTTTTAGGGCGTTTACAGTCTGTTCTCGTTCAGAAGCTATTGTATCTTTTAAGCTCAGTAAATTAAAACCCAGATTGAAATCGTGTATTTCGTAATTGCGTTTTGTTAATGAATCGATTGTTTTACGATTATCTTTAAAAATCTGCGGAAATTTAGATTTTTCTACTAATATCCAGCCGCCTTTGTTTTTTGCATTCAGCGTTTTTTTAATGTATGGTTGCGCTAAAAGAAAAGCAATTAAAATAATTAAGAGGCAGCGTAAAATAAAGAGTAACCAATCGGTTATGCGAAAGCTTTTCGAGCTTACACGAGCACTTGCGCCTAAAAGCGAAATGCTGCCAATTTTTAGTGTTTTGCTTTCTTTAAAGTTCCACAAATGAATTATTAGTGGAATCATTAATGCTGCTAAAGCCAGTAAACCGATGGGATATAAAAACTGCACAGGCTAAATTCTTAGTTTACTTCTTTGTTTTAAAAAATCTCTCAAAGCCTGATCTAAAGGTTCATCCGTAGAAATTGTACGATAAAAAATCCTTCTGTCGAGCATTTGTACCCTTGTTTTTTCGAGGTAGGCGTTAAGGTTACTTTTATATTCTGTTCTGGCTTTTGCCTGGTCAATTTGAACGGTTTCGCCTGTTTCCAAATCCTCAAAAGTAGAGTAGCCTTTAAAATCTAAATCAAGCTCATTTCTGGAAAGTAAATGAAAAACCACAATTTCATGGCGAAGGGTATTTAACGTATCTAAAAGATGAATTATTTCATCGTCAGTTTGATATAAATCGGTAACGAAAATTAAAAGTTCACGCTTTTGGGCACCTGCAAAAAGTTCTTTATAATGTATCGGCTTAGTAAACTCACCATCTGGATTTATATTTTCCAACTGATAAAATAACCTTGCCAAATGTTGATAATCCTGTTTGGGCGTCATCGAAAAAATGCCCGAATTTTTGAGCACATACAAACCAATGGCATCACCTTGTAAATTTGCCAGATAAGCCAGTGATGCGCCTAAATACCTGGCGTATTCAATTTTAGTGAAATCGCCATCGCTGTGGTTCATAGATGCACTGGCATCCATTAAAATCCGAACGGATATATTGGTTTCTACTTCCGATTCGCGGATGTAGTACCGATCGGAACGGGCAAACATCTTCCAGTCTAAAGACCGCAAGTCATCGCCAGGCTGGTAGCTTCTATATTGACTAAACTCTAAGCCAGCGCCCTTAACCGTACTTTTATTAATGCCGCTCATAAAGCCATCTATCGTCATTTTGGCCGATAAATTCAGTTCTTTAATTGCCATCAATACTTTCGGATCGAGCAGTTTACTCATTAAATGTTAGCTTTTGGTTTTGATATTGCCTTAATCAATTCATCTGTTACTTTATCTGAAGAAACATCTTCCGCTTCGGCTTTAAAATTCATTAAAACCCTGTGGCGAAGTACTGGATAAGCCATTGTCTGTAAATCTTCTAAAATAACAGCATACCTGCCTTTAAATAATGCCCTGGCTTTTGCAGTAAGAATTAACGCTTGTCCTGCCCGTGGGCCAGCACCCCAGCGCACCCATTCTTTAACAAATGGTACTATTGTGGTATCTGGTCTGGTTGCACGAATCATTTCACTCACGTAAGTGATTAAATCATCGCTAATGCTTACTTCGCGGGTTATCGATTGTAGTTCCTTAATTTCTTCAGCTCCAATAATAGGGTTAATGGTTGCCTTTGTAGCGCCAGTTGTACTGCTTAAAATTCTTGATTCTTCGGCAGCTGTTGGGTAACCGATTTTAATGTATAATAAGAAGCGATCGAGTTGTGCTTCGGGCAGGGGATAAGTTCCAGCTTGTTCTATTGGATTTTGTGTAGCCAGAATAAAAAATGGTCTGTCTAAAGGATAAGTTTGTCCGCCATAAGTAACTTCAAACTCCTGCATGGCTTCTAAAAGTGCCGATTGTGTTTTCGGAGGTGTTCGGTTTACTTCATCAGCCAAAACGATATTAGCAAATAACGGGCCTTTGTTAAACTTAAAGAAACGTTTGCCTGTTACATGGTCTTCTTCCAGAATTTCTGTTCCAACAATATCAGTAGGCATTAAATCGGGTGTAAACTGAATTCTTCTAAAAGATAAATCTAATGCTTGCGACATGGTTTTAACCATTAAGGTTTTAGCTAAACCAGGTACGCCTTCTAAAAGACAGTGTCCGCCAGCCATCAAAGCAATTAACATTTCCTCGATTATTACATCCTGCCCAACAATTACTTTTTGTATTTCGCTTTTTAATTGGGAAATCTTGCTGATCAATATTTTTAAGTTAGTTTCTGAACGCTCCAAAACGATTTTTTTTAGTTTGAATGAATATTGTGCCTCAATATAGTGCATTATGGCATATATCTTTAGGCTTATTGGAAAGAATATCAAAAAATTTACAAGATTATCTTATTAAAAACCCGAATTAATAAAAATAGGCCTTAATTTAGAGCCATGCAGAGATCGAAGTTTACATTTGCTAGGCTAAAATATAATTCGGGCGATTGGGATACAGATCAGCGTATGCCATCGAACGTACTAAATTCTTTGTTGGAATACACCACCATTCCGCTTGACGAAGAAGAAAAGATAGTAGAGTTAAGTAGCCACGATTTGTTCAAATACCCATTCTGTTATTTAAGCGGCCACAAACTGGTTCAGTTTAACCAGCAGGAAGCCGCTAATTTTAAAATGTACGTACAGAATGGTGGTTTTGTTTTTGTAGATGATTGCAACCACGATATAGATGGTTTATTTGCTCGCTCATTTGAAACACAGATGAGCAATTTATTTGGTGCAACAGCTCTGAAGAAAATCCCAAATAATCATGCGGTTTACAATTCATTCTTTAAATTTGAGAAAGGTCCTCCTACAACCTCTTTCGAGTTAAATGGTTGGGGAGATGATTTAGTACATGATTACCTGAAAGCCATAACCATAAATAATAGAATTGGGGTGTTGTACAGCAATAAAGACTATGGTTGCGAATGGGATTACGATTTTAGGAATAAACGTTTTCTTGCAGAGGATAATACTAAATTTGCCGTGAACATTATTTTGTACGCCATGGGCGTAAATAGTTAACGTTACTAAAAATAAATATCTTGAAAACTAACCTAAGCAGATTACTTTTTCTAACGGTGATCTTACTATCAACCGCTGCAAGCGCTTTTGCCACTAAAAATCAATTCTATTATCAGTTAAAAGTTTATCATTTAAAAACATCAGCCCAGGAAGTTATGGTTGATGGTTATTTAAAAGATGCTTTTTTACCTGCGCTTCACCGTGCAGGAATTAATAGTGTTGGCGTTTTTAAACCAATAGCAAAAGATACGGTAGAGCAACTGGTTTACGTTTTTATCCCATTTAAAAAGATGGACGACTTCGCGAAGCTGAATGAAACCTTATCAAAAGATAAAGAATACCTTAAAGCAGGCGCGACCTATTTAAACGCGGAATACAATGCAACCCCTTATACAAGAATCGAATCTACCTTATTAAAGGCTTTTTCGGCTATGCCTGAATTTGCCGCTCCGAATTTCAATTCGCCGAAAAGTGAGCGGGTTTACGAACTTAGAAGCTATGAATCGGCTACCGAAGCCTTGGCAACCAATAAGATAGGTATGTTTAATGATTACGAAGTTGAGATTTTTTCGAAGCTAAACTTTAATGCCGTTTTTTACGGTCAGGTTATTTCAGGAAGCAAAATGCCAAACTTGATGTATTTGACTACTTTTAAAAATAAGGCAGATCGTGACCAGCATTGGGTAGATTTTGGTGCTGAGTACAAAAAGATTAGTGGTTTACCTCAGTATCAGCATAATGTTTCGAAAAATGTAACCCTGTTTCTTTATCCAACAGCGTATTCCGATTTGTAACGGATTTATTTATCAGAAATGCAAGGGTATCTCGGTGTTACATTAAGCACTTTATATCCATTTGTTAATTAAGTTTCAGACAAGCCTTCCTGGGGAATTCTGGGATTCAACTCCATATCAAGTCCATGTTAAGTCCATGTTTTGCTGGTAAAATACGGACTTTCAGTTGAGTTGATTTATTCTAGTATGGGGTATGGTGCGAATGGGTATGCCTGATGATTAGCTTCATCTAGGAGAGAGGGCTAGGTTTAACCTAACGGATAAATTTTGTAAGTAAGCTTTTTTGGGTTTCTAAATCATCATGAAAACTATAAGTCCGATAATTAAAGCAACAGCAAAGGCGCCTGCCATCATTAACATTACAAATTTTTCAAACGAGTCTAGTGGTTGCATAATTGTCTAACTTATAAAATTGAATAATGTTTGTAAAATATAAGTTATGAAAAAAAATTGCAAGGAGATTTATACTATTAATGGTAAATGAAGCTTAAAATGCGCCGTCAACCAGCCATAATATATAATATACAATATTATGGCCAGTAGACTATTAATCACATTCGACTGTTCGGACGGGCTAACAGAGCCAAAATTCCAACACTCATAATCAACGTAATTATTCCTGCGATCAAATTAAATTTCTCTGCCATAGTTTGTTTGGTTTGAAATCTAAAATATAACAAAGCCGTTACAAAAACAATAGTTAAACAGAAAAAAATACGGTTTTAATGAAATTATTTTTCCACAAAATATTCGTTAAAAAAAATAACCCTCATAAATTAATATGAGGGTTATTTTTAGTGGAGCCGAAGGGAGTCGAACCCTTGTCCAGTTGTGAGATAACTTATACCTTCTACATGCTTATTTTTCAATTGATTTTCGGGAAATAAACGGGCTGAAAACCGACCTTATTTAAATCCTTAGATACTTTATCTCACCTTAAATCGTATCTCTTTAAGGCCAGCTTTGTTATTTCGATGCCCCAGATTCTAACCTAACAATGCAGCAGTTAGAGGGACAAAAGCTAATTAGTTCTAAACTAAGCAGCTAAGGCGTAAGTATTTTCGCCAACTAAAATGTGAACGTTCACTTTAAGTGCTCTCCGTACAACGCACTGCATGCTAACATAACCTTCGCCACCCTGTCAAATCCAAGAACGGCCCCAGTTTTCGAGTTTTCAATTAAGAAACAAGATTACAAATATACGAAAAATCCCTCAACAGCGCATTGAATAAATGATATTTTGAAATCTGGAGTCGTATTTAATGAATCTGTGCGTTAAGCCTAATTACAAAATCATTAATATCAAAAGGTTTATGTATATAATCATCTGCATGGCATTTGCTTCTCATTTCTGTATCAGAAAAATTTGCCGACATCATCACAATTGGCATATTTGCCGTTTCTTTTAATTTTTTAAGTTCGCAACATAAATCTAAACCATTTCCATCAGGCAACATTACATCCAGTAAGAATAAATCTGCATGAAAATCCAATGCTCCTTTTCTAAACTCTTGTATATTTTTAAAGTATTTTACTTTATAATGCTCATCTTCTAAAATAAAGCCAATAATTTCTCTAATATCTTCGTTATCTTCCAAAACACATATTCGCTTATCCATACTCAATAATTTTTAGTTCCTATATATTAACCAAACAGCGGTATTAATGTTTTGATTTTTAGTAGGTTAAGTAACTCCAAAAAGGTGTTGGTATTCGTCAAACAATAAAAACAAAATGTAAATTTAACCTGTTAATAATTGGCATCAAACGACTTTAGAATTTATGAACATAAATAAAACCCTCATCATAGGTAAAGATTCAGAACAACCTTTCACCGCTAATCGAATTGGTTATGGTACCATGCGTTTAACTGGAAAACACTTTTTTGGTGAGCCTGAAAACCGACGAGAGGCTTTACAAATTTTAAAAAAAGCGGTCGAACTTGGCGTAAACTACATTGATACCGCCGATTATTATGGTATTGATGTTACCAATCGTTTAATTGCCGAGGCTCTTTATCCTTATCAGGATAACTTAATTATAGGCACAAAGATTGGCGCAATGCGTAAGGATGATGCAAGCTGGAATGTTTTTAGTAAACCCGAGCAATTGCGACATAGTGTAGAGAATAACCTTCGGGTTTTAAAATTAGATCAATTGGCTGTTGTCCATTTTCGCTATATGCCTGGTTCTGAAACTTCTTTCGAAGATTCACTTTCCGCTGTATTTGAACTGCAAAAAGAAGGGAAAATAGCTCATGTGGGTTTGAGTAATGTTAACAGAGAACAGTTAGAAGCTGGATTAAAAATGGGCGAAATAGGGACGGTGCAAAATTTATATGGTTACACGCAACGCACAACTTTAGCTGGGCCTATGGGTGGGGCAGGAGGAGAAGAGATTTTAGATTTGCTTGAAGCACATCAAATCCCATTAATTCCTTATTTTTCTCTTGAAGCATCTTTAGGCAAAGGTCAGCAAAAGATTGAGGAAATAGCCAAAAAATACAATGTGAGTACGGCTCAAATGAATTTGGCCTGGTTGCTACATAAATCTCCTTTAATTTTACCAATTCCTGGAACTACTTCGCTTAAGCACCTGGAAGAAAATATGGCAGCGGCTGAAATTTCTATTTCTAAAGAAGATCTGGATTACTTAGGTTAATTTGGAATAAAAAAGGCTTAATTATTTTCTTTTAATTTCTTGAAGATTTGGGTCATGGTTTTAGAATCAAGTGCATCCATATCTATAAGTTTTAAAGATTTAACGATTTTTAGGGTAGAAGTTTTATACTTTAAAAAATGTGGTGTTTTGAGATGTGATTGATAGGATTCTGAGTTTTCATAAATTTCCAAAATCCTTATTTGGTTCGGGTTTTCCTTCTGACTCATTGGGAAAATAGCAATTACGCCTGGTTCTAACTTTACAGATGCTTCTGATTCTTCCTTCAGAATTTTGTTATAGGCTTTCAGGTGATTGGGAAATATTTCAATTTCTGAAATCCTTATGATCATACCTGGCTGTTGTGCCGAAGATTTCTCTAAAGTAACTAAGCATAATAGGCTTATGATAAGTATTTTGAGTGCTTTTGTAGTCATGTTTATTATTTGTATGGAATAATACTTCCCACTTCAAAAGTGGTCATTTTTCTCCAAAGGATTTGTATATAAATTTCTGTATCCTATACCATTATTCCTGATGTATTAATTATAAATTGATTTTTTTGCCATTTATTTGATTAAAGTACTAAGAAATAGCAAAACAGCTAGTAAATAAGGGTGATTTTACGGTATAAAAATAAATAAAGTTGATTTAGATTTGTTGTAAATCAAAACTACAATGGAAAATCAAAGAGAAGTTTCTTTATTGCAAAGCCTTGTAAATAAGGCTGAAACGCTTAAAACTTATAATAAAAAAACCTTTGACGATATTTTCAATGTCCTTAAAGGAGCTCCTGAATTACAAACCTCAAAAACCACTATACTTTTAAATGATTCCCTAACTGAAAAGAACTGGATAAATTTTAAGTATAATTTAATTGATGAAATGGTAAAGAAGATAGGTGATATTTCTATGCTAAACATAGCCTAGTTTTTGGTTATTCGAAATCAATTCAAATTCGATAACATCTATCTATTCTAATCACAGATCAACTGATAATGCGGGTCTAAAATTTATAACTGTCCAACCTTAATAGCTCGGTTTTGCCTTTATTTTTAAGAGCATCATTTCCATTTAAGAATAGAAGTAACTCAAGGATTGTTGATCTGGGCAGGAGTTACACATTTGGAACAACGCCAAAGACACGATTTGCAATTTGATAACAGCCAGTAATACCAGCTGAAAACCTGTATTTAAATGCATAAAAAAAACCTTCTGATATCATAATCAGAAGGTTTTTTTATAATTCAAGATTGGCTTATTTCATGCCATCTTTAATTTTTTGAATCATATCCAAATGTGTTTTAACAATTGGTGCTGTTTTAGATGCAAATGCTTTTAAGTCTACATCCATACCATCTTTTGCTTCTTTTTCCATTAAATCCAAAGTAGATTTATGTCCATCTACCATTGCATCAACATAAGCTTTATCAAAATCGGCGCCTGTTTTTTTACTTAAGTCGTCCATTTTTTTCTTGTGGTCATCATCAACAGTAGTTGGTAATGTAATGTTTTTTGTGCCAGCTAAAGCCATCAATTCTGTATTCGCTTTACCATGGTCGCTCACCATCATTGTAGCAAATTCTTTTACCTTAGCATTTGTGCTTTTTTCTAAGGCAAGTTTACCTAATTCTACTTCTGCCATTCCACCAACTGCTGCTGAAGTTGCAAATTTCGAATCTTCTTCAGGTACTGCAATACCACCAGTTTCTGCTACGTTAGTTGTTGTGTCTTTCGACATATTCAAACTATCTGCTTTTTCTTTGGCATCCTTGTTTCCACTGCAAGCCTGAAAGGTTAGTGCAGATGCGGAAATTGCCATTACATAAAATAAATTTTTCATAGTATAAATTTTGTTGTGTTCTTTAAACCTCAGATTCAATGAAATAGTTTTAAAAAATTTTAGAACTACACCATTCCTTAAAAAAAAGGCATAAAAAATTAGGCTTTATAGAATCCTTCATATTTAAAAAACAGTCGAAATAAAACCAACACATATAGTGCATTGTTATCCAGTTGCTATTGAATGTTTTTTTTCATCACGCCGTTGTTAATTAATTAGTTATGAGTTTAGATAAGTATAAACAGAAACGCGACTTTACAAAAACTGCCGAGCCAAAAGCGGGTTTAAGCAAGGATCGAAATAAAATGATTTTCGTGATTCAGAAACATGATGCATCCAGACTTCATTATGATTTTAGATTAGAAATGGGTGGCGTTTTGAAAAGCTGGGCTGTACCTAAGGGGCCATCTCTCGACCCGAAGATTAAACATTTGGCTATGATGGTTGAAGATCATCCCTTTGATTACCGAAATTTTGAGGGATTAATTCCAGAAGGGGAATATGGTGGAGGAACGGTAATTGTTTGGGATCAGGGTTGGTATGAAACGATTGAAGATATAAAAGGCAAAAAAGCGCAGGAAAAATATCTTCTTGCTGAGTTAAAAAAAGGTTCGGTAAAAATGCGCCTGCATGGCGAAAAATTAAATGGAGAATTTGCCCTGGTCAAAACCAAGGGAATGGGTGACAATGCCTGGTTGTTAATTAAACATGATGACGAATTTGCGACTAAAAAGGATGTAACTAAACAAGATAAGTCTATACTTTCGGGAAAAACCATTGAGGTAATGGAAAAGAGCGGAGATAAAGTCTGGAAGTCGGGTAAGGAACAAAAAATTAGCGTTAAAGATAAAGCCGTAGCCAAACAGATTGAGGAAGGTGAAAAGAAAACTAAAAAAAAAGCTGAAGCAGATGATGCTGATCAATTTTTAAAGGATGCACCAAAATCATCCATCTTTGAAAACATTAAACCCATGCTGGCTACTTTGGTTGATGCACCATTTGATGATAAGGAGTGGCAATATGAGGTTAAATGGGATGGTTACCGTGCACTGGCTTTTTTAAATAAAGGAAAAGTTGAATTACTTTCCAGAAACCAGAAATCATTTAACGACCGGTTTTATCCAATTACCAGTATTTTAAAATCCTGGAAGCAGGATGTGGTTTTGGATGGGGAAATTCTGGTACTTAACGATAACGGTATATCAAACTTTGGTGCCCTTCAAAATTGGCGAAGTGAGGCAGATGGAGAACTGATATTTTATGTTTTTGATATTTTATGGTACAAGGGTAAAGATTTAACAGGTTTAAGCCTGATCGAGCGTCAAGCCATACTCAATCAGATCCTGCCTAAGGATGATGATCGTATACGGATTTCGAAAGTATTTGATGCCAGTGGAATCGATTTTTTTGCCGCTGCCGAACGAATGGGTTTGGAAGGTATTATGGCTAAAAGGAAATCATCGAGTTATGTTATCGATAGCCGATCGAAGGACTGGCTGAAAGTAAAAATTAGTAAAAGGCAGGAAGTAATTATTGCTGGTTTTACCAAAAACAAAGATACCTCCAAATCTTTCAGTTCGCTGATTTTAGCTGTTTATGAAAATAAGGTGTTAAGCTACGCTGGCAAGGTTGGTACTGGATTCTCTGATGCTGCACAGCGAGATATGGTTAAGCTTTTTAAACCATTTGTAACGGATAAAAGTCCGTTTAAGGTTGCACCAGATGTTAATAAGCGTTCCAGATTTCAGTCGAAACAGCCTGATGCCGAGATAATCTGGATGGAACCTCAATTGGTATGCGAAGTAGCTTACACGGAGATTACCAGTGATGGTGTATTTAGACATCCATCTTTCCAGGGGATGCGCGAAGATAAAAAGGCTAAAGATGTTACCCGCGACAAGGCAATTGAAACCACTGATATTGTTGAACAAGATACGGAGGCTATTAGTGAAAAGAAGAAAACAACAGATCACCACGCCAGTGCCATTAAGCCGCCTAAAACTACCATACCTAAAACTTTATTAAATCCAAAGGATGAAACTCAGGTTCGAAAGATTAATGGAAAAGAAATAAAGTTTACCCATCTTTCTAAAGTTTACTGGCCCGATGATGGCGTTACCAAACGGGATATGTTTAACTATTATTATCAGGTTTCTGATTTTATCTTACCCTATCTGAAAGACAGACCACAATCGTTAAATCGTTTTCCAGGCGGGATTAAGGGAAAGAGTTTTTACCAAAAAGATGTTAGAGGAAAGGCTCCCGACTGGGCTAAAACCTTTCCATATTCCACCAGTGACGGGGAACCAAAAGAGTATTTATTAGGTGATGATCAGGCTACGCTTTTATGGATGGCTTCCTTAGGTTGTATTGAAATTAATCCCTGGTTTTCCCGTTCGGAATCGCCCGATTATCCTGACTATTGTGTAATTGATTTAGATCCAGATAAACAAAGTTTCAATCAGGTTATAGAAGTTGCGCTTACCGTTAAAAAAATATTGGATTCGATTGATGTACCCAGCTTTCCAAAAACATCGGGTTCTACGGGAATTCATATTTACATCCCAATGGGTGCAAAATACACTTATGATCAAACGCAGCTTTTCGCCAGAATTGTGGTTGGATTGGTGCATGATCTTTTACCAGATTTAACTACGCTGGAGCGAAAAATTTCTTCCCGAAAGGGTAAAATGTATCTGGATTTTTTGCAAAACCGACCAGGAGCCACCATTGCAGGCCCTTATTCGCTGCGGCCCAAACCAGGCGCAACGGTTTCTATGCCGTTAGATTGGAAAGAGGTTAAGGCTGGTTTAAAAATGCAGGATTTTACCATTTTTAATGCGATTGAAAGACTTAAAAGAAAAGGCGATTTATTTAAAGGTGTTTTGGGAAAGGGTATTGATCTTGAACAGGCGATTAAAAAGGCTCAAAAGAAATACCCATCAGCAGCAAATTTATAGGGGAGATTTCTAGTTCAAGGCTACATTTGTAAAACAATAATCTTTTGTTCATGTTATTTGTTAAAATCAAAAATAGATAAGTTATGCGTTCTATATGGAAAGGCTCTATTGGGTTTGGATTGGTTAACATTCCAGTCAAATTATTTTCTGGTGTGCAAAACAGCAACCTGGATTTTGATATGTTAGACGAACGCGATCATGAAAAAATCAGGTTTATGCGGGTTAATGAAAAAACCCATAAAGAAGTTCCTTTCGAAAAAATAGTAAAAGGCTATTTTCTTAAAGACCGATATGTGATTTTAGACAAGCATGATTTTGAGGAAGCTGCCCCCGAAAAGACCAAGATTATAGAACTTGAAAACTTTGTAGACATAACAGATATTAACCCAGTTTACTACGAAACATCTTACTACACAGAGCCAGAAAAGCAGGGTAGAAAAGCTTATGCACTACTTTTAAAAGCTTTGGTTAAATCAAAAAAGGCAGGCGTTGGTCGTTTCGTTTTGCGTAACACCGAAAACTTATGTGTAATCCATCCGATGGAGGATGTAATTGTAATTACCAAAATTCGTTTTCAGCAAGAAATCAGGCCTGTATCTGAAATTAATAAAGTGGAAGATATCAACATTACCAAAAAGGAAATGGATGTTGGTTTAGCCTTGATTAAGCAATACAGTTCGTCATTTGACTTAAGTACCTTTAAAGATGATTACAGTAATGAGTTACTAAAAATTATAAAGGCGAAAGCTAAAGGAAAACGTGCTACAGTTAAGAAAATGAAGCCTCAGAAAGCGACTAGTGATGACCTTTACGAACAACTTATGCAAAGCCTTGGTTCGAAAAAAGGTGCTTAACGTTGTTATTAATTGAGCTAAGTTATATTTTAAAAAAGTGTAGTTCAATAAATAATTATCCTGGTTTCGTTGTCTGCCGCAAAAATAAATTACTGCCTTATAACATCTTAAAAGCTTTTTGGCAGCTTTTAAAACTTGTTTTCTAAAGAAAAACTTTATGATCAAACGTTTGCGTTTCGTTTGTTTAGCAGCTTAATTTCTTTCTTTTCGCCCGAGTAGCGAAATCCTCTAAAAAAATGCATACCGTAATTTTATGATGGGTTAGCCTAACATTAAGCTATAATTTTTTAAAATTTAAGTTTATAAGGGCAACGCTTGGATCTTTTTCCAGGTTTTATAAATCAAACGTTTGCGCTTTATTTGTTTGGCAGGCAATATCTGTATCCTCTTATATTGGTCTCGCCGATTCTAAAATAATAGGTTTTAACAGAAATTAATAGGAAAAAGGTTAACGCACTAATTTTTGAATACTCAAAAATAAATAATAAATAAATGATTGAAAAAGTTCTAAAAGCCTACGGACTCGAATACTTAGAATGTGAAATTGAGCCTTTTGGAAATGGTTTAATCAACCAAACCTGGAAAGTATCTGCTAAGAGCGGAAAATATATTTTGCAAAAAGTTAATACGAACGTATTTCATTCTCCACAAGATATAGCCAGTAATACCCTGAAAATAAAAAAATATCTGGATCGGGTTTCGCCACAATATTTATTTATAGCCCCAGCAACTACAACAACAGGCCTTGGGGTTTTTGAAGATAATGAAGCTTTCTATCGACTTTTCCCTTTCGTTGCCGATTCTTTTACCGTTGATGCCGTTACCGAAGCTAACCAGGCTTATCATGCGGCCAAACAATTTGGCAAGTTTACCAGAATTCTTGAGGCTTTTAATCCTCATGATTTAAAGGTTACTATTCCTGATTTTCATAACCTTTCTTTAAGAGCGGAACAGTTTACTTTGGCGTTGGAAAATGGCAGTCAGGAGCGTTTAAAAATTGCTAAATGGGCTATCAGTCAAATTGAAACCTTTTCTTGGATTGCTGATCAGTTTAAAGAACTGCTTCAAGAAAATAGCCTTAAAACAAGGGTTACTCACCACGATACCAAAATAAACAATGTGCTTTTACATGTTGGAAGTGGAATAGGATTAAGTGTGATTGATTTGGATACCGTTATGCCAGGTTACTTTATAAGTGATGTTGGCGATATGATGAGAACTTACTTATCCCCCGTAAATGAAGAGGAAACTTCGTTAGATAAAATTATGGTTCGCCATGACGTATTTCTTGCAATTTATAAGGGATATATGGAGGAAATGAGGCGAAGTTTAATCTTTAGGGAACAAGAATTGTTTATTTATAGTGGTCAGTTTATGATTTATATGCAAGCTTTACGTTTTTTAACCGATTACCTGAATAATGATATTTATTACCCAGTATCTCATGGAGAACATAATCTTATGCGAGCGAAAAACCAAATTACATTGCTAATAGCTTACACTAAATCAGAAGAATATTTTAAACAAATCATTAAAGAATACGAAGCAGATTTAGAGATTTCGAGCAGCAAAATTATTAGTAACTAAAATTTGATTAACAAGATAAACGAGGTTAAAATAGTTAGTTCATTGGCTTAAATTCGAACTTGTCGAAAACTTTGTTCTTGAAAATGAAAAACATTCTTCTCTATGCAGCTTTAGAAATCAACTTATTTAACATTGGGTAGGAGAACATTATAAAGCGCACTGGACAAAGTTTTTAAACCTGATTGCAGTGGAAATACTTTTTGTTGCAGGTTTTAAATGCCTATGTAGTAACATTCGCAAAAAGATTGCAACAAAAAGCAGGACTAGCTTGAAAATGGAACACTGTTTCTTACTTTTCAAATCAAGAGAAATATCCATCTTTTAGCCACTTGATTAGGAGTGTGGGCTTAGATCGTATCAAACTTTTAGCTTTGCACTTTAGTCTTTCAGCTTATTTAGCTATTTTTGGGCTTTTAATATAATTCATGAGCATTTCCACGAAGTACAATCCAGCAGAAACAGAAGATAAATGGTATAGCTATTGGCTATCGAAAAAGTTTTTTCACTCAGAACCTGATGAGCGTGAGCCTTACACTATTGTAATTCCACCGCCAAATGTTACTGGTGTGCTGCACATGGGGCATATGTTAAATAATACGATTCAGGATGTTTTGATTCGTAAAGCCCGTATGGAGGGTAAAAATGCTTGTTGGGTTCCTGGAACTGACCATGCCTCTATCGCTACCGAAGCGAAGGTTGTGGCGATGTTAAAGGAGCAAGGCATCAATAAAAAAGATCTTTCTCGTGAAGAATTTTTGAAATATGCCTGGGAGTGGAAGGAAAAATACGGCGGGATTATTTTAGAACAGTTAAAGAAACTGGGTGCAAGTTGCGATTGGGACCGTACTCGTTTTACAATGGAGGAAGACCTTTCTGCGGCCGTGATCGATTCGTTTATTCATTTATATAAAAAAGGTTGGATTTACCGTGGTATACGCATGGTAAACTGGGATCCAGCGGGTAAAACGGCAGTTTCTGATGAAGAGGTAATTCGTAAGGAAGTAAACCAGAAGCTTTATTACATTAAGTATTTGATTTCTGGTACGGAAGATCAGTTTTTAACGATTGCCACTACTCGTCCAGAAACGATAATGGCTGATGCCGCAATTTGTATTAACCCGAATGATGAACGTTTTACGCACTTAAAGGGTAAAAAAGTTTTTGTACCGCTTGTTAATCACGAAATTCCAGTTATTGAGGATGAATATGTTGATATTGAATTTGGTACAGGCTGTTTAAAAGTTACACCAGCGCATGATTTGAATGATTATGAACTTGGTGTAAAACACAATTTGCCTGTTACCGATATTTTAAATGATGATGGAACCTTAAATGAATTAGCGGTTATTTTAGTGGGCGAAGACAGGTTTGTTGCCCGTAAAAAGATTGCTAAAATGCTTGATGAAGCAGGCCATTTAGATAAGGTTGAAGATTATAAATCGCAGGTTGGTTTTTCGGAGCGTACTGATGCGGCAATTGAACCAAAGCTTTCTATGCAATGGTTTGTAAAGATGAAAGAGATGGCACAGCCAGCTTTGGATGACGTTTTGAATGGTGATGTAAACCTGATTCCAAATAAGTTTGAAAATACCTACCGCCATTGGATGGAAAATGTTCGCGATTGGAACATTTCTCGTCAGCTTTGGTGGGGCCAACGCATTCCAGCCTGGTATGATGATAAAGGAAACTGGGTGGTTGCCAAAACTAAGGATGAAGCTTTAGAAGAATTCTGGAAGAAAAAACATTTAGATGAAAGTGCTAACGAAAGTGAAAAAGCTGGATTTAAACATCAGTTGGAGCCTTTCTTAAGGCAAGATGAAGATGTAATGGACACCTGGTTTTCATCATGGTTATGGCCAATTTCTGTTTTCGATGGTTTTAAAGACCCAAATAACAAAGATATCAATTACTACTACCCAACAAATGATCTGGTTACTGCACCAGAGATTATGTTTTTCTGGGTGGCACGTATGATTATGGCTGGACATGAGTTTATGGGCAAAAAACCATTTACTAATGTTTATTTAACTGGTATCGTTCGAGATAAGTTAGGTCGTAAAATGTCTAAATCGTTAGGTAACTCTCCGGATCCGATTGGATTGATCGAAAAATATGGTGCGGATGCCGTTCGTGTGGGTATGTTAATGTCGTCGCCTGCGGGGAACGATTTAATGTTTGATGAAAGTTACTGTGAGCAAGGCCGTAATTTTGCTTCAAAAATATGGAATGCCTTCCGCTTGGTAAAAGGTTGGGAGGTTGATGAAAACCTAGAAAATCCGAATAGCCAAGCGATTTCCTGGTTCGAAAACCGTTTTAACGAGGCTTTGGTAGAAATTGAGGCAAACTTTAAACAATATCGTTTATCAGAAGCTTTAACAACCACTTATAAATTGGTTTGGGATGATTTCTGTGCCTGGTATTTAGAAATGGTTAAACCTGCGTATCAACAGCCTATCGATGCCGAAAGTTATAAAGCTACGGTTGGTTTCTTTGAACAGATTATTAAGTTATTGCACCCGAATATGCCTTTCTTAACCGAAGAATTGTGGCACGATGATTTGTTTGCCGAACGTGGCGAAATGGATTGCTGTATTGTTGCTGAATTCCCGAAAGGTGGTGCAATTGACGAGAAATTATTGAAAGATGCAGAGGTAATTAAAACGGTTATTGCTGAAATTAGAAATGTTCGTAACCAGAAGCAAATTTCACCAAAAGAGGCTTTGCCTTTAAGTTTAAAGGTAAATTCTGATATCGATTACGAAAAGTGGCTGAACATTGTTTTTAAATTAGCTAATGTTTCTGAAGCTGAAATTGTAAACGATAAAATTGCTGGCGCAACGGCTTTCATGGCTGGAAAGGACGAATTTTTCATTCCGCTTTCAGAAAATATTGATGTTGATGCAGAACGCATTCGTTTAAATGCTGATTTGGTTTACCTGCAAGGTTTCTTAAAATCTGTTGATGCTAAGCTGGGCAATGAACGTTTTGTACAAAATGCAAAACCAGAAATTATTACCAATGAACGTAATAAAAAAGCAGATGCAGAAGCGAAAATCAAGATCATTGAAGAGAGCTTAGCGATGTTAGGATAAAACATAGATTAAATCTTAAAAGTTTAGAATCAGCCCTTTAGAATTAAGTTTCTAAAGGGCTTTTTGTTTTATAAAGCATTAATAACGCTAAATATATTCCTGGTATTCAAGTAAGGGGCTGAAGTAATTTGAGCATCGGCCTGCGACTGACCGTTTCTAAAATGTTACTAAACCGTTTTACGATCTTTCATTTAAAAGCACTATTTTAGGGTAGAAAAAGAGCGAAAGCTTTGCTAACCAATATCTATACGTTGCCACCAACGAATGCCTAATTTAACTGAGAATGAGACTAAAAGTTGTAATCATAGTATTTCTTCTTCTGCCATTAGTTTTCAGCTTTCAATCAGAAAATAAATCATTTATAACGCTAGGCATTGTGGCGCCATTAGAAAAAGACAGTTTAATAAATGCGTCTGGATTTAAATTAATGGGAGAGTCGGTTAGTAAAATGATTTCTCCATCCTTATCTGACGAAAAATTCAGACAAAATCTTGAGCTAATTAAAAAGCTTAAGACTAAACTTTACATGTGTAATGTTATGTTCCCTGGCGATATGAAAATTGCTGGACCAGATGTAAACGAAACGACTGTACTCGCTTATGCCGATCGTTTATTTGCCAGAGCGCAACAAGCAAAAATAAAGGTTTTAGTGCTCGGAAGCGGAACCGCCCGGCAGTTGCCAGATCACTATGACGTGAAAAAAGCCACAGTAGATTTTATAACCTTAAGTAAAAAAATAGCAGTTATAGCTTCCAAATACCAAGTCAAAATCGCACTAGAAAATCTTCAAAGCAAAGAAACCAATTTTATTAACACAGTGAAATCGGCTGCAGAAATTGTGAGGCTAGTTAATCATCCAAATTTTAAACTTAATGCTGATATTTTCCATATGAGAAGAGCGCATGAGCCTCCTCAAAATATTATCGAGGCAAAAGATTTGCTTATTCATTGCGAAATTGCAGAGGATGCTGAAAGAACTTTGCCAGGCATTAAAGGCGATGATTTTACACCTTACATCGAAGCTCTAAAAATAGCTAAATACAAAGGGCCAATTTTTGTGGAGGCGGGAAGTAATTATTCAGATGCACAGATGGCTTTGTGCTTTAAGTACCTTAACAAACAAATAGAGAACGTTTATAAAAATTAGATCATATACATTCATATTATCCCATGGAAAACTCCAGAAGAAAATTTATTAAGCAGTCGGCTATTTTTGCTGCGGCAACTTATGCAGGTACAATGGGCATGAGTGCAAAGAGCTATGGCAGAATTATCGGCGCAAACGACCGTGTTCGCGTAGGTGTGGTCGGTTTTTCAGACCGATTTAAAGACACGCTTTTGCCTTGTTTCTTAAATCATAACAAAGAACTAAATTTTGATATAGTTGGGCTTTCTGATTTATGGAACTACCGCAGAGATTTGGGAATTGCTCATCTAAAAGAAAAATTCGGTCACGATATTAAGGCTTGTAGAAACAACGATGAACTTTACGCAACCAAAGATTTAGATGCTGTAATTATCAGCACAGCCGATTTTCAACATGCACTGCATACTATTGAAGCTGTTAAAGCCAATTGCGATGCTTATGTAGAAAAACCATTTGCCGAAACGATGGATGATGCGAAAGCTGCTTTTAAGGCCGTTAAAGCAACAGATCGAATTGTTCAGATCGGGTCGCAGCGCAGAAGCGGAGAAAACTATGCAAATGCAGCAAAATATATTCAGGATGGAAAATTCGGACCGATTACCGCGGTAGATTTAGTTTGGAACGTTAATCAGCCTGGCCGTTGGCGCAGGCCAGATTTGGTTGCTAAACTTAAGGAGGAAGATATCGATTGGAAAAGATTTTTGCTTAACCGACCTAACGAAGCTTTCGACCCAAGAAAATATTTAGAGTATAGATTGTTCTGGCCATATTCTTCAGGAATGCCAGGACAGTGGATGTCGCACCAGATTGATACGGTGCACTGGTTTACGAACTTAAAACACCCGAGAAGTGTAGTCGCTAATGGTGGTATTTATACCTGGAAAGATGGTCGCAGAAACTGGGATTCTATGGTTGCCGTTTTTGATTATGGTCAGCCAAATACTAGTGATGGTTTTCAGGTTACTTTTACCTCGAGAATGCAGAATAGTGTTGGCGATGTTGGCGAAGTTTACTATTCAAATGGCGGAGAACTGAATTTAATTACAAATAAAGTTTCTCCAAAAGGTGGGTTAAAAGAAAAAGAAGCTGCGGCGATGGGTTTGAAAGCCAACTTGCTTCCAGATTTTGATTTAAGTAAAACTGAAATTAAAGCGGCAACTGGCGCAAATATGGGAGGCGATGCCTTAACTTCTGGTCATATGAGAAACTGGATGGAGTGCGTGAGGAGTCGAAAAACACCAAATGCCCCTGTGGAGGCTGGTTATTCGCATTCAATTGCAAATATTATGACTAATGCTGCGGTTCGTACGGGTGCAAAAGCAGTATTCGATGAGGGTAAACAGGAAGTAATCGCTAACGGAAAAGTTTTTAAATATTAATAATTATACATCTTCATTTGGAGGTACGAAGCATTATTTCATCGTCTTAGCCAGACAGGCTTTTTTCTTTTGACAACAAAAGAAACAAAATTGCCAGCTGAAAATTTTTGTATTTAAGTCATTGATTTGGCTTGGTACATGGGATCCCCAAAAATTTGTTAGGCTGGGATTTAGTAGAACGGAGAAATAGTGCGATGGACTTTCATGCTGCACAAACAACTTTTATATAACACAAATTATTTATCAACCATGTTAAACCTAAAAAAATATAGTATAATAACACTTTCGCTAATCAGTTTTTCTGCCTTTGCGCAAAAAGCAAAGCCACTCTTCGATGGAAAAACCTTAACGGGATGGAAAGCCGTTGCAGGAGCCGCACCTTATAAAGTGGAAGATGGAATGATCGTGGGTACGATGACCAAGGGCACACCAAACTCATTTTTAATTACAGAAAAAGAATACGGAGATTTTATTCTTGAGTTGGATGTTAAATTAGAAGGCGAAAGCACAAATTCTGGGATCCAAACCCGAAGCCACTTAAAGCCAGAAGGTAATAACGGTAAAGGTTTAGTTTTTGGCAGGCAGGTTGAAATCGATCCAACCCCGAGGGCCTGGACGGGTGGTATTTACGATGAAGCCAGGAGATTGTGGTTATATCCTTTAGAGCTAAATTCGGCGGCAAAACCGTTATATAAAAAGAATGAGTTTAACCATTACCGAATCGAAAATATTGGTAACGAACTTAAAACCTGGGTAAACGGAAGTCCTGTGGCATATGTAATCGATACCCTGGATCAGTCTGGGTTTATTGGTTTGCAAGTGCATGGAATTGGTAACGTTTTAGAAAACGATGGGAAGAAAGTTTATTTCAAAAACATCAATATCCAAACAGAAAACTTAAAGCCAAAAGCATTTCCTAAAGGGATTTATAACGTTAATTTAACCCCAAATACCTTATCCGCTTACGAAAAATCGGAAGGTTACAAATTGCTTTTCGATGGTAAAACGAACAATGGCTGGGTTGGTGCTTATAAAACAACTTTCCCTGCAAAAGGTTGGAAAATTGCCGATGGGGTAATCAGTGTAGAGCCATCTGGCGGGGCAGAATCTACTAATGGCGGCGATATTGTAACTCAAGAAGAATTTGCTGCTTTCGATATGTCGTTCGAATTTAAACTTACGCCAGGCGCAAATAGTGGCGTAAAGTACTTTGTAACCCTTAGCGAAAAAAACACAGGTTCGGCTATTGGTTTAGAATACCAGGTTTTAGATGATGAGTTACACCCTGATGCGAAGTTGGGAAGAGATGGAAATAGAACTTTAGCTTCCTTATATGATTTAATAACAGCGAAAAAAGAAGCCAGATATTTACGTCCGATTGGTAGCTGGAACAACGCTCGCCTAATCGTTTACCCAAATAATAAAGTGGAGCATTATTTAAATGGTGTTAAAGTTTTGGAATACGTTCGTGGTTCGGAAGCGTTTAAAAAACTGGTTGCCATTAGTAAATACAAAGATTGGGAAAACTTTGGCGAGGCGCCAAAAGGCCATATTCTAATTCAGGATCATGGTAATAAAGTTGATTTCAGAACGATTAAAATTAAAACCTTAAAGTAGCTGAGACTTTGGCAAGCGTTTGTTTTTTTGAAAATGAACGCTTGCTTTTCATGGCGGGTGGCAGTCCCGCTATTCGCTACAATTTTTTAAATAACTACTGTCATTCTGAGGAACGAAGAATCCTTTTCATTGGTTGCAGATTCTTCGTTCCTCAGAATGACAGCCTATTTATGGTTACTGCTTATTTAAAAAGATTTTCGCTGCTATCGGGTTTATAATGAAAGTTTGTACATTAAAACCAAGCTAAGCGCAAATAAATAAGGTTAAACAGCCCCGACATAAACGGATTCCGATTTAAGCATTATTTTGCATTTTTAAAAGGTATGCTTACTTTTTTCACAGGTTTCATCGGAAATCGTATTGGCGGGACTGTCTTACTAAAAGAATTAAAGGCCTTGCGCTCCAAAAGCGTTATAATAATCGTAGATTTTTAACAAAAAAGATTTAATTTATATCATGCACCGCCGTTCGTTTATTAAAAAGTCAGCATTGTTAAGTTCGGGTTTATTTGTGGCTGATGCTGCAGTTGCAAAATTCAGTTTGAATCGTGAAAAAGTAATCAACATCGCAATGATTGGTTGCGGTGATCGAGGCAAAGGTGTGTTATCGGTCATTAAATCGATGCCTACAAAGTTTAATATCGCTGCATATTGTGATGTTTTGGATTTCAGATTGGAAGAAACGAAGAAATTTGCACCACAATCGGCAAAAGGCATTAAAAATTACAAGCAAATTCTAGATGATAAAAATGTTGAGGCTGTATTTATCGCTACGCCTTTAAGTGCACATTTTCAAATCGCTAAAGATGCTGTTTTGGCTGGCAAACATGTTTATGTAGAAAAAACCATGACCTATAATATTGCCCAGGCATTAGATTTGAAAAATTTGGTTTTGAAATATCCGAAGCAGGTTTATCAGGTCGGCTATCAATATCGCTATTCGCCCCTTTATTTTAAGGTTAAGGATATGATTAGGAGTGGATATTTGGGAGATGTTTCGCAAGTAGATTGCCGTTGGGATAGAAATGGAAATTGGCGACGAAATGTAAGCGATCCCAAACTGGAAAGGCAAATAAACTGGCGGATGTACAAGGAATATTCTGGCGGTTTGGCTGCCGAACTATTATCTCACCAAATAGATTTTATCAATTGGGCCTTCGAAACCCAGCCTGATGTAATAACAGGAACTGGTGGTATCGACATTTTTAAAGACGGTAGAGAAACCTATGATAATATTCAGGCCATGTTTAGATACGAAAAAGCTGGAATGATCGGTAATTTTGGTGCTACCTGCGGCAATGCTCGTGATGGTTATCTTTTTAAAATAAAGGGAACCAAAGGTTCGGTAAATCTCTTGCCTGATACAGGGATTTTTTACCCTGAGCAGCAAACCAAAAAAGAATTGGGCATTGTTGATGGCGTAACTGGAGCCACAAAAATTGTGGTAAACAAAGATGGTGGAATCCCGATTTTGGATGCGCCAACGAAAGATGGAACAACTTATGCCTTAGATGAATTTTATGAATCGGTTATTACAGGGAAATTTCCAGCATCGAATGTGAAAACGGGTACGCAGGCTGCCATTTGCGTAGCGCTCTGCAATGAGGCCATTTTCTCTGGCAATAAGCAGATTTGGAAAAACGAGTATAACTTATAGTACTCTTGTCATTCTGAGGCACGAAGAATCTGTTTCATCGGAGGCAGACCCTTTGGACCTCAGGATGACCGCATTGATTTCAAGGTGCTTGCTGTGAAACATAAATTACAAATCCAGGTAATCTGGCATTTTCTGTGTAAACACAAAACTTCCTTTTTCTACGTCCATTTTAGCATAAACGTGCTGTAAGCCATTCGTTAGAACAATCCATTTTGCCTGGTGAATAGAATTGTACCGAGATGCTTGCTCAAAAACTGATGGTGTAATTTTAACTTTGGGTGCCTTACATTCAATTAATACTAATTTTTCGCCATCGGAGTTGTAAACCAAAATATCGCTGCGTTTTTGCAATTGGTTAAGCACCAGTCCACCTTCAATTTGAATCAATGTTTTAGGGAATTTCTTTGCGGTAATCAGGTCTTGAATAAAATGCTGACGAACCCATTCCTCTGGCGTTAAAACTAAATGCTTTTTTCTTAATTCATCAAAAATGAAAACAACATCATCTTTTTTGGTGATTTTAAAAGGATAAGGCGGAAGATTAAGCGGGGTAGGGTTAAACATTTTAAAATTCGGTTGAGCAATTTGAACAATTAACCAATTAAACATTCTTACAGCGGCCAAAGTTAATATTGTTTATAAACATTTACCTAAATCCTAAAAGCTAAATTGTAATTTTACGGCAATGACTGCTGCCGAAATTATTAAGGATATAAAAGCTAGAAAGTTTAAGCCTGTGTATTTATTACATGGTGAAGAAGCTTATTACATTGATCAAGTAACCGAATACATCGAAGATAAATTATTGAACGAGGCCGAAAAAGGCTTTAATCAAACTGTTTTGTATGGTAAGGATACCGATATGGCGACTGTTTTAGGTGCTGCAAAGCGATATCCGATGATGTCAGACTATCAGGTAGTGATTGTTAAAGAGGCACAGGATTTGAAATGGGCAAAAGAAGAAGGGAGTAGCAAAGAGGCAGAATTTGTTTTAAACTATTTCGAAAAACCACTTCCGAGTACCATTTTAGTTTTGGCATTTAAATATGCTAATTTCGATAAACGGAAAAAAATCTACAAGGCGATTAGTAAAAGTGGTCTTATCTTTCAATCTGATTTGGTTCGTGATTATAAGTTGGTTCCATGGATTGAAGATTTTATAAAAGAAAAAGGCTATAAAATCGACCAGCAGGCATCGGCATTAATGGCCGAATATCTGGGTACAGATCTTTCTAAAATTGCTAATGAAATTGAAAAGTTAATGCTAAATGTGTCTAAAGACACTATTATTAACACCGACTTGGTTCAGAAAAATATTGGTATTAGTAAAGAATACAATGTTTTTGAGTTACAGAAAGCCTTAGCAATCCGTGATGTTTTAAAATGCAATCGCATTATCAGTTATTTTGCCAGCAACCCAAAAGCTAATCCGACGGTAATGGTATTGGCAAATCTTGGTGGCTATTTTACCAAGCTTTTAAAATATCATTATATTCCCAATAAGGCCGATGCGGCTTCCGCTTTGGGGGTTCCGCCATTTTTTATTAAAGATTACGAGGTTGCCGCCAGAAATTACAATACTGGAAAAGTTTTTCAGGTGATTAGTTTATTAAGGGAATACGATTTAAAAAGTAAGGGTTTGGACAGTAGTGGGAATGTGGATGATGGCGAACTTTATAAAGAACTTATTTTTAAGATTATACATTAGGAATCAATAATTAAAAGCTTAAAGACTAAAGCTTAAAGCCTAAAGCTAAAAGACTAAAGCTTAAAGCCCAGGCTTAAAGGCTAGAGCTTAAAGCTTAAAGACTAAAGCCAAAGACTAAATACTAAAGACTAAAACCATGCTACAAGGATTAAGAACCATAGTTTATTATGTAGGCGATTTGCCAGCAGCAAAAGAATGGTATAAAAAGGTTTTCGAAATTGAGCCTTATTTCGATGAACCGTATTATGTTGGTTATAATGTAGGTGGCTTTGAATTGGGTTTAAATCCTGATGATTCCGGCTATAGTAACGGCAACCATTCGATAACTTATTGGGGTGTTAAAGATATTAAGGAAACTTTTGCCCGTTTTGCCAGGCTTGAAGTGGAAATTCATGAGCAACCTAACAATGTTGGTGGGGCAATTTGGGTTGGTAGCATTTTCGATCCGTTTGGAAATGTAATTGGGCTTATCGAAAATCCTGATTTTTCTTTATAAAATCATTTTTCTCCTCAAACTTAGCAATTAAGCTGCTTTGTAACTTAAAAGTTATTACTGAAACGGTTTCAAATCTTCGTTCTGAAACTATATTTACAGCCAAATCAACTAATTTGTTATGAAGAAAAATTTACTCAGCATATTATTTGCTGTTTCTGCCGTTACTTTTGCTCAGGCACAAGTAAGGCAAGGCCAAACTGTTGCCACGACAGATTCTACCAGGCGAGCTCCAGGTGCGGCATTAGGCTCGGGCGTTCGTGCGCAGCCTAAACCATACGATCAGGTTATTACCAGTAAGGCATCTACCAGAAAAGGTATGATTACTACCCATAAATTAGAAGATAAGTTTTTCTTCGAAATTGCCGATACAACATTAGGAAGAGATATTTTAGTGGTTAGTCGTATATCTAAATCGGGTGCAGAAGTTAGAGCTGCCCAAGGTTATGCAGGCGATCAGATTGGAAGTGCTGTTATCCGTTTTGAAAAAGGACCAAACAACCGCATTTTTATGCGTAAAGTGAGTTACAGAACTTATGGACCTGATAGTACAACTTCTATGTACCAGTCTTTAAAAAACTCAAATATTCAAGCTATTGCAGCTTCATTTAACATCGCAGCCTTTACACCTGATAAAACCGGAAGCGTTATCGATATTACAGATTATTTGAACAGCGATAATGATATTTTTTATTTCAGCTCTCCTGCGTCTAAAACCCGTTTCAGATTGGGTGCTCAACTGGCAGACAGAAGCTATATTCAAAATTTAAGAAGCTTTCCTACAAATGTAGAAATCAGCACGGTTAAAACTTATAGCTTAACTGCTGCTCCAAATCCTTTTGGCGGTGCTGCAGCTTCGGCTATGGGTGGTGCTCCAGCTGGTTCATCAACTGTTGAGTTAAATACATCATTGGTTATTTTACCTAAAGTGCCAATGAAAGCTCGTTATTTCGATCCACGTGTAGGTTATTTCGCTGTTGGATATACCGATTTTGATTTAAATCCTCAAGGTGTAAAAGAAATCGAATTAATTAAAAGATGGAGATTAGAACCAAAACCACAAGATTTAGCAAAATACAAACGTGGCGAACTGGTTGAACCGGTTAAACCAATTATCTTTTATATCGATCCAGCTACACCAAAGAAATGGATACCGTATTTAAAAGCAGGTGTTGATGATTGGGCAAAAGCATTTGAAAAAGCAGGTTTCAAGAATGCGGTTATGGCTAGAGAAGCGCCGAGCTTTAAACAGGATTCTACCTGGAGTATCGATGATGCACGTCATTCGGCTATTGTTTACAAACCATCTGAAATTGCAAACGCAAGCGGACCAAGTATCTCAGATCCACGTAGTGGTGAGATTATGGAAAGTCACATTAACTGGTTCCATAATGTTCAAAAACTGGTTCACGACTGGTACATGATTCAAACCGCTGCTGTAGATCCAAGAGCTCGTAAAATGACTTTCAGCGATGAGTTAATGGGCGATTTAATTCGTTTTGTTTCTTCTCACGAAGTTGGTCATACTTTAGGTTTACGTCATAATTATGGCTCAAGCTCTACAGTTCCTACCGAATTATTGAGAGATAAAAAATGGGTAGAAGCAAATGGGCACACGCCATCTATTATGGATTATGCCCGCTTTAACTATGTCGCGCAACCAGAAGATAAGATTTCGCCAAAAGGATTATATCCTCGCATTGGCGATTATGATAAATGGGCAATAGAGTGGGGTTATAAGTACTTCCCTGAAACTAAAAATGCAGAACAAGAGGTGCCAATTTTAAATAAAATGACTATCGAATCTGCTAAAAACCGTAGATTATGGTTCGGCACCGAAACTAATCCAGATGATCCGCATTCGCAAAATGAAGATTTATCGGATAATGCAATGAAAGCGAGTACTTACGGTATTAAAAATCTTAAGGTAATTTTAACAAATTTACCAGAGTGGACTAAAGAACCTGCCGATGGTTATGCTAATTTAGAGAACATGTACGGTCAGTTAACAACACAGTTTGGTCGTTATATGGGACATGTTGCTAAAAACATCGGTGGTATATATGAAAATCCAAAAACAGTTGAGCAGGCAGGTTCTGTTTACGAACGTACCCCAGCAGCTACTCAAAAAGAGGCAATGACGTTTTTAGATACACAGTTATTTAAAACACCAACCTGGTTATTAAATAAACCGATTTTAGATAACATTTCTCAGGACGGTTTAGAAGTTGTAGGCAGACTGCAAAATACAACCATCAACAGAATTTTAAGTACAAGTACTTTAACCAAATTAATTTCTGCAGAAGCTTTAGATGGCGCATCAGCTTATAAAATTACCGACTTATTCGCTGATTTAAATGGATCTATTTTCTCTGAACTGAAAGCAAATCAGCCAATTGATGTTTACAGAAGAAACTTGCAGAAATTATATGTAGATAAACTAATTTCTATTGTTAAGCCTGCTGCAATGCCTACCGCTACAAATGCTATTTTAGCTGGTGGCAGAGGTGGTGCATCGCAAAGTGGTTTAACGGCTTCACAAAGTGATGTATTATCAGTAGTGAAAGGTCAGCTAAGAGAATTGGAAGGTACAATTAAAGCGGGTTCAGGTTCTGCAACTGGTTTAAGTAAATATCATTTACAAGATCTTTCTGATAGAATTGAAAATGCCTTAGATGCAAAAAAATAAATAGAGGAAACTCATCCCCACAAAAAAAGCTGCCAGTTTTATTAGAGGGCACTGAAAAAGTAGACATAAAATTTGTCTTCAAACAGAAAAGCGGATGAATAGCTCTTAAG